>NZ_JBYMTI010000005.1:0-418416 GCF_057773145.1 Pseudoxanthomonas sp. 68-E7 | reverse complement strand
TCACGTTCCGGCAACTGGTGGGCATTGCCATCGCGGTCATCGGCACGCTGGTCGCACCGCAGGCTGGCGGCTTCTGGGCCAAGCTGGGCTATGCGGTGGCCATTGGTTTCGCCAGTGGCTATGTGGCGACGGGCACCTTCAAGAGCGGTGTCATTGGCGCGTTCTCGGCGGGCATCACGATGGGCATCGCCAATGCGGGCAATCTGAGCGCCTGGCAGAAGGTGGGTCTGCAGGCCACGACGGGCGGGGTGGTGGAGAGCCTGAGCGGTGGCAAGTTCGGGCACGGGTTCGTGTCCGCGGGCGTGACCGCGTCGGTGATGCCGCAGGTGGGCCATATCCGCAACGATGCCGTGCGGACCACCGTGGGCGCCTTGGTGGGCGGAACGCTGTCCAAGGCCACGGGCGGGAAGTTTGCCAATGGGGCGGTCAGTGGGGCGATTCAGGGGGCGATGGCGCGGCCACCTCAGCCACACCAAACTGGTGCGCTGGGCGATCCCGATCCCGTGGATTGGGAGAAGGGGTACAACGCTTCGACGCGGGCCAATACTGCTCTGAGGGAGGCTGGCTTCTTTAGTCGAGGTTATACCGAGGTAGAGTTGATCGGAATGAAGGAAAAGTGGGGTGATATCGTTTATCCAATCAGTGAGGAGTTCAGGACGGAGATAGGTGCGAAGATATATTGGCAAAAAAAGACGGACCTGTATTTTTTTGGCCCGGCGCACAGTTCCGGTCAATTTCATGTCGTTGCATTGGATGCACGCTACATTGGACTAAAAAGGCTAGATTTTGTTGAGTGGATGCACACGCATCCGTATCATGAACGAGCGATTCCAGATTTTTCTCCCGATGATTATCGATACTCAATCCGTCACGCTGTGGATGCCAATGTGGTTGGGCCGAGCTATAGGTATTCTTGGAGTTACGACAGATACTTGGAGAGACGGGGATATGCTGATGACTGGAATGCTGGGAAATATAATCCATGAAGACTAATTTGATGGCGCTGCTCGCATTTGCATTGGTGGCAATCATTGGTTGCACTAAAGAGAGCGAAAAAATGGCCTGCCAAGAGACTGGGTTCACGTCAGATCTGGTTTGCTCGGTGTCGTTCTTTCAGCTGCTTGGAAGCGCTCAATACTTAGGTCATGTTGTAAGGGTGAAAGGGTACCTCCATACGGAAACAGAAGGGGGGCTACGAAGGCGGGTGTTGTTCTTCTCAAAGGAGCAGCGCGATATCTCCAACATGGAGGCGGCTATTGAGATAGGGGCGTTTCATGAGGGGGTAAAGCCATCCAGAGTCGCGGCGTATGAGAAATCTCTTCAGGCAGAAGAAGGCTCATACATTGAATTGATAGGAACTTTCGAAAGAAGTGTGGATGCCGGATGGCAGTGGCCAAGTTACAAGATCGCAGGGTTGGTAGGCGTTACTCCAGTTTTTGATAAAACAGCTAGCCAACGCTGATCTGTAACGTCTCAGATTCGTGTGAGCCAGACGCACGTCAGGAAATGCTAAGTAGCGCCTGCTGCACGGTCGCCGGTGCGCTGGTGGGCGGCACATTGTTGGAAGCCATAACAGCTCGTTCCGGCAACTGGTGGGCATTGCCATCGCGGTCATCGGCACGCTGGTCGCACCGCAGGCTGGTGGCTTCTGGGCCAAGCTGGGCTATGCGGTGGCCATTGGTTTCGCCAGTGGCTACGTGGCGACGGGCACCTTCAAGGGCGGTGTCATTGGCGCGTTCTCGGCGGGCATCACGATGGGCATCGCCAATGCGGGCAATCTGAGCGCCTGGCAAAAGGTGGGTCTGCAGGCCACGACGGGCGGGGTGGTGGAGAGCCTGAGCGGTGGCAAGTTCGGGCACGGGTTCGTGTCCGCGGGCGTGACCGCGTCGGTGATGCCGCAGGTGGGCCATATCCGCAACGATGCCGTGCGGACCACCGTGGGCGCCTTGGTGGGCGGTACGCTGTCCAAGGCCACGGGCGGGAAGTTCGCCAATGGGGCGGTCAGTGGGGCGATTCAGGGGGCGATTCAGGGGGCGATGGCGAGATCACAAAGTGATGCTAGGACGAGCTCTGCTGGGGGCGGTGGAGAGCCAGACCCAGTCAAGGCCGAAGCAGCAATACGCGACGCAGACAAGGCGCTTCATGAGTCTGGATTCTATAAACGAGTAGCCAACCGCGAATTCACTTCGCGTCGACAAATTGCTTTGGCGCGGGGAAAAATCGTGTATCCCATCGGTGAATCACATGGGGTTGAACTCGGTGCGTGGATTGCTAGAGCGCCTGCAGGTCACTGGATCGTAGGAGGCGTCTATAGCGATGGCGCATACGGCTGGGTAAGACCCGGTCTTGCGCCGCAACCCATTCATGCTGCTACGGCATGGGTTCATACACATCCCGGAATACCTTCTGGGGTTACGTTGTCTGGAGGTGGTGCCCTCATTCACAAAGGGGAAAACGGTCTTTGGGTGGCAACCAAGGATGACCAGAGCGACATAATATGGGCAGTTGGAAAAGGGAAGAGCGTACTCCTATGGCGGGAGTCCCGCTACGCTGTCGTCATTCGACTACGACGAGTTGAATAATCTTCTTGAGGTTGGAGGGGCTGCTGCATATGCTTGCAACTCAATGGTCCCGGCCTGTCAATAAGGAGCGCCGATTCCAATGAAGAAATCTCTCCTTGCAGTTGCTTTGCTGCTGGCCCTGGCCGTGGTTTCGTGCTCGGACACGTCTGGCATATCTGCCCAATCAATGTCCAAGCAAGACGCGGAATCATACGCCGAGTGTCCTGGATACGATGGGACAAAGGGTGATCCGTGTAAAGTTTCTTTGTATGCGTTAATCGCGCAGCCGGAGCGCTACGATGGCGTGTATTTGGAAGTGGCAGGAATGTATGTGGAGGGGCTGGATACCGTGCTCTTTGCCGATCGCGATTCGGCGGAAAATTCGATGTTGAAGAACGGAATCTATGTTGCGACTGACGGTGCTGATGCGGCAGAAAAAGTTGCAAAGAATAGGAACAAGTTCGTTACGCTTGCTGGAGTTTTTTCATCAATTAAGCGCGAGCGTTCTGAATTCGCGCCTCGAGATTTTGCGCAGTTCTCAGGCAAGCTCCAGGTTGACCGGGTAGGAAGTGCGACGAGTGCGCCGATCCCCTACGCTTGCTGGGATCCGAAGCGAGACCGCGCAAATGACCCAATGACAGTGAAAGCGCTGTTAGGTGAAAAAGTTTGCGAGGACATTAAGTAAAGCAAATAGATCCCCACTGGCATTGGTATACGCACCACGCTGCCTAGGTCGTCAGAGGACAGGTGTCGGGCGAGCGCGCCACGCCGGCAGCGCCTCACCCACGACGCCCCGCGGCTTCACCGGTCACGAGATGGTGGACGGCACGGGCATCATCCACATGAACGGTCGCATCTACGACGCGGGGCTGGGCCGTTTCCTGCAACCGGACCCGCTGGTGCAGTCGCCGGACAACGCGCAGAGCTGGAACGCGTACACCTACGTGTTTAACAACCCGCTGGCGGACGGGAGTCTCTGCTAGATTCATGGTCCCGTTCGTGAGTCGTAGTCGAGCCCATGACCCGCATCGCCGTCGTCTCCGACATCCACGGCAACCTCGCCGCGCTGGAAGCGGTCGCGGCCGATATCCGGGGGCGCGGGATCACCCGTGTGTTCAATCTGGGCGACAGCCTGTCGGGACCGTTGCTGCCGCGCGAGACCGCGCGCTTCCTGATGGATTCGGGTTGGCTGTCGCTGGCCGGCAACCACGAGCGGCAGATCCTGGAACTGCTGCGGGACGGGCGGGGCGCGGAATCGGATCGCTATGCGGCGTCGCAGCTCGGTTCCGCGGAACGGGACTGGCTGCGCTCGCTGGCGCCCTGCGTGCGGGTGGACGATGAACTGCTGCTATGCCATGGCACGCCGCGCAGCGATTGCGAACACCTGCTGGAAACGGTGGTGGGCCCGGGAACGCGATGGGCCTCCGGCGACGAGATTGCGGAGCGGCTGGCGGGCGAGCGTGCTCCGGTCATCGCTTGCGGACATACCCACGTGCCGCGGGAGGTGCGCACGCCGGCGGGGCAACTGCTGTTCAATCCGGGCAGCGTCGGCCTGCAGGCCTATCGCGACGATCACCCGGTGCCCTACGAGGTCGAGAACGGATCCCCGGATGCGCGCTACGCGATCCTGGAGAAGGACCGGCGCGGCTGGCAGGTGGTGCACATCGCCTTGCCCTATGATCACGAGGCGATGGCGCGGCTGGCGCGTGAGCGCGGGCGACCGGAATGGGAACAGGCGCTGCTGACCGGCCACGTCACGGCATGAAGTGCGCGCCGTCGGCGTCGATGATGTTCAGGGCTGGACGCGCGAAACGCGGCTGATGCCGATGCCCGCGGCTCCCTGCAGGGTGGCCAGGGCGAGGTCGCGCAGCCGTGGGGTGCGCGAGGCCACGCCATCGCGCGGGATCTCCACCGCGTACTCGCGGGCATGCGCGTCCATCGCGGTGGCCAGGATGCAGGCGTCCGCCGCGATGCCGGTGAGCACCAGCCGCCGCACGCCCAGCTTCGCCAACAACAGCGGCAGCGGCGTGCACAGGAACGCCGAATGCTTGGGCTTGAGGATGTAGTAATCGCCAGGCTCCGGCCGCAGGCGTTCGGCGATCTCGGCGCCCGGGGCGTCGGGATGCGCGCAGACGGCGACCAGTTCCTTGAAGTCGGCCTGCCAGTGCATGAAGTTGTCGTTGACGTAGATGATCGGCGCACCCGCCTGGTGGAAGCGCTGCTTCAGCGCCTGCAGGCGACGCGCCAGCGGCCGGGCCTGGCGCGCAAGCGCGGCCCCGCCCGGAAAATCGAACAGGTTGATCATGTCGATGATCAGCAGCGCGCTGGCTTGCGGCGGGGCAGGGGGGCGGGCACCCAAGCGATGTCTCCCGTGGCGTTTGCCGACAGCATCCGGCGGCACCCGCGTTCGCCATGTGAATTCGTCATGTGAAAGCGGGGCTTTTCACCCGTCCATGATGATCGCCGTCCTAGCTTGGAGCCCGGTCGAACAGGAGCAGGCACCGTGCATCGCAGCCGTTTGGCGCAGTGGGTCGTCGATTGCCGGCAGGCGAATCCGGATCCGATCGAGCTGGACCAGGCCGCCCGTTTCTGGGCCGCCGCGCTGGGCCGGGACTGGCGCCGCCTGCCGGATCCGGCCGACGCGCACTATCGCCAGCTGGACATGCCCGACGGCCAACCCGGCATCCTGTTGCAGGCGGTCAGGCATCCCAGCCGCGCGCACCTGGACATCGAGTCGACCGACGTGGACGCGGAAGTCCGGCGGCTCGAGTCGCTGGGCGCGCGGCGGGTGGCGCAGGTGCGCAACTGGTGGGTGATGCAGGCGCCGACCGGGCATCGCTTCTGCGTGCTGCGGCCGCAACGCGACGACCTGCTTCAGGAGGGCCATGCATGGCCGTGAACCGGCGCCGCACGCTGACCGTGGCGACCTTCAACGTCAACGGCATCCGCACCCGCCTGCCGCACCTGATCGCATGGCTGCGGCGGGAGGCGCCGGACGTGGCCTGCCTGCAGGAGTTGAAGGCCGTGGACGAGGGATTCCCGCGCGCGGAACTGGAAGCGGAGGGCTATCACGCGCGCTGGGTCGGGCAGCGTTCCTGGAACGGCGTGGCGGTGCTGACCCGCGTCGAGCCCGCGGAGGAAGTGCGGCGCAGCCTGCCCTGGGATCCCGGCGACAGCCATGCGCGTTACCTGGAAGTCGATGCGTTCGGCCTGCGCGTGGCCTGCCTGTACCTGCCCAACGGCAATCCGCGGCCGGGACCGAAGTTCGACTACAAGCTCAAGTGGTTCGATCGCCTGATCCGGCATGCGCGCAAGCTGCATGCGCTGGAGCAGCCGGTGGTGATGGCCGGCGACTACAACGTGGTGCCGACCGACGAGGACATCTACAACCCGCGCTCCTGGCGCAAGGACGCGCTGCTGCAGCCGGAAAGCCGCGAGCGCTACGCGAAGCTGCTGGAGGCCGGCTGGGTCGATGCGATCCGCGAACGCCATCCCGACGACCGCGTCTACACCTTCTGGGATTACTTCCGCCAGCACTGGGAACGCGATGCCGGCCTGCGCATCGACCACCTGCTGTTGAATCCGCCGGCGGCCGCGCGATTGAAGGACGCCGGCGTGGACCGCTGGGTGCGCGGGTTGCCCAAGCCCAGCGATCACGCCCCCACCTGGATCACGCTGGCACGCCCGGCACGCCGCAAGCGCGGCGCCTGACGCCTCAGCCCTGGCGCGCGTTGAACCGGACCTGGCCGATTTCCGAACGCGGCGGCGCGCCAAACAGGCGCTTGTATTCGCGGCTGAACTGGGACGGGCTTTCGTAGCCGACCCGGTGCGCGGCGGCGACCGCGTCGATGCCGTCGGCCAGCATCAGCCGGCGCGCCTCGTGCAGGCGCAACTGCTTCTGGAACTGCAACGGCGACAGGGTGGTGACCGCCTTGAACTGGTGGTGCAGCGAGGAGGTGCTCATGTGCACCGACTGCGCCAGCTCGTCGATGTTGAGCGGATGCAGGAAGCGCTGGCGCAGATGCGCGACGGCGCGAGAAATGCGATGCGAACGGGTGTCGGCGGCGGCGATTTCCCGCAGGCTGTGGCCGAGGTCGCCGACCAGCACGCGGTAGAAGATTTCCCGGATCGCCAGCGGCGCCAGCACCGGCAGGTCGGCCGGCGTGTCCAGCAGGCGCATCAGCCGCAGCACCGCGTCGAGCAACGGCGTGGTCACCTTGGCGGCGTACAGTCCGGGATCCAGGCGGTTGGAGGTCGGTTGCGGACCCGCGTCCAGCATCAGCGAGGCGATCACCGCCGGATCGATGTCCAGGCGCAGGCACAGGTAGGGCTTCTCCGGCGTGGCCTCGATGACCTGGCCGATCATCGGCAGGGTCACCGACACCACCAGGTAGTTCAGCGGGTCGTAGCGGTAGGTCTGCCCGGCCAGGGTCGATTCCTTGCTGCCCTGGGCGACGATGCACAGGCGCGGTTCGTAGACCGTGGGAATGCAGGGCGTCGGCGTGTCACGCCGCATCAGGTGCAGTTGCGGGATGGCGGTGGCGTGGCTGCCGTCGGACGTTGCCAATTGGGCAATGCGATCCGCCAGCTCGGCCTTCGCCGCGCAGGTCGCGCGCTGGGCGAGGGTATCCGCGGAAGTGTTGGCGCTCATGGCGATGGAGGGGGGCGGGGGTAGGTCGATTATTCGGAAGCATGGCCGCCCATGCAAAGGCCGTGGTGCGGGTTTGCAGGAATAGGCAAGCATCGGGCAGCAATGTACTAACGAACCCGCTCATGAGCCGACTAACGTAAAGGTCCCCCACCGGATGAGGCGCCCGCGCGCCTCGCGACGCGGGGTGGTGCCCGCTCGCCGGGGTACCGCCCGCGTACCGGCTTCCCCCGCCGTTGGAAGCACGCCCCCATGTGGATCGTCCAGTACGCGCTCAACCGTCGCTACACCATCGGGGTGCTCGCCATCCTGATCCTGCTGTTCGGCACCCTGTCGGCCCGGCGCATGCCGACCGACATCCTGCCCGAGGTAGGCATCCCCTCCATCAACCTGGTCTGGACCTACAACGGCCTGTCGGCCGCGGACATGGCCGCCAAGATCACCACCTTCTCCGAGGCGGCAATCCTGAACACGGTCGACGACCTGAAGGAAGTGCGCTCGGAGACCATCAACGGCGCCAGCATCATCCGCATCGACTTCCAGCCCGACGTCAGCCTGGATCGCGCGCTGGGCCAGATCACCGCGGTCTCGCAGACCATCCTGCGGCGCATGCCGCCGGGCACTTCGCCGCCGCTGGTGGTGCGCAACAACGTATCCAGCACGCCGGTGCTGCAGCTGGTGCTGTCGTCCGATTCGCTGACCGAGGCGCAGCTGTACGACTACGCGCGCCTGCAACTGCGCTCGCAGATCCAGACCATTCCCGGCATCCGCATGACGCTGCCCTACGGCGGCGCCGCGCGGCAGGTGATGGTGGACCTGAATCCGGCCGCCCTGCAGACCTACGGCCTGACACCCTCGGACATCACCGGCGCGCTGGAGCGCGGCAGCCCGACCCTGCCGTCGGGCTCGATCCGCGAAGGCGCGCGCGAGCTGCAGATCTCGCTGGACGCCAGTCCGGCCTCGGTGCAGGAATTCCTGGATCTGCCGGTCGCCACCCGCAACGGCATCGTCCTGTACGTGCGCGATGTCGCCTCGGTGCGCGACGGTGGCGCGTTGCAGACCAACGTGGCGCGGATGGACGGTTCCAGCGCGGTGTCGGTGGCGCTGATCAAGCTGGGCGGCGCCTCGGCGGTGGAAATCGTGCGCGCGGTGCGCGAACGGCTGCCGGAAATCGAGGCCTCGGCGCCGCCGGGCATGCGCATCGCGCCGATTTTCGACCAGTCGGTGTTCGTCGACAACGCGATCGGTTCCATCCAGCACGAGGCGGTGCTGGTCGGCCTGCTGGTGGCGCTGGTGGTGCTGGTGTTCATCGGCTCGTGGCGATCCAGCGTGATCGTGCTGTCGGCCATTCCGCTGGCATTGCTGGCCAGCGTGGCGATGCTGGATCTGCTGGGCTACACCTTCAACGTGATGACCCTGGGCGGGCTGGCGCTGGCGATCGGCATCCTGGTCGACAACGCGGTGGTGGACGTGGAGAACACCAACCGCAACATCGCCCTGGGCAAGGACGTGCGCACGGCGATCCTGGACAGCGCCCGCGAGGTGGTGTTCCCCGAGTTCGTCTCCACCGTGTCCATCTGCATCGTGCTGACCCCGATCCTGCTGATGACCGGCCTGTCGGCGTGGGTGTTCACTCCGCTGGCGCTGGCGGTGATCTTCGCGATGATCGCCTCGTTCCTGCTCTCGCGCACGCTGATCCCGGTGCTGTGCTATCTGCTGCTGCCGGCCGACATCCGCAGCCGGGAGAACCCGCGCTGGGCGCCGGAGAAGCTGCTGCTCGGCATCAACCACAAGGTCGAGCATGCCCTGGAATCGCTGCGCGAGCGTCATCACGCGCTGCTGGTGCGGCTGGGCCATCACGGCGGCGTGCTGGCCATCACCGCGCTGCTGGTGATCGCGATCGGCGTGGGCGCCGGCGCGCTGCTGGGGCGCGAGTACTTCCCGCAGGTCGACGCCGGCCAGTTGCGCCTGCAGGTGCGCATGCCCTCCGGCACGCGGCTGGAGCAGACCACCCAGCGCCTGACCGACATCCAGCGCGAGATCCGCCGGATCATCCCGGCGGAAGAACTGCAGACGGTCTACGAGCAAATCGGCGTGCCCGACGCGATCAACCTGTCGCTGGTCGACAGCGCGGTGGTGGGATCGTTCGAGGCCGAACTGATGCTGCAATTGCGTTCGCCGCACGCGCCGACGCGCGACTACCTGGCGCAGATCCGCCAGCGCATGGCGGAGAAGTTCCCCGACGTGAAGGTGTTCGAGCGCCCGCCGGACGCCACCAGCCGGACCCTGGCCGGATCGGCCGCCGCCGCATTCGAAGTGCGCCTGATTGGCCGCGACGTGGCCGGCAACCTGGCGTTGGCGCGCGAGGTGGAAAGCCGCCTGCGCCAGGAACCGGGCGCGGTGGACGTGGCCCTGCGGCAGATCCTGGATCTGCCCGAGTACCGCGTGCACATCGATCGCACCCGCGCCGCCCAGCTCGGCCTGGACGCGCAGCAGGCCAGCCGCGCGGTGCTGTCGGTGCTGGGCACCTCCGGCACGGTCACGCCGGTGTACTGGACCGACACCGTCAACGCGATCGCCTACACCGTGCAGGTGCAGGCGCCGCCGGCCAGCCTGCCCGATGCCGAGACCCTGTTGAACATGCCGCTGCGGATCGGCGGGGAAGGGCAGGCGGTCCTGCTGCGCAACATCGCCACGGTCACCCCGCGCAACGTGCCGGCCAGCATCGCCCGCACCACGCTGGCTCCCACGGTGAGCGTGCTGGCGAACGTGCAGGGTACGGATCTGGGTTCGGTGTATTCGCGCCTGACCGCCATCACCGCCGATGTGCAGGCGCGGATGAAACCGGGCAACCGCGTCGAGATCACCGGACAGGCCGGCGAGATGCAGAGCGCCTACGGCGAACTGGCCGGTGGCCTGCTGATGTCGGCGGTATTGGTGTTCCTGGTCCTGGTAATCAATTTCCAGTCCTGGATCCAGCCGCTGGTGGCGATGTCCGGCCTGCCGGTCGCGATCGCGGGCGCGGCGATCGGCCTGTTCGTCACCGGCACGCCGCTCAGCGTGCCGGCGCTGATGGGCCTGATGATGGTGATCGGCGTGTCCACCGCCAACAGCGTGCTGGTGACCAGTTTCGCGCGCGGCCTGATCGCCGACGGCCATGATCCGGAACTGGCTGCCTATGAATCCGCCGCCGTGCGCCTGCGTCCGGTGCTGATGACCGCCAGCGCGATGGTCCTGGGCATCATCCCGATGGCGATCGGCCTGGGCGACGGCGGCGAGCAGAACGCGCCGCTGGGCCGCGCGGTGATCGGCGGGCTGCTGTTCGGCACCCCGGCCACGCTGGTGCTGGTGCCTTCCATCCTGGCGGTGCTCGGCCGCCGCCAGAAACGCCGCGCCGAAGCCGCGCAGGCGATCGACATCTCCGCTGTTTCCTCCCCCACCGCCACCGGCGACGCCGCCGGTGCAGGAGTCTCCCCATGAACACCATGTTCTTCACCCGCATCGCGCTGGCGGCGGCCGTCATGGCCGGCATTGCCATGCTCAGCGGCTGCGGCCGCAGTTCCGCCGCCACCCAGCCAGCCGGCGCCGTGCCGGAGGTGCTGACCGCGCCGGCCAAGGCGGCCGATCCGCAATCCGAGCTGCGCCTGCCGGCGCGCGCCGAGGCCGGCGAGTCGGCCAAGCTGTATGCGCGCGCCACCGGCTTTGTCAGCGAGCGCCGGGTCGATCTCGGCGACCACGTCAAGGCCGGGCAGGTGCTGGCGATGATTGCCACGCCGGAAGTCGACCAGGCCGTGCGCGAGGCCACCGCGGATCTGGAACTGGCGCAGGCCAACCAGGCATTGGCCAAGGCCAACTTCGATCGCGCCGACGTGCTGGTCGGCTCCGGCGCCATCTCCAGGGAGCTGCACAGCGAACGCCTGGCCAGCCTGAGCGCCGCGCGCGCGGCCACCTCGGCCGCGCAGGCGCGCCTGTCGAGCGCGCGCGAGCGGCAGGGCTTCCAGGTGGTGCGCGCGCCGTTCGACGGCGTGGTGGTGGCGCGCAATGTCGAGCGCGGCGATCGCGTGGTCGGCGATTCGGCTTCGGCGACGTTGCCGATGTTCGAGGTCAACGCGCTGGATCCGCTGCGCATCGTGGTCGACGTGCCGCAGAACGCGGCGCTGCAGGTGCGTCCCGGCATGGCCGGGCAGATGCGTTTCCTGGAACTGGCCGATCAGGCCTTCGACGTGGACGTCGTGCGCAGCGCGCAGAACATCTCCAGCAGCGTCGGCGCCATGCGCATCGAACTGCGCCTGCCCAATCCGGAAGGCCGCATTCCCGCCGGCATGCTCGGCGAGGTCGGCCTGAAGGTGCCGCGCGCGGTGCCGGCGGTGCTGGTGCCGGTGTCGGCGGTGGCGCAGGACGCCAGCGGCGCGCAGGTGGCGGTGGTCGGTGGCGACGCGCTGCTGCAGTACCGCAAGGTGGTGCTGGGCCGCAACCTGGGCAACGAGGCCGAGGTGCTGTCGGGCCTGAAGGCGGGCGAACAGGTGGTGCTGGCGCCGAATGCGATGCTGGAGGCCGGGCAGAAGGTCAGCGCGAAGGTGAACGCGCCGGTGAAGAAGTAGCGTCCCCATCTTCCCTGCTTTCCCGGTAGGAGCGGCGTAAGCCGCGACCGCCAAGTGTCCGCAAGAGGATGAATGGACGGTCGCGACTTGCGTCGCTCCTACCGGGAGCGGGAAGCAGCAGCGGCACTCACTTCATCGTCGGCATCACGAACTCGGCGCCACGGGCGCCTTCGGGCCAGCGTGCGGTGATGGTCTTCAGACGGGTGTGGAAGCGCACGCCGTCGGGGCCGTGCACGTGCAGCGGGCCGAACAGCGAGCGCTTCCAGCCGCCGAAGCTGTGGAAGGCCATCGGTACCGGAATCGGCACGTTGATGCCGACCATGCCGGCCTGCACCTGGTGGGCGAACGCGCGCGCGGCGCCGCCGTCGCGGGTGAAGATCGCGGTGCCGTTGCCGTACTCGTGTTCGTTGACCAGTCGCAGCGCGGTGTCCAGATCCGGCACCCGCACCACGCACAGCACCGGGCCGAAAATCTCCTCGCGGTAGATGCGCATGTCCGGAGTGACGTGGTCGAACAGGCAGCCGCCGAGGAAGAACCCGTCGGG
Organism: Pseudoxanthomonas sp. 68-E7; assembly: GCF_057773145.1. Taxonomy (NCBI): domain Bacteria; kingdom Pseudomonadati; phylum Pseudomonadota; class Gammaproteobacteria; order Lysobacterales; family Lysobacteraceae; genus Pseudoxanthomonas; species Pseudoxanthomonas sp. 68-E7. The sequence goes on along the minus strand of NZ_JBYMTI010000005.1, from coordinate 406,062 downwards.
CGAACCCTCCACGGTCAATCCGCGTCCGTCCACCACCAGCGTGGCGCCCTCGGCGACGCCCAGGTCGACATAGCCGCGCACCTTGTCGCGATGCACGCCGGTGACCAGCGGTCCCATTTCGGTGTCCTGGCTGCCTGGCCCGATCTTCAGCGCGGCCACCTGCGGACCCAAGGTTTCAATCAGGGCATCGGCGGTGTGGTCGCCCACGCACACGGCCACCGAAATGGCCATGCAGCGCTCGCCGGCCGAACCGTAGCCCGCCCCGAGCAGGGCGGCGGCCGCGCCGTCGAGGTCCGCGTCGGGCAGCACCACCATGTGGTTCTTGGCGCCGCCCAGCGCCTGCACGCGCTTGCCGTTGGCGCTGCCGCGCGCGTAGATGTATTCGGCGATGGGGGTGGAACCGACGAAACTCACCGCCTGGACGCGTGGATCGTCCAGCAACGCGTCGACGGCTTCCTTGTCACCATGCACGACATTGAACACGCCATCGGGCAGGCCGGCCTGACGCAGCAGTTCGGCCAGCATCAGCGAGGCTGAAGGATCCCGTTCGGAAGGCTTGAGCACGAAGGTATTGCCGCAGGCCAGCGCGACCGGGAACATCCACAGCGGCACCATCGCCGGGAAGTTGAACGGGGTGATGCCGGCGACCACGCCCAGCGGCGCATGCTCGCTCCAGGAGTCGACGTCGCGACCGACATTCATCGAATGCTCGCCCTTGAGCAGGTGCGGGATGCCGCAGGCGAACTCCACCACTTCCAGCCCACGCGTGACCTCGCCGCGCGCATCCGACAGTACCTTGCCGTGCTCGTAGGTGATGCGCAGGGCGATTTCGTCCGCGTGCCGCTCCACCAGTTCCTTGAAGCGGAACAGCACCCGCGCGCGGTTGAGCGGGGTGACCGCGCTCCACGCCGGGAACGCCGCCTGCGCGGCATGCACCGCCGCGCCGACTTCGGCGGCGGAAGCCAGCGGCACGTGTGCGGCGACCTGGCCGGTGGCGGGGTCGAAGACCTCGCCATGGCGGCCGCTGGCGCCGGCCACCGGATGGCCGTTGATGAAGTGGTGCAGGGTGTCGATCATGGGGGAGTTCGCGTTCGGGTTCAGCCCAGCGCCTGTGCCGCCGGTACGTAGGGATAGCCCAGGTCCTCCGCCACCGCCTTGTAGGTGATCTTGCCGGCGTGCACGTTGAGGCCATTGAGCAGATGGGGATCGTCCAGCAACGCGCGGCGCGCACCCTTGTTCGCCAGTTGCACGGCGAACGGCAGGGTGGCGTTGGTCAGGGCGAAGGTGGAGGTGCGGGCCACGCCGCCGGGCATGTTGGCGACGCAGTAGTGGATGATGCCGTCCACTTCGTAGGTCGGATCCTGGTGGGTGGTCGGATGGCTGGTTTCGAAGCAGCCGCCCTGGTCGATCGCCACGTCCACCAGCACCGAGCCGGCGCGCATCAGTTTCAGCTGCGCGCGCGAGACCAGCTTGGGCGCGGCGGCGCCGGGAATCAGCACTGCGCCGATCACCAGGTCGGTGTAGGGCAGGCGTTCCTCGATGGCGTCATGGGTGGAATAGATGGTGGTCAGGCGGTCGCCATACAGCTCGTCGACGTACTTCAGGCGGTCGATGGAGCGGTCGAGGATGGTCACGTGCGCGCCCAGTCCCATCGCCATGCGCGCGGCGTTGAGTCCGACCACGCCGCCGCCGATGACCAGCACTTCCGCCGGCTTCACTCCCGGCACGCCGCCGAGCAGGATGCCCGAGCCGCCCTGCGCCTTTTCCAGCGCATGCGCGCCGGCCTGGATCGACATGCGCCCGGCCACTTCGCTCATCGGCGCCAGCAGCGGCAGGCCGCCGCGGTTGTCGGTGACGGTTTCATAGGCGATGGCGGTGACGCCCGAGGCAACCAGCGCTTTGGTCTGTTCCGGATCCGGCGCCAGGTGCAGGTAGGTGTAGAGCACCTGGCCGGGCCGCAGCATCGCGCACTCCACCGGCTGTGGTTCCTTGACCTTGATGATCATGTCGGCGCGCCGGAAGATTTCCTCGGCGCCGGCGACGATCTCGGCCCCCGCCTTGGCGTATTGCTCGTCGGCCAAGCCGATGGCCTTGCCGCCATCCTTCTGCACCATCACCTGGTGGCCATGGGCGACCAGTTCACGCGCACCGGCCGGGGTCAGGCCGATGCGGTACTCATGGTTCTTTATTTCCTTGGGAACGCCGATCAGCATGTGTCTCTCCGTTGCGTGATGGTGGATGCGCGTGGGGAGCGCCGGGGCGTGCAGGATGGGATGTCAGGGAGCGCGGTGCGGGAGCGTGGACGGGAGCGTGTTACAGGAGCGGGGTCAGGCGGTGGTGCGGATGATATCGGCCAGGGTGCCGAAGATGCGATCGATATGGCCGCGCTCGACGATCAGCGGCGGCGACAGGGCGATGACGTCGCCGGTGACCCGGGTCAGCAGGTTGCCCTCGTGGAAGGCGCGGTTGAACACGTCGTAGGCGCGGGCGCCGGGCGCGCCCGGGCGCGGCACCATCTCGATGGCGCCGATCAGGCCGAAGTTGCGGATGTCGGCCACGTTCGGCAGATCGCGCAGGCCGTGGATGGCGTCCTCCCAGTAATCGCCCATCTCCAGCGAACGCTGGAACAGGTTTTCCTCGGCGTAGGTATCCAGCGTCGCCAGCGCGGCGGCGCAGGCCAGCGGATGGCCGGAGTAGGTGTAGCCGTGGAACAGATCGATGGCGTTGTCCGGGCCGTGCGCGAAGGCGTCGTGGACCTTTTCGGAGACGAACACCGCGCCCATCGGCACGCAGCCGTTGGTCAGTCCCTTGGCGGCGGTGATGATGTCCGGGGTGACGTCGAAGCGCTGCGCGCCGAAGGCGTGGCCGAGGCGGCCGAAGCCGGTGATGACCTCGTCGAAGATCAGCAGGATGCCGTACTTGTCGCAGATCTCGCGGATGCGGCGCAGGTAGCCTTCCGGCGGGATGATCACGCCGGCCGAACCGGAGATCGGTTCGATGATCACCGCGGCGATGGTGGACGCGTCGTGCAGGGCGACCATCCGCTCCAGGTCCTCGGCCAGTTCGATGCCGAACGGCGGCAGTCCGCGCGAGAACGCATTGCGCTCCAGGTCCAGGGTATGCCGCAGGTGGTCCACGCCCGGCAGCAGGCTGCCGAACCATTTGCGGTTGTTGGGCAGGCCGCCGACCGAGATGCCGCCGAAGCCCACGCCGTGATAGGCCTTCTCGCGGCCGATCAGGCGGGTGCGCTGGCCCTCGCCGCGCGCGCGGTGGTAGGCCAGCGCGATCTTCAGCGCGGTGTCGACCGATTCGGAGCCGGAGTTGGTGTAGAAGACGTGGTTGAGATCGCCGGGGGTGAGTTCGGCGAGGCGCTCGGCCAGCACGAACGGCAGCGGCGAGCTCATCGAGAAATTGGGCGCGAAATCGAGCGTCTCGATCTGCTTCTTCACCGCCTCGACGATGCGCGGCCGCGCGTGCCCGGCGTTGCAGCACCACAGGCCGGCGGTGGCGTCGAGGATTTCGCGGCCATCGACCGAGCGGTAGTGCATGCCGGAGGCGCTGGCGAGCAGGCGCGGCGCGGACTTGAACTGCTTGTTGGCGGTGAACGGCATCCAGAACGCGTTGAGCGATTCCGGCGCCTGCAGGGCCTGGGTCTCGTAGAAATCCGCCAGTGCGCGGGAGGAGGAGGGGGCGTCGGCGCTCATGGCGGCTCCTGGCTGCGGGGGTAGGGCCGCAGCTTACCGCGTTGAATAAACTTTACAACTGCCGTTTGGCACCTCCAGCGACTGCCTGGAACCGCATGCGCAAAGGCAAAAGGCTTTCGCGCCTGCGGGCGCGAGTCACTTTCTTTGCTTGTGCAAAGAAAGTAACCAAAGAAAGCACACCCCCTCGGACGCCGCCCGCCCCGCTGCGCGGGCCGGGTTCGCAGTCCGGGCGGGCATTTCGGGAAGGCACATCCCTGTGCCTGCCCGAAACGGCGCGCGTCCTGCGCGCCGCCCCTTCGGGGTATTCGCCCGCCCGGCCTGCCGGCTTTACGGGGCCCCAAGAGCGGAAGCAACAGCAAAAGCGACGGCCGCCTCCGAAATTGACGCCCTCCTCACCGGGTGTAAAGTATCCGCAACATCCGCCACCGGTACGCCCACGGGAAATGGACATCGGCGCCCGCCTGCAACTGGTCCGCAAATCCAAGCACCTCAGCCAGCGCGAGCTGGCCAAGCGCGTGGGCGTCACCAACAGCACCATCTCGCTGATCGAACAGAACAAGGTCAGTCCCTCGGTCAGTTCGCTGAAGAAGGTGCTGGACGGCATCCCGATCTCGCTGGCCGACTTCTTCACCCTGGATCTGGAAGCCGGCCTGCCCGACACCCCGTTCTATGGCGTGGACGACCTGCCGGACGTCGGCAGCAACGGCGTGCATTACTTCCTGGTCGGCCAGCACCGGCCGCAGCGGCAGATGTGCATCCTGCGCGAGGTGATGCCGGCCGGCACCGATACCGGCGAGACCATGCTGCGCCACGAAGGCGAGGAGGGCGGGGTGATCATCGCCGGCCAGGTGGAGGTCACCGTCGGTGATCAGGCCCGCGTGCTCGGTCCCGGCGAGGCCTACTATTTCGAGAGCCGGGTGCCGCACCGCTTCCGCAACGTGGGCGAGGGCGACGCGGTGATCGTCAGCGCCAATACACCCGCCACCTTCTGATTTCCCTGCCGCCGTATCGGGCGGCATCGCAGTCCTTTCCCCCAGGAGCCGACGATGAACGCACCCCGCACCCGTGAAGACTGGCTGGCGATGGCCGGTGGCCTGTCCATCCGCAGCCAGGCCTTCATCGACGGGCGTTACGTCGACGCAGCCAGCGGCCGGACCTTCGACTGCGTCAGTCCGATCGACGGGCGGGTGTTGGCGAAGGTCGCCGAGGGCGGCAGCGAGGACATCGACCGCGCGGTGGCGGCGGCGCGCCGCAGCTTCGAGGCCGGCGCATGGGCGAACGCGAAGCCGACCCATCGCAAGAAAGTGCTGCTGAAGTTCGCCCGGCTGATCGAGAAGCACGGCGACGAACTGGCGCTGCTGGAATCGCTGGACATGGGCAAGCCGGTCACCGACGCGCGCCAGGTGGACGTGGCCGCGACCATCCGCTGCGTGAGCTGGACCGGCGAGGCGCTGGACAAGGTGTACGGTGAAATCGCCGCCACCGGCCCGGACGAGCTGGGCCTGGTGACCCGCGAACCGCTGGGCGTGGTCGGCGCGATCGTGCCGTGGAATTTCCCGATGCTGATGGCGGCGTGGAAGTTCGCGCCGGCCTTGGCGACCGGCAACTCGATCGTGCTGAAGCCGTCGGAGAAATCCCCGCTGAGCGCGATCCGCCTGGCGGAACTGGCGATGGAGGCGGGCATTCCCGCGGGCGTGTTCAACGTGGTGCCCGGTTTCGGCAAGGAAGCCGGCGAACCGCTGGCGCTGCACATGGACGTGGACGGACTGGTGTTCACCGGTTCGACCGCGGTCGGCAAGCGCCTGCTGCAATGCGCGGGCCTGTCGAACATGAAACGCGCCTACATGGAGTGCGGCGGCAAGAGCCCGAACCTGGTGTTCGCCGACGCGCCGGATCTGGATAAGGCCGCCGAGGCCGCGGCCAGCGGCATCTTCTACAACCAGGGCGAAGTATGCACGGCGGCTTCGCGCCTGCTGGTGGAACGCGCCATCCAGGAAGAATTCGTCGCCCGCGTGGTCGAGGCCGGACGCAAGATGCAGCCGCGTCATCCGCTGGATCCCGGCGCGCCGATGGGCGCGATGGTCGACGAGACCCAGACCGCGCGCGTGCTCGGCTACATCGAGAAAGGCGTGGCCGAAGGCGCGAAGCTGGTGCTGGGCGGCGGCCGCGCCGAGGTGGTCACCGGTGGCTGCTACATCGAGCCGACCGTGTTCGATGGCGTCGCCCACGAGCACACCATTTCGCGCGAGGAGATCTTCGGGCCGGTGCTGTCGGTGATCGGCTTCGACACCGAGGAGCAGGCGCTGCGGATGGCCAACGACACCGAGTACGGCCTGGCCGCCGGCGTATGGACCCGCGACATCGGCCGCGCGCACCGCGTCGCCCGCAAACTGCGCGCCGGCAGCGTCTGGGTGAATTACTGGGATGGCGGCGACATGACCGCGCCGTTCGGTGGCTACAAGCAATCCGGCAACGGTCGCGACAAGTCGCTGCACGCCTTCGACAAATACACCGAGGTCAAGGCGACCTGGATCAACCTGGCGGAGTGAGGCGGCCCAGCAAATTTTCCTTGTAGGAGCGACGTGAGTCGCGATGCTCTTGCTCCATGACATCGGAACCTTCGTGGGCTTTCGCGACTGACGTCGCTCCTACAAGAAAGGTATGTCGGGGCGGCTTCAATTTGCAGTTCGTCCTACACCTGTCCCGTCGCTCCTGCACGGGAGGTTCCCGACATGACGGTCGCGACTCACGTCGCTCCTACCGTTCGGTGTCGTCGGGGGCGAATGGCCGATCGGTGCGCGGCGCATCGGGCAGTTGCCGATCCAGCGATTGCCGGTAGCGGATGCAGCCGCGCAGGAACTGCGGCCACTCGGGAACTTCCGGCTGCGGATCGCTCTTCTCCGGCAGCAGGCCCCAGAGTGCGGGATGGTGCCAGCACAGGTCATGGCCGGTGCTGTCGCGGTGCTCGCGGATGCCGGCGCGCAGGCGGCGCACTTCGGCGATCAGATCGTCGCGGGTAAGCGTGTCCAGATCTTCATCCATGGCGGAGCTCCTGCATGAAGGGGGAACGCGGGGGAGGATCGCATGAAAGCGGCGAGGGGTGTGTGGCATGGCGCCAAGAGCAAATCCCCCGTTGCCTGCTTCGCAGTCGCCCGCCCCCTTTTGCAAAGGGGGCAAAAGCGGCAAGGGACGCCAGGGAGGATTTGCTTCCTAGGGGAAAGCCAATCGAACAGCTAATCCTCCCCCTTTGAAAAAGAGGGACCGAAGGGGATTTGCTTTTTGGATCAGCGGCAAGCCAATCGAACAGTTGATCCTCGCCCTCTGAAAAAGGGGGACCGAGGGGGATTTGCCTTTGCTCTCCTCCGGATCTGCCAGAATCGGACTGGTCATCCCCTCCCTTGCGCCCATGACCGCCACCGCCGTCGCCGATTCCGCCTTGCCGGGCAACTCTCCCCGCCGGGTCCTGTTCGCCAGCCTCATCGGCACCACCATCGAGTTCTTCGATTTCTACATCTACGCCACGGCGGCGGTGCTGGTGTTCCCGAAGCTGTTCTTTCCCGCGGGTGACGGCAACGCGGCCACCCTCCAGTCGCTGGCGACCTTCGCGCTGGCGTTCTTCGCCCGCCCGGTGGGTTCGGCGGTGTTCGGCCACTACGGCGATCGCATCGGCCGCAAGGCGACCCTGGTCGCCGCGTTGCTGACCATGGGCCTGTCGACCGTCGCTATCGGCCTGCTGCCGACCTATGCGGACATCGGTATCCTCGCACCGCTGCTGCTGGCGCTGTGCCGCTTCGGCCAGGGCCTGGGACTGGGCGGCGAATGGGGCGGCGCGGTGCTGCTGGCGACCGAGAACGCGCCGCCGGGCAAGCGCGCCTGGTACGGCATGTTCCCGCAACTGGGGGCGCCGATCGGCTTCCTGTGTTCGACCGGCATCTTCCTGCTACTGACCGAACTGCTCAGCGACGCGCAGTTCCAGGCTTGGGGCTGGCGCATTCCGTTCCTGGCCAGCGCCGCGCTGGTGATTGTCGGGCTTTGGGTACGCCTGCGCATCACCGAGACACCGGATTTCCAGAAGACCCTGGATCGCGACGAACGCGTGCGCCTGCCGATGGCCACCGTGCTGAAGGAGCACCCGCGCGCGCTGCTGGCCGGTACCTTCGCGGCCATGGCGACCTTCGTGCTGTTCTACCTGATGACGGTGTTCGCGCTGAGCTGGGGTACCTCGCGGCTGGGCTATTCGCGCGAGCAGTTCCTCGTCCTGCAGATGGCCGGCGTGCTGTTCTTCGCCGCCGGTATTCCAGTGGCGGCGCTGTACGCGGATCGGCGCGGACGCCGCCGGGCGATGATCGTCGCCAGCGTGGCCATCTTCGCGTTCGGCCTGCTGTTCGCGCCGTTGTTCTCCTCCGGCAGTGCCGGCGGCGTGTTGCTGTTCCTGGCGCTGGGCCTGGGCATCATGGGCCTGACCTACGGTCCGTGCGGCACCATCCTGGCGGAGATGTTCCCGACCGAAGTGCGCTACACCGGCGCGTCGCTGGCGTTCAACCTGGCCGGCATCTTCGGCGCGTCGCTGGCGCCGTACGTGGCGACACAACTGGCCGAGCGGTACGGATTGGCCCATGTCGGCTACTACCTGTGCGGTGCGGCGGCGCTGACCTTGCTGGCGTTGTGGCTGATGCCGCGCCCGCGTTGAAGGCGTGTTTCCGGCGGGGCATGCCGGCGCGGAACAAGCTCCGTTCCATCCGCTGCAAGGCAATGACGTGCCTTGCAGCAGATAGCCCGCTCGGCGGGGAGGGAGAATCCCCCGTTTCCCTTCTTCAGGTGCTCTTCAACAGATGAATGACGGGTCGAGGGGGAGGCAGATGCGGTCAGCCGAGCAGGCTCCGGGCTATCGGAACAACCGCTTGAGCGTGCGTCCCAGCCAGCCGCCTTCCTGGTGTTCGCGGGCGAACATGTTCAGATGGTGCTTCACCGCGTCGGCATAGTCCTTGTCGTCGCTGCGGATGTGGTTGTACAGCCAGCGCGCGAGCATGGAACGCAGTTCATCGCCGATGTCGTCACCGGCCTCGAAGCGCATGCGGTATTCGCCCACCCGCTTGGCGAACAGCTGGTGCACGCGCTTGTGCGCGGCCGAGAACGGATAGCCGGCCTCTTCCATCAGCTCCTCCTCGAAGGCGAAGTGGGAGAGGGTGTAGTCGACCAGTTCCTCGATCACCTCGGCCACCGCGATCCGTTCCATCGAGCGGTTGGCGATGTGCAGGCGGTTGATCATCTCGACGATGCGGCGATGCTGGGCGTCGATGACGTCCACGCCGGTGTTCAGATCGTCCTGCCAGACGAGTAGGGCCATGTCGGTACTTCCCGCACGCCGGGGTGTGCGTGCCTGCAAAACACTCTAGGAAGGACCCGCCCGGCGGGCATTGATTCCGATCAAACCGGCGGCAAATCGCTACCAGAGTGCGTCGCGTAACTTGTACCAGGCCATCGCCGCCACCAGCATCGGCGTGCGCAGCAGCCGGCCGCCGGGGAAGGGGCGGTGCGGGATGCGGGCGAAGGCGTCCAGGCGTTCGGCCTGCCCGCGGATGGCTTCGGCGATGACGCGGCCCGCCACGCCGGTGGCGGCCACGCCGTGGCCGCTGAAGCCCTGGGCGAAGTACACGTTGGGGGTCAATCGGCCCCAGTGCGGCGCCCGGTTGAGCGAGATGTCGACATAGCCGCCCCAGACATGCTCGATGTCCACATCGGCCAGTTGCGGGAACACCCGCCGCATCCGCCGCGCCATGGTGCCGCGCAGGTTGGGTGGGGGGAGGGTGGAATAGCTCGCACGGCCGCCGAACAGCAGGCGGTGATCGCGGCTCAGGCGGAAATAGTCCAGCGCCCAGTTCACGTCGGCCACCGCCATGTCGTTGCGGATCAGCGCGCGGGCGCGTTCCTCGCCCAGCGGCACGGTGGCGCCGATGTAAGTGCCGACCGGCATGATCCGCGACTCCAGTTCCGGCGCGACGCCGCGCAGCCAGGCATTGCCGGCCAGCACGGCGAAGTTGCAGCGAACCTGTCCGGCGTCGGTATGCAGGATAGGCGCGTCGCCGCGGTCCAGCCGGGTGACCCGCGAATGCTCGAAAATGCGCACGCCCGCCGCCAGCGCGGCGCGGGCCAGGCCGAAAGCGTATTCCAGCGGATGCAGGTGTCCGCTGAGCGGATCGTAGATGGCGCCGAGGTAGCGATCGCTGGCCAGTTGCGCGCGCAGCCGGTCGCGATCCCACCATTCCATCGGATAGTCGTAGTGCTCGGCCATGTGCGCCTGCCAACGCTTCAGCGCCTGCTCCTGGCGCGGCTTGAGCGGCACGCTGGCATGGCCGTCGCGCCAGTCGCAGGCGATGTCGTGGCGCCGGATGCGGTCCCGCATCAGCGCCATGCCTTCGCGCGAGAAATCGAACAGCCTGCGCGCGTCGGCGCGTCCGACCAGCCGCTCCAGGGTGTCCTGTTCGCAGCCGTAACCGACGATCGCCTGGCCGCCGTTGCGTCCCGACGCGCCCCAGCCGATCCGTTCGGCCTCCAGCACGATGACCCGGTAGCCCGCTTCAGCCAGTTCCAGCGCCGCCGACAGTCCGGTGTAGCCGGCGCCGAGGATGCACACGTCGGCCCGCAGTTCGCCTTCCAGGCGCGGCTGCGGCGGCAGTGGCGCCGCGCTGGCGGCGTACCAGGAGGGGGGATAGGCGGCGGTGGCGCCCCGGCTCATACCGACCGCAGGTACCAGTCGTATTCCAGGTCGGTGACCTGGGTGTGGAAGGCGCGCATTTCCTTGAGCTTCTGCTGGCCGTAGATGTGCCGGAACGAGGCGCCGAACCCGTCGGCGACGAAATCGCTGGCGAGGAAATCGTCGATGGTGTCGCGCCAGAACGGGGTGAGGTTCTCGGTCTGCTCGTAGGCATTGCCGACGATGGGCGGACCGGGATCAAAGCCCTGCTCGATGCCGTGCAGCATGCCGGCCAGCACCGCGGCGGTGACCAGATAGACGTTGGCGTCGGCGCCGGCGATGCGGTGTTCGACCCGCGTGTTGGCCTCGCTGCCGTGCGGGATGCGCATGGCGACGGTGCGGTTGTTGTAGCCCCAGCAGGTGTTGAGCGGCACGAACGCGTTGAGCACGAAGCGCCGGTAACTGTTGGCGTTGGGCGCGAACAGCAGCAGGCAGTCGGCGGCGCTGCGCTGGAGGCCGCCGATGGCGTGGCGCAGCGCGTCGGCCGGTTGTCCGACCGGCGAGGCGAACACGTTGCGGCCATCGCGATCCAGCACGCTGACATGGATGTGCATGCCGCTGCCGGCCTGGTCGACCAGCGGCTTGGCCATGAAGCTGGCCAGGGTGCCCTGCTGCTGGGCGATCGCCTTGATCGCGCGCTTGAGGTAGATCGCGTCGTCGCAGGCCAGCAGGGCGTCGTCGCGATGCTTGAGGTTGATCTCGAACTGGCCGGGCGCGTATTCGGCCACCGCGGTGTCGGCGGGGATGCGCTGGGCGCGGCAGGCCGCGGCGACCGCGTCGGTGAAGCCGCGATAGTCGTTGAGGTCTTCCATGTAGTAGACCTGCGTGCTGCGGTTGCGCGCGCCGGTGGCGGGATTGCGCGCGGCCATCGGACGGCCGTCGGCGTCCGGGCGCTGGTCGAACAGGTAGAACTCCAGTTCCACCGCCACCACCGGCTTCAGCCCGCGCGCGGCATAGCGCGCCAGTACCCGCCGCAGCACCTCGCGCGGGTTTGCCTCGAACAGACCGCCGGCCGCATCCTCCATCGCCAGCAGCAACTGCGCCATCGGCCGCGGCGCCCACGGCACCGCTCGCAATGAACCCGGCACCGGCCGGCACACCCGGTCCTCGTCGCCGATGTCGTAGCCCAGTCCGGTTTCCTCCACCGTGTTGCCGGTGATGTCGGTGGCGATCAGCGACATCGGCAGGCACACCCCATCGGCATAGACCTTCTCCAGCGCGTCGCCGGTGATGCGCTTGCCGCGCAGCAGCCCGTTCATGTCGGGCAGGATGAGGTCGACCAGTTCGCATTCGCCGAGGTCGCGCAGGGTCGCCGCGTCGTCGGCGGAAAGGCCCGCGACGTCAGGCGATTCGAGATGGGAAGGGAGGTGCATGCAGGCGCTCCGGAAGGCCGGAGGCAGCTTAGCAGAGGAACCGTGTTGTCAAGAATACTCAACGACGCGTCGGGGCTTGCGCGCGAAAAACGCCCGAAACCGGTGCTGCTGCGCACCAATCAGGGGCGTGTGGACGCCGATTCGTGGCCCGTGTTGTAAAAATAAAACGGCCGGGCTAAGGTGGGTCCAAGCCATCCCGAGCCCCCTGCATGACCAGCCAGCCGCTGGTCGGCCTGCCGACCGATCACAAGCAAATCGGCGCGCATCCCTTCCTCGCGGTCGGGGAGAAGTACATCCGCGCGGTGGTCGATGGCGCCGGCGCGATGCCGGTGCTGCTGCCCACCCTGGATCCGGCGCTGCCGTTGCGCGAATTCCTGCGCGGCGTGGACGGCATCCTGCTGACCGGCTCGGTCAGCAACATCGAACCGCATCACTACAGCGACGAATCCAGCTACGAGGGCAACCTGCTGGACCCGCGCCGCGACGCCACCAACCTGGCCCTGATTCCGCTGGCGATGGACATGGGCGTACCGCTGCTGGCGATCTGCCGCGGCTTCCAGGAGGTCAACGTGGCGCTGGGCGGCAGCCTGTACCAGAAGGTGCACGAGCAGCCCGGTTTCATGGATCACCGCGAACGCGCGGACGACCCGCTGGAGGTCCAGTACGGCCCTGCGCATGACATCGCGCTGGCGCCGGACGGCCTGCTGGCGCGCTGGGCCGGCACGCAGCGGGTGCGGGTCAATTCTCTGCACGGGCAGGGCGTGCGCCAGCTCGGGCGCGGCCTGATCGTCGAGGCCACCGCGCCGGACGGCCTGATCGAAGCCTTCCGTCATGACGGCCCGGGCTTCCTGCTCGGCGTGCAGTGGCATCCGGAGTGGCGGGTCACCGAGAACCCGTTCTACCTGTCGATCTTCCAGGCGTTCGGAGCCGCCTGCCGGGAACGCGCCGAACGGCGCGCGCGCGAACGCCCGCCGCCCCGCGCGGCGTGAAGCATTCGCGTCCTTCCCGTTCCCTTTTCCGAACCGTCTTCCCATGAGCCAGAAAAAAAACACCCGAAAACAGACCACGCCCCAGCAGGCCGAAGAAAGCGCGCTGCGGCGCTGGCTGAAGGAACGCCGCATCACCGAGGTCGAATGCCTGGTGCCGGACATCACCGGCAATGCGCGCGGCAAGATCATTCCCGCCGACAAGTTCTCGCACGATTACGGCACCCGCCTGCCGGAAGGCATCTTCGCCACCACCGTCACCGGCGACTATCCGGACGACTACTACGAGCTCACCTCGCCGTCGGATTCGGACATGATGCTGCGCCCGGATCCGGACACGGTGCGGATGGTGCCGTGGGCCGCCGATCCGACCGCGCAGATCATCCACGACTGCTACACCAAGGCCGGCCAGCCGCACGAACTGGCCCCGCGCAACGTGCTGCGGCGGGTGCTGGCCGAATACGAAAAGGCCGGGTTGCGCCCGGTGGTCGCGCCGGAACTGGAGTTCTTCCTGGTGCAGAAGAACACCGACCCGGACTTCCCGCTGTTGCCGCCGGCCGGCCGTTCCGGGCGCCCGGAAACCGCGCGCCAGTCGTATTCGATCGACGCGGTCAACGAGTTCGATCCGGTCCTCGACCTGATGTACGACTACTGCGAGGCGATGGAGCTGGACGTGGACACGTTGATCCACGAGTCCGGCGCGGCCCAGCTGGAAGTCAATTTCACCCATGCCGGGGCGATGGCGCTGGCCGACCAGGTGTTCCTGTTCAAGCGCACCATGCGCGAGGCGGCGATGCGCCATGGCGTCTACGCGACCTTCCTGGCCAAGCCGATGGAGAACGAGCCCGGCAGCGCCATGCACATCCACCAGAGCGTGGTGGACGCGAAGAAGGGCCACAACGTCTTCACCGGCAAGGATCCCGGCAAGTTCAGCCCGGTGTTCGGCCACTACCTGGCGGGCCTGCAGAAGTACGTGCCGATGGCGATGGCGTTCTTCGCCCCCAACGTCAATTCCTACCGCCGGCTGATGTTCGGCGAGGTCTCGCCGAGCAACGTGCAGTGGGGCTACGACAACCGCACCTGCGGCCTGCGCGTGCCGATGGACACGCCGGAGAACATGCGGGTGGAAAGCCGCTTCGCCGGTTCCGACGCCAATCCCTACCTGGCGATGGCGGCCACCCTGGCCTGCGGCCTGCTCGGTATCCGCGAGAAGCTCAAGCCGACCGCGCCGACCTCCGGCAGCGCCAAGGAAATCGGTTACGACCTGCCGCGCTCGCTGGGCGAGGCGCTGGACGGGCTGGAGGCGTGCAAGCCGTTGCAGGAGATGCTGGGGCCGCGGTTCGTGCGGGCCTATGTGTCGGTGAAGCGCAAGGAGTACGAGACCTTCTTCCGGGTGATCAGTTCCTGGGAGCGGGAATTCCTGTTGTTGAACGTCTGAGTGTTCATGGTGCGAGTTCTTTGGGGCCATCGTGGGATGGACAGCCGGGCGCTGGCGCGCGTGGTGTCTTGCGGCTGCCCGCCATGGTGCGCTCGCCGCGGGGCGTCCCTTTCTTTGCTTGTGCAAAGAAAGGAACCAAAGAAAGCACACCCCGGTCCTCGCGCCCCAACGGCTGCGCCGTTGTGGTCCGTGTCGCCGGTGGGAATTTTGGGACGGCACATCCCTGTGCCGACCCAAAACGCCGCGCGTCCTGCGCGGCGCCCTTCGGGTTTACCCACCGTCGCCACCGCTGCGGATGGGGCCCGAGGAGCAAGAGCCAAAACCAAAACCAAAACCAAAACCAAAACACTAGAAGCACACCGGTCTTCAATACTCCGCTGTTGCTGTTGCCCTGCTCTTGCCTTGGCTTTTCGGGCCCCCGTTAAGGCGTGGCAAGCGGGTCGGGTAAAACCCGCAGGGCGGCGCACAAGGATGTGCGCCGTTTCCGGCAGGGGCAGGATGCCCCTTCCGGAAATTCCCGGACCGATTGCGGACCCTGCGCGCGCAGCGCGCAGGGCACGCCGCCAGGGGTGTGTTTCTTTGCCTACTTTCTTTGCACAAGCAAAGAAAGTAGGGCCTCGCGGCGAGCGCACCATCGGTGGGCACCGACGACGACATCACGCGCAAGCGTCCTGAGCGCCTCAGGTCGAACGAAGACAGTCATCAAGCAGGTCATCCCGGAGTCCCCATGGAACACCTCGACATCCCCGCCCTCCAGAAGCTCGACGCCCAGCACCATCTGCACCCCTTCAACGACAACGCCGCCCTGGCGAAGAAAGGCACCCGCATCCTCACCCGCGGCGAAGGCTGCTACGTCTGGGACGCCGAGGGCAACCAACTGCTCGACGCCTTCGCCGGCCTGTGGTGCGTCAACATCGGCTATGGCCGCAGGGAACTGGGCGAAGCGGCGTCGAAGCAGATGACGCAGTTGGCGTACTACAACAGCTTCTTCCAGTGCACCACCGAACCGACCATCGCACTGGCGGCCAAGCTGGCCGAACTGGCGCCGGGCGACATCAACCATTCCTTCTTCGTCAATTCCGGTTCCGAGGCCAACGACACCATCCTGCGGCTGGTGCGGCACTTCTGGGCGGTGCAGGACCAGCCGCGCAAGAACATCTTCATCGGCCGCCACGATGGCTATCACGGCACCACCATGGCCGGCGCCAGCCTGGGCGGCATGAAGGGCATGCACAAGCAGGGCGGCCTGCCGATTCCGGACATCCACCACATCGATCCGCCGTTCTGGTTCGCCGATGGCGGCGATCTGTCCGAGGACGAGTACGGCCTGGTCGCGGCGCGCCGGCTGGAGGACAAGATCCTGGAACTGGGGCCGGAGCGGGTGGCGGCCTTCATCGGCGAACCGATCATGGGCGCGATCGGCGTGTACATCCCGCCGCGCACCTACTGGCCGGAGATCGAGCGCATCTGCCGCAAGTACGACGTGCTGCTGGTCGCCGACGAGGTCATCTGCGGCTTCGGCCGCACCGGCGAATGGTTCGGTTCGCAGTACTTCGGTTTCCAGCCGGACATCATGCCGGTCGCCAAGGGCATCACCTCCGGCTACATCCCGCTCGGCGCGGCGATGTTCAACGACCGGGTGGCGAACGTGCTGAAAGCGCAGGGCGGCGAGCTGGCCCATGGCGCCACCTATTCCGGTCATCCGGTGTGCGCGGCGGTGGCGCTGGAGAACATCCGCATCCTGCAGGAAGAGAAGATCGTCGAACGCGCCAGGACCGAAATCGCGCCCTATCTGGCCCAGCGCTGGGCCGAACTGGGCGAGCACCGGCTGGTCGGGCAGGCACGCATCGCCGGCCTGGTCGGCGCACTGGAACTGGTGCCGGACAAGGGGCAACGCGGCTTCTTCCCGGATCGCGGGTCGGTCGGGGTGATGTGCCGCGACTTCGCCCTCAAGCGCGGCCTGATCCTGCGCGCCACCTGGGACGCGATGCTGCTATCGCCACCGTTGGTGATCACCCGCGAACAGGTCGACGAGTTGTTCGACAAGGCCTGGAAGGCGCTGGACGATACCGCCCAGGCGCTGGGCCGCTGACGGTGGCGGAGACGGGCGACGAACGGGTTCCCAGGCTGGCGACGGGGCGTATCATGTCCGCCATCACCTTTCTGCTTCCAGGAGAAGCCCCATGAAGTTCCGAGCATTGACGATTGCGCTGGCCGTGACCGGTGCCCTGGCGGCCTGTGGGGGCGCCGAGGAAAAGAAAGCGGCCAAGGCGGCCGACGAGAAGGTCGTCAACGTCTACAACTGGTCGGACTACATCGCCGAGGACACCATCCCGAACTTCGAGAAGCAGACCGGGATCAAGGTCACCTACGACGTCTTCGACAGTGACGAGATGGTCGAGACCAAGCTGCTGGCCGGCTCCAGCGGCTACGACGTGGTGGTGCCTTCGCTGAGCTTCCTCGGCCGGCAGATCCAGGCCGGCGTGTTCCTGCCGCTGGACAAGTCGAAGATCCCGAACCTCAAGAACGTCGACCCCAAGCTGCTGGAGCGCATCGCCCTGCAGGATCCGGGCAATCAGTACGCGGTGCCGTACCTGTGGGGTACCAGCGGCATCGGCTACAACGTCGACAAGGTCAAGGCCGCGTTCGGCAACACCGACGTCACCGGCAGCTGGGACCTGGTGTTCAAGCCGGAAAACCTGTCCAAGCTCAAGGACTGCGGCGTGACCGTGCTGGACACCCCGTCGGAACTGATCCCGATCGCGCTGAACTACCTGGGCGAGGACCCGCACAGCTTCGATCCCAAGGTCATCGACAAGGCCGCCGCACTGCTCAAGGGCATCCGCCCGTACATCCGCAACTTCCATTCCTCGTCCTACATCAACGATCTGGCCAACGGCGACGTGTGCCTGGTGGTGGGCTGGTCGGGTGACGTCATCCAGGCGCGTGACCGCGCCGACGAGGCGGACAACGGCGTGCACATCGGCTATTCGATTCCGAAGGAAGGCGCGCCGCAGTGGTTCGACATGATGGCCATCCCCAAGGACGCCAAGCACGTCGAGAACGCCTATGCCTTCATCAACAACATGCTGGATCCGAAGGTGGCGGCGGCGAACACCAATTTCGTGACCTATCCGAACGCGGTGCCGGCTTCCCGGCCGCAGGTCGAACCGTCGATCGCCAACGATCCGACCATCTATCCGCCGGCGGAGGTCGACGCCAAACTGTTCACCTTCGCGGTGCTGCCGCCGGAAGTGGACCGCCAGTACACCCGGATCTGGACGGAGTTGAAGACGGGCAAGTAACCGGAGCAGGGCCGCCACGCGCGGCCCTGGTCTTTGGGGGGGAGGCCGGGACCCAGGTCCCGGCCGGGAACAGGGCACGCCTCCGGGATGCCTGCAATCGAGATGCAAGAACGCACCACTCATCACTGCCATGCCTGGCGCAACTCTGGAGAGAGCTTGATGAAACTGCGAATCCTGGTCACCGCTGTCCTCCTCTGTACCACCCTGGCCGCCTGCGGGGGCAAGTCCGATACCGACAAGGGCGCGGCCGGCGCCGCCAAGGCCGACGGGGCCAAGGAAGTGAACGTCTACAACTGGTCGGACTACATCGCCGAGGACACCATCCCGAACTTCGAGAAGCAGAGCGGGATCAAGGTCACCTACGATGTGTTCGACAGCAACGAAGTGGTCGAGACCAAATTGCTGGCCGGTTCCAGCGGTTACGACATCGTGGTGCCGACCCTGAACTTCCTCGGCCGGCAGATCCAGGCCGGCGTGTTCATGCCGCTGGACAAGAGCAAGATTCCCAACTACGCCAACCTCGATCCGGACCTGATGAAACGCATCGAGCGGCAGGACCCGGGCAACCGGTACGCCATCCCGTACATGTGGGGCACCACCGGCATCGGCTACAACATCGACAAGGTCAAGGCCGCGTTCGGCAACACCGACATCGCCAGCAGCCTGGACATCGTGTTCAAGCCGGAGAACGTGTCCAAGCTGAAGGACTGCGGCGTGACACTGCTGGATACCCCGTCGGAGGTCATCCCGATGGCGCTGAACTACCTGGGCGAGGATCCCAACAGCTTCGACCCCAAGGTCATCGAGAAGGCGGCGGCGCTGCTGAAGTCGGTGCGCCCCTACATCACCAACTTCCATTCCTCGCAGTACATCGACGCGATGGCCAATGGCGACACCTGCCTGGTGGTGGGTTGGTCCGGCGACATCATCCAGGCGCGCGATCGCGCCGAGGAAGCCGGCAACGGGGTCAAGATCGCCTATGCGATCCCGAAGGAGGGCGCGCCGCAGTGGTTCGACATGCTGGCCATTCCCAAGGACGCCAAGCACGTCGACAACGCCTATGCCTTCATCAATTACCTGCTGGATCCGCAGGTGATGGCCAACAATTCCAACTTCATCCATTACCCCAACGCCATTCCCAAGGCCAAGGCGCTGATGGACAAGGCCATCGTCGACGATCCGACCGTGTATCCGCCGCCGGAAGTCGAGGCCAAGCTGTTCACCTTCGCCATCCTGCCGCCGGAAGTGGATCGCCAGTACACCCGGATCTGGACGGAACTGAAGACCGGCAAGTAATCCGCGCGAAGGGGCGGGCGCCGGCGCCCGCTCCGGATCGCCTCCACACCATTTTCCAAAGAAGCCAGGCGCCGCCCGCGCGGCGCCGCACAGGGGAACCCGATGGCGGCTGACAACCCACCTCCCGGCAACGGCAAGGACACCACGAACGCCACCAATGCCAAGGCCGGCGCCGATGCTTACCTGCGCATCGTCGACGTGCGCAAGGAGTTCGACGGTTTCGTCGCCGTGGACGACACCAACCTGACCATCCGCAAGGGTGAGATCTTCGCCCTGCTGGGCGGCTCGGGCAGCGGCAAGTCCACCTTGCTGCGCTGCCTGGCCGGCTTCGAGAAACCCACCGCCGGCAAGATCTACCTGGACGGGCAACTGCTGAACGACCTGCCGCCCTACGAGCGGCCGCTCAACATGATGTTCCAGTCCTACGCGCTGTTCCCGCACATGACCGTGGAGCAGAACATCGCCTTCGGCCTGAAGCAGGACGGCCTGTCCAGGGACGCGATCGGGAAGCGGGTGGAGGAGATGCTGGCGCTGGTGCAACTGGGCAAGCTGGCCAAGCGCAAGCCGCACCAGTTGTCCGGCGGGCAGCAGCAGCGCGTGGCGCTGGCGCGTTCGCTGGCCAAGGGGCCGAAACTGCTGCTGCTGGACGAACCGATGGGCGCGCTGGACAAGAAGCTGCGCTCGCAGATGCAGTTGGAACTGGTCAACATCATCGAAAAATCCGGCGTGACCTGCGTGATGGTCACCCACGACCAGGAAGAGGCCATGACCATGGCCACCCGCATCGCCCTGATGGACCAGGGCTGGATCCGCCAGGTCGGCACGCCGGACGAAATCTACGAACAACCGACCAGCCGCTTCGCCGCCGAGTTCATCGGCTCGGTCAACCTGATCGATGGCGTGATCGAGGAGGACGAATCGGACTACGTCACCATCCGCAGCCCGCAGCTGCCGGTGGCGGTCTACGTGGGCCACGGCATCTCCGGCTTCGAGGGCCAGGAAGTCTCGTTCGCGGTGCGCCCTGAGAAACTCGGCATCGGCAAGGAGGAGCCGGCGCAGGAGTACAACAAGGCCAAGGGCGTGATCGAGGACATCGCGTACTTCGGCAGCCATTCGGTCTACCACGTGCGCCTGCCCGGCGGTTACAAGTTCATGGCCAACTTCGCCAACGTGCAGCGCTGGGCCAGCGAAGGCCTGACCTGGAACGACGAGGTCTGGGTGTGGTGGGGCGACAACGACGGCGTGGTGCTGACCTCATGAAGCTCCGGGACCTGCTCAGGAAAGCCACGCCGGGTCCGCGTTGGGCGGTGATCTCGGTTCCCTATCTCTGGCTGCTGCTGTTCTTCGCGATCCCGTTCCTGATCGTGCTGAAGATTTCGTTCTCCAAGCTCGCCATCGCGATGCCGCCGTACACGCCGATCCTGGAGTACGTGGACGAGGCGCTGACGCTCAAGCTCAACCTGGGCAACTACGCGGCGCTGTTCACCGATTCCCAGTACGTGCAGGCCTACCTGAGCTCGATCCAGATCGCGGCCATCTCCACCTTCTTCGCGCTGCTGATCGGCTATCCCATCGCCTACGTGATCGCGCGCTTGCCGCCATCCACCCGCAACATCGCAATGATGCTGGTGGTGCTGCCGTCCTGGACTTCGTTCCTGATCCGCATCTACGCCTGGATCGGCATCCTCAAGAACAACGGCCTGCTCAACAACCTGCTGATGAAGCTGGGCGTCATCGGCGAGCCGCTGCAGATCCTGTACACCCCGATGGCGGCCTACATCGGCATCGTCTACGCCTACCTGCCGTTCATGGTGCTGCCGCTCTACACCAACCTGGTCAAGCACGACCAGCGCCTGCTGGAGGCGGCCTACGACCTGGGCGCCAAGCCGTGGAAGGCGTTCTTCACCATCACCCTGCCACTATCGCGCGCGGGCATCATCGCCGGCTGCATGCTGGTGATGATCCCGGCGGTGGGCGAGTTCGTGATTCCCGAACTGCTCGGCGGACCGGACACGCTGATGATCGGCCGGGTGCTGTGGAACGAGTTCTTCAACAACCGCGACTGGCCGGCGGCGTCGGCGGTGGCGATCGTCATGCTGATCCTGTTGATGATACCGATCCTGATCTTCAACCGGGTGCAGCAGCGCGAGCTGGAAGGGAGGCTGACATGAGCCGCCTGCGCCAACGCAGCCTGACCTGGCTGGTGCTGGGTTTCGGCTTCGCCTTCCTGTACCTGCCGATCCTGATCCTGATGGTGTACTCGTTCAACGAGTCGCGCCTGGCCACGGTATGGTCCGGTTTCTCGGTGAAGTGGTACGGCGAACTGTTCCGCGACGCGCAGATGCTGGAAGCGGCCTGGATCAGCCTGAAGATCGCGTTCTGGACCGCCAGCGCGGCGGTGGTGCTGGGCACGCTGGCGGCACTGGTGATGACCCGGATGCGCCGGTTCCATGGCAAGACCGTGTTCGGCGCGCTGATCACTGCGCCGCTGGTGATGCCGGAAGTGATCATCGGCCTGTCGATCCTGCTGATGCTGGTCTCGATGGGCCAACTGCTGGGCCTGCCGTCCAAGGGCGTGATCGCGATCTGGATTGCCCACGTCACCCTGACCGTCTCGTTCGTCACCGTGGTCATTTCCTCGCGCCTGTCGGAACTGGACAAGTCGCTGGAAGAGGCGGCGATGGACCTGGGCGCCAACCGGCTGAAGGTGTTCTTCCTGATCACCCTGCCGATCATCATGCCGGCGCTGGTGTCCGGCTGGCTGCTGGCCTTCACCCTGTCGCTGGACGACGTGGTGATCGCCAGTTTCGTCGCCGGCCCCAGTTCGACCACGTTGCCGATGAAGGTGTTCTCCTCGGTGCGGCTGGGCCTGAGTCCGAAGATCAACGCCCTGGCCACGCTGATGATCGCGATCGTCTCGCTGGCCGCGCTGGTCGGCTGGTGGCTGATGTACCGCGAGGAAAAGCGCCGCCAGCGCGACATGCAGCTGGCGCTGCAGGAGAACGGCTGACCGGGCCCACCCGGCGCTAACGCGGCGGGCGCCAGAATGGACGCCTGCACGCGCATCACGAGATCGCCATGAAAGTAGATACCGTCAATCCCGCGACCGGCCAGGTCGAACATTCCCAGACCCTGATGGACGCCGCCGCGGTCGAGTCCGTGCTGGCGGCCTCGCAGCCGGCGTTCCGCGCCTGGTCCGCGCGTCCGCTGGGCGAGCGCGGCGAACTGCTGCGGCGGGTGGGCGCCGGCCTGCGCGCGCGCCGCGACGACATCCAGCGGATTATGACCGCCGAGATGGGCAAGCTGCGCCGGGAAGCCCTGGCCGAAGTGGACAAATGCGCCGGCGCCTGCGAGTACTACGCCGACCACGCCGGCGACTACCTGAAGGACGAACCGATCGCCACCGACGGCCGCCGCAGCTACGTGCGCTACGAGCCGATTGGCTGCGTGTTCGCGGTGATGCCCTGGAACTTCCCGATCTGGCAGGTGTTCCGCTTCCTCGCGCCGGCGCTGATGGCCGGCAACGTCGCCGTGCTCAAGCATGCCGCCAACGTGCCGCGTTGCGCCGACGTCATCGCCGAGGTGCTGCGCGACGCCGGGATTCCGGCCGGGGTGTTCGGCGTGCTGCATATCGACAACGACCAGGCCGCCGGGGTCATCCGGGATCCGCGCATCGCCGCGGTCACCCTCACCGGCAGCGAACGCGCCGGCCGTTCGGTGGCCGGCAACGCCGGCCAGCAGCTCAAGAAGTGCGTGATGGAACTGGGTGGCAGCGACGCCTTCGTGGTGCTGGAGGATGCGGACCTGGACAAGGCCGTGGCCGGCGCGATCGCCTCGCGCTATGGCAACGCGGGACAGACCTGCATCGCCGCCAAGCGTTTCATCGTGGTCGAGGCGATCGCCGACCGGTTCGTGCAGCGCTTCGCCGAGGCGGCCGCCGGATTGAAGCTCGGCGACCCCGCGGACGATGCGACCACGCTGGCGCCCATGGCGCGGCGGGATCTGCGCGACGAACTGCACCGGCAGGTGCAGGCCAGCGTCGTCCGGGGCGCGCGGCCGCTGCTGGGCTGCGAACCGGACGCTTCGCACGCGGGTTATCCGGCGTCGATCCTGGACAACGTCGCGCCCGGCATGCCGGCCTACAGCGAGGAGCTGTTCGGTCCGGTGGCCAGCATCCTGCGCGTGCGCGACGAGGCCGAGGCGATCCGGGTCGCCAACGACACCAGTTTCGGCCTGGGCGGCAGTGTATGGAGCGGCAATCCCGAGCGCGGTGATCGGGTCGCCCGGCAGTTGCAGGTGGGTGCCGCGTTCGTCAACGCGATCGTGCGCAGCGACGTGCGCCTGCCGTTCGGCGGCACCAAACGTTCGGGCTTCGGCCGCGAGCTGGCCGAACATGGCATCCACGAGTTCATGAACATCAAGTCGGTCTACATCGCCTGAGTCCGGGCGCGGGTATCCGCCGGCCGTGGTTCCCATGGAGCCATGGCTGGAACAGATGGTTACGGGCGCCGCCATTCCGAAAGCGGCGCCGCGCTGCCATCTTCCGGGCATTGCCCAGGAGGTTGCCATGAACACACCCGTCGATATCCAACCCGCCCGCGTCATCCGCAAGGTGCGTGGCCGCGCCACGTCCGACGGCGCCGGCGTCAAGCTGACCCGCGTGATCGGCGGCCCGGACCTGCCGGATCTGGATCCGTTCCTGCTGCTGGACGAGTTCGGCACCGATCGCGCCGAGGACTACATCGCCGGTTTCCCCGAGCATCCGCATCGTGGCTTCGAGACCGTCACCTACATGCTCGACGGCCGCATGCGCCATCGGGACAACCACGGCAACGAAGGCCTGCTGACACCGGGTTCGGTGCAGTGGATGACCGCCGGTCGCGGCCTGGTGCATTCGGAAATGCCGGAGCAGGAATCCGGGCGCATGCGCGGCTTCCAGCTGTGGGTGAACCTGCCGGCGCGCGACAAGATGACCGAGCCCAAATACCAGGAATTCGCCCCGGAACGCATTCCCGTCGCCTCGCCCGCGGTGGGCGTGGGCATCAAGGTGATCGCCGGCCAGGTCGGTGAGGTAACCGGCCCGATTTCCCAACCGGCCACCGATCCGGTCTACCTTGACATCGCGCTGGATGCGGGCAAGGCGTGGGACTACGTGCTGCCGGAAGGCCACAACGCCTTCATCTATGCCTTCGAGGGTGCGCTGATCGTCGGCGAAGGGGAGGACGCCCGCGCGCTGGAGACCCATGAACTGGCCGTGCTCGGCGGCGGCAGCGGCCTGAGCCTGCGCGCCGGCCAGCAGCCGGTCCGCGCGATTCTGGTCGCCGGTCGTCCGCTGCGCGAACCGGTGGTGCGGCACGGCCCCTTCGTGATGAACAGCAAGCAGGAAATCATCCAGGCCTTCGTCGATTTCCAGGAAGGGCGGTTCTGAACCATCCGTACCCCCTTTGTAGGAGCGACGTGAGTCGCGACCATCCGCGACCGGTACGACGCCTCATTGGCCCTTGGACATCCACCGATACGGTCGCGACTGACGTCGCTCCTACGGGGAAGCGGCAGGAACAAAAAAGCCGGGCAATGCCCGGCTTTTTCGCGAACGCACGCGGCGAGGTCAATCCTTGCCAATCGCCTTGTAGATCACGCCGCCCAGCAGGCCGCCGAGGATCGGCGCCAGCCAGAACAGCCACAGCTGGCTGAGCGCGGTCGGGCCGGCGAACAGCGCCACGGCGGTGGAGCGGGCCGGATTCACCGACGTGTTGGTCACCGGGATGCTGATCAGGTGGATCAGGGTGAGCGCCAGGCCAATCGCGATCGGCGCGAACCCGGCCGGCGCGCGGCCATGGGTGGAACCCATGATGACGATCAGGAAGAACGCGGTCAGCACGACTTCGGCCAGGAACGCCGCCGCCACCGAATAGCCACCCGGCGACATCGCCCCGTAGCCATTGCTGGCGAACGCGCCGGCCGCGTTGGGATCGATGGCGAAACCGCTGGCGCCACTGGCGATCTGCAACAGGATGAAGCCCGCCGCGGCACCGCCCAGCACCTGGGCGACGATATAGGGCACCAGTTCCTTGATGGAGAAACGCCCGCCGGCCCACAGGCCGAAACTCACCGCCGGATTGAAATGACCACCGGAAATGTGGCCGAACGCGTAGGCGCCGGTCAGCACGGTCAGGCCGAAGGCCAGGGCCACGCCGAGAAAGCCGATACCCAATGGATTGGCGTCACCGCCGAACTTGGCCGCCAGCACCGCGCTGCCGCAGCCGCCCAGCACCAGCCAGAAAGTACCCAGGAACTCCGCCGCGAGTTTCTTTCCAAGACTCATCTGTAATCCCCCAAGGAATGGATGGAACCGTCGTCCGACGGGCCGCACGCGGGGCGAGAATTGCCCGGGTGCGGCACAAGTATGCCTTGAGTGACTCAAAAAAGTGTGACAACCATCACTCTTGATTAATGATCGGGCAAGGGAATGAACTCGGTCTCGCCCGCGATCCGGCCGAACCGCCCTTCGCGCCAATCGTCCTTGGCCTGCTCGATCCGCTCCTTGGAACTGGAGACGAAGTTCCACCACATGTGCCGGTGCGCATCCAGCGGTTCGCCCCCCAGCAGCAGGGCCCTCACCGGGGTTTTCGCGCGCAGCACCGGGCGGGTGCCGGGATCCAGCAGCACCAGGTGCTTGTCGGGAATGTCGGCGCCGTCGAGTTGCGCATCGCCTTCCAGGATGTACAGCGCACGCTCCACGTGACCGCCGCCGATCGCGTGCTCGGCGTCCGGCTCCAGATCCAGCGCCACGTTGAAGGTGTCGGCGAACACCCGCACCGGCGACTCTTCACCATAGGCGCGGCCGGCGATCACCCGCAGCCAGGTGCCGTCATGGCGCCGCTGGGGCAGGGTGTCGGCCTTGTGGTGGTGGAACTCCGGCGCGACTTCCTCGTACGCCTTCGGCAGCGCCACCCAGGTCTGCATGCCATGCAGCGGGTGCGGATGCGCGCGCACGTCGGCGGGCGTCCGCTCGGAATGGGCGATGCCGCGGCCGGCGGTCATCCAGTTGACGTCGCCGGGCAGGATGACCTGCTCCGAGCCCAGCGTGTCCTTGTGGTTGATCGCGCCGCTCCACAGGAAGGTCACCGTGGCCAGGCCGATGTGCGGATGCGGACGCACGTCCACGCCACGGCCCTCGTCGAAGGTCGCCGGTCCCATGTGATCGACGAACACGAACGGACCGACGCTGCGCGCCTGCAGGCTCGGCACCGCGCGGCGGACCTGGAATCCGCCCAGGTCATGGGTACGAGGGGAAATGATGGTGGTCATGGCGTCCTCCGGGTGGCTGCGCGCAGCATGGCACAGACCCGCGGGATGGAGCGGGACGTTGTTGCAACGGTTCGTCATGCGGCATGGATGATCCTGTTCCCATGTGGCCCGTACCGACCTATGCTGGCACACCGGCGGCGGGGGACCGTCGGCTTGGAAGGAACCACCACTCGGGGAGTGAGCAATGAAGGGAAAGAACCTGCCTGGCATGCTGGCGGTTGCCTGCATCGTGTTGTCCGGCTGCACGTCCGTACAGGTCAAGCGTGCCGATCCTGCCACCGGGATGCGGCACCTGTGCATCCAGGACAATCCGCGCGTAACCGTACCCGGATTCGTCGAGGTGCTGCGTGACGGGATTGAGCGCAATGGACTTTCCTCGGAAATGTACGAGGGACAGAAGCCGGTGCATTGCGAATTCGTCCTCACCTATACGGCGCTGCGATCCTGGGATCTCGGCACCTATCTCTCCCATGCCGAACTGCGCATCGAACGCAATGGACGCCAGCTTGCGTCGGCGCAATATCATCTGCGTGGCAAGGGCGGGTTCTCGCTGACCAAGTGGCAGGGAGTGGAAACCAAGATGAATCCCGTCATCGACGAGCTGTTTGCTGACTACCGGAACGGCGCATCGACGGTGGCGGCCCGGCCAGCCCAACCGGCGAATGTTTCCGTCGACATGGCGGCGCCCTCGGCGGTGCTCGATGAGCAACCGGAGCGGCCGGCGGCGACGAAGGAGCCGACCGCCAGCACGTCCGGGGATGTCCCGGAGAGCGGATTTCCCTATACGGGCGACCCGACGCCGGCCGCCAGGGC
Source organism: Pseudoxanthomonas sp. 68-E7 (assembly GCF_057773145.1). NCBI lineage: Bacteria > Pseudomonadati > Pseudomonadota > Gammaproteobacteria > Lysobacterales > Lysobacteraceae > Pseudoxanthomonas > Pseudoxanthomonas sp. 68-E7. Next base: position 379,082 of record NZ_JBYMTI010000005.1, on the reverse strand, counting down.
GATGGCACAGGCACGCAACTGCGCGACGGGATTCCAGTTGCTCGGCAACGAGGTGGGACGAAACCTGTATACGGCTTCCTGCTGGGGCAACAAGAAGCTGGTGATCATCTGCGAGCAGGGGAATTGTCGCGAGGCGCGCTGAGGTCAACGAACCTCGCCGCGCCGCGAGGCGAGCCGATCGGCCAGGCGGGTGGGTTCGGGCAGGCGATAGCCGCGCAGGCAGTGCAGGGTCCAGTCGATGGCACCGGCCATCGAGACCCGGTGTCCGGGCGAGACGATCAGGGGCAGGCAGCGCGCCTTGCTGCGCAGTGCCCAGCCGATCTGCTGGCCCTTGTCGATCAGCGGGGTGCGATCCCCGGGTTGCTCGCCGGGCGCATCGAAACGGCCGCATAGCGGTTTCTTCGCCACGCCGATGCTGGGCAAGCCGGTGGCCACGCCGAAATGTGCGGCGATGCCCAGCCGGCGCGGATGGGCGATGCCCTGGCCGTCGACCATCACCAGATCCGGCGCCTGCCGCAACAGCGCCAGCGCGGCCAGCAGGGCGGGCAGTTCGCGGAAGCTGAGCAGGCCGGGCACGTAGGGCATCGAGGTCGGCACGCGGGCGACGTGGGTTTCCAGCGGCGTCATCTCCCGAGCATCCAGCAGCACGACCGCCGCGCGGGTGATCCGGCCCTCGTCCTCGAAGCCGACATCGAAACCGGCCAGGTGGCGCGGCGGGTCGAAATCATCCTGGAGCCGGACCTGCCGGGCCAGTTCCGCCTGCAGCTGGCGCGCACCCCGGACGCTGCCGTCCCAGGCGCCGAACACCGATGTGGACTCATTCATCGGGTCAGGTTAGCCGAACCTGCCGGACGGACATGTGCACGAGCGGATACGCGTTCAGTAGCGGCTGACGTCCACGTGGGCGCGGCCATTGGCGTCGAAACGGATGCGGGTCACGCGGTCGTATTCGGTTTCCGGCATCGGCGCGGCGGCCTGTCCGGACAAGGCAGCCACCAGATCCGGCACGGTATTGCTGTGGCCGACGATCACCACGGTGCCGTGATCATGATCGCGGCGCCAGCGTGCGGCGCTCTCGGTGGCAGGGCCGCGCGAGAAATACGCCGAGACCGCAACATGATGGGCGTCCGCGGTGGGCTGGCCGGTTTCGCGGGTGCGCCTGAACTCGGTGGCATAGACCGCGACCACCGGCGCGTCGGCCAGCAAGCCGGCCAGCCGCTGCGCGCGTTGCCGGCCGGTTTCGGTCAGGCGGGGATCCTCGGGATCGTCGGTCGCCTTCTCGGCATGCCTCACCACCACGAAGGTCAATGCCTCCGCGTCCTGGCCCGCGCGCGGCGTCGCGCAGCCGGCCAGCAGGATCACCGCGGCGAGCAGGAGGAAGGACAGGCGGGTCATCGATTGCATCGGGGTGGCCTCCGGAAGACGGCGCAGGATACCGCAGGCATCCTCACCGGGCCGCACGGCCCGCCGGCTAGAATCGGGCCCTGCCTCCACGGAAAACACGTATGGCACGCAAGTTCCGCCTGCTGGGCCTGATCCTGCTGACGCTGGTCATCGCCAGCCTGGTCTCGCTCTACAGCTACGGCCGTTTCGCCGCGCGCGTGCAGGGGCCGCCCTCGCACGCACTGGCGATTGCCGCGGATGCCACCGCGCTGGATCGCGCGATCGGTCCGTTGACCGACGCCCACCCGCGGCGCAGTGGCCTGGGCCTGGTGTCCGACAACCTGGACGCTTTCGCGATCCGCGCGCTGACCGCGCAGGCAGCCGGGCGCAGCCTGGATCTGCAGTACTACATCTGGCACGACGACCTGACCGGGCAACTGCTGGATCGGGAACTGCTGCGGGCGGCCGACCGCGGCGTGCGCGTGCGCCTGCTGCTGGACGACATGAATGCGCATGGCCGCGACTCCCTGCTGGTGGCGCTGGACCAGCATCCGAACATCGAAGTGCGGATGTTCAACCCATCGCGCAACCGCGCCGGTTTCCTCGGCCGCGGCATGGAGATGCTGCTGCGTGGCGTCAGCCTGAACCGGCGCATGCACAACAAGGCCTGGATTGCCGATGGCCGCATCGCGGTGGTGGGCGGGCGCAACATCGGCGACGAATATTTCGACGCCGCCACCGACACCAATTTCCTCGATCTCGATGCCGCCCTGCTGGGGCCGGCGGTGCAGCAGACCGAGGCGATCTTCGATGCCTTCTGGAACAGCGGTTCGGTGATTCCGCTGCGCGCGCTGGCACGCGAGGACCGGAACGCGCTGGCCGAACTGCGCGCGGAGGTGGACAAGGCGCAGCGATCGCGCCGCGCGGCGCCCTACCTGAAGCGGGTGGAGCGCGCTCCCGGCGTGCGCGCCTTCGTCGAGGGGCAGATGCCGCTGCACTGGCCCGAGGTGACGCGGGTCCAGTCGGATCCGCCGGCCAAGGGCGCAGGTGACGGCAGCGACGGTTGGTTGATCCACCAGCTGGTACCGGCCATTTCCCGCGCGCGCGAGCGGGTCTGGCTGATTTCGCCGTATTTCGTGCCTGGGCGCGATGGCGTGGACTGGCTGCGTGGACTGCGCCGGCGCGGCGTCGAAGTCGGCGTGCTGACCAATTCGCTGGCGGCCACCGACGTGACCGCCGTGCACAGCGGTTATGCACCGTACCGGGTGCCCCTGTTGCGCGAAGGCGTGCAGTTGCACGAATTGATGCCGCGCGGCGCACCCGAGGACAGCAGCCTGTTCGGCTCCAGCGGCGCCAGCCTGCATACCAAGGCATTCGTCGTCGACGACACCTCGGGGTTCGTCGGCTCGTTCAACCTGGATCCGCGCTCGGTCAGCCTCAACACCGAGATGGGCGTGTTCTTCGAGGATGCCGGCACCGCCGCCGAACTGGCCCGGCGCTACCGCGACAAGGCCGCGCCCGCGCACAGCTACCGGCTGCGGCTGGCCGACGGCGAACTGCGCTGGGACGATGGTTCGGTGACCCCGCCACGGGTGTGGGACCACGAGCCGGGCGTGGGCCTGTGGCGTCGCGGCACGGTCAAGGTGCTGGAGTGGCTGCCGATTGAATCGCAGTTGTAAGGGTTCCAGCGGTAGGAGCGACGTGAGTCGCGACCGTTTCAATCCATGATCTGAAAAGCGGTCGCGACTCATGTCGCTCCTACGGGGCATTGCGATGGTCAGGATGCCTGCAGCGTGGTCAGCAACCCCTTCGCCGCATTGAAACGGCCCGCGGCCTCGGGCAGCGGCGCTTTCACCCGCAGCTTGTCGGGGCCGTCCATCGCATAGAGCCTGGGCTGCTTCTGGATCAACTGGATGACCGCCATCGGATCGATGTTCGGCCTGGCCTCGAACACGATGCGGCCGCCGGCTTCGCCCAGGTCCAGCTTGCGGATGCCCAGCGCGGTGGCGTCGAGCTTCAGTTCGGCGGTGGCGAACAGGTACTTGACCGGGTCCGGCAGCAGGCCGAAGCGATCGACCATCTCCACCTGCAGGTCACGCAACTCGTCGCGATCGCGCGCGCTGCTGATGCGCTTGTACAGGGTCAGGCGGGTATGCACGTCGGGCAGGTAGTCGTCGGGAATCAGCGCCGGCACGTGCAGTTCCACCTCGGCGCCACGCGCCTCCTGGCCCAGATCCGCGTCCGGCAGCTTGCCCTGGCGGATCGAGCGCACCGCGCGTTCCAGCAGTTCGGTGTACAGGCTGAAGCCGATTTCGGCCATCTGCCCGCTCTGGTCCTCGCCCAGCAGTTCGCCGGCGCCGCGGATTTCCAGATCGTGGGTGGCGAGCAGGAAACCGGCGCCGAGTTCGTCCATCGCCGCGATCGCGTCCAGCCGGCGCTCGGCGTCGGCGGTCATGCTGCGCTTGTCCGGCACCACCAGGTAGGCGTAGCTGCGATGGTGCGAGCGGCCGACGCGGCCGCGCAACTGGTGCAACTGGGCCAGGCCGAAGCGATCGGCGCGGTGGATGACGATGGTGTTGGCGTTCGGGATGTCGATGCCCGATTCAATGATCGTCGTGCACAGCAGTACGTTGAAGCGCTGTTTCTGGAAGCCCAGCATCACCTGTTCCAACTCGCGCTCGGGCATCTGCCCATGGGCGACGCCGATGCGCGCTTCCGGCACCAGTTCCTGCAGTTCGCGCTGCATGCGGCCGATGGTTTCGACGTCGTTGTGGAGGAAATACACCTGGCCGCCGCGCGAGAGTTCGCGCTGGAACGCCTCGCGCAGCAGGGTGCCGTCCCACGGGGTGATGAAGGTCTGCACCGCCATGCGGTTGGCCGGCGGGGTGGCGATGATCGACAGATCGCGCAGGCCTGCCATCGCCATGTTGAGCGTGCGCGGAATCGGCGTGGCGGTGAGGGTCAGCAGGTGGACGTTGGCGCGCAGCGCCTTCAGCGCTTCCTTCTGGCGCACGCCGAAGCGCTGCTCCTCGTCGACGATGACCAGGCCCAGGTCCTTGAACTTCACGTCCGGCTGCAGCAGCCGGTGGGTGCCGACGATCACGTCCAGCTTGCCTTCGGCCAGTTTCTCCAGCTCGGCCTTGATCTCCTTGGCGGTCTTGAAGCGCGACAGCACTTCCACCCGCAGCGGCCAGTCGGCGAAACGATCGCGGAAGTTGCGGTAGTGCTGTTCGGCCAGCAGCGTGGTCGGCACCAGCACCGCCACCTGCTTGCCGGCGCTGGCGGCGGCGAACGCGGCGCGCACCGCCACTTCGGTCTTGCCGAAGCCGACGTCGCCGCAGACCACCCGATCCATCGGCTGGCTGCTGCCCAGATCGCGCAGCACCGCCTCGATGGCGGCGTGCTGATCCGGGGTTTCCTCGAACGGGAAGGCGGCGGCGAACGGCTCGTACATCGCCCGATCCACCGGCAGCGCCAGACCGGCGCGGGCCTGCCGGCGCGCCTGGATTTCCAGCAGTTCGGCGGCGACGTCGCGGACCTTCTCGGCGGCCTTCTTCTTGGCCTTGGTCCAGGCCTCGCCACCGAGCGAGTGCAGCGGCGCGGTTTCCACCGAAGCACCGGAGTAGCGGCTGATCAGGTGCAGCTGCGCGACCGGTACGTACAGCCGATCGCCCTTGGCATATTCGATTTCCAGGTATTCGCCGGGCAGGCCGCCGGCTTCCAGCACCACCAGGCCCCGGTAGCGGCCGACGCCGTGATCCTCGTGGACGATCGGCGCGCCTTCGCTGAGCTCGCCGAGGTCGCGGATGATGCTGTCCGGTTCGCGCCCGGTGCGCTTGCGGCGATAGGGCTGGGTGGCGCGCTCGGGGAACAGCTGGCGCTCGGTGAGCACCGCGATCGCCGGCGCGTCCAGTGCGAACCCGTCTTCCAGCGGCGCCACCGCGATGCCGAAGCGGGGGCCATCGGCGAGGAAGGCGGGCAGATCGTGCAGCACCGCGGGTTTCAACTCCGCCGATTGCAGCACTTCCAGCAGGGCTTCGCGGCGACCGGCCGAATCGGCGGCGATCAGCACGCGTCCGGGGTAGTGATCCAGGAACGAGCGCAACGCCAGGCCGGGCACCTGATCCTTCTGCGCCAACGGCAGGGTGGGCGCCGGCTGATCGCCCAGCGGCGCGGCGTCGGCGTGGCGCGGATGATCCGGGCCACAGACCTCGATGCGCGGCGATTGGTTCAGGCGCTCGCGCAGGGTGTCCGGCGGCAGGTACAGCTCCTCCGGCGGCAGCAGCGGCCGTTCGATATCGTGACGCCGCTGTTCGTAGCGGTTGCGGGTCTGCGCCCAGAACGCATCGGCCGCGGCGCTCGCGCCGTCGGCCAGCAGCGGCAGTGCGCGATCGCCCAGATAGTCGAACAGGGTGGCGGTCTGTTCGAAGAACAGTGGCAGGTAGTACTCCACCCCGGCCGGCGCCAGCCCGGACTTCAGGTCCTGGTACAGCGCGCTGCGGCGGGTATCCACGTCGAAGCGTTCGCGCAGCAGGTTCATCGCCCGCGCCAGCGAGGCATCGTCCAGCGGCACCTCGCGGCCGGGTAGCAGCTGCACGGCGTCGGTCTTTTCCAGCGAGCGCTGGCTTTCCGGGTCGAACTCGCGGATCGAATCGATGGTGTCGTCCAGCAGTTCGATGCGCAGCGGCGCGTCCGCGCCCATCGGATACACATCGAGCAGGCCGCCGCGGACGGCGAAATCACCCGGGTCCAGCACCTGTGGCACGTGCCGGTAGCTGGCGGTTTCCAGGCGCCGCTTCTCCGCGTCGAAATCCAGCACCTGGCCGACCCGGTAGTCGAAGCTGCCGCCGACCACGTGCCGCAACGGCGGCAACCGTTGCATCAGGGTCTGCACCGGCACCACCACGATGCCGCGCTTCAGCGTGGGCAAACGGTGCAGCGCGGCCAGGCGTTGGGAGACGATGTCCGGATGCGGGCTGAAGCGGTCGTAGGGCAGGGTTTCCCAGTCCGGGAACGGCAGCACCGGCAGGTCCGGCCGGCCCTGTTCGCCCAGCAGCGTGCGCAGATCGGCTTCCAGCTGGTGGGCGTTGTGGTTGTCGCGCGCGATCGCCACCACCGGGCCGTCGTGGGCCAGCGCGGCGCGCATCAGGAACCAGGCCAACGCCGATGGCGAGGCCGGCACGCGCCACCAGGCGCGGGCCTGGGTACCGCCGGGAAGGGGAGGAACGGGATGGGAGGAAGCGGAATTCTTGATGGAAGTCATCGGCGCACAAAACAGCGGCAGCGCCGGAGGCGTCATCGGCCACCAGCGCAAAGGACCGCCAGTCTACCGCGCCAGGCCTGCCGCCCGGCTAAATGCCGGCGGCAAGCGGGTCATGCGTGCTCATTCGGCGGTGACGGGGTCGATCACCGCGCGGACTTCGGCGATGCGATCGGCCGGGAAGCCGCCCTGCCGCGCGTGCTCGCGGATCAGGTCTTCGTTCGGCGCCAGGTACACGCAGTACACCTTGTCGGCGGTGACATAACTCTGCAGCCATTGCACCTGCGGTCCCAGTCCTTCCAGCACCTGGCAGGAACGGCGCGAGATGGCTTTCAGCTCGTCGGCCGCCAGTTGGCCGGCACCGGGAATGTCGCGTTCGATCACATAGCGGGGCATGGGCGTCTCCCGTGGTTCAGGGGCGTGCTTCGAACACCAGGTTGAACGGAGTCTGCGCCGCGCGCCGGAAGCGGCCGAAGCCACCGGCTTCCATCACCGCGCGCAGGCGCGCCTCGCCGGCCTGCGCGCCCAGCGCCGGACCGTGGCGGGCCAGCGACACCGGCACGCAGATCTGCGAGGACGCGCCGTAGTACACCCGGCCGACCGGATTGAGGTTGTCCTCGACGTTGTCGCCGGCGAACGGCTCCACCAGCAGGCAATGTCCGTCCGGCTTCAGCGCCTGGCGCGCATGCCGGGCGGCGCCGACGGGATCGGCCATGTCGTGCAGGCAGTCGAAGAAGGCGATCAGGTCGAAGTCGCGTTCGGCGTAGCCGGTGGCGTCGGCCACTTCGAAGCGGGCATTGTCGAGCCCGGCTTCGCGCGCGCGTTCGCCGGCGACCCGGATCGATTCGGGGTGGTAGTCGTAGCCGATGAAACGCGAAGCGGGGTAGGCGCGCGCCATCAGCAGCGTGCTCGCGCCGTGGCCGCAACCGACGTCCGCGACCTGCGCGCCGGCGGTGAGCTTGGCCATCGCGCCGTCCAGCGCCGGTAGCCATTCGCCGAGCAGATGCGCGTTGTAGCCGGCGCGGAAGAAGCGCTCGGTGCCATGGAACAGGCAGGCATGGTGATCGCCCCATTCCAGCCCCGCGCCGGTGCGGAAGTTGTCCACGGTGCGGTCCAGCGCGTGGAACACGGCCTCGATGATGTAGTAGGCACCGGGCAGATCGACCGGGCTGGCCGGATCGGCCAGGCATAGCGCCTGTTCGGGCTCCAGGCGGTACTCGCCGCTGGCGGGGTCGTAGGCGACATAGCCGCCGGCGGCCTGGTTGGCCAGCCATTCGCGCAGGTAGCGCTCGTGGGTGCCGGTCCGTTCGGCCAGCGCGGTGGGGGTGAGCGGGCCTTCCGACAGCGCCTTGTACAGGCCCAGCCGATCACCGGCCAGGATCAGGGTGGCGCTGATGGCCGCGCCAAGGTCCTCGACCGCCTTGCCGAGGAAGGTGTTGAGCCGGGTTTCGTCGATGCCCATCGGGGCGCCCTCCGATCACGCGCGACAGCACCTGCCGCAGGCCTCCCCAGACAGTCATGATGACGGCGATGCCGATGGCGGACGGCCGTCCGCCGGTCGGAAAGCGGCCCGATCAGGGGCCTTCGTTGAGGTCCAGCACCACCCGCACCAGGCCGGGCGAGGCGTCGGCCTCGCGGACCTGCTTGAAGCCCAGTGACTGCGCCAGTTGCAGCATCGGCAGGTTGCTGTCGAGGACGTCGCCGTACAGGCGGTCCAGCTTCTTCGAACGCGCCCACTTCACCAGTCGGCGCATCAGGTGGCGGCCCAGTCCCTGGCCGGCGATGAAATGGCTGACCAGGATGGCGAACTCGGCCTCGCGGGTGCGGTTGACCACCGACGCCCGCGCCACCGCGCCGACCAGGGCCTCGCCCGGCGGCAGCGACTCGGCGGCGACCAGGGCGAACTCGGTCTGCGGATCGGGCTGGCTCAGGCGCTGGGCCATCTCCGGGGTCAGCTCACGCAGCGCGTACAGGAACCGCTGGCGGATCTCGTCCGGTCCAAGCAAGGTGAAAGCGCCCTGGATGGGGCCGGCGTCCTCGGGGCGGATCGGGCGAATCAGCAGCTCGCGCCCGCTGGGCAGGCGGAAGTGTTCATGCCAGGGCGGCAGTCGTTTCGGCGCGGTCATGTGATCATGCTCGCATGAAATCCGCCGATCCGGCGAGCTGCCTGAACAGCGGTTCAGGCAGCGTGGCGTTTGCCGCGCAGGCGTCCCAGCAGGGTCGTCACCGCCAGGATCACGGCACCGGCGACGATGCCGACCCCGGCGTTGAACAGCATCGACAGCAGTCCGCCGAGCGCCCCGTTCGTATAAGGCTCGATGAAGTGGTGCAGGGCGGCGATGCCGTGCACCAGGATGCCGCCGCCGACCAGGAACATCGCGGCGGTGCCGGCGATGGACAGGAATTTCATCAGGTACGGCGCGCTGTGCAGGATGCCGCGGCCGAGCGCGCGCTTGAAGCGCGGCCAGCCGCCCTCGCGGCCATCGCGGTTCAGCGCCATGCCGGCGTCGTCGAGCTTGACGATGCCGCCGACCAGGCCATACACGCCCACGGTCATGATCAGCGCGATGGCCACCAGGGTGAGCAGTTGTTCGGTGAAGGTGCGCCCGGCCAGCGTGCCCAGCGAGATGACGATGATTTCGGCCGACAGGATGAAGTCGGTGCGGACCGCGCCGCGGATGCGCTGCTTTTCGAACGCGACCATGTCGACCTGTTCGTCCTGGACCGCGCGCAGGCGTTCGGCATGCTCCTGGTCGCCTTCCTGCTTGCCGTGCAGGAACTTGTGCGCCAGCTTCTCCACGCCCTCGTAGCAGAGGAAGGCGCCGCCCAGCATCAGCAGTGGGGTGATCAGGGGGATGTTCACCCCGCGCCCGTGCAGCCAGGTTTCCAGCGCGCTGATGGCGAGCGCGGCCGGCACCAGGATCGCCTTGTTGACCAGCGAGCCCTTGGCCACCGCCCACACCACCGGCAGTTCGCGATCGGCCTTGATGCCGGACACCTGCTGCGCATTGAGGGCCAGATCGTCGCCGAGCACGCCGGCGGTCTTCTTGGTGGCGATCTTGGTCATCGCCGAGACGTCGTCCAGCAGGCTGGCGATGTCGTCGATGAGGGCGAACAGGCTGGATCCGGCCATGGAGGGACCTGCGGGGAAGGGAGCGGCGATTCTCGCACAGGCCCCGCGCGGCGACGCGGGATCAGGGCGTTGGCGAGGGCCCGGCAGGTCCGGGCGCGTGCCGGCTAGCGCTCCCGCCGGATCCATTCCAGCCGGGTGCTCGCGCCCGCTTCGCCGAGCGCCGCCTGCAGGGCCGGCAGCACCGGCGCGATCGCGGCATCGAACTGCCAGGGCGGATTGATCACCAGCATGCCGCTGCCGTTGAGCCGCAGCGGTGAATCGTCCGGACGGATCTGCAGTTCGGCCACCAGCGCCGCCTTGGCCGGCAATGCGGCGGCCTTGCGGAAGAACGGCTGCAGGCTGCGGCGCTGCTTGATCGGATACCACACCGCGTAGGTCGCGTTCGGCCAGCGCTGCAGGCCGTCGCGCAGGGCGTCGAGGATTTGCGGGTACTCCGCGTCCTGCGCCTCGTACGGGGGATCGATGAGCACCAGTCCACGCGCGAAGCGGGTGTCGCCGATGCGCGGCGGCAACAGGGCGTGCATCGCCGCGTAGCCGTCGCGGGCATGCACCGCCACCCGCGCGTCATGGGCGAACAGCGCCTTGAGCTCGGTGGCCTCCTCGGGCTGGAGTTCGCAGGCGGCGAGCCGGTCCTGCGCACGCATCGCCTGTGCCGCCAGCAGCGGCGAACCCGGGTAGGCCACCAGCGCGCCGACCGGGTTGTCCGCCTGCACCGCGCGCAGGTAGGCCTCCACCGGGGCCGGCAGGCGCGCCGCGTCGAACAGCCGGACGATGCCGCCATCGGCCTCGGCGGTCTTGCGGCTCTCGCCGCCGCCCAGCAGGTAGCGGCCGCGGCCGGCATGCGTGTCCAGCACGAAGAACGGCGTGTCCTTGCGCTTCAGGGCGTCCAGCAGGGCCAGCAGCAGGACGTGCTTGAGGACATCGGCATGGTTGCCGGCGTGGAAGGCGTGGCGGTAGTTCATCGGTGGAGTATGCCGGGATTCAAGCGATCGCCGGCAAAGCGTCGGCGCCAGTACCGGCATCCAGAGGCTCGCCGGCCTGTTCGCGCAGCCAGGCGCGCACGCGCATCACCGTCTGGTTGCCCGCGTGGCGTGGCGCCCACAACAGCCGGATCGGATGGCCTTCCAGCACCGGCCCGAAAGGTTGCATCAGGGTACCGGCGCGCAGTTCGCCGGCCACCAGCGCGAGGTTCGCCAGCAGCACGCCCTGGCCGGAGATCGCCGCGACGATCGCGTGCGACTCGTCGGAGAACATCCGCTCCGGCGCATCGCCCGCCGCCAGTCCGGCCTTGCGCAACCACAGCGGCCAATCGGGCGTGGCGCGATCGCGCTGCCGCCATTCAAAGCGCAGGCGCGGGAACGAAGGCAAGCGTGCCGGATCGCGCAGCTTCAGGCGCGGACTGCAGACCGGCGCGAAACGGCATCGAAGCAGGATGTCTGCGTACAGGCCCGGCGGCGGTGTCCGGCCATAGCGCAGGGCCAGATCAGCCTGGCCCTGGAGCAGATCCACCGGCGCGTCGGAGGCGTGCAGGTGCAGATCGATGTCCGGGTGCGCAGCGGCGAACGCCGGCAGCCGTGGCAGCAGCCATTGCGCCGCGAAGCCGCGCGTGGCCGACACCGTGACCGCGAGCCGCGGCGAGGGCGTGCGCAGCGATGCCAGGACCTGGCCGATGCTGTCGAAGCTGTCGCGCAACACCGGGTACAGCCGCTGGCCGGCCTCGGTGAGGGCCACCCGCCGGGCCTGGCGGGTGAACAGCGGCAGGCCGAGGCGATCTTCCAGCAGGCGGATCTGGTGGCTGACGGCGGTGGGGGTGAGCGCCAGTTCCTCCGCCGCCCGCCTGAAGCTCAGATGCCGCGCGGCCGCTTCGAACACCCGTAGCGCGTTCAACGACGGCAGCCGGGTAATAGGATGAATTTCACTCATCTGTATGGATTCGCAAATATCGTTTTTTTCGGGACAAACGTCCCGGGAAAATGCGCGGCATGCACCTGTCCCGGTGCGCTGTCCAAGATGAGTTTAAATGAACATCCTGTGCATCGATTCCAGTGCCCGCCCGGGCCGCTCGGACCAGCAGGCGCATGGCTCGCACACCCGCCGTCTCAGCGCCGGGTTCCTCCGCCGCTGGCAGGCACTGCGCCCGCACGATCGGGTGGTGCACCGTGACGTGGGCCTGCATCCGCCCGCACCGGTCAGCGGCGACTGGGTGCGCGCGGCGTTTACCCGGCCGGAGCGGCGCGACCCGCGGATGCGCGAGACCTTGCGCGAGAGCGATACCCTCGTGGACGAACTGATTGCCAGCGAGTTGGTCGTGATCGCCGCGCCCATGTACAACTTCGGCATGCCGGCGCAGCTCAAGGCGTGGATCGACAACGTGGTGCGGGTCGGGCGCACGTTCGGCTTCGATCGCAGCCGGGCGGGGGAGCCTTACTGGCCGATGCTGGCCGGACAGGGGCGGCGGCTGGTACTGCTGGGCGCGCGCGGCGATGCCGGTTACGACCCGGGCGGACGCTTGGCGCACCTGAACCATGTCGAGGACGGCATCGCCGTGCCGCTGGCCTACCTGGGCATCGACCGGGTGGACCGCATCGCGGTGGAGTACGACGAATTCGCCGACGCGCGCCTGGCCGGTTCGCTGGCGGCGGCCGAGCGCGAACTGGACAGGCTGGTGCCGCGCCTGATCGCGGAAATGGCCGAAGGCGCCGGCGCCACCCCGGCCCGGATGGCGACAGGCTGAGGCGGGTCGCGTGGCGGCGCGTGCGGGGGACGACTATCCTGTGCCGCATGCCCTTGATCCTGATCGCCGAAGACGAACCCGCCATCGCCGACACCGTGCTGTACGCACTGCGCAGCGAAGGCATGGACGCCGAACACTGCCAACTGGCCCGCGAGGTCGCGCCGCGCGTGCGCGCCGGCGGGGTGGACGTGGTGGTGCTGGATGTCGGCCTGCCCGACGCCAGCGGTTTCGACGTCTGCCGGGAACTGCGCGGCTTCAGCGACGTGCCGGTGATCTTCCTGACCGCGCGCAACGACGAGATCGATCGCGTGCTGGGACTGGAACTGGGTGCCGACGACTACGTCGCCAAGCCTTTCTCGCCGCGTGAACTGGTCGCGCGGGTGCGTGCCCGGCTGCGGCGCGCGCATGCCGCGGCGCCGGAGGCGGGCTGGATCCGCCAGGGCGACTTCGCCATCGATCGTGATGGGCATCGTGTCCACTACCGCGACCGGCCGCTGGATCTGACCCGCTACGAGTACGTGCTGCTGGCCGCGCTGCTGCAGCGCCCCGGCGCCATTCTCAGCCGGACGCAGTTGATGGATCGCGGCTGGGACAGCGACGCCGAAAGCATGGATCGCACCGTCGACACCCACGTCAAGACCCTGCGCGGCAAGCTGCGCGCGGCGGGCGCGGATCCGGATCCGATCCGCACCCACCGCGGACTCGGCTACGCCATCGAGATCTGAGCATGCGCCTGGGCGTCCGCCTGTTCCTGGCCTTCTTCCTGATCGTGGGACTGGCCGCGTTCTTCGTGATGCGGGTGTTCGTCAACGAGGTCAAGCCGGGCGTGCGCCAAGCAATGGAATCGACCCTGGTCGATACCGCCAACCTGCTGGCGGTGATGGCCGCCGACGATCTGAAGGCCGGGCGGATCGGCGACGGCGAATTCGCCCGCAAGGTGGCCGAGGCGGCCGGGCGCGACCTGCGCGCGCGCATCTGGAGTTTCCCCAAGCGCCACATCGAATACCGGGTGACGGTCACCGATGCGCGCGGCATCGTCGTCTACGACTCGCAGGGCCGTGACCTCGGCCGCGACAACTCGCGCTGGAACGACGTCCACCTGACCCTGCGCGGGCAATACGGTGCCCGCTCCAGCCCGGAATCGGCCGATGATCCGGAGCGCACGGTGATGCACGTGGCCGCGCCCATCCGTGATGGCGATCGCCTGATCGGCGTGCTCACCGTGGCCCAGCCCAACCACACCATCGATCCCTTCATCACCGCCAGCCAGCACAGCATCATGCGCCGCGGCGCCTGGCTGATCGGGTTGTCGGCCCTGATCGGCGTGCTGATCACCTGGTGGCTGGTGCGTGGCATCAACCGCCTCAACCGTTATGCCCAGGCGGTGGCGGCCGGCGAGCCGGTGCCGCCCCCCAAGCCGCGCCGCGATGAAATCGGCGATCTGGGGCGCGCGCTGGAAGCGATGCGGCGCAAGCTGGAAGGCAAGGCCTATGTCGAACAGTACGTGCAGTCGCTGACCCACGAGATGAAGAGCCCGCTGGCGGCAATCCGGGGCGCGGCCGAACTGTTGCAGGAGCCGCTGCCGGAGCCGGAGCGGCAGCGGTTCGCCCGCAACATCCAGACCCAGGAGCAGCGCCTGACCGAAACCATCGACAAGCTGCTGGCGCTGGCCGAAGTCGAACAGCATGGCTGGCTGCAGAAGCGCCAATCGCTGGCGGTGGACGATCTGCTGGAAGCGGCGCGCGAGGCGGGCGAGATGCGGGCCAGCGGCCTGGCGCTGCGCGTGCGCGCGGCGCCCGGGCTGCGTCTGAGCGGCGATCCGTTCCTGCTGCGCCAGGCGCTCAGCAACCTGCTCGACAACGCCATCGCGTTCTCGCCGGACGGCGCGGAGGTGGAGTTGGCGGCGGAAGGCGTCGAGGACCGCATCCAGCTGAGCGTGCGCGATCGCGGCCCGGGCGTTCCCGATTTCGCGCTCGAGCGCATCTTCGAACGCTTCTATTCGCTGGCCCGGCCCGGCACCGGGCTGCGCAGTTCCGGCCTGGGCCTGCCGTTCGTGCGCGAAGTGGCGCGCCTGCACGGCGGCGACATCGTCCTGCGCAACCGCCCCGACGGCGGCGCCGAAGCCCTCCTGACCCTGCCCGCGGCCTGATCAGATCTCCATCCTTGCAGGAGCGACGTGAGTCGCGACGCTTCATTGGGTCGAGTCACGACTCAGGTCGCTCCTGCAGGGGAAGAAGGCACGGGCGTCCCACTTCACACAGACTTCAAGCACGCTTCCGCGCCTGCCCATCGGTGGGCATCAGGCTTTGCCCATCTCCACAGCCGGATGGGCGAAGACATGAAGTCGTTGAAGCTGTTATTGCGGTTCCTGACCGTGGGCGGTCTGGTGCTGCTGTTGATGATTCCCCTGCTGATGGTGCGCGGCGTGATCAGCGATCGCGAACGCTACCAGGCCCAGGCGGTGGAGCGGATTGCCGAAAGCATGGCCGGTCCGCAACAGGTGATCGGACCGCTGCGGGTGGTGCCCTGGCAGAAGACCACAAACGCCACCGTGGTCAACGCGGAAGGCAAGCCGGAGATCCGCCAGGAAACCGTGCGCGGCTACGTGCTGCAGACGCCGAAGACCCTGCAGGCGGGCGGTGGCATGAAGCCGGCGCTGCGGCGTATCGGGCTGTACGACGTGCGGACCTACCAGTGGTCGGCGCGGATGAGCGCCCACTTCGAGCCGCTGGCGCTGGAACAGGCGGATGGCCGTACCTATGGCACGCCCATCCTGGTGATGGGCCTGAGCGACGTGCGCGGACTGGTCGGCACGCCCGCCGTCAGGGTCGACGGGCGTTCGCTCGCCTTCGAGGGCGGCACCGGCGCAATGTCCGCGCGGATGAGCGGCGTCCACGCGGTGCTGGGGAATGGGAATGGCCTGCCGTTGCCGGCCAGCGACGTGCAACTCGAGTTCGGCCTGGCCGGCACCGGGTCGCTGGGCATCAGCCCGATCGCCGACAGCAACCGCATCGATGTCCATTCGCAATGGCCGCATCCGCTGTTCGGCGGCCGCTTCCTGCCGACCCAGCGCAGCGTCGAGGCGAGCGGATTCACCGCCAACTGGGAGATTTCCTCGCTGGCCAGCAACGCGCAGGCGCAGCTGGCCAGCGCGGAAGGCGATTTCACCCGGCGCATGCCGCTGACCGGCAAGGTCGCCATCGACGCCTCGTCGGAAGGTCCCGCGCTGACCCGCATCGACAGCGCCGACATCCACCTGGTCGATCCGGTGGATATCTATACGCAGGCCGATCGCGCCAGCAAGTATGGCATCCTGTTCATCGTGCTGACCTTCGTCGGCTTCGCCCTGTTCGAACTGATCAAGCGCCTGCCGATCCATCCGCTGCAGTACCTGCTGGTCGGTCTGGCGCTGGCGATCTTCTTCCTGCTGCTGCTCAGCCTGTCCGAGCACATCGCCTTCTGGAAGGCCTATCTGGTGTCGGCGGTGGCGTGCATCGGGCTGCAGTTCTTCTACCTGTCCGGGGTATTGCGCAGCTGGCTGCGGGCGGCGGGATTCGCGGTGATGCTGACCGCGCTGTACGGCGTGCTGTACATGCTGCTGCTGTCGGAGACCAACGCGCTGCTGATGGGCACGCTGCTGCTGTTCGGCATCCTGGCGGTGATCATGTGGGTCACCCGCAAGGTGGACTGGTACGACCTGGGCAACGGATTGCGTTGAGGCCCGCCATGCTGGATCAGCAGACCCTGCATCGCCGTGCCTGCCGGGTGTTGCCGGCCTGCCTGCGCACGGAGGCCGTGATTGCCGTCCATGACGGAACCGGCCGGTTGGCAGGCGCCGGCCAGAGCGGACTGGCGGCCCTGCTGCTGCCGCTGCGGCACGTGCGCCGGGGCGATCTGTGGTTCCGGCTGGCTGCGGACACGCGCGCGGCGCTGCGTGCCAGGCCGATGATGTTCCTGCAGGACGCGACCGAGGCCAGGGAAGGCCTTTCGCGGCATGGCGCTCCGATGGCATGGGGCCCTTGGCGAACGGCGTCGAAGGGCGCGCGGGCGGGTCGCTACACCGCCTGCTCGCACGATGGACACGCGCGCCTGTGGGTGCTGCCGGCGTCGGGCGTGGTGGTGTATGCCTGGGATGATCGCCATGAGCTGGCGGTCGAGGATGCGGGCTGATGCCGGTGCTGCTGCTCGCGACCGTGCTGCTGTCGCTGTTCTATGTGATGGCGGCGGTGATTTCATGGCGCCTGTTCGGCGCGCTGTTCCTGTTGCCCCAACTGCTGTTGTCCCTGCTGTGGTTGCAGCATTGCCATGCGGTCGCGCAGCCGGACCACCAGGGCGGGCCCGGCGAAGGCTTCGGCGTGCTGTTGGTGATGCTCATGCACGCCCTGCTCACGCTGGGCGGCCTGTTGGCCGGCGCCCTCGTGGCGGTGGGGCGCAGGCTGGCACGCGGCGGCGTCGAACCGCCGCCCGATTGGCCGGGCAACGACGGCATGCCCTGAGCGTCGCCGGGCCCGGCGAAGGCTGCGCTAAAGTGCGTGGATGGAAAACTCCCTCATCCTGCGCGTGTTGCAGGGACCGGACATCGGTCCCTGGCTGGCCGACGTGGCACGCCTGCGCGTGGCCGTGTTCCGCGACTGGCCCTATCTGTACGAAGGCGATTTCGACTACGAGCGCGATTACCTGGCGGCCTACGCGGCATCGCCGCGCAGCGTGTTCGTGCTGGCGCTGGAGGGCGATCGCGTGATTGGCGCGTCCACCGGACTGCCGCTGCTGGACGACGGCGAGGCGTTCCGCCAACCCTTCCTGGCGTCGGACATCGATCCGCGCGAGGTGTTCTATTTCGGCGAATCGGTGCTGCTGCCGGCGTACCGCGGGCGCGGCATCGGCCATGCCTTCTTCGATCGGCGCGAGGCGCATGCGCGCGCGCTGGGCGGTTTCCGCTGGACCGCGTTCTGCGCGGTGGATCGGGACCCGGACGATCCGCGCCGGCCGGCGGAGCATCGCGGCAACGACGCCTTCTGGCACAAGCGTGGCTACGAGCGCCGGGACGGCATGACCATGCGACTGGACTGGGACGAAATCGACCGGGGCGAAATTCCGCATGCGCTGACGTTCTGGCTGCGTCCGCTGGAGGCGGGCCGATGAAGGTCGCCGTTGCCAAATATCCGATCCAGGCCCCTGCGGATTTCACTGCGTTCGCGGAGCGCCTGGCGCGGTTGCTGGGCGAGGCGGCCACGCAGGGCGCGCAGCTGGCGGTGCTGCCCGAATACCTGTCGCTGGAACTGGCCGCGATCTTCGACGCGGACATCCGCGGCGATCTTCATGCTTCGCTCGCCGCGACCCAGGCGCTGCACGCGGACTGGATGAACCTGTTCGCGCGCCTGGCCGGTGAACTGCGGCTGCATGTGGTGGCGGGTTCGTTCCTGCTGGCGACGGGTGAGGGACGCTATCGCAACCGCAGCTATTGGTTCGCGCCCGAGGGTACCCACGGTTGGCAGGACAAGCTGCAGCTCACCGGTTTCGAGAAGGCGACCGGCGTGATCGAAGCTGGCGACGCGCTCAAGGTGTTCGATGTCGAAGGCGTGCGCGCGGGCATCGCGGTCTGCTACGACAGCGAATTCCCGCTGCCGGTGCGTGCGCAATACGAAGCCGGCGCGCGCCTGCTGGTGGTGCCCAGTTGCACCGACACCGAAGCCGGCGCCACCCGCGTGCAGGTCGGGTGCCTGGCGCGCGCGCTGGAAAATCGCTTCTTCGTCGCCCAGGCGGTCACCGCCGGCATCGCCGAATGGAGTCCGGCATTGGACGTCAATACCGGCGAGGCGGCGCTGTTCGCGCCGATGGATCGTGGATTCCCCGCCGATGGCGTGCTTGCGCGGACGACCGGCGCGCAGGCGTGGGCGGTCGCGGATCTGGATTTCGACGCGCTGGAGACCAGCCGCGGGCAGGCGCAGGTCGCCAATGACCGCGACTGGGCCGGGCAGGGCATTCCCGCATTGCAGCGGGCCCGTCGCGAACCGTTCCGCTGAGCCACGCTCTCGCCTCCTCTCCCGCCAACCATGACTGATGGCAGGGGGACCATGACCTTTGGCCGGGGCAGACTCGATCCTTTGTGCACAGTCGGGGACGAACCCGGGGAGAGCAGGGGCGTGTTGAAGCAGAGCGTGATGGCGTTGTGCCTGGGCCTGGCCGGAGTGGCCCAGGCGAATGAGCCGGTGGACCTGGACATGGTCAACCGCATCCGCCAGGAGGCATTCCACCGGTCGCAGGTGATGGCGACCTTCGGCCATCTGACCGAGGAAATCGGACCGCGCCTGACCAACTCGCCGGGCATGGCGCAGGCCAATGCCTGGTCGCGCGGCAAGTTCACCGAATGGGGCCTGTCCAACGTCCATGACGAGGCGTTCGACGACTTCGGCCGCGGCTGGACCTACCGCTCCGCGAGCGTGGAACTGCTGGCGCCGCGGGTGACCTCGCTGCGCGCGGTGCCCAAGGCCTGGACGCCCGGCACGCAAGGCCCGGTGGAGGGCGAGGCGGTGGTCGTCACCCTCAAGACCAAGGCGGATCTGGACAAGTACAAGGGCAAGCTGAAAGGCAAGATCGTCCTGCTCAGCGACGCCCGCGAATACAAGCCCGGCACCGAGCCGGATTCGCGCCGCTATGACGAGGCCGGCCTCACCGAACTGCTCTCCTTCAGCGTGCCCAAGGACAGCAATCCGGCCGACCGCGGCAAGCGCCTGGCCGAATACCGCCAGCGCCAGGACCTGGTGCAGGCGACCAACCGTTTCCTGACCGAGGAAGGCGCGCTGGCCGCGCTCAGCATCAGTGGCTGGGACAACGGCATCATCCGGGTCGGCGGCGGCGGTTCGCGCCGCGCCGGCGAGCCGGCCGGCATTCCCGAACTGGCAGTGGCGGCGGAGCACTACAACCCGTTGCTGCGCGCGATCGAGCGCAAGCAGGACGTGCGCCTGCGCATCAACGTGGATGCGCAATTCACCAGCGAGACCAACGATCCCGGCTACAACACGATTGCCGAGATCCCCGGCAGCGGCAAGGCCGATGAAATCGTGATGATCGGCGCGCACATGGACTCCTGGCATGCCGGCACCGGCGCGGCCGACAATGCCGCCGGCGTGGCGGTGATGATGGAGGCCATGCGCATCCTCAAGGCGGTCGGCGCCAAGCCGCGCCGCACCATCCGGGTGGCGTTGTGGAGCGGCGAGGAGCAGGGCCTGATCGGTTCGGCGTCCTATGTCGCCAAGCACTTCGCCGACTATCCGGAAGCCACCGATCCGGAACAGAAGAAGCTGCCGCGCTATTTCCAGGAGCGTACCGGCCCGCTGCAACGCAAGCGCGACTACGACAAGTTCTCGGCCTACTTCAACCTGGACAACGGCTCCGGGAAGATCCGCGGCATCTACGCGCAGGAAAACCAGGCGGCGATGCCGATCTTCGAAGCCTGGCTGAAGCCGTTCAACGATGTCGGCGCCACCATCGTGACCGTGCGCAACACCGGCAGCACCGATCACGTCTCGTTCGACCGCGTCGGCCTGCCGGGCTTCCAGTTCGTGCAGGATGGGCTGGACTACTTCAGCAACGTCCACCACAGCGATCTGGACACCTACGATCACGCGGCGCCCGAAGACCTGAAGCAGGCCGCGGCGATCCTGGCCTCGTTCGCCTACCACGCCGCGATGCGCGAGCAGAAGCTGCCGCGCAAGCCGCTGCTGGAAAACTGAGCGCGGTCCCGGTGAACTGAAGAAGGCCGGATTCGCAGGAATCCGGCCTTCTTTTTTATCTGGGCGGTGGCGAGCGGATCAGGCGAACAATGACACGCCCGGCACCAGCCACAGCGACAGTCCCGCCAGCGCCGAACCAATCGCGGTGGCGGCCAGCACGTCGCTGGGATAATGCAGGCCCAGCACCACCCGCGAAACCGCCACGCAGGCGGCGAACGGAATCAGCAGGGCCGCCAGCATCGGATAGTGCGCCAGCGCGACGATGGTGAAGGCCACCGCATGCAGGGTGTGTCCGGACGGGAAGCTGAACTCGTCCAGCGGCGCGATCCATGCGCGGATGCGCACGTCCGAGGCGAACGGGCGCGGACGCCGGGTCCAGCGCTTGAGCAGCTTGTACAGGGTCAGCGCGATCACGCCGGTGGCGGCCAGGTGCGCCGAGGCGGCCAGTCCATCCAGGCCGTCCACCACGATCAGCGCGCCCATCAGCACGTACCAGAACACGCCATCGCCCAGGCGGCTGATCACCGCGAAGAAACGGCGCACGCCCTGCCATTCTCCCAGGCGGTTGGCGCGCAGGCACCAGCCGGTGTCGCGGCCTCGCAGCACGTTACGCGGTAGCGACGTTCTCATGCGGCCTCCTTTGCGCGGCCAGACCGGCCAGCAGGTTGTCGAAGTCGGTGGCGACCTGTTCCGGACGCAGCGGGCGCACGGCCTCGCAGGCGCCCGCGCCGAGGCGTCGGCGCAGCTCATCGTCGGTGCCCAGCTGAATGACCGCGGACACGAATGCATCGTCGTCGCGGACCGCGAAGCCATGCTCGCCGCTGCGCAGGTGCTCGCGCGCGGCGCCGTAGTCGAAGGCCACGGTCGGCACGCCGCTGGCCATCGCTTCCAGGGTGACGTTGCCGAAGGTTTCGCTGTGGCTGGGGAACAGGAACAGGTCGCCGCTGGCGAAATGCCGCGCCAGTGCATTGCCGCGCTGCACCCCGCGGAACACGAAATCGGGATTGGCCGCCGCCAGCCGCTCGCGCGCCGGACCGTCGCCGACCCAGACGAAGCGCGCGTCGGGGCGCTCGCGCTGGAGCGCGCGGAACGCGTGCACCGCCAGCGCCAGGTTCTTCTCGGCCGCGATCCGGCCCACGTAGATGGCGACCGGCGTATCTTCGCCGACCCCCCATTGCGCGCGCAGTGCCATATCGCGGTGTCCGGGCGAGAACTGCGAGGTATCCACCGCGCGCGCCAGCCGCACCACCCGGGCGAAGCCCTGCGAGGTCAGGAAGTCCTGCAGTTCGCGGGTCGGCACCAGGGTCGCGCCCGCGCCATTGTGGAAGCGTCGCATCCAGCGCATCGCGGTCTGCTGCAGGAACGCGGCGCCGTAGTCGCGCATGTACTCGTCGAAGCGGGTGTGGAAGCCGGTCGCGACCGGAATGCCCAGCCCCCGTGCCGCACGCAGTGCCGACCACCCCAGCGGGCCTTCCGTGGCCACGTAGATCGCGTCCGGCGCGGATTCGCTCCACAGCCTGGCCAGGCGGCGTGCCGCCGGCAGGCCGAATTTCAGTCCGGGGTAGCGCGGCAGCGCCGCGCCGCGCACCAGGGTGACCCCGTCGGGTTCGCGCGGATCGCCGTCCTGGCGCGGCCGCACCAGCGAGACCTGGTGCCCGCGCGCGCGCAGTCCCTGTTCCAGGCCCTGCACGGTCAAGGCGACGCCGTTGACCTCGGGCGGATAGGTTTCGGTGACGATGGCGTACCGCATGCGCGACTCCACGTTTTGCGCATGGTGGAGACCGGCCATGAAACCCGCATTGCAGTTACATGGCGTTCGCGTGACAGGGTGCGGAGTCCGGGGTCGGAGAATGCGTCCTGGAAGCCAGGACGCCAGGAACCGGAAGCACATGCCCCGTTTGAAAAAGGGGGCGGGCACCTGCGAAAGCAGGTGACGGGGGATTTGCCTTTCGATCGAAGAGCGAATCCCCCTCGATCCCCCTTTTGACCCGCCATCCGGCGGTGAGAAGCGCCGCAAAGGGGGAGGCAAAAACGGATAGTCCCCAATCCCCAATCCCCAATCCCCGCTTTCAAGGCACCGGCCCGCCCCGCGCCGCGGTGAACAACGCGTACCACGCCTCGCGGTCCAGTTCGATGCCATCCGCGGCGCAGGCCGCGGCCAGGCGCTCGGGGTGGGTGGTGCCGATCACCGGCTGGACGCCGGCGGGATGGCGCAACAGCCAGGCCAGCAGGATGGCTTCGGCGGACACGCCGTGGTGCGCGGCCACCGCCGCCACCGCTTCGGCGGTCGGTCGCAGCGCGGGCTCGGCGGTTTCAGGCCGGGACAGGCGGCCACCGGCCAGTGGCGACCACGCCTGTACCAACAGGCCCCGATGCCTGCATTCGTCCAGGGTGCCGGCCGAGGCGGTATAGGCGGTGCCGCGGGTCGCGGCGATCACGCCTTCGTTGACCAGATGGTGGTGCAGCAGGCTGATTTCGATCTGGTTCGCCACCAGCGGCCGGTCGAGATGCGCCTGCAACAGCGCGATCTGGCTGGCGGCGTGGTTGCTGACCCCGAAATGCCGGACCTTGCCGCTGCGGTGCAGATCGTCGAACGCGCGGGCGACTTCCTCCGGCACCCCCAATGGATCCGGCCGGTGCAACAGGAGCAGATCCAGATAATCGGTGCGCAACCGGCGCAGGCTGCCTTCGACCGAGGCGAGCAGATGCGCGTGGCTGAAATCGTAGCGGCCCGGCGAATCCGGATGGGGATCGTGGGCGAAGCGGATGCCGCACTTGGATTGCAGGATCAGGCCGTCGCGGCGCGATGGCGCCGCGGCCAGCCAATCGCCGAACAATCGCTCCGACTTGCCCCGCGCATAGATGTCGGCATGGTCGAACAGGTTGATGCCCTGTTCCAGCGCGGTTTCGATCAACAGGGCGGCCTGTCGCTGCTCATCCGCCGTGGGATCGCTGTCGTCCCAGGCCCGGCTCAACTGCATGCAGCCATAGGCGATGCGCGAGGCCCGCAGATCGGTGTGGGGAATCGGGTAGCGCCGCATGGCTTCGGTTCCGGACAGGGCAGCGGATCATGCCAGAGCGCGACCGCCCGCCGCTGCGGTCAGTGGACGCGCTTGCCCGGCGGGTGCAGCAAGGCGATCAGGGCCGCCAGCGACAGCGGCCGCGACAGGAAGTAACCCTGCGCGTCGGGTACTCCCAATGCGCGCAACGCGGCCAGTTCGGCGGCGGTTTCCACGCCTTCGGCGACGATGCCGCTATGGGTTTCGCGGGCGAAGGCGATCAGTGCGGCCGCCAAGGCGCGTCGCGGCGAATCGCTGTCGATGCTGCGGGTCAGGGTCATGTCCAGCTTGATGATGTCCGGACTGGTGGCCAGCACGTGGCGCATGCTGGCGTAGCCCGCGCCGGCGTCGTCGACCGCCACCCGCACGCCCTGGCGCCGCAGCGGCGCCAGCTGCTCGCGCAGCACCGCATAGTCCTCCACATAGGCATGCTCGGTGATCTCCAGCACCAGCCGGTGCGGCGGCAACTCGTCCAGGTAGCCGGCGATCTCGCCGCTGATGAGGGTCTGCGGGGAGACATTGACCGATACGTAGAAATCCCCGGGCACGTGGCGCAGGCCATCGAGCGCGGTGAGGATGGCGTTGAGTTCCAGGCGCACGCCCAGCCCGATTTCGCGGGCCTCGTTGAACCACAGATCCGGCGGGCGCGGCGGATTGGTGTCGAAGCGGGACAGGCATTCGACGCCGACGATGCGTTCCTCGGCCAGGTGGTAGATCGGCTGGTAGACGATGCTCGGCTGGCCCATTTCCAGCACCGAGGTGATCCGTTCGACCTTCTCCTGGTGCTCGCGCACGGCCTCCAGGCTACCGTCGATCTGGTACGCGAGCAGATCGGCGAAGGCGCGCATCATGTGCAGATCGCGATCGCCCAGCGATGACTGTGGACGCAGGCTGAAGCAGCAGAACGTGCCGTAGACGCGGCCGTCGCGCAGGCGGATGGGCACGCTGATGTGCGCGCCGATGGGCACCTGCGCGGTTTCCGGAATCGCCGCCAGGGCGGGCACCGCGCGGGTGTCGGGAATCAGTTGCGGGATGCGGCCCTCGACCACCCGCAGGCAGTAGCCTTCGTCGAGCGGGCTGGTGTCGCCGGGGCGGATCGGCATCGGCTCGATCGCGCCGACCACGTGGCGGAAGGTCCGGTAGCGGCCGCCGAATTCGGAGATGAAGGCCACGTCCATGTCCAGGTGCGTGCGCACCGCGTCGAGCATGCGATCGACGTTGCGGCCGATGGCCAGCGCGCCGGGACCGCCTTCGGCCAGGATTGAATTCCAGGGAGCGTCGTTCCGCATGACTTCCTCCTGAAGGCAAGGGCGGGAAACGTTCGACCGGCGATCACGCGGCGGGCGGAGCATCGCCGGATCGGCCCGTGTCCGATCCGGCGTCGCCCGGCATGGCCTCGACGGATTCCCGGGCGGAGTCTAGCGCGGGTGGTCCGGGTTTGCAGGAGGCGGCCGGATGGCCCGGAACGGCTCAGGCGACGAAGGGCTTGAAGGCGATGCCCAGGCCCTGCATGTCGTCCGGTTCGCCGACCAGGTCCGACTTCAGCAGCGGGCGCGCCTCGATCCAGCGCCGGTCCACCACCAGCCGCAGGTCGTCGCCGTCGGCGGCCAGTTCCAGCCGCGGAATCGGCGCGGCTTCGTGCGCGCGGTGGAGCAGCACCGCCAGCCGCAGCAGCGCGGCCTTGCGCTTGGCCGACAGCAGCAGGCGGTCGGGCAGCGCGTCGAAGGCAGTCTTGGGAATGTTGCGGCGATGCGTGCGGATCAGCGCCGCCAGTACCTGCTGCTCCTGTCGCGAGAAGCCGGCGATGTCCGAGTTCTCCAGCACATAGGCGCCATGGGTGTGGTACTGGCTGTGCGCGATGGCCAGGCCGATTTCGTGCAGGCGCGCGGCCCAGCCGAGCATGCGGGCGTCGTCGTCGTCCAGCTTCCAGGCCTCGGCGACCTGCTGGTACAGGCGCAGGGCGGTGGCTTCCACCCGCGCGGCCTGGATTTCGTCGATGCCGTAGCGCTGGGTCAGTGCAGCCACCGACAGATCGCGCGGATCGTTGTCGCTGCCGCGGCCGAGCATGTCGTACAGGATGCCTTCGCGCATCGCCGCCTTGCTGACGATCAGGCGCTGCAGCCCCAGTGCCTCGAAGGCGGCCTCCAGCACCAGCACGCCGCCGGCGATGATCGGACGGCGATCGCTGGACAGGCCGGGCAGATCGATGGCGTCGATGCGTTCGGCCTGGAGCAGCCGGTCGCGGACCTGCGGCAGCGCCTCGGCGGTGACCGCACCCTTGGTCAGCTTCATGGCGGCGCAGATCTCGCCAATGGCCTTGTTGGTGCCCGAGGAGCCGATGGCCTCCTGCCAGCCCAGTGCGCGGTACTGGCCGGCGAACTGCTGGAATTCGGCGGCGATCTCGGTGAGGGCCTCCTTCCAGCGCTTCTTGGAAATCTTGCCGCCGGGGAAGAAGCGGCGGGTGCTGGCGATGCAGCCGGCCTGCAGGCTTTCGCGCTCCAGCGTGTCCATGCCGCGGCCGATGATGAACTCGGTGGAACCGCCACCGATGTCGATGACCAGGCGCAGCTGTCCGGGCTTGGGCGGCTGCGCGTGGGCCACGCCAAGGTAGATCAGGCGCGCCTCCTCGCGGCCGGACACCACTTCGATCGGCTTGCCCAGGGCGGCTTCCGCCGGCACCAGGAAACCCTGGGGATCGGCCAGCTGGCGGACGGTGTTCGTCGCCAGCGCGCGCACCCGGGTGGCGGGCACGTCGCGGATGCGCTGGCCGAACCGCGACAGGCAGTCCAGCGCACGTTCGCGCGCGGATTGCGACAGGCCGCCCTTGCCATCCAGGCCGTCGGCCATGCGCACGGTTTCGCGCAGGCGATCGACCACGCGCACCTGCCCCAGGGTGTAGCGCGCCACGATCATGTGGAAGCTGTTGGAACCGAGATCGATGGCGGCGAGCTGTTCGCCGTCACGAGGCGGCGGCGACACGGGGGCGGAGACGGGCGGCATCGGAAAAGCCTAGAGGCAGTAGCCGCGGGTTGGCAACGCGGTTCCTGCCATTTCAGGCACTTGCATCGCGCTCAGACCCCGGCCAGCAGGGTCGCCTGCGCCGAATGCGGTGTCTCGCCATCGGCCGGGACCACCTTGCGGTAGGTGCCGTCGGCGTCCAGCGCCCAGGCGTTCTGGTTGTCGTCCAGATAGTTCTGCAGGCCTTCCCGGACCACGCGCCTGGCCAGATCCGGATCCAGGATCGGGAAGCAGGTTTCCACCCGGTGCAGCAGGTTGCGTTCCAGCCAGTCGGCGCTGGCGCAGTAGACCTCCGGGTGGCCGTCGTTGCCGAACCAGTAGACCCGGCTGTGTTCCAGGAAGCGGCCGACGATCGAGCGGACGTGGATGTTGTCCGACACCCCCGGCACGCCGGGGCGCAACGCGCAGGCGCCGCGCACGATCAGGTCGATGCGCACGCCGGCCTGCGAGGCCGCGTACAGGGCGCGGATCAGGCGCGGCTCGTTGAGCGCGTTGATCTTGGCGATGATGTGGGCCGGCTTGCCCGCGCGCGCCAGCTTGGCTTCGCGTTCGATCTTGCGGATCAGCCCGGCATGCAGGGTGAAGGGCGACTGCAACAGGCGCTTGAGCTTGGTCGACGGGGCCAGCCCGGACAGTTGCTGGAACAGCAGGTGCACATCGTTGCCGATGTCGGCGTCGGCGGTGATCAGGCCGAGGTCCGTGTACGCGCGGGCGGTGCCGCTGTGGTAGTTGCCGGTGCCCAGGTGCACGTAGCGGCGCAGCTTCTTGCCCTCGCGGCGCACGATGAGCAGCATCTTGGCGTGGGTCTTGTAGCCAACCACGCCGTACACCACCTGCACGCCGGCTTCCTGCAGCCGATCCGCCACGCCCAGGTTGGCGTCCTCGTCGAAGCGCGCGCGCAGTTCCACCACCACGGTGACGTCCTTGCCGTTGCGCGCCGCCTGCACCAGCGCATCGACAATCGCCGAATCCTTGCCGGTGCGGTACAGGGTCTGCTTGATCGCCAGCACGTTGGGATCCACCGCGGCCTGCTTCAGCAGTTCCAGCACCGGGGTGAACGCATCGAAGGGATGGTGCAACAGCACGTCGCCGTCATCGACCTTGTCGAAGATCGCGTCGCTGTCGCGCAGGGTGCGCGGAGTGAACACCGGGTACTTCAGTTCCGGGCGCTGGACGAGGTCATACACCTGGATCACCCGGTTGAGGTTGACCGGGCCGTCGATCAGGTAGACCGCGTTGTCGGGCAGGGCGAAGTTCTGCAGCAGGGTGCGGATAATCGGCTTCGGGCAATCCTGGGCGATCTCCAGCCGCACCGCCGGCCGGTAGCCGCGCCCGACCAGTTCATCGCGCAGGGCCAGGGCCAGGTTCTCCACTTCCTCCTCGTCGACCACCACCTCGGAATTGCGGGTGACGCGGAACTGGTAGGAACCCTTGACCTCCATGCCTGGGAACAGTTCGTCCACGAACGCCGACAGCACCGAGGACAGCAGCACGAAGTCGTTCTCGCCGCCGGACACGCGCGAGGGCAGGTGGATGATGCGTGGCAGCGAACGCGGCGCGCGCACGATCGCCAGGTGGCCGGCGCGGCCGAACGCGTCCTTGCCCTTCAGCACCACCACGATGTTCAGCGACTTGTTGAGGATCTTCGGGAACGGGTGCGCCGGGTCCAGGCCCAGCGGCGACAGCACCGGCATGATCTCGTTGCGGAAGTAGGCGCGCAGCCAGCGGGTCTGGCGCGCGCTCCATGCGCCGCGGCCGAACACCCGCACGCCGGCTTCGTTCAACGCCGGGCGCAGCACCTCGTTCCAGCACTTGTACTGCGCGTCCACCAGTTCGGCGGCGCGATCGTGGATGCGGTTGAGCACGACCGTCGGGCTGAGCCCGTCGGCGGCGGGCGGCAGGCCGAAGTCCTGCGCATGGCGGACGGTGGCCGCGCGGATTTCGAAAAATTCGTCCAGGTTGGTGCAGGAAATGCACAGGAAGCGCAGTCGCTCCAGCAGCGGCACCTGCGGATCCAGCGCCTGCGCCAGCACGCGGAAATTGAAATCCAGCTGCGACAGTTCGCGATTGAGGTAGAGCGAGGGATCGCGCAGGGCGTCTTCGTTGCTCAGTTGGTCTGGCGTCGTGTCGATGGCGGCGTTCATGCGATCTGGCTGTGCGTCAGGGAAGGGGGAGGCGCCGGAGTGCGTGGATGCACGCGCTCGCCGCCGAAATGCACCGAGAACACGCTACCGTGGCCGACCTCGCTCTGGATGTCCAGCCGCGCCTGGTGCAGGTTCAGCACGTGTTTGACGATCGACAGGCCCAGGCCGGTGCCGCCGCTTTCGCGCGATCGGCTGGTGGACACCCGGTAGAAACGCTCGGTGATGCGCGGCAGGTGCGCGGCGGGAATGCCGTAGCCGGTGTCACGCACGCTCAGCATGGCGCCGTCGCCCTCGCGGGCGAACCGCACGGTGATGGTGCCGCCGGCCGGGGTGTAGCGGACCGCGTTGCTGACCAGGTTGGAGAACGCGCTGTGCAGTTCCTTGTTGGAACCCCACAGGTCCACGCCCGCGTCGTCTTCCACCACCACGACGTGGCGCTTTTGGCTCAGCGCTTCGGCTTCCCGGCGCAGGGTGGCCAGCATCGGCGCCATCGCCACGCTCTCGTCGGGCAGGCTGTCCTGCGCTTCCAGCCGCGACAGGGTCAGCAGATCCTCGACCAGCTGGGTCATGCGCTGGGACTGCTTCTGCATCTCCGCCAGCATCGGCGTCCATTCCGGGAAATCCTGCGGATCCAGCATGTCCAGGTAACCGTGGACCACGGTCAGCGGCGTGCGCAGTTCGTGCGAGACGTTGGCGACGAAATCGCGGCGCATCTGTTCCAGCCGCAGCATCTTGCTGACGTCGCGCGCGACCAGCAGCCAGTACTGGTCGGAGTAGGGAATCAGGCGCAGGTTGAGCCGCAACTGTGGATCCACCGGCGACGCGGCGTCCAGCATCGGCTCGGCATTGCGGCCGGCGGCCAGCCAGTGCGACATCGGCAGCGGTTGCAGGCGATCGCCGATCGCCGCGCCGATGTCGGTCGGATATTGCAGGCCGAGCAGGGTGGTGGCGGCCTTGTTGAACCATTGCACCCGCTGGCTGTTGCGTTCCACCACCACCACCGCGTCCGGGAGCGCGGCGGCGGCGGCGCGATAGGCGCGCAGCATGTCCAGCAGGCGGCGCTTGCGCGCGCGCATCTCGGCGTGGCCGCGGAACAGCAGCCGATCCAATTCGTTCCACACGCCATTGCCGCGCGCCGGTTCCATCCGCTGGCGGGCGGTCAGCCGCACCAGCACCTTGCGCAGGCGCCAGTAGTGCCAGGCGACGACGCCGAGCGCTGCCAGGGTGACCACCGGCCAGACATGGCCGATCAGCAGGCCGATCACCACCGCAAGGGCCAGCACACCCGCCAGTTGACCGAGCGTCTTGAACCAGGCGGAGCGTATGTATTGGGGCATGGACCGATTGTAGGCAGTTATTTATGACAGTCTGCAGGAACGGCGGGAGGCGATGTCGAATCCCGAATCCCCCTGTCGAATCCCGTGCTCAGACCGATGCCGAGAACCGGTAGCCCGAGCCCCGCACGGTCTGCACCATGTTCTCCAGGCCATGCGGTTCCAGGGTCTTGCGCAGGCGGCGGATATGCACGTCCACCGTGCGCTCCTCCACGTACACGCTGCCACCCCAGACGTGATCCAGCAGCTGCGTGCGCGAATACACCCGCTCGGGGTGGGTCATGAAGAAATGCAGCAGGCGGTATTCGGTCGGGCCGATCGGCACCGGCGTGTCGCCGGCGAACACCCGGTGGGCGGCGCCATCGATGCGCAGCGGACCGATACCGACGCTGCCGTCCTCGTCGTCCTCGCGCGAGCGGCGCATGACCGCGCGGATCCGCGCCAGCAGTTCGCGGGCCGAGAACGGCTTGACCACGTAGTCGTCGACGCCGGCTTCCAGTCCGCCGACCCGATCATTTTCCTCGCCGCGCGCGGTGAGCATGATGATGGGGACGTCGCGGGTCATCGCGTCCTTGCGCCAGCGGCGCGCCAGTTCCAGGCCGCTGGTGCCGGGCAGCATCCAGTCCAGCAGGATCAGGTCCGGGACCCGATCGGCGATGGCGTTCTGGGCTTCACGGGCGTCGCCGGCATGCACCGGCTCGTAATCACCCTTGCGAAGGGCGAAAGCGACCATGTCGCGGATGGCCGGCTCGTCGTCAACGATCAGGATGTGCTTCTGCACGCGTTTACCGTCGTCTGTGGGGTACCGCACCAGTAGACGACAATTTTATGACGGAAACATGACATGCCGCGCGCCCGTCATATGACAGCCGGGATCGCTGGCGGCGTGGAGCGGCGCTAGCGGCGTTCGATATCCGGGTCGCGGACGCCCTGGCGACGCAGTTCCAGAACCTGTGGGGTGATGTTGGCGATGCGGGCGTCGATCCGGGCACGGGCGTAATAGTCCAGGTCGCCGCGCTTCTTGAGATTCTGCAGTTGGATTAGGGCCTGCTCCGGCCGCCCGTTCAGGAACGCGGCCTCGGCGAAGGCTTCGCCGGCCCGCACCGGGTCGCCGGCCAGCTCGTTGGCCCGGCCGAACTCCTGCTGGAACACCGGATCGTTGCCGGCCCGCGACAGCAGGGGGCGCAGCACGGCCTGGGCGTGCCTGCCAGCCTCGGCGCCGCCCTGTTCGTTCAACACGCGGGCGAAGGTCAGGGCGATCGGGCGGTTGTTCGGCATCTGCTGCAGCAGGCGCGCCAGCCGCTGGTTGGCGGCGGCGGTGCGGCCCCCGCGGGACTCGGCTTCGGCGATCGCCAGTTCCAGCCACAGATTGCCCGGGTGGTCCGCCAGCAATGGCGCCAGCTCGCCCAGGGCCACGTCCGGGCGCCCGGCGCCCAGGTGCGCCAGGGCCAGCCCGTAGCGCTGGGCGTCGGTCAGCGGCTTGCCGGACTCGCGGCGGATGGTCTCGTAGTCGCGCGCGGCGCCATCGGCGGTGGTGGCGCTCAGTACCCGCAGGCGTTCGCGGGCCCAGTCGAAATCGCCGGTCGGGCCACGGGTGAACAGATCCCCGGGCAGGCGCACCGACAGCGGCAGCAGCGGGTTGTCGCTGTCCTTCTCCGCCGGAACCACACGCGTGGGATCGAACTGCTCGACCCGCTCGCCGCCGCCCGGAACCCGGGTGATCAGGGTCAGGTTGTCCTTGCGCATCTGCTCGGCGCGCTGCTTGGCCTCGCTGATGCGGGTGGTGGTGACCGGGTGGGTCATCAGATAGTCGGGGTAGGCCTCGCGGCCGCTACCGCGGTTGGCCCGGGTCGCCTGGGCCATGCGGGCGAAGAAACCCGCCATCGCGTCGACGTCGTAACCGGCGCGCGACAAGGTGCGGATGCCCAGCCGATCGGCTTCGGATTCATTGGAACGGGTGTAATCGATCTGGCGCTGCTGCATCAGGCCCATGCCGCTGGCGACCGCGGCCATCGAGGCGTCGCCGCTGGAATTGCCGCCGGCGCTCTGCGCCAGCACGATCGCGCCCAGCATGCCGAGCAGGATCGGAATCTGGTCGCGCTCGGCACGCTCGACGCCGCGCAGCACGTGCTGCTGGGTGACGTGGGCGATTTCGTGCGAAAGCACCGCCGCCACCTCGTCTTCGCGCTCGGCGGTCAGGATCAGGCCCGCGTTGGTGCCGATGTAGCCGCCCAGGGTCGCGAACGCATTGATCTGGCGATCCTTCATCAGGAAGAAGGTGTAGCTCTGGCGCGGCAGGTCGCTTTCCGCGCCAAGCCGGGTACCGACCTTCTGCAGCCAGTCGTCGAGCAGCGGATCCTCCAGCAAGTAGCCGTAGTTGCGCAGTTCGCGCAGCATCATCCCGCCGTATTCCGCCTGGCGCGCCGGGCTCAGCACTTCGCCGGCGGAAGAACCGATATCCGGTAGGCGCACGTCCTGTCCCCGGGCAAGCGGGGCGCCCAGGAGCAGGGTCAACACGGCGGTGGAGAGCAGCGAAAGGCGCAAACGGAACTCCGTTGTCGGACAATGGCGGCAGGCTTGCGTGCGGCAGGATGACGCTTTGCCGTCGGGGGCGAGTGAACATGCGGTTAACCGGACCCCGGGCCGCACTGTTCCATGCCGCCGGCTGGAAAGCGACCGATCCACGACCCATATTGCCCTCAGTCCCGACCTTCCCTGACCCGCATTCGAACCATTTGGTTCCATCCCGGAGGATTCCTTGAGCGACACCGCGACCGATGGCCCGGCCATCACCCTCTACACCACCGCGATCTGCCCTTACTGCGTGGCGGCCAAGAACTTCCTGAAGAGCAAGGGCAGGAGCTGGAACGAGGTCCGCATCGATCTGGATCCCGAGGAACGTGACCGCATGATTGCGCGCGCGCGCCGTACCAGCGTGCCGCAGATTTTCGTCGGCGAAACCCATGTCGGCGGTTACGACGACATGATGGCCCTGCACCGCGCAGGCAAGCTCGAGCCGTTGCTGGCGGGGGTGGATGCGTGAGCGGCGGTAGGGACGACAAGGATCGCGTGCGCGAGTTCACCGAGTTCCGCCAGCGGATGAACGAACGCATCCTGGCCGAGCCCAACCAGGTGGTTCGCCGGTTCTTCGCCCTGGATACCCAAACCTACCAGCCCGGCGCGCTGGACCTGAAGACCAAGGAACTGCTGGGGCTGGTGGCGTCGATGGTGCTGCGCTGCGATGACTGCATCAGCTACCACGTCGCCCAATGCAAGGACGCCGGGGTCAATCGCGACGAGTTCTTCGAGGCGTTTTCGGTGGGCCTGGTGGTCGGCGGCTCCATCGTGATTCCGCACCTGCGCCGGGCGGTCGATTTCCTCGACCAGCTGGAGAACGGCGGCGCCGACATCCCCGTGGCGCACGACCACGGCTGAATCCGCCCGCCCGGGCTCGTTCCCGGGCGCCGGAACCCGATGCGGGAGCCGTCAGGAAGGCGGCCCCCGCGCGTCCCTCCGACCATGGTCGATTTGGGACCGTACGGGGGGTTCAGGCATAATTGGCGGACTTGAACCCCCTCGCGCCTGCATCCCGGCTCCCGGCCCGCATGGCGCCCCTGTTCGGAATCCCAAGCAAATGACCCAGACGATTACGGTCATCCGCGGCGATGGTATCGGCCCGGAGATCATGGACGCGACCCTGCACGTGCTCGAAGCCCTGAAAGTGGGCCTGAGCTACGAGGAAGCCGATGCCGGCATGGTCGCGCTCGAAAAGCACGGAGACCTGCTGCCGCAGGCGACCCTGGACTCGATCCGCAAGAACGGCGTGGCCCTGAAGAGCCCGCTGACCACCCCCGTGGGCGAAGGCTTCAGCTCGATCAACGTGGCCCTGCGCCGCCATTTCGACCTGTACGCGAACGTCCGCCCGGCCAAGTCGTTCCCCAACACCAAATCGCGCTTCCCGTCCGGCGTGGACCTGATCACCGTTCGCGAGAACACCGAGGGCGCCTACATCGGTGAAGGCCAGTCCATCTCCGAGGACGGCGAAACCGCGCTGCTGACCCAGAAGATTACCCGCAAGGGTTCCGAGCGCATCGTCCGCTACGCCTTCGATCTGGCCCGCAAGACCGGGCGCAAGAAGGTCACCGTGGTGCACAAGGCCAACATCCTGAAGACCACTTCGGGCCTGTTCCTGAAGGTCGCCCGCGAAGTCGCCGCGCAGTACCCGGACATCGAATGCAACGAGATGATCGTGGACAACACCTGCATGCAGCTGGTGATGCGTCCGGAGCAGTTCGACATCATCGTCACCACCAACCTGTTCGGCGACATCATCTCCGACCTGTGCGCCGGCCTGGTCGGCGGCCTGGGCCTGGCCCCCGGTGCCAACATCGGCGTCGACGCGGCGATCTTCGAGGCCGTCCACGGCTCGGCGCCGGACATCGCCGGCAAGGGCGTCGCCAACCCGTGCGCGCTGCTGCTGGGCGCGGCGCAGATGCTCGACCACCTGGGCCAGCCGGACAAGGCCGAGCGCCTGCGCGCGGCGATCATCGCCACTCTGGAAGCCAAGGATTCGCTGACCCCGGACCTGGGCGGCGAGGGCACCACGATGTCCTTCGCCAAGGCGATCGCCAGCCGGGTCTGAACCCGCTTGCCAGCCGGCGGACATCAAAACGGGACGCGCAGCGTCCCGTTTTTGTTTGCGTTCGTCCCATCCGGGGGGCTTGGACCGGGCCGTGGCAGGCCGGACAATCGCCGGTCTCCCGAAACCCCCGCCGCTTCCCACGATGACCGTCCGCCCCAGCGCGCTCGCGCTGACCCCGCTGCTGCTGTTCCTGGCCCTGTTTTTCGGAGCGGGCCTCTACTACACCTTCCAGGGGGAGCCCATGGGCTTCTACCAGCTGCGCGCACCGGTGGCGATCCTGCCGGCGCTGGCACTGGGGGCTTGGCTGGCCTACCGGCGCGGCGTGCCGGCGTCGCCGACCCTGCTGGGCGGCATGGGCGACGCCAACGTCATGCTGATGTGCTTGATCTTCCTGCTCGCGGGCGCGTTCGCCACGGTGTCCAAGGCGATCGGGGCGGTCGACGCGGTGGTCGCCCTGGGCCTGGGGGCGCTGCCCCCGTCGCTGATCCTGCCGGGGCTGTTCCTGGTGGCCTCGTTCGTGTCCCTGGCCATCGGTACCTCGATGGGCACGCTGGCGGCGGTGGTTCCCATCGCCCTGGGCGTCGCCGACGCAGCGGGGCTGGATCGCACGCTGGTGGTCGGCGCGGTCATCGGCGGCGCGATGTTCGGCGACAACCTGTCGGTGATTTCGGATACCACCATCGCCGCCACCCGCAGCCAGGGCGCGGAAATGCGTGACAAGTTCCGCGAGAACTTCAAGATCGCGCTGCCCGCGGCACTGGCCACGGCCGCATGGCTGGCCTTCCAGGGGGATGCCGCCCCGGTGCAGGCGCCGCAGGGCGCGTCGCCGTGGCTGGTCCTGCCGTACGTGCTGGTGCTCGCGCTGGCGCTGACCGGTCTGGACGTGGTGGTCGTGCTGGCGGTCGGGCTGGCGGTGTCGGCCGTGTTCGGATTCGCCTTTGCCGGCGACTACGGCGTGGTGGACTTCGCCGGCGACATCTACGCGGGCTTCGAAAGCATGGTCGAGGTGACCCTGCTGTCGATCCTGATTGGCGGCCTCGGCGCGCTGATGAAAGCCGGCGGCGGACTGGATTGGCTTGCGCGCGCCATCGCCAGGTTCGCCCGCGGACATACTGGGCGACGCTCGGGTGAATTCAGCATCGCGGCGCTGTCGGCAGGCTCCGATGTGCTCACTGCCAACAATACCGTGGCCATCCTGATTACCGGCAGCCTCGCCCGGGATATCGCCGAACGCCACGGCATCAACCCGCGCCGTTCGGCCAGCCTGCTGGATATCTTCGCCTGTGTCGTGCAGGGCGTGCTTCCCTACGGCGCGCAGATTCTGCTGGCCTCGTCGCTGGCCGCCGTTTCACCGCTCGCACTGGCCGGCAGCGTCCATTACTGCTGGCTGCTGGCGGTTGCCGCCATCGTGTTCATGCTGCTGCCGGCGCGACGCGTCGCCGCCGTGGCTCCCGGCGCCTGAAAACAAAAAAAACGGGGCGCCTGGCGCCCCGTTCTGTTTGTGGCTCCTGCCTGGCGTCAGTTGCGCGACTGCAGCTTGGACAGCAGGCGCAGGAACTCGATGTACAGCCAGATCAGGGTGACCATCAGGCCGAACGCCGCGTACCACTCCATGTACTTCGGTGCGTTCTGCTCGACGCCGGTTTCGATGAAATCGAAATCCAGCACCAGGTTCAGGGCCGCGACCACCACCACGAACAGGCTGAAGGCGATGCCGATCAGGCCGGAGTCGTGGATGTAGGGAATGTTGATGTTGAAGAAACCCAGCACGATGGTGGCCAGGTAGATCAGCGCGATGCCGCCGGTGGCCGCGACCACGCCCAGCTTGAAGTTCTCGGTGGCCTTGATCCAGCCCGAGCGATAGGCCATCAACAGCGCGAACAGGGTGCCGAAGGTCAGCAGCACGGCCTGCAGCACGATGCCATTGAACTTGACTTCGTACATCGCCGAAATGGCGCCCAGGAACAGGCCTTCCGCGAGGGCGTACAGCGGCGCGGTGACCGGCGCCCAGGTCTTCTTGAAGATGGTGACCAGCGCCAGCACGAAGCCGCCGATGGCGCCGCCGAGGATGTACAGCATCGCGCCCGGTGCCAGCTCGCCGCTCGGGGTGAGGGCGGTGTTCCAGGTGTAGGTGGCGGTCAGCACGCACAGCAGCAGCAGGATGCCGGTCCGGTTGACGGTACCGTTCAGCGTCATCGCGCCGGCGTCGCGGGAAACGACCGCGCCACTGCCGAGATCGAGGAAAGTGGACTCCTTAAGAGCCGGATTGCCGCTGCGCATCATGGTTCCCTCATGGTTGATTCGGACATCTGTCCCCAGTCGCGGAGCATAGCCGATGCCGGTGACCTTACGCGGCGTTTGACAGGGAGCCGGCAGATTCCGACAATAGACGGCCTTGTCGACGCTGCCTGGCGCCGACGCCGGGGCCCTCGTCGGGGTATAGCGCAGTCTGGTAGCGCATCTGCTTTGGGAGCAGAGGGTCGGGGGTTCGAATCCCTCTACCCCGACCAGTCTGGCTCGTCCCGACTTCCGGGGTGCGACAATCCGGTCCGGGCGCCCGTAGCTCAACCGGATAGAGCACCGGCCTTCTAAGCCGGCGGTTACAGGTTCGAGTCCTGTCGGGCGCGCCATCCGGCGCAAGCGACGGGACGAAGTGGTAGAAACAGTTTCAGTGGTGGCTGTAGCTCAGTTGGTTAGAGTACTGGATTGTGATTCCAGATGTCGGGGGTTCGAGTCCCCTCAGCCACCCCACCCAACAAGGCCTTCGTGCAAACGAGGGTTTGTAAGAAAATAAAGATGCGGTTACACTACGCGTCTGGTTTTTTGGGGCCGTTAGCTCAGTTGGTAGAGCAGTTGACTCTTAATCAATAGGTCCAAGGTTCGAATCCTTGACGGCCCACCAAAACAAGACGCCCGGCCGCAAGGTCGGGCGTTTTTCTTTTCCCGGGATGCTCCGGGCCCATACCGGGCTGGGTAGAATGCCGGCGCACCTGCGAGAGTGGCGGAATTGGTAGACGCACTGGATTTAGGTTCCAGCGGGTAACCCCCGTGAGGGTTCGAGTCCCTCCTTTCGCACCAGGCTTCCCGGCCGCCCCGGGAGCGGTCCTCCCGGCGGGGCCGGCCGTCCCTTGGCCGCCCCGGCCCTTGGTTTCCCCGTCCTCACGCCGCGGTTGGCAGGCAAGCCAGGAATAGGCGAAACTATTCCGTTCCGCCGGTCGGCACGCCGCGTGCCCGCGGGCGACCCGAATTCATCAACGTCATGCCCGGGCATGGGACCCGGGCAGCAGGAGTCAGTGAGTATGCAAGTTTCGGTCGAATCGGTCGGCAATCTCGAACGCCGCATGACCTTCAGCCTGCCGGCTGAGCGTCTGGACAC
Source organism: Pseudoxanthomonas sp. 68-E7 (assembly GCF_057773145.1). Classification (NCBI taxonomy): domain Bacteria; kingdom Pseudomonadati; phylum Pseudomonadota; class Gammaproteobacteria; order Lysobacterales; family Lysobacteraceae; genus Pseudoxanthomonas; species Pseudoxanthomonas sp. 68-E7. Next base: position 341,266 of record NZ_JBYMTI010000005.1, on the reverse strand, counting down.
CCACATCGGTGGTCGCCTGCGCGAAATCGCGCGCACCGCCCGCATCAAGGGTTTCCGCCCCGGCAAGGTGCCCACCAAGGTGATCGAGCAGCGCTTCGGCCAGCAGGTCCGCGCCGAGGCCCTGGACGGCCTGCTGCGCGAAACCTTCAACAACGCCGTGCGCGACAACGAATTGCAGCTGGCCGGCAATCCCCGCATCGAGAAGAACGGCGAGGGCGAGCTGGATTTCGTCGCCACCTTCGAGGTGGTGCCGGACTTCGGCGATATCGACGTCGCCAAGCTCAACGTCATCCGCCACGCCGCCGAGGTGGCCGAAGCCGACATCGACCAGATGGTCGAGAACCTGCGCCTGCAGCGCCGCACCTTCGAAGTGGTGCAGCGCGGGGCGAAGGAAGGCGATCGCGTCGAACTGGAGACCTGGTCGCAGGCCGGCGATGAGCGCCTGCCCGCCGAGGGCGCCGAGAAGGGCGCCACCCTGATTGGGTCGGGCGTGATGTTCGCCGACATCGAGAAGGGCCTGATCGGCCTGGCCGCCGGCGAAGAGAAGACCATCAAGGTGCAGTTCCCGGCCGACTGGCGCGTGCCGCAGCTGGCGGGCCGCGAGGTGGACGTCTACGTCAAGGTCACCGAAGTGGCCGAGTCGGTGATGCCGGCCGTGGACAAGGATTTCATCCGCAGCTTCGGCGTGAAGAGCGGTGACGCCGAGCAGTTCCGCCGCGACATCCGCAGCAACCTGGAGCGCGAGCTCAAGGGCGCGCTGATGACCCGCCTGCGCCGGGAAGTGGGCGAGCAGCTGATCGCCGCCTGGGCGCACGTGGAAATGCCGCCGCGCCTGGTCGAGAACGAGGCGCGCGCCATGGTCCAGCAGACCGCCGACCAGGCCGCCCGCAACGGCCAGCAGGTGCAGATTCCGCCGAACGCCCACGAAGGCTTCATGGACGCCGCCCGCAAGCGCGTCCTGGTCGGGCTGCTGGTGGGCGAGGTCGCCCGCCGCAACCAGCTCCGCCTGGATCCCAAGCGCCTGAACGAGACCCTGCGCCTGATCGCCTCCACCTACGAGGAGCCGGAGCAGGTCATTGAGTTGTACCGCAACGATCCCCAACTGATGGGGGGACTGCAGTCCCGGGTGATGGAAGAGCAGGTGATCGACTGGATCGCCGAGCGCGCCCAGCACACGGAGCAGTCGCTGAGCTTCCAGGAAGCCATCCGGAACTAACGGCGGTTCGCCGGGGTCGATGAGACCCCAGCCCGTCCCGGTCCGGCTATCCTAGGCCGGACCCCTCCACGACAATTTGGGCGCGAATAAGCCGATGAGCATTGAAACCAAAGCCTTGAACCTGGTGCCGATGGTGGTCGAACAGACCAGCCGCGGCGAGCGCGCCTATGACATCTATTCGCGCCTGCTCAAGGAACGCATGATCTTCCTGGTCGGCGGCGTGGACGACCAGGTGGCGAACGTGATCGTGGCGCAGATGCTGTTCCTCGAGGCCGAGAACCCCGAGAAGGACATCAGCCTGTACATCAACTCGCCCGGTGGCGTGGTCACCGCCGGCATGGCAATCTACGACACCATGCAGTACATCAAGCCGGACGTCAGCACCGTCTGCATCGGCCAGGCCGCCAGCATGGGCGCGCTGCTGCTGGCTGCCGGCGCCAAGGGCAAGCGGTACGCCCTGCCGAACTCGCGGGTGATGATCCACCAGCCGCTGGGCGGATTCCAGGGCCAGGCCACGGATATCGACATCCATGCCCGTGAAATCCTGACCCTGCGTTCGCGCCTGAACCAGATCCTGGCCAAGCACACCGGCCAGGCGCTGGAGACCATCGAGCGCGATACCGAGCGCGACAACTTCAAGAGCGCCAGCGACGCGCAGGCCTACGGCCTGGTCGACCAGGTGCTGGAACGCCGTCCTGAAGAGACCATCCAGCCGGCGTGAAACCCGGGCGCGGGGCCTGTTTCCCGCGTTCCAAACCCCCTCCGCGGACCCGGCTGCAAGGCCGGGGCCGTGTGCTATTCTCCGACCGAGTCCGCCTGGCGGGCAGGGTGACCGAGTAATCGAAGCATGAGCGAAGACCGTCAGGGCCGTACCGGCGACAGCAGCAAGATCCTGTATTGCTCGTTCTGCGGCAAAAGCCAGCATGAAGTCCGCAAGTTGATCGCGGGTCCCAGCGTGTTCATCTGCGATGAATGCGTGGAGCTGTGCAACGACATCATCCGCGAGGAACTCGAGGAAAAGGCGCAGTCCGCCCGCAGCCACCTGCCCAAGCCACGCGAGATCCTGGAAGTCCTGGATCAGTACGTGATCGGCCAGCAGCGCGCCAAGCGCACCCTGGCGGTGGCGGTGTACAACCACTACAAGCGGATCGAGAGCCGGCAGAAGAACGACGAGGTCGAATTGGCCAAGTCGAACATCCTGCTGGCCGGCCCGACCGGTTCCGGCAAGACCCTGCTGGCCGAGACCCTGGCCCGCCTGCTCAACGTGCCGTTCACCATTGCCGACGCCACCACCCTGACCGAAGCCGGTTACGTGGGCGAGGACGTGGAAAACATCATCCAGAAGCTGCTGCAGAAGTGCGACTACGACGTCGAGAAAGCGCAGCAGGGCATCGTCTACATCGATGAAATCGACAAGATATCGCGCAAGAGCGAGAACCCGTCGATCACCCGCGACGTGTCCGGCGAGGGCGTGCAGCAGGCGCTGCTGAAGCTGATCGAAGGCACGGTCGCCAGCGTGCCGCCGCAGGGCGGTCGCAAGCATCCGCAGCAGGAATTCCTGCAGGTGGACACCAAGAACATCCTGTTCATCTGCGGCGGCGCGTTCGCCGGCCTGGACAAGATCATCCAGCAACGCTCCACCGAGGCCAGCGGGATCGGCTTCGGCGCCAAGGTCCGGAGCGCCGAGCGCAAGACCGAGACCGGCAAACTGCTGTCGGAAGTCGAGCCGGAGGATCTGATCAAGTTCGGCCTGATTCCCGAGTTCGTCGGCCGCCTGCCGGTGGTCGCGACCCTGGAGGAACTGGACGAGGTCGCCCTGGTCAAGATCCTCACCGAGCCCAAGAACGCCATCACCAAGCAGTTCAAGAAGCTGTTCGACATGGAAGGCGTGGAACTGGAGTTCCGCCCCGACGCCCTGTCCGCGATCGCCCGCAAGGCGCTCAAGCGCAAGACCGGCGCCCGTGGCCTGCGCACCATCGTCGAATCGGTCCTGCTGGACACCATGTACGACCTGCCGTCGCTGGAGAATGTCAGCAAGGTCGTGGTGGACGAATCGGTCATCGAGCACAAGTCCGAGCCGTATCTCATCTACCAGAATCCGCCGGCCCAGAAGGTCGCCGCCGCGGAGTGAAGCGGGGTCGGCCATTCGGTCCAAGTGCCTGATTCAAATCACATTTAAAGGCTGCACTTGCATCCTCCTGCCAATGGCCCCATAACGGGGCCATTGGCTTTTTCAGCCCCCGTAATTCCGCATTCCGCTGGAGCCCCCATGCCCCGCCGTACCCCCACCGAAGTCCTCGACCTGCCGGTCCTGCCGCTGCGCGACGTAGTGGTGTTCCCGCATATGGTCATTCCCCTGTTCGTCGGCCGCGACAAATCCATGCGCGCGCTGGAGCAGGCCATGGAAGCGGACAAGCGCATCCTGCTGCTTGCCCAGAAGTCGGCCGAAACCGACGATCCGGTCGCCGCCGATCTCTACGACATCGGCACCCTGGCCCAGGTCCTGCAATTGCTGAAGCTCCCCGACGGCACCATCAAGGTGCTGGTCGAAGGCGTTTCGCGGGTGAAGGTCTCCAACGTCGTCGAGCGCGACGGTTCGCTGTATGGCGCTGGCGAGGAGATCGAGGCCACCGAAGGCCGCGAGCCGCGTGAAATCGAAGCCGTGGCGCGCTCGTTGATGGGCCTGTTCGAACAGTACGTCAAGACCAACCGCAAGCTGCCGCCGGAACTGCTGCAGACGCTGGCCGGCATCGACGAGCCTGGTCGCCTGGCCGACACCATCGCCGCTCACCTGGGCGTGCGCCTGAGCGACAAGCAGCGCTTGCTGGAAACCATCGGCATCGGCGAGCGGCTGGAATTGCTGGTCGGTTTCGTCGACGGCGAGATCGACGTGCAGCAGCTGGAAAAGCGCATCCGTGGCCGGGTCAAGTCGCAGATGGAGAAAAGCCAGCGCGAGTACTACCTCAACGAACAGATGAAGGCCATCCAGAAGGAACTGGGCGAGCTGGACGATGCGCCGAACGAGCAGGAAGAGCTGGCCCGCAAGATCGCCGAGGCCGGCATGCCCAAGGCGGTCGAGACCAAGGCCAAGAACGAGCTCAACAAGCTCAAGCAGATGTCGCCGATGTCCGCCGAAGCGGCGGTCGTGCGCAACTACCTGGACTGGCTGCTGGGCGTGCCGTGGAAGAAGCGCAGCAAGGTCCGCAAGGATCTGAAGGTCGCGCAGGAGACCCTGGACGCCGATCACTACGGACTGGACAAGGTGAAGGAGCGCATCCTCGAGTACCTCGCCGTGCAATCGCGCGTGCAGAAGATGCGTGGACCGATCCTGTGCCTGGTCGGACCGCCGGGCGTGGGCAAGACCTCGCTGGGCCAGTCGATCGCCAAGGCGACCAACCGCAAGTTCGTGCGCATGTCGCTGGGCGGCGTGCGCGACGAGGCCGAGATCCGCGGCCATCGTCGCACCTACGTCGGCTCGATGCCGGGCCGCATCGTGCAGAACCTCAACAAGACCGGCAGCAAGAACCCGCTGTTCGTGCTGGACGAAATCGACAAAATGTCGATGGATTTCCGCGGCGATCCGTCGTCGGCGTTGCTGGAGGTGCTGGATCCGGAACAGAACAGCGCGTTCAACGATCACTACCTGGAAGTGGATCTGGACCTGTCCGAAGTGATGTTCGTGGCGACCTCCAATTCGCTCAACATCCCGGGCCCGCTGCTGGATCGCATGGAAGTCATCCGCATCCCGGGCTATACCGAGGACGAGAAGCTCAACATCGCGCTGCGCTACCTGCTGCCCAAGCAGATCAAGGCCAATGGCCTGAAGCCGGAGGAGTTGACGATCGCCGAGGACGCGATCCGCGACCTGGTGCGCTACTACACGCGTGAATCCGGCGTGCGCAACCTGGAGCGTGAAATCGCCAAGATCTGCCGCAAGGTGGTCAAGGAGATTGCGCTGGCCGGGCCGCAGCCGGCGAAGAAGAAGAAGAAGGGCGCGCTGGTGCAGGTCAGTTCGAAGAACCTGGACAAATACTCCGGCGTGCGCCGCTTCGACTTCGGTCGCGCCGAGGAACAGAACGAAATCGGCCTGGTCACCGGCCTGGCCTGGACCGAGGTGGGCGGCGACCTGCTGCAGATCGAAGTCGCGCTGGTGCCGGGCAAGGGCCTGCTGACCCTGACCGGCCAGTTGGGCGACGTGATGAAGGAATCCGCGGCCGCCGCGATGTCGGTGGTGCGCGCGCGCGCCACCGCGCTGGGCATCGATGCCGAGTACCTGCAGAAGCACGACGTGCATCTGCACGTGCCGGATGGCGCGACGCCGAAGGATGGTCCGAGCGCGGGCGCCGCGATGGTGACCGCGCTGGTGTCCACGCTGACCCGCACTCCCGTGCGCGCGGATGTCGCGATGACCGGTGAAATCACCCTGCGCGGACGCGTGTCCGCGATCGGCGGGCTGAAGGAGAAATTGCTGGCGGCGCTGCGTGGCGGCATCACCACGGTGATCATCCCGGAAGAGAACCGCAAGGATCTCGCCGACATTCCCGCCAATGTCACCCAGGGCATGAAGATCGTTCCCGTGCGCTGGATCGACGAGGTACTGGATCTGGCGCTGGAGCGGCCACTGGCGCCCAGCGCGGCACCGACCGAGGGGGGCAAGGCACGACGCGTGCCGGCTCGCCGGAAGCCGCCCGTGCAGCCCGACGTCAAGCACTGAAACGCAGCTGACGCACAAGTTAAAAAAGCCGCAAAACCCGCGTCATTATTGGGTTTTCGGCTTGCGTGCCTGTATACCCACTGGTATAACGGCGTCACCCGTGAGCGTGGTGGGCAGCGTGCTCCCACGTTCGTGGAAGACGATCGGAAGCACCGTGGCGACAGGTCCGGCGCATTCCGGTTACACATTCCGCGGTTGTTCCGCAAAAGGAGTTTTTACATGAACAAAACCGAATTGGTTGATGCCGTCGCCGACGAAGCCGAAATGTCCAAGGCTGAAGCTGGACGCGCCGTCGACGCCGTGATCTCCAGCATCACCAAGGCCCTGAAGAAGGGCGACAGCGTGACCCTCGTGGGCTTCGGTACCTTCCAGGTGCGCAAGCGCGCCGCCCGTACCGGCCGCAACCCGAAGACCGGCGACACCATCAAGATCAAGGCCTCCAAGAATCCCGCCTTCAAGGCTGGCAAAGCCCTGAAGGATGCCGTAAACTAATCGACTCGCTGCTGCCGAGTGAGTCCCATCGATCTAACGGGTGCTTAGCTCAGCGGTAGAGCGTCGCCCTTACAAGGCGAGGGTCGGGGGTTCGAAACCCTCAGCACCCACCAAACCGGATCAATGGTTTCAGTTTCCGCGGAGTGGTAGTTCAGTCGGTTAGAATGCTGGCCTGTCACGCCGGAGGTCGCGGGTTCGAGTCCCGTCCACTCCGCCACGAACATGAAAAACCCCTGAGAAATCAGGGGTTTTTTTTATTGCCCCGCCAACGGCAGCGTTGTGGCGCGATGCGCCTTTTCCGGTGAGCCCGCCATGCTCGATGCGGAGCCATTGCGGGGCGCGACTCCCTGACATGTCGGTGCTGTCGCACCTGTCGTGCGGTTTGAAACCTGATCAGTCCGACATGGAGGAAGCCCGGTACTCGCGCCCCTGCGGATCGATATAGAACTCACTGCCGCCGACACGCACGCGTGCGTGTCCATCGCGGAACCTGAAGCTCCAGTCATACTGGAACGGGATGACCAGTCGCCCGCGCGTATCGAGCGCTCCCCATTGCTTTTGCTGATTGCTGGCCGGGATCAGACCATCTCCCCACTCCCATACCTCATGCAGACCACACCGGAGCTCCGCCCCCGTGTGATCGAGGAGGCACCAGGCATCGTCGCGCCGCACTCTCAGAAGAGGGGGAGAAAGATCGGGCGGCTCGATATATCCCAGGTACTCGGACTGCACCGAGCTTGGCCTCACGACCTCCACATTGCGCGTCGCATCCAGAACGCCCCAGCCTTCCGCGCGATGAGCCATGAAAAGGTGGCCGCGCTGATTTTCCAGAGCGTCGTAGATGCCGAACGGGACGATTTGCCGGCCGTCGGTACCGAGCACACCGACGCTCTTGCGGTCCGGGGCGCGTACCACGCGAAGCTCCGGCGAATCCGACGGCGGCTTCCGGATGCGGCTGGATGCCACGTCGTACTCATCGCTATTCGGATAGTCGCTTCTACAGGATCGTGTGTGGCCATCGGGAGAGATCAGATAACACTTCCGGCTTCCCAGGGAATGAAATGGATTCAGATCGATGAATCCGCTTCGGGTCGACGGCTTGACGATGGCGCCGCAAGCCACGCCGTTTCTGAATGGCTCGGCTTCGGTGAACCGCGGACGCACGATCCAACGGCCCCGGAGATCGATGTAGCCCCATTTCCCGCCCGATTTCACCGCGGCCCGGCCTTCGGTAAACGGCTGCGCATCCTCGAAGGTTTTCGCGAACGGCGCCTGCCCCTCGCTGTCGACAAAGCCGAACCGGCCATCGGCATGGAGGTAGGGGATGAAGGAAGTCGCGGTGTTCACCGGATACTCGCTCCCGGCGGCAGCGGCGATGGAGTCACCGAAGACGAGGGGCAGCATGGGCAGGAGTAGCCAGGTGAGGCATCGAAGCAGGCGAGGCGGCGGCATGACACAAACGCAATGGCAGTACGATCAGGGGTTGATTCTATCGGGATGATTCCGCAGCCCTTTTGCGTTGTTTGTTCTCAGGAAAGGACGCCGTCCGCCCCATCGGGAAATCGCTTTCCCCGGCAGTAAACGCAGCGAACGGGTTCGGTCCGGTTCCATGCGGGAAGCACCGGGCACAGCCAAAAAGGAACCCCGGCCTACGGGACGTACCCGTTGCTTCCGCGTTGCGCCGCAAGCGAATCCTGTCGGCCGGTGGGAGCCGCGGTGCGCCACGATGGCCGGGTTCGGGCGGGAAGCGGTGAAGGGCGGGTTCCCTGATGAAGACGATCTGACGGATCTTCCATTCGCGGGTGTGGCCGGGATGGTGGTGGACGCTCGCCCGGGCGTGACCGCGATTGCCGGGGCCGCTCTGACCGGGTGGCGGGTGGCCGGAAGCGTGGCTGAAACGGCCGGCGGCGATCGTGGATGCCGGCCGTCGCAGGTGGGCCCAGGCGGCGGACCCTCGGCGCGGGGCGAAGAGAAGCCGAACCTGGAAATCTGTTCGGCCGGTCTAGCGGAATCCCCGGAAGCCCCTTACAATAGCCGTCTCAGCGCGGAGTGGTAGTTCAGTCGGTTAGAATGCTGGCCTGTCACGCCGGAGGTCGCGGGTTCGAGTCCCGTCCACTCCGCCATTTATCCCGGAAAGCCCGCGAAAGCGGGCTTTCTGCTTTCCGGCGTTCCCGCCCCCCCAGGGAAATGAACGGGCGGGGCCGATCCGGCCGGCGTGAGGCGAACCTCGCCGAAGCACGGTAAACTGCTTGGCTAACCGAAATCGAGCCACGCATCGATGCTGCAAAAACTCCGCGATAAGACGTCCGGGTGGATCGCCACCCTCATCCTGGGCCTGCTGATCATTCCGTTCGCCTTCGTCGGCGTGAACGAGTACATGACCGGCGGCACGGCCAATGATGTCGCGACCGTCGAGGCGCCGCCCAGTTGGTGGCAGTCCGCGCCGCACTGGTGGCCGGTGTCCAAGCTATGGCAGCGCAAGGAAATCACCGTCGACGAGTTCCGCAACACCTTCGAGACGGCGCGGCAGCAGCAACGGCAGATGCTGGGCGAGAACTTCGATGCGCGTGAGTTCGAGACCAAGGAAAACAAGCTCAAGGTCCTCGAACAGCTGATCAACCAGCGCGTGCTGGCGCTGGCCTCCGAGCGCGCCGGCGTGGTCATCGGCGATGCCGCCGTGAACCAGGCCATCGCCGCCGAACCGGCCTTCCAGGTCGATGGCAAGTTCAATGCCGAGCGCTACCAGCTGGTGCTGGCCTCGCAGGTGCCGGCCATCCAGCCACTGAAGTTCCAGGAGCAGGAGCGCGAGCGGCTGAAGATGATGGTCATGCCCGAAGGCATCGGCACTTCGGATTTCGTCACCCCGGGTGAGCTGGATCGCCTGTTCAAGCTGCTGGCGCAGACCCGCGACGTGGGCCTGGCGCTGGTACCGCCGGCCGCCCCGGACACCGCGCCCGTGTCGGATGCCGATATCCAGAAGTGGTACGACGGCCACAAGGCCAGCTACCGGCAGCCGGAAACGGTGTCGCTGGAGTACGTCGAGGTCAACGGTGCCAGCCTGCCGGGCGCAGCGGCGCCGGATGAGGCAACCCTGCGCAAGCGCTATGAAGCCGAGAAGAGCCGGTTCGTGGCGCCGGAACAGCGCGTGGTTTCGCACATCCTGATTTCCGCGCCCGCAGGAGCCGACGCCGCGACCCTGAAGAAGGCCGAGGACAAGGCCGCGGCGCTGGCCGCGCAGGCCAGGCAGGGCGCGGACTTCGCTGCCTTGGCCAAGGCCAATTCCGAAGACCCGGGCTCCAAGGACACCGGCGGCCTGTTGCCGGCGTTCGCGCGTGATGGCTCGATGGTCAAGCCGTTCGAGGACGCCGCGTTCGCGATGCAGGCCGGTGAGATCCGTGGTCCGGTGAAGACCGACTTCGGTTACCACGTGCTCAAGCTGGGCGAGATCAAGCCTGGCCATGGCAAGAGTTTCGAGGAAGTACGCGACGAGCTGGCTCGCGAACAGGCTTCGGCCGATTCCGAACGCGCCTACAACGAACTGGCTGGCAAGCTGGTCAACGAAGTGCTGAAGAACCCGACCGCGCTGGAGCCCGCCGCCAAGGCCGTGGGCCTGCCGGTGCAGAAGGTGGGTCCGTTCTCCCGTGCCACCGCCGGCGGCATCGCCGCCAATCCGGCGGTGCTGCGCAGCGCGTTCTCCGATGCGCTGGTACAGGACGGCACGGTCAGCGATCCGATCGAGATCGCACCCAGCCACAGCGTGGTGATCCGCGTGGTCGGGCATACGCCCGAGCAGCCGCAGCCGTTGGCGCAGGTGCGTGACGCGGTGATTGCCGCGATCCGCGCCGACCGCCAGGAGAAGGCGACCGCCGCGACCGCCGACGCGATTCTCGCGCGCATCGGCAAGGGCGAGACCTTGCAGGCCATCGCCACCGCCGACAAGCTGCAGTTCAACGAAATGCCGGGCATGCCGCGCGGCATGCCGGTTCCGACCGCCGAGGGCAACGAGGCGATCTTCGCGGCGCCGCGTCCGGCCGCCGGCAAGGCGTCTGCGGGCAAGGTGGCGCTGGGCGGCGGCGCGTTCGCGGTGTTCGCGGTTACCAAGGTTACCGACGGCGAGGCCAGCAAGGTGCCGGCCGAACAGCGCGACGGCATGAAGCAGCAGCTGATGCAGCTGGGCGGCGGTGTCGCCACCCAGGCCTTCATCGAATCCATGCGCAAGCAGTACAAGGTCACGGTGATGGAAGATCGCCTGTAAGGCGTTCGTCACGACGTCGACCAAAAAAAGCCCGGCCTTGGCCGGGCTTTTTGTTTTCGAGATTGGGTGTCGGCGGACTTCGGGGCGCGTCGCCGCGCTGGCGCTCAAGGCCGGTTTTCGTCCACCGCCAGGACCATGCCGGGGCGCAGCACCGCATCGGGCTTGAGCCCGTTGCGCGACAGCAGCTGCTGCGGCTTGAGGCCATAACGGCGGGCGATGGTCCAGGCGGATTCACCCCTGCGCACGGTATGCGAGCGTCGCGCCGTCGCGGCCACCGTCCTGGTGGCGGACTCCGGGTCCGTGATGGTGGATGCGGTGGCGGCGCCGATCCCGCTTTCCGCGGAGACGGATTCCCCGGCGGCGGATGCCGAGATCACCTGCAGGGACATCGCGGTGTCGGAGGCCGTGCCGAGCGGGGTGGGCGCGAGTATCCGGACGGGCTTGTCCAGTTTCGGGATGCCCTGGCCCAGGCCTGGGTTCAATCGCTTGAGCAGCAGGCTGTCGTGTCCATTGACCGTCGCCCAGCGTTCCAGGCTGGCCGCATCGCGGGGCAGGGCGTGCACTGCCAGGCGCGGAACCGGGCGGTCCAGCCGCCTGAGCCATTCGCCGCGGTCGTCGGCCTGTTCGAAAATGCAGGCCAGCGCATGCAGCTTCTCCACGTAGGCGTAGGTGATGCTGGACAGGCCCGGCAGTTGGGCGGGCCGCGCGTTCTGGGCGTTCATGCCGGCACGCCGCATCGATTGCAGCACGCGGTACTCGCCGGCGTTGTAGGCCATCACCGCCAACCGCCAGTCGCCGCCGAACATGCCGTGCAGGGTCTTGAGGTAGCGCACCGCCGCCTGGGTCGAATCGACCGGCGAGAGCCGGCCGTCGTAGCCCGCACGTACCGGTACGCCGTGATTGCGCGCGGTCACCCCGATGAATTGCCACAGGCCAGCTGGACCACTGGCGTTGCGCGCGCCGGGCTTGTAGCCGCTTTCGACGAACGGAATAAGGGCGAATTCGGTGGGCAGGTGTGCCTCGCGCAACGCATCCACCACATAGCCGAACAACGGCAGCACGTCGTCCGATTTGACCAGTTGTCCCGGCGCGTGGGCGAACTGCTTCTTCCAGCGGGGGCCGGTGGCGGCGGCATCGCACTGTGGTTCGGCCAGGCCGGCACGGAAGCGCTGGTAGATCTCCAGGCCGCTTTCCCGTCCGCTGGGCGGTACGGTGACCAGTTCGATGGGGGGCTGCGCCGGGGCGGCGGCAATCGCGGAAGGGACCTGTGCCCATCCGAGGGCCAGACTGCAGGCCAATGCCAGCCGTCCGGTGCGTCGGCCAGGGTGCGGGCCGCGCCGGCTCATGCGCGGAACTGGTCCTTCCAGCGCCGGAGCTCGGCGAAGGTCTCGACCCGGTCCGCGGGCGCGCGACCCAGGTGGTGGGCCACGGCCGCACGCACGGCGTCGCTGTCCACCCGCAGGAACGGGTTGGTCGCGGTTTCCTGGGCCAGGGTCGACGGCAGGGTCGGGCGACCGGCTTGGCGCATGGCGTGGACTTCCTCGGTTCGGCGACGCAGGGCGTCGTTGGCGGGGTCCACCGTGCGGGCGAACGCGGCGTTGGCCAGCGTGTATTCGTGGCCGCAACAGACCGCGGTGGGGCCGGGCAGGGCGGCCAGGCGGTCGAGCGACGCCAGCATCTGGGACGGCGTACCTTCGAACATCCGCCCACAGCCCAGGCTGAACAGGGTATCGCCGCAGAAGAGGTGGTCCTGGTCCTGGCCGCCGCCCAGATAGGCGATGTGGCTGCGGGTATGGCCGGGAACGGACATCACTTCCAGGTTCCAGTTCTTCAGCGTCAGCCGGTTGCCGTCGACCACTCGATCGCAAGCGAAGGGAATGCGCTCGTCCTCCGGGGCGTAGACCGGCAGGGTGGGCCAGCGCGCACGCAGCGCGGCCACGCCGCCGATGTGGTCGTTGTGATGGTGGGTCAGCAGGACCGCGGCCGGCCACAGGCCCTGGCCCGCGGCGGCCAGCACCGGCGCGGCGTCGCCCGGGTCCACGATCAGCGCATCGCCGTCGTCGTCGGCCAGCGCCCAGATGTAGTTGTCGTCGAAAGCGGTCAGGGCGGTCAGGCGCATGGGCGATGGCGGGTTGGGAGGGACGCTGGCGGGGTCGTCCACTACAATTTGAACATGCCTGCCTTCGCATTCCGCCGTCAACCCGAAGCCCTGGCGTGGTTCGGTGCCGGCCGTGGCCAGGCGCTGCTGGCCGCCGAGCTGGCCACGGCCGGGCTATGGCTGGCCCGCAGGCCTACCCAGCCGGCACTCTGGCTGACCCCGGCCCCGGCGCCGCAGCCACCGGTGGTCCTGCACGGCTTCAGCCGCCAGCTGTGGCTGTGGCGGCATCCGGATGGCTTCAGCGGCGATCTGCGCTGCGAGCTGCCGCTGCCGCTGCCGAGCGAGGCTTTTGGCAGCATGGTCATCCAGCATGCCGTCGAGGGCCCCGCCGCCTCGGACCTGCTGGGCGAATGCGCACGCACGCTGGCCCCCGGGGGACGCCTGCGCCTGTACGTGCTCAACCCGGTGAGCCCCTACCGGCTGCGCTGGCGGGGTACTGCCCTGCGCGTGCGCGACGCCGCGGCATGGCAGGCCGCGCTCCGCCGGGCCGGCCTGCATCCAATTGCCACCGGGGCGACCTATCTGGGCCCGGTGCTGCGGGGTACCGCCGCAGCGTCCCCACCTTCCTCCAACCGGCTCCGCGCGGTCTGCGTGCTGGAAGCCGAAAAACGCGTCGCCGCCCTGATTCCGCCCGCGCCGGCCAGGCGTCACTGGAATACCGGCGCGGCCCCCGCCTGAGCAACCAACAGGATTCAATGAAAGAGATCACCATCCACACCGACGGCTCATGCCTGGGCAATCCCGGCCCGGGCGGCTGGGCCGCGCTGCTGCGCTACCAGGACAAGGAGCGCGCGCTGTACGGCGGCGAGGCGCAGACCACCAACAACCGCATGGAACTGATGGCGGCCATCGTGGCGCTGGAGACGCTGACCGAGAGCTGCAACATCGCGCTCTACATCGATTCGCAGTACGTCCGCCAGGGCATCACCGAATGGATGCCCAACTGGGTGCGGCGCAACTGGAAGACCGCCGCCGGGGATCCGGTCAAGAACCGTGATCTGTGGGAACGCCTGCACGAAGCGACCCGCCGCCACCGGATTGAATGGCACTGGGTGAAGGGCCACAACGGCGATCCCGACAACGAGCGAGTGGATCAGTTGGCGCGCGCCCAGGCGCTCAGGTTCCGGGATCCGGCGGCGGTAAGGTAGCCCCGCATGAACCTGTCTCCCGTGCTCGAAACCGGGCGCCTGCGCCTGTACGAACTGTCGGAACACGCGCCCGGCGATGCCGCCTTCGTGCTGGAACTGCTCAACGATCCGGACTTCCTCCGCTACATCGGCGATCGCGGCGTGCATGACCTGGCGCAGGCGGCCGACTACCTGCGCGACGGCCCGGTGGCGAGCTACCGGCTCAACGGCTTCGGCCTGTACCGGGTCGAGCGGCGCGAGGATGGCGCGGCGGTGGGCCTGTGCGGGCTGATCAAGCGGCCGCCGTTGGCCCATGTCGATCTGGGTTACGCGCTGCTGCCGCGATTCCGCGGGCACGGCTACGTCGCGGAAGCGGCCCGGGCGGTGCTGGCTTCGGCGCAGACACGGGGCATGACCACCGTCCTGGCGGTGGTGGACCCGGACAACGCGGCCTCGATCCGGACCCTGCGGGGCCTGGGTTTCGAGTACCGTGACAGGGTCCGGCTGGCGGCGGACGACATCGAACTGAAGTTGTTCGCCTGGCAATCCGACAAGCAACCGCAATAGGCAAGACAAACGCATGCGACAAATCATCCTCGACACCGAAACCACCGGCCTGGAATGGAAGAAGGGCAACCGCATCGTGGAAATCGGCTGTGTCGAACTGCTCGAACGCCGCCCCACCGGCCGCACCTACCACCAGTACATCCACCCGCAGCGCGAATTCGAACAGGGCGCGGCGGAAGTCACCGGCCTGAGCCTGGACTTCCTGTCCGACAAGCCGCTGTTCGCGCAGATCGCCGATGAGTTCCTGGCCTTCATCGATGGCGCGGAACTGATCATCCACAACGCCGCGTTCGACGTGGGCTTCCTGGACTATGAACTGTCGCTGCTCGGCGACGGCTATGGACGCCTGCTGGATCGGGTCACGGTGGAGGATTCGCTGCTGCTGGCCCGCCAGCGCTTCCCCGGTCAGCGCAATTCACTGGATGCGTTGTGCAAGCGCCTGGGCGTGGACAATACCCATCGGCAGCTGCACGGCGCGCTGCTCGACGCCCAACTGCTCTGCGACGTCTATCTCGCGTTGACCGCCGGCCAGCGGGAAATCGGATTCGCCGGGCTCGACGAACCGACCTCCGGAGCAGCGGTGGTGACGGCCGACTTCAGTGGCCTGGCCAGCGGGCCGCGTCCGCGCGTGCAGATTGGCGAAGCCGAGCAGGCCGCGCACGAGGCGCGCCTGGAGAAACTGCGCAAGAAGGCCGGCAAGGCGTTGTGGGATGAACTCGATGCGCCGGTGACGGCGGAAACCGCCATCGCCTGAATCCCGGAGCAGCGCGGGCACGCTTCCTGGTCGCGCCGGGCCTGCCTGGCGGATCGGGAGCGGGAAGGCCAAGGGCGGCGGAGCAGGCCCTGCCCTAAGCGACTTGCCCGATGGGAGCCTGCCTCAGTGGCAGCGGACCAGGATCGCGGTGACGTTGTCCGAGCCGCCGCCATCCAGTGCCGCCGCGACCAGGCAGTCCACGCATTCCTGCGCGCTGCATTCGCCCAGGCGCAGCGTCTCGGCGATGCTGCGGTCGTCCACTTCCTCGGTCAGCCCGTCGCTGCACAGCAGCAGTTGCATGCCCGGACGCAGCTCCCCGGTCAGGGTTTCCACGTTGAGGTGGGTCGGATCGGTCACCCCCAGCGCCTGGGTCACCACGTTGCGATGCGGGTGGGTGCGCGCCTGCTCGCTGGTCAGCGAGCCCTGGGCGATCAGTTCCTGCACGTAACTGTGGTCCTGGCTGAGCTGGGCCAACTGGCCGTCTCGCCACAGGTAGGCCCGGCTGTCGCCGACCCAGGCGACCTCGAACCGATTGCCCTGGACCCGCGCGGCCACCACGGTGGTGCCCATCGGCAGGGTGTCGTTGCGACGACGGGAGGTGCGGATGATCTCCTCGTCGGCGATGCGGATGGCCTGGTGCAGCGGCGTGCCGTCGCGAATCTCGCGCACGATGGTCTCGCGCGCCAGCGCGCTGGCCACCTCGCCGCAAGCGTGCCCCCCCATGCCATCGGCCACCAACCACAGCCCCAGCTCGCTGTCGCCGTAGTAGGTGTCCTCGTTCAGCTCCCTTCTGAGGCCTACGTGGGTGATATGCCCGAATTCGATCATTGAAATCCTGATGGTGGGAGCGGAGGGAGTTTTCCCTGCTGGTTGATACGGAATGATCCGGACGAAACGGACAACCGGCAAGCAAAAGCGGGTCGGTGAGCGTTTCCGTTCAGTGGAAGGGCATGAAACCTGCCGGGATTTTCAGCTTCGGCTTGTCGGCGGAGGGGCCGACCCGTATCATTCACGCCCCCGGCCAAGTGCCGGGGACCACCGGAGAGGTGGCAGAGTGGTTGAATGTACCTGACTCGAAATCAGGCATACGTTAATAGCGTATCGGGGGTTCGAATCCCCCCCTCTCCGCCAGATACGCAAGGGCCCCCGCAAGGGGGCTTTTGCGTATCTGGCGGAGTGCGGGGATCTGGAGAGAGACGCAAGAGCCCCCGCAAGGGGGTTTTTGCGTTGAAGGGTTCCGGCGTCCTCTCAGACCCGACCGGTCACCGGAATCAGGGCGCCGGTGATGGCGGCGGCCGGTTCGGACAGCAGGAACCGGACCACCCCGGCCAACTGTTCCGGCGTCACCCAGCGCGAGGCGTCCGCGTCCGGCATGTCGGCGCGGTTGGCGGGCGTGTCGATGATGCTGGGCAGCAGCGCGTTGACCGTGATGCCGCGATCCTTGAATTCCTCGGCCAGGGCTTCGGTCAGGCGGGCCACGCCGGCCTTGGACGCCGCGTAGGCGCCCATCCCCACGCCGGCCTTGGCCGCGCCGGCCGCGCCGATGTTGACGATGCGACCGCCGCCACCGGCCAGCAGGAACGGCAGCGCCGCCTGGCTGGCGGCCACGGCGGTCCGCAGGTTCAGACGGTAGAGCTGGTCCCAGGTCTCCAGGTGACCGTCCGCCAGGGTTTCCCAGCGAAAACCGCCGGCGATGTTCACCAGCGCGTCGATTCCGCCCAGCGCCTGGCTGGCCCGATCCACGGCGTCCCGCGCCGCGGCGCCATCGGCCAGATCGATGCCGCCGAAGGCATGCACGCCGGCGGGCACGTCGGTCGGGGCCGGCGCGTGGTCCAACGCCGCGATCGCGGCGCCCGAGGCGGCCAGCGATCGCACGACCACGCGGCCGAGCGCACCAAAGGCGCCGGTGACGACAACACGTTGGGCCGACGATGAATTCATGGAAAGCGTCCTGATGCGGAAAGCCGCCATGGTAGCGCCGCGCGACAGGGCGTGTATCCGCCATCCGGTACACTGGCGGTCCCGTTTCCGCGGTATCGCCCCATGTCCGAAATCCTCGTCCCCGTCTCCTTTGGCGAACTGCTCGACAAGATCGCCATCCTGCAGATCAAGTCCGAGCGGATGAGCGACCCGGCCAAGCTGGCCAACGTGCGCAACGAACTGAGCGCGCTGGAAAAGACCTGGATGGCGCATCCGGCGGCGGTGAACAACATCAGTGAACTGCGCGCCCAGCTCAAGGCCGTCAACGAGCGCCTGTGGGTGATCGAGGACGACATCCGCATCAAGGAAAAGGCGCAGGCGTTCGACGAAGAATTCGTCCGCCTGGCGCGCAGCGTCTACTTCGAGAACGACGAGCGCGCGCGCATCAAGAAAGACATCAACCTGGCGCTGGGTTCCAGCTACGTGGAAGAAAAGTCCTACCAGGACTACCGCACCGGCGCCACGCCGTAAGCCGTGCCGGCGCACGGGGACGCCTGGGCGTCCCGGTGGCTTTGTTCACGCACGCGGGCTTTCGACCATCCACGCGGTCAGGCGTCGCACCAGCGGCAGCATTACCAGCAAGGTCGGGAATGCAATCAGCCAGGACAGGCCCCAGGCGCTGAGCCACAGCCATCCCAGGTGTGGATGCAGGCCGGCGCTGCGCAGCGTGCTGATCATCGAGACCACGCAGGTCATCAGCACGGAAAGCAGCAACGGCATCAGCCATGGCGCGCAGCGGGCGGGGAGTTTGCGCGGGAAGCCGCGCCGGAAGGGTGTTGCGTCGGGCTTCATGACATCTTCGTAAGCCGGTCGATCAAAGGCGCCACCCGGCATGTGCCGGGAAACAGCCCCGGACGTATCCGGCGGCTATGGCGCGTTGATTGACGTAAACGCTTACGGCGGGGCCCGACAGGGACAACGCGGGCGGAATGATAACGATCCGCGTGACGCCCGTCGCCTGTCGGCGGCGCGCCGTTCAGACCAGACAGGGGGGCTCCTGCGGTCCGAACCCGCGCGCCAGATCCCAGACCCGTTGTGCCGCCGGCTCGGGCCGCGCGCCCGAGACGTTCTGGCCGGCCCACAGCGGTGAGTAGTCGCTGCTGCCGACGGCTTCGGCGGCCTTGCGCAGCGGCGCCATCGCGGCGCCCGCCAATGGAAACGCGGGCGCGTCATCGGCCATTGGCCCCAGCGTGCGCATCGCGTGGTTGACGATGCCGCGCGCGGGACGGCCGGTGAAGACGTTGGTCAGCGCGGTGTGCGCCGCCGCCGGGCTTTGCAGGGCGCTGCGGTGGAGCGGGCCGGTATCCGCTTCCGGACACAGCAGGAACGCGGTGCCCACCTGCACGCCCGCCGCGCCCAGCGCCATCGCCGCGGCAACGCCGGCCGCATCGGCGATGCCGCCCGCGGCGATCACCGGGCAGCGCACCGCCGCCGCCACCTGCGGTACCAGCGCGAACGTGCCGAGCTGGGTGCTGAGGTCGTCGTCGAGGAACAGTCCTCGATGTCCACCGGCTTCCAGGCCCTGGGCGATGATCGCGTCGACGCCGCGGGCCTCCAGCCAGCGGGCTTCGTCCACCGTGGTCGCCGAGGAGAGGATCCGGCAGCCCCATGCGCGCAGCGGCGCCAGCAGGCTTTCCTCCGGCAGGCCGAAGTGGAAACTGACCACGGCCGGGCGCAGTTCGCCGAGCAGGGCCAGCATGTCGGCATCGAAGGGACGACGTCCGCCGCCCGCCGCCACGTGCGAAGCATCCAGGCCGAAGCGCGCATGGTCGCCGGCCAGTTTCCGTCGCCAGGCGTCCTCCCGTATCGGATCCGGCGCGGGCGGCGCATGGCAGAAGAAATTGAGGTTGAACGGATGCGCGACTTGCGCACGGATGGCCGCGACTTCGGCGCGGATAGCCTCCGCCGACAGCATCGCGCAGGGCAGGGCACCGAGTCCGCCGGCCTGGCTCACCGCGATCGCCAGCCGGCTGCCTTGCACGCCGGCCATCGGTGCCTGCAGCAGCGGCAGTTCGGTTCCCAGCAGCGTGGCCAGTGACATGGGCAAGCGAAACTCCGGACGCGATGCCCGGAATTATGCGCCCGTGCTTTCCTCAGCGCGTGCGGTCGGCCCGATAGCGCTCGAACGCGGCCATTGCATCCTCGACGGTGACCAGGTCCATCACGTCGTCGAACTCGATCTTGGTGCCCCATTTCAACGCATCGGCGGGCTTGCCCAGGTACTTGCGGGCCGCGGCGTCATAGCGATCCACGCAGTAGCGGATATCCGAATAGGGGCCGCTGCGGCGCGGATTGCTGGCCGCGTGCAGGCCCAGCACCTTCGTGCCCACCGCATTGGCGATATGCATGGGACCGGAATCCGGCGTGACCAGCAGGTCGGCGCGTTCCAGCAGGGCGGGGAGCTGCTTCAGGGTGTCCTTGCCGACCAGATCCAGCGCGGGCGCGCGCATCGCGGCGAGGATGGCGTCGGTGGTGCTGCGCTCCAGGTCGCTGCGGCCGCCGCACAGCACGATGCGCCAGCCGTGGCCGGCGGCATGGTCGGCCAGGGCGGCGTAGCGATCCGCATGCCAGTTGCGGCGCACGTGGCTGGAACACGGCGAGATCATCAGCACCGGCGTGCCGTCTTGCGGCCACTGCGCCGCCGCCCAGTCGCGTGCCTCCTGCGGATAGGGCAGGTCCCAGATCACTTGATCCTGCCTGAGCCCCAGCGGCTCGCAGAAGCTGCCAATCGCGTCCAGCACGTGGATGCCGGGCCGGTCCGGGATGCGCTCGTTGATGAAGAGGCCATGCAGGTCCTTGGAGCGTGCATGGTCGTAGCCGATGCGCCGCCGCGCCGGGATGAAGGCCGACAGCACGTTGGCGCGCAGCGCGACCTGCATCTGCAGCAGCACGTCGAAGCCGCCGGCCGGGAGTTCGCGGCGCAGGGCGCGCATGCCGGCCAGTCCGCTGCGCTTGTCGTAGGTGTGGAAGGTGACGCCTTCCAGGCCGTCCAGCAGCTTGTGGCCGACCTTGTCGATGACCCAGTGCAGGCGGGTCCGCGGCCACTGCCGCTGGAGGGTGCGGACCAGCGGCACCACGTGGGTCACGTCGCCCAGCGCCGACAGGCGCAGCAGGCAGATCGATTGGGGGATGGCGGACAAGAGTTGTTAGACTCGCTGGATGGTCAGTTTCGACGCCACGGAATCCCTGACGCCGTTCCGCGAAGGCCGCGGATACGGTGCGATTCTGTTCGACCGCCAGCACCTGCGGCAAGCCAATCCGGACTGGTTCGTGCCGGAAAAGTGGGGCGATCGCGCCCAGCCGGTCGGCGAGGGCGGGCGTGGCGGGGCCTGGTTCATCGATGCGCCGTCCAGCCAGTGCGTGCTGCGGCGCTACCTGCGCGGCGGCCTGGCCGCGCGCGCCAGCCGGGACCGCTACCTGTGGCGGGGACCGGACAAGACCCGCAGTTTCGCCGAGTTCAGGCTGATGCGCGCCCTGCTGGCGCGCGGCCTGCCGGTGCCGCAGCCGATCGCGGCCCAGTACGTCCACGAGGGCATGTTCTACCGCGCGGCGCTGCTGATGGAGCGGCTGGCGGGCGTGACCTCGCTGGCCACGCTGGCGCAGGAACTGCGCGGCCCCTGGGAGGAGGCCGGCCGGCTGATCGCACGCTTCCATCGCGCCGGGCTCCAGCACGCCGACCTCAACGCCCACAACATCCTGTTCGACGAGCAGGGCAAAGCCTGGCTGATCGACTTCGATCGCGGTCGCCTGCGCATCCCGGCGACCGGCTGGCGCGAGCAGAACCTGGCGCGCCTGCTGCGCTCGCTGCTGAAACTGCGCGGCCCGCGTCCCGGCGAGGAGGTGCGGAACGACTTCGTCCGCCTGCGCCGGGCCTATGATCAGGCCTGGGCACGGGGAGTTTGAGATGGACTGGCGGCTGCGTTTCCATGGCGTCGGCAGCGCGAGCGCGGTGGCGCTGGGCTCGGCCATGGCCACGGTGGAGCGCGAGGGCCGCCCCTGGCTCACCGTCGACTGCGGCGGCGAAGGACTGACCGCGTTCCTTGAACACTACGGCGAATGGCCGCAGGCCTTGTTCGTGACCCACGTCCATCTGGATCACGTGGCCGGTTTCGAGCGCCTGTTCGTCGGCCACTATTTCGATTCCGCGCGGCGCGGCCGGGTACGCCTGTACGTACCCGCGCCGGTGGTGCCGCTGCTGCACCAGCGGGTGGGCGAGTATCCGAACGTGCTGGCCGAGGGCGGCGCCAATTTCTGGGATGCGTTCCAGTTGATACCCGTCGGCGGCGCGTTCTGGCACGAAGGCGTGCGGCTGGAAGTGTTCCCGGTGCGCCACCATTGGCCGGAAACCGCGTTCGGCCTGCGCGTGCCCGGCAGCCTGGTCTGGACCGGCGACACCCGCCCCATTCCCGAGATGCTGGCGCGCTTCGCCGACGCCGATGAAGTGATCGCCCATGACTGCGCCCTGCACGGCAACCCGTCGCACAGCGGCGTGGAGGATCTCGAACGCGAGTATCCGCCCGCGTTGCTGGCGCGCTGCGTGCTGTACCACTACGCCAGCATCGACGATGGCGCGGCGATGCGCGAACGCGGACACCGGGTCGCCGAGCCGGGCCAGGTCCTGCCGTTGAAGGCGCCGCTGGAGATCGCGGAGACCGTGCCGTGAACGCCGTGCCCGGATTGACACCCTTGCCGATGGATCGTCTCGATCGCCCGCTGCACGATCTGCGCCTGTCGGTGATCGAGGCGTGCAACTTCCGCTGCGGTTACTGCATGCCCGCCGATCGCGTGCCGGACGATTACGGGCTGGACGCCGCGTCGCGGCTCTCCTTCGATCAGATCGAAACCCTGGTGCGGGCATTTGTGCGGCTGGGCGTGTCCAAGCTGCGCCTGACCGGCGGCGAACCGCTGCTGCGCAAGGGCCTGCCGGATCTGGTCGCGCGCCTGACCGCGCTGCCGGGCCTGGACGATGTGGCGCTGACCACCAATGGCGCGCTGCTGCGCGCGCAGGCGGCGGCGCTGAAACAGGCCGGCCTGCGCCGGCTGACCGTCAGCCTGGACGCGCTCGATGCCGGTGTGTTCGCCGCCATGTCCGGCGGCCGTGGCCGGGTGCAGGACGTGCTGGCGGGCATCGATGCCGCCGTCGCGGCCGGCTTCGAGCGACTCAAGATCAACTGCGTGGTCCAGCGCGGCCTCAATGAGCAGCAGGTGTTGCCGCTGCTGGATCACTTTCGCGGCAGCGGCCACGTGGTCCGCTTCATCGAATACATGGACGTGGGCACCCGCAACGGCTGGCGGCGCGACCAGATGGTGCCGTCGGCGGAACTGCGCGAACGCATCGGCGCGCGCTGGCCGCTGCACCCGGTGCGGGCCAACTACCGGGGCGAGGTCGCCGAACGTTACGCTTTCGACGACGGACAGGGTGAAATTGGCTTCGTCAGCTCGGTCAGTACGCCGTTCTGCGGCGACTGCCATCGTGCCCGGGTCTCGGCCGACGGGCATCTGTACACCTGCCTGTTCGCCAGCGAAGGAGCGGACCTGCGTCCGGCCCTGGCCCAGGGCGAACAGGCGCTGGCCGCGCACGCCGCCACGCTCTGGCGGCAGCGCGAGGATCGCTACAGCGAACAGCGCGACGACACAGGCGCCCGCCATGGGCGGCCGGTCGAGATGTACCTGATCGGTGGCTAGGCCCCGATGGGCGCGGCGCGCGCGGGACGCTACCATGAGCGGCCTGGAAACCCCGCCGGTGCCATGAAGAAACCGACTCCCGCGCTGACCCATCTCGACGCCGACGGACGCCCGGCGATGGTGGACGTGTCCGCCAAGCCGGTGAGCGCGCGCGAAGCCAGCGCGGAGTGCCGGGTGAAATTCCCGGCCGCGGTGGCCGCGCAGTTGCGCGCCAATGGCCTGCGCAGCGCCAAGGGCGGCATCGTCGATACCGCCGTCATCGCCGGCACGATGGCGGTCAAGCGCACCCACGAACTGATTCCCTTCTGCCATCCCTTGCCCATCGACGGTTGCCGCATCGCCATCGACTGGCACGACGAACGCAGCCTGGACATCCGCTGCACGGTGCGTACCACCCACCGCACCGGCGTGGAGATGGAGGCGTTGACCGGAGCGACCGTGGCCGCGCTGACCATCTATGACATGTGCAAGGCGCTGTCCCACGCCATCGTGCTGGGGCCGGCGCAGCTGATCGGCAAGCGCGGCGGCAAGCGCGACATGGGGGCGATCGCATGACCCGGCTGACCGTGCGTTATTTCGCCAGCCTGCGTGATGCCGCCGGGCTCGGCGAGGAGTCGCTGCAGACCACCGCGCCGGATCTGCGCGGACTCTATGCCGAACTGCAGGCACGGCATGGCTTCGCCTTGCCGGTCGCCCATCTGCGGGTGGCCGTCAATGGCGACTTCGCGCGCTGGGACGAGGCGCCGCGCGAGGACAGCGAAGTCGCCTTCATTCCACCGGTGAGCGGGGGCTGAGCGATGCCGCGTTTCGCCTTGAGCGAGGTTCCGTTCGATCCCGCGCCACTGCGCGCGGTGCTGCTGGACGAACGCGCGGGTGCGTTTGCCGCGTTCGAGGGCTGGGTGCGCAACCACAACGATGGCCGCGCCGTGGACGGTTTGCGTTATGAGGCCTATGTGGAACTGGCGGAGAAGGAAGGCGAGCGGATCCTGGCCGAGGCCTGCGAACGTTTCGCCATCCACGAAGCGCGCTGCGTGCACCGGATCGGCGATCTGGCCATCGGCGAGCTCGCGGTCTGGGTGGGGGCCAGCGCGGGCCACCGCGACGCCGCCTTCACCGCCTGCCGCTGGATCATCGATGAAGTGAAATCACGCGTTCCGATCTGGAAGCACGAACGCTACGTTGCCGGTGATGCCGGCTGGCTGCACCCGTCACCCCCGACGGATTGAGGAAAGGATGCTCAAGCGAAACACGGAACAGGGATGTCTGCTGTTGTGGCTGGCGCTGTGCGCGCCATTGTCCGGATGGTGCGCGGACCTGCTGGTCAGCAACCAGTCCGCCGACAGCGTCTGGCGGCTGTCCGCGCAGGACGGACGCAAGCGCGGGGAATACCGCACCGGCGACTCGCCACACGAGATCGCGGTCTCGCCCGACGGGAAGACGGCGGTGGTCAGCAACTACGGCAGCGAAGTGGCCGGCAGCAGCCTGTCGGTGCTGGATCTGCAGCGCGGACGCCCGACCCGCACCATCGATCTGGGCAGCCACGGCGCGCCCCACGGCCTGCACTTCCTGGACGCGGGAAATGTCGCCGTGACCACCGAAGGCAGCGCGAGCGTGCTGGTGGTGGACGTGGACGAGGGCAAGGTCGCGCGAACCATCGATATCGGTGACGGCATCGGACACATGCTCGCGCTCAACGCGGACCGGCGCATCGGCTATGTCAGCAAACTGGGCCGGGGCACGGTCAGCCGCATCGATCTGGTCACCGGCAGGATGTTGCTGGAACGACCGGCCGGGAAGGGCGCCGAAGGCATCGCGTTGCGCCCGGATGGACTGGAGCTGTGGGTCGCCAATCGCGACGAAGGCACCGTGACCGTCCATGACCCCAAGACCCTGGTGGTGCGGCGGCGGATGTCCAGCAGGGGCTTTCCGCTGCGCGTGGCGTTCACCCCGGATGGTCGCCACGCCTGCGTGGTGAATGCCCGCAGCGCCGAACTGCAGATTTTTGACGCGCGCACCAAGCTGGCGTTGAGCCGGGTGCCGCTGACGCGCGAAGGCATGGACATCCGCGACACCGCACTGGGCCGTGGCACGCTGCCGATCGGCATCAGCATCGATCCGGTGAAGCCCCGCGCCTACGTGGCGCTCAGTGGGGGCGATCGCGTGGCCGTGGTCGACACGCAGAAATGGCAGGTCGTGGACTACTGGGTCACCGGTCGCGAACCCGGCGCGGTGGTGCTGTTCCCGTAGTTCGGCGCCGCGCCGCGCCCCATGATGGTTCCTCGCCATGGGCAACGAGGCCGTCGCAACGGCGGGAAGCAGTGAATGGCCAAGGCCGCGCTTTTTTGCGCCCCCCAAAGGGTGATGACCCCGCCGGTTGACCTCGGCGCCGCGCCTCGCGGTAACTCCCCGCCAAAGGCAATGAGGCCGTCGCAACGGCGGCAAGCAATGAATGACCGGGAAGTGGCTTTTCCACATCCCCAAAGGGCGATGACCCCGCCGGTTGACCTCGGCGCCGCGCCTCGCGGTAACTCCCCGCCAAAGGCAATGAGGCCGTCGCAACGGCAGCAAGCAATGAATGACCGGGAAGTGGCTTTTCCACATCCCCAAAGGGCGATGACCCCGCCGGTTGACCTCGGCGCCCGCATCAGTCGATACCGTTGCTGCCTTCCGGCCCTGGCGGGGTTTTCAACCTAGCGTCGCGAGGGACCGACGGGGTCACCATAGACGAGGGCCGCGCTGCGCGCGGCCCGTGAACTGCTCGAAATCTGGCGGAGAGAGGGGGATTCACTCGGCGCTGCGCACCTCGCCCTGCGGGCGGCTTCGCCGTGCAAACCGCTACGCGGTTTGTCGAACCCGGGGGTTCTCACCCCCTCCCCATGTCCCGGCGAAACGTCACGGACATGGAGCCTTCACTACGTCATTCAATCTGGCGGAGAGAGGGGGATCGAGTCTACGCGACTCTAAGTCCCTGATTCTCTTAGCAGAACGCAAACCAGGATGTGTCCTGTTTTGTGTCCGGTCATTGTAGCTCGTTGCCTGCCACTGCGCCTAGACGTGATTTTGGCTGCTGACTGATGATTACGCTTGCGATGCGGCCAAAGCCCCAAGAGGAGGGTGTGGGTAGATCATGGTAAGTTCACCTTAGTGAAACCAAGCCCTTGACTTTGGTATAAGTATTTATACAATGGCAGCAAGAGCTCAGAAGACTCCCCGGAAAAGGGAAGTGGCGAAGGACATCGCGTGGATGGGGTCCTCCAAAGAGGATCTGATCGAGTTTCCAGAAGAGATTCGTAGGCTCGCCGGACAGCAACTTCGAAAGGTTCAATTTGGCGAAGATGCTGATGATGCTGATTCCATGTCACGAGTTGGCGCCGGATGTTACGAACTCCGCTTTCGTGACAAAGCGGGATGGTATCGGGTTATCTACGTGGCAAAGTTCGAGAAGGCCGTGTATGTGCTTCATTCGTTTTCAAAAAAAACCAACGCCACGCCTCAAACCGACATTGACCTAGCGATTGTTCGGTATGGCGAGGCGAAGAGACATGCAGGAGTTAAATGAAATGAAGAAAAATGCGGGCGACAATCATGGGGTGCGACACATCACCAAAGGCTCTGGGAATGTGTTCGCTGATCTCGGTTTCGATGACCAGGCTGCAACGCAACTCCTGAAGGAAACCGACGCTGCCATCCTGCAGAGGCAAGCTATCCGTGAGAGCCTCGCGGGGGCATTGGTGGGCTGGATAGACGAGGAAAACCTGAAGCAGGCCGATGCAGCGGCCATTCTGAAGATCTCGCGCCCTAGGGTGTCTGATATCTACAGAAAAAAGGTTGAAAAATTTAGCGTTGATACGCTGCTGGATTTGGTCGGAAGAGCAGGGAAGAAAGTGCGTTTAGAAGTTGCCTGAGGATGTCGTTTGGCCTGGTAGGCGTTCACTCTTTACTGCAAAGGCAAGCCTCGGGCTTTAGTTCGAGGCTTGTTTCGTTTCTAATCTAGCGCTAGTGATTGGGCGTATGCCGCGATAGGCGCTCGACGTAATGCCAGGTCGGCTAAGTGATCGATAGCGCGCACAACATGCGTTTCTCCGGCCCAACTCCTAGCACCACCTGCCATCGAGAGAATCCGGCGCTCTCGCTTGACGTTTCTGCCAACCCATCGTTGAGGATTATCGAATCTACGCCGCTGAAGGCCCGGAGACCTTTTGCTTTAGCAACCAGTTGGGTTCCGTGGCGTATGACGGTTCCGGGTCTCGCTTCTATGCGGCTTGGATCGAAGACACTGGTCTCATCCACTTCGATGCGAACGTTAGGAACAATCAGGCCATGCCAGTGGTTGTTGCCGGACGACTCGAACCACTTGAAACGCTGTCCTTCGCTCAGGAAGAAGGCCGCAGGGCCGCTCTGACATTGAGCGATCAAGATGGTCTCCTCATGCTCATGGCGTGGAAGAACCAAGGACAGCGGGGTTGCCTGACCGATGCTGCCGACCGTGAATTCGCTTGCTGAGAGCATGCCGCACCTACCAGCTGTGGCGTTGTTGAAGGGGATCTATGACCAAGCCCCACAAGAGTTCCGCCGCGCCCTCTTGGGTCAGCTTCTGATCTCGTTCGCGCCCGAACGATGACATGCCCATGCTGGTCAGAAAGAGCATCTGGTCGTCAGCGTCGACCGAAAGCGACTCGTTGGACGAGTTGCTGCTGGTGGTCTCGCCCTGGAGGTAATTGATCCCGCCGAGCATGCCACCTAGGTAGACCGTCGCCCGGGCAACGTCTTTGCCATCCTTGTAGATCGTGGCAAAGAAGCGGTTGGCATCCACGCGTCGGAAGGAGCCTTGGTAGCCGGGATTCCGGGCCTCGAGTTCCGCGAGCGAGTTCTCGAAGTAGCGGGCGATGTATTCGAACGTGTCAGCCTTGAACTGGTCCTTGTCCCGCTGAGTGAAGGTCTTGGACAACCGCAGGTTGCTCGAGCGAGGGCCAAGTCTCGACGGGGTGACATCACCTGCGGTGATCGATGCCTGTGGGCGAGGAGGTCCTATGGTGGCAGGGGCCTTGCTACCAGAAAGGCGTCCGGCGGCGTCCCGGACCGCTCTGGCGACATGCAGGAGGGCCTCATCCCGGTCCGACCATTGGGTGACAGGCTTTCCGTCCTTGGGCGTGCCGAGCAGCTTTCCGAAGGGCGCATGGTGCCAATCGCAGGCCCTCAGGATGACGGGAATCACGATGGCTTCGCCGGCGTCGTGACGCTCCATGGCCCGCTTCATCTCGATGTCGTAACAGTAATCCGACGCGATGAAGTCTGGGCTCACCAAAAGCAGAATGATGTCATCGGTGTTGATGTGGTCATCGATGACCTGCCCGAGCTCCTGACCGGCGCCGATACGGCGATCGTGCCAAGTCTCAATCACCCCCTGACGCTTGAGCATGGCCAGCTGCTTCTCCAACTGGTCGCGGAGGTCCTCGTCGGCATGGGAGTAGGAGAAGAAGACGGTTGGCAAGGTAAACCCCAAGTCGGCTGGGCCCTCCGGCCCGTTAGGGCTGATTCTAGCCAAGCCTTAGGTAGGCCGCTTCGCCGCCGGTTCAATTAAACTCGGGGGCTGTCGGCCATCAGGTCCGTCATCTGAAAGAGGTCAACGCAACGCATGAGTAAGCCAACCCTGGATTCCATCGCCACCGCCAAGGCTAAGCTGGAGGAAGAACTCCGGAAGCTCGAAGAACAAGAGAGCCAGCTCCGCCAGCAGCAGGCCGCCGATGCCTTCGCTGAAGTTGTGAGCCTGCTCGGCCAGTATGGTCAGCACTTCAGTGCTAAGCAGAAAGCGGAGCTCGTGACGGCCGTGGGTGCGAGTAGCCCAGCAAAGGCGAAGAAGGAGACGGGAACCAGAGAGGTGGCCCCGAAGTATTGGCTGCCGCACACGCAGGAGACCTGGAGCGGGCGGGGCCGCCCACCGCGGTCCTTCACCGCCTGGGAGGGAACCGCTGCCTACAAGGAGTGGAAGGCTCGGCACCCGGATGAGAAGTTCCCTAAGTTTCCGGGGTGATCACGCGGCATTCCTTGTAGAAAGTCTTCACCTGTGCGTAGGTGGTGGATTGGCCCTGTCAGCAGGTTTCGGATCTTGGAGTGGGGTTTCCTCTGCCGCCAATGCACATGCCCGGCGCACAAACTGGAGGCCGTCGACTGTAGTGCGGGCGACGATGACTAATTCATCGTTGAGGCGCAGCACGCGGTCCTCTTGCGTCGGGCTGCAAACCGAATTGGGTTGGGCATCGAACAGGTAGGCGCTGTAACTGGCGAGCGAACTCATCGTGGGAAAGAGTGGAGAAGATGACTTCAGAAGAGAGGCTGCTGCACCAATAATCACGAGACAGGAAAATACCCGAACCCCTCCCAAGAGAAGGTCCAGGTCGGCTGGTTTAGTCCAGGTCCAGAGCGATCGAAGAAGCGTCCAGAATATGGTGACCAGGACGACGATGATTCCGCCGACCGACACCGTGGCTGCGACAACTGGAACGAAAGAGATCGGCACAAGAAGTGTCACTGTGGTCGCAAAGTGAGCAGGATCTTGTCCCGTAGCGTCGTTCACCGCCATACGACTGACGCCCGTAGCTGCGGCTGCTGCCATCACGCCCAAGGCAGCAATGGCCAACTTGACGAGGGGGAGTTCAAGCTTCGGAAGGGTCCAGAGGTATGCCTCTCGCAAATAGGCTAAGGCGAACATCGTGAATCCGACGCGCCCGAGTATTCCAGCGGCGTCGCTTTCCGGATTCCACATGAAAAGAATGACGCCGGCTAATGCTATGGCGGTCGCCCAAAGGTAGAGCTTGTGAACGCCGCTCCTCTCTTTCCACCACGCGTGTCCTGCTGTTGCCTTGCTCGCGACCCAGCCCACTAGATCCATTCGGGTTCCCCTGTCCTGTTACCGCAGAACCATACATGGGCTCCGTCTCAATCTCAGATATTCCAACTGCAGCGGTGTCCCTGCTGGGACGACTTGAGGGGACGGATCAGGTCCTGGACACTCGCACGACTGCATGAAAACGCTTACATGATCACTTTTCTAGTGTGACTTGACGCAGCCTTCACAAAGCCGAACACTGAGGCATCCACAAGGAAGAGGGTGCCGCTATGGCAACGTCCCAAAAGGATGCGAATCGTTTCCCCTTAATGGTGATGCTCACCGTTAACGCCGCAGTATTTTGGGGGCTAGTGACCACCCAGCAGGTTGATCCAGCTGCTTGGATTGGGTCTTTTCAAGGCAACTTGAAAGGCAGCTTGCCGATCGCATTGGCGCTGGCTCTGACGGGCATTCTCAACTCCCAAATCTCCCCGCTCACTAAGGCGAGGATGGTCTTTCTGGATTGGCAGCACCCATTGCCAGGTTGTCGGGCATTCAGCGAATACCTTCGCGGCGACAATCGCATAGACGCGGCGCACTTGGAGCGGCGGTTCGGGCCATTTCCGGAAGAGCCCGACGAGCAAAACAGATGTTGGTATGGAATTTACCAAACGGTTCGTGATGCGCCGGCGGTCGCCGATGCCAGTAAAGGCTATTTGTTTGGCCGCGACTACGCCGTGTTGATGGTGCTAGCCATCATCATTTTTGGGGGGCTTTCCCTGGTTCTCATCAATGCGCCGTTGGTGTGCATTGGATACATCGCAGTTCTGATTCTGCAATACGTGCTGGCAGCAAATTCGGCGCGTAACCACGCGATTCGTCTTGTAAAAAACACGATGGCAATAGCATCCCAGGAGCGGAAGAATGGCTGACTTTTACGAGATAGACTTTCTCGACGTAGAGACAAAGAAGAGCGGCGATGCGATCGTTGTGCGTTACGAGTTGAATGGTCAGCGCACCGTCCACATCGTCGACACTGGCTACCAGGCCACCGGTCCCGGCCTTGTAAAGCATGTGACGACGTATTGCGAAACAGATGCAGTCGATCATTTGGTGATCACTCACTGCGACGGTGACCATACAGGTGGCGCCGTCCATGTGCTTGAGAATCTGAAGGTGCGTAACCTGTGGATGCTGCGGCCGTGGCTTTATGCCGAAGAGCTCCTCGACAGGTTTGAGGTTGGAACAGTCGATGGGCTGAAACGACGCCTTAGGCAGATCTACTGGCAGCTCGTCGACATTGAGAAGAAGGCAATCGAGTTGGGCGTGCCTATTCTGGATCCTTTTCAGGGTGCGGAAATTGGTGCATTCAAGGTATTGGCGCCCAGTCGTGCCAGGTATCTCGACTTGATCGTGGAGTCCGACAAGACGCCTGAAACGGTCGAGGAGGCTGCTGCGACTGTGGCGGACAGGGCGTTCTGGATAGTCCGCGAAGCCCTGAAAAAGGCGGTCAATCTCGTTGCGGCCGCCTGGAAGGATGAGGTGTTTTCCCCGCAGGACACAAGCGCTGAGAACGAGATGAGCGTGGTGCAGTGGGCATTTATGAACCAGCACAAGATCCTGCTTACAGGAGATGCTGGACGTGGTGCCTTGCGAGAGGCTATCGATTTCGCTCCCCATGCAGGGCTGGCGCTGCCTGGTTTCACCAGGGCGCAGGTCCCGCATCACGGATCAAGGCGCAATCTAACTACCGAGCTTCTGGATGAGCTGTTCGGTCCGCGCCTAGACGAGAAGGTTGAGGAAGGCAAGGAAACATGGACTGCATACTGCAGTTCCGCAAAGCTCGATGAGGCCCATCCACGTAACGCCGTGAGGCGCGCTTACATTCATCGTGGCGCTCGGTTCATCGCAACGGAAAGCCGCACCATTCATTGTTGGGGTGGTTCTGCGCCCAAGCGAGAGGGCTGGGTAAGTGTAGACGGGGATCCTTACCCTGATTCTATCGAGGAGTAGTGGGTCCGGGCTTGGAGACTAGCGTCAGAGTTGGTGTCGGCGATTGAATGAGAGGTAGCAAGTCGCATGCTGTGTCGGTTCTAACGGGGAACGGCGGTCGAACGAATTAGGCTGTAAGCAACGCCTCCGAGTAACGGCACCACCACATGCGCCGGCACCAAGGCCAACACCGCCAGGCTGAAGACCGCTCCGGTTTGCTCTGGATACGGAAGCGCTGGCGCAAATCCCATGCCGAGAAAGGCCATCACGTGGGCGGCCAGCACCACGGCCCAGGTGACGAAGAATCCCTTCCAGAACCCGCCACGCTTCAAGCCTTGCTGTGCGAAGTGGGAGTAGGGCTGTCGCTCGATCCATTCACGCCGCCGGTAGGCACGGTGGCTGATCCAATACAGGAAGCCGAGGACCAAGAGCAGCCCCATCGCGCCCGCAATGGCGAGCCAGCCGAGGGAATATCCCTGCTGGATCGCCTCGAAGCCCCCACCAACGAAGACCAGGCTGGCCCCGCCGAGCAAGACCGTCGCGCAGCCAACGTGCGCGTATGAGCGTGTGGTTGTCATAGGTGCTCAGGGCTTGTGGGCGGTCCATTCGCCAGATGCCTTCGAGAAGCGCACAGGCTCAATGAAAAGACGGGTCTGCGGCGTGCCAGCGATATTGAGGACGATCGCACCGCCCAGATCGCACACGACATCATCGGTCGCCTCGGCTTTTCGGCAGTTACGAACTTCGAAGTCCTGGAATTCTTGAACTTGGACAGCAGAACCCATCGCCTGCTTAAAGGTCGCCTTGATGGCTTTCTGGGCGTCGGCATCCGAAGGCTGATTGCTGCTGCAGGCGGTCAACGCCAACGCGGCAGAGAGGGCGAGGACAGTGTTGCGAAGGATGGTCATAGTCTCTTCCTGGTTGAGTTGGAGGGGCATGGTTATTTGTCGCGGTTGCCGGCCGGATCGAACCCGCCGATCCACATCCGGGCGTCCCGGAAGGGCGTGAGGATTCCCGAGGGGCCGGGGTAGAGGTCTTCGGCCCGCAGGTAGCCGGATACCCAGGCGACGCTCAGCGCGACCTTCCGTGCCTGCTCGGCCACCCCATCTCGGGACGTAACGACGTTAAACGGCTCGCGGGGCGGGTTAGGGCCGGTGGTGCGCTGGTCCCCCGTGTTGGGCTTCCCAGGGCGCACCCGCAGACCGACCATGAGATCGCTGGTGGCTTTCGTGCGGGCGTTGACGTTGAGCTCTGCTTCCTCGCCGAGGTCGTCCCGGATGGTCAGAGGGGCGTCCGCACAGGCCTGGAACGTCTCCACGCTGGATGCTTTGGGGCTGGTCCAGATGATAGCCTCGACCGTCCAGCAGGGCAGGGACGCGCCCCATTCTTTATAAGTCAGCGCGAGCCGGGGCCAGTCCAGGCGGCCCATTTGGGCGGCCTGATGGTCCTCGTTCTTGTAGAGCCCATTGATACGGCCGGCCCCACTGATAGGGGTATAGAGCGGGCCCGCCTGGGTGCTGGAGCCGGAGCGGGGCTTGGCCCCGACCATGCGCTCGCCTGCGTCTTTCAGGCTGTCGCCGAGTTGCCGGAAGAAGCTGGGCTTCTTCTCGGGTTGGTCCTGAGCGAGGGTGGGAAAGCTGGCCAGTGCCAGCGTCAGGAGCGCCAGGGCTCCGAGTCCTGCGTGCTTCATTGGTGTGGCCCCTGTAGACCGACGAGCCGTCGGCATTTACGATAATCGCAGATGTGCAAGCGGGGTCCAACCGGCACACTTAGGGGAATTCAGCTGCCGTGCAATTTTCGACATGCCCCAGCCCAAAACGCCGGCAACGGTCTATGGCAAGCGCCTTCGAAGTGCGCGGCTTGCCAAGGGCTGGACGCAGGCCGACTTGGCCAAGCGCATTGGCATGGTGGACACCGTGTCCGGGGCAACGCGCGTGAGCCGCTACGAGACCGGAACACATGATCCGGATCCGGCTACCGCGGAGGCGCTAGCGAAAGCCCTCGGTCTGCCCCTGGCTTATTTCCACGCCACGTCAGACGTGTTGGCTGAGATCATCCTTGTGGTCTCTCAGCTCCCGGCGTCAAAGCAGAAGGCGGCACTGGAGCACCTTCGCCAGATCGCGGATAAAGCGACCAAGCGCTAGGAAGGACGGTTACGCACAATGCGGCTGCTCGCGTCAGTGTGTTTTTCATGCATCACCCACGCCTGAGCATCCTCGCCCTTAGAGATCAGGACCTTGTTGGTGCCAGGGATCTCCTCCATCACGTAGCCGCTCATGTCGATCTCAACTGGGATCTCGCCCACAGAGCGTCCTGCCACCTCGAACAACCATTGCGTGCGGCAATACAAGGCGCCAGGGGACTTCACCAGGTCACGGGCTTCGCGACTGATGGGGTCGACTTCCATGGGGCCGAGACTGACAGAGCGTCGCGCGCCGCGAAGAAGCTCGTAAGCAAAGTCGATGTCCTGAAAATCCTCTACAGAGAAGACGTCGGCATCCCTCAACGTAAAATCCGACTTGAGTGCCCGCGCGACCATATGGAGCCGGCTCAAGCTCCTAATGCGCTGGAACACCGGCAACAGGTTTGAAAGTGTGTCTACCGAAGTCTTCAGCTCTTCTCTGGCGCCGCCGAAATCCAATGAAAGCACCATGGCATCCTCGGCGGCGACATGTTCCGCCCAGTTGGCAAGCGGGGCCAGATCGTAGAAGTGGTGCAAGGGCTTTCCATAAATCGCCTTTGCCCTAATCGCCAAGTTGAGGTCTGCCTTGAATCGATCGCCTTCTTGAGTAATGCGCAGCGTTACATCTATCGGCGATGAATGGAGCTCATTCGAGATCCCAATACCCTTTGCGCCTCTGAAGAGATCAGCGGGAACTTTGAGTTCCTGCGACAGGACCGAATACTCCCGTCCTGAGCAAATGAACACGTGGCCCGGTTGAGATTCCAGGCGCTTCATTGTTAGCTTCCCCTGCGACAGATCGAGCGGCTTGAGATGCTCGGGAAACCCCACAGGGGGCTCTATATTGAAGCTATCAACGTCGAATGAGCGGGGCAGGCCATAGTCAAACGCATCCCGAAGCCGCGCGATGTTCTCCGGCGTCCGCACAGGGCGAAACGAGAGGCGGGCTTCTGCGGCTTGATTCCTGGTCGCAGCTGACGCAGGTTGCTTGCGGGCGGGCCGACCAGGGCCCATGGGAGTAAAGGGGCGCTCGCTTTGGTCGATGGAGAGACGATCCTTTGTCAGAAGCAGAGGCTCGCAGACCGCTTTCAGATACTTCTCGAAGGTTGCTCTTTCAGCCAGTGTCTGAGATGGGTCGAAGTTGACCCGTCCCTTTCCTTTGCCCTTTAGCGCCTCCTGATTGTTCGCTGCCCATGCTTGAGCATGAATCCAGTAGATCGTCGAATCAGCGGCCACCCGGAGGATGAATACTGGGAGCACGTCGGTGGCATATTGGCGCAGCCTGCTTCTAAAGACGGGTGCGCTTGGGCTCTTCTCGGCAAAGGAGGCGGTTCCTTTGACCTGAACCAGAAAGCGAACGCCCTGATAGGTGTTGTAGTCAGGGGTTACGCAGAGATCGTAGCCGATGTCGATATGGTCTTGTCCAACGTTCCAACCCCAGGAGGTGAAAACGTCGTCCACAGCTAGCTCCGCAAGACGTCCTATCTTCTGCGACTTTGGAAGGTTCATCCAAGTGCCTCAAGGGGATATCAAATTATCAATCGGCATCCCCCTGGCGGGCAATCTCAAGGGTAGAACTTGCTCGGATCGCGCAACTGTTCCTGGAACTGCCCCCGGTGATACTGAGGCAATTCTACGGGTGGGCGGTAGGCCGCCAAGACTTTGATCTGTCTCGTCCGTGCCAATGCAGGCTTCTTGTGGAAGTAGGCCTCATGCAGAACGGGCACCCTTCTGCTGAGCGAATGACCAGTGACCAGCGCGATGTCTTCGTCGGACACGCCCTGATGGTGCAACTCAGTGGCAATGGTGTGGCGGAAAGCGTGGAAGCCAACACCCTTCGGAAACCCGAGTGTCTTCATGTAAGCGCTGAACTGGTTCAGCGCGGCTTGGCTGTATCGGGCGTTGGTTTCGCCAGTCTTCTTGTTGATGCCGGCCGAGAGGTGGGGGAAGAGGCGCGGGTGGCCGCACTGGCGTATGTCTGCCAAGAAATCTAGAAAGCCGGCGTCCAGAAGGGGTTGCGGGACAGGAAGGGTCCGGATGGCAGCCTTTCCCTTCACGCTTTGCCGGCTCCGTCCCCGGTTCCTGTGGGCCAAGTCCGGATCAACCGTCTTCTGGATGCGGATGCACCAGACGCCACTTTCCTGGATAACGTCCGTCAGCTTCAGTTGCGCGGCCTCGTTGATTCGGACGCCGGTATAGAGTCCAATCATTGGCAGCCACCAACGGTGTGGATATTTCATCGCCCATGGGATGTAAGTTTCGGGTGCGAAGATGCGTTGGAGGTCGGCTTCGTCGAACAAGCGCTCCGGCTTGTTGGGATCAGTCACCAGGTCCTTCTTGACCTCATCAAATGCATCCATGGGCGATGCCGGGATGGCTTTTGTCTTGGTCAGTCTCTTGAAGAAGGTGGATAAGAAACGCCGGTGCTTCTCGAACGTGCCAGGGGCGGGCGGCTCCACGCGCAGTTCTTTCCCGCGAGCCACGGCTTGCTCGAAAGTGAAATTGCGATACAGCTTATCGGACAGCAGAAGGGGCGGAGACCACCGCATCAGGTCCCAAAGGCGGTAGATGTGTGCGTGGTCGATGCGGGAGACGGGGATGTCGCCGCAGGCCATCTGGAGAAGTGCCAGCGTGCGCGCCGTGGCGTCCACCGTGTCTCGTGCTAAGCCGCGGTTATCGCGGTCCCGCAGGTAGTCGGCAATCTCAACGGAGAGCAGACGTGCGGGGGTGCCGACGGGCAAGGGTTCGGGATAGCGCGTGCCGTTCTTGGTCACTCGCGAGCGGCGGGCTCTCTCGTGGGCAGCGTTGAGGATCTCTTGGGCGTGGATAGCAGCTTCTCGGCCCGTGATGACCAGTTCCTCCACACGAAAGCTTCCGATGCGGACGTTGAGCATCCGCAGCGTGTCGCCTGGCTGGGTGAGGTAGTGCTCGAGGGCCTTCGAGGTCGGGTGTGTCATCGCTGCTGCTTCCATTGTTCCAATGGAAGTAGTCATAAAACGCCAGCCGAATTCGTCAATGAAAAACCGTGCCTTTGTGGATGGCCTTAGGCGTTGCCAATCCGCCGAAACTTATGCGATTGATGGGTCGAAATATTCCGAGCTTTAGTCAGGGTTAGTTCTATTGCGATTCAACAAGTTAAGTCGGCAGTCACAAACTGATGCGCGGAGTCATTTCTGTACTGTTTAATGAAGAATGCTAACGACGTAGCGATTGATCTGTTAGCTTAATTCTGTACACCAGGTAAACTGATTGAAGAAATTGGAGGGTGACGCTTAGCGCGCTAGCGCGCATGCGCCAGAAGTGGGGCATGTAGGTGGAGTCGCCCAAACTCTAAAAGGCATTGCGGTGCTACTGGGCACTCGGCTCGTCTTCCCTAGCTGGTGGGCCAGATAGCACTCTCACTTTGGCGCCGATGGCGGCGCAAACCGACGATCTACAGTTTGGACAGATCGTAGGTTTGAGCAGCTTCTCTGGAGAAAAGGGGACAACAGCGTCGCATTCGCATCGGAGGTCGATGGTTTGGATCTTCTCCACCCTGCGCTCGGGATCACCTTTGTAAGCCCGGTAGCTTGCGTTGCACTTCGTGTTGGAACAGACGATGGCCTTGTCGCCTGCTTGCTCGGCAGGTCCGAGGATCAGTATTTGCCCGCATTCGCACCTACCAGTAGCGATGTCTTTGGCCGCTGCGATCAGTGTGGAGCTCGCGACCGCTTCTAGCTCGTCAATAAGTAGCTGAAGTTTTTCAACCGTTGGCGTCGCAGTGGTCTGGTCCTTGCGCAAGTGAAGAAAGCTGCCAAGTGCGTTGTAATAGTTGCGGAACTTCCTCCACGGAATGCGCTTTGCGTCTCCGATGGTTAGGAAGTCTTTGTCGCAGAGAAGCTCTCTCAAGTCGTCAGATTTGAGATCGAAATCGCCTGGTAAGGGTCTGATCGAGATGGAGAAGCTGGCGGTTTGATCTGAATTCGGGTCAAACGTTGCCAGCATCTTGATGATCTGGTCCGGCCGCCACTCGCGAGTTAGCTCGGCCGACACATCTTCGCCATACGCATCTAAGTTCCGATATGCGACGGATTCAAAGCAGAAGCGGAGTTCGAGTGTCGCGTAGAGCAATGACGTCTCATCGCCTTTGGCTATCAATTCCTTAGCGTTAAGGAGGTGATCACCGATTTTGTAGAGAGCCATGAGGATTGCTTGCCTGCTTTTGGGTTGAGCTAGAAGGCCAAGCTCGACGTTTCGGTGCAGCCACGATCACCGCATTGCCTGACTTGGCGTCCGCGACTACATTCATTCTCGGAGATAAGCTTGGCGTCTGACAGGGCGTCAGGGGTAAGCAAACCCCAAGTATCCGGGAACGGTGAATCGGAGCGAGGCTACGTTTTTGATTTGGCTGCGGCCTCTGCACGTTGGCTGAAGTCTTTGGTCCAGGCCAGCATGGCTTTCACGTCCGCCAGTAAATCATCCGGCTCTGGGAGCCAAGTTGGAGTATCCGTGGGTTGCGAGTGTTCAAATGCTGAGTATTTGGTCATCATCCCGTCTATCAATGCG
The DNA here is from genome assembly GCF_057773145.1 of Pseudoxanthomonas sp. 68-E7. Classification (NCBI taxonomy): domain Bacteria; kingdom Pseudomonadati; phylum Pseudomonadota; class Gammaproteobacteria; order Lysobacterales; family Lysobacteraceae; genus Pseudoxanthomonas; species Pseudoxanthomonas sp. 68-E7. The sequence goes on along the minus strand of NZ_JBYMTI010000005.1, from coordinate 302,773 downwards.
CAGTCTTCTGGAGTGATGGCGTTCAGTCTCCCAAGCTTATTGAGCGTTTTGATCTCGCGCCTGTAGCGGTTGACGATACCAGAGCAGAGCTCGTCCTCCACGGAGCGTTCAACAAGGATTCGGAAGTTGCTACAGGCCGCCTTCAGCGCTATTTCTTTCAGAGATGTATCCAGCTTTTTGAGCTCGCCAATGCTGTTGACCATTTGGCCGAATCCGGATTGGGGCTTCAGTGAGAAGGTGTTTATCTGCGCCGGCACACCAGTTCGGCTCCCATCGCGCGCAATCGATTCGACCATGACTTTGATTGGCGAGAGACCGATTTTGGAGCGCAGTTCGGCTGCATTCTGAAGGAGGACCATCAGTGAAAGCCGATGCGTAAACACGATCACTTGGCGATGCTCGGCCAAGTCCACCAAGCGTCTGGCGACGGCCTCTTCGTAACGTTGATCCAGCGATGAGATAGGGTCGTCGAAGATCACTGGCATTCCTTGCTTAAGACCCGTAGCGTCTGCCAGGAACGCAGCCAAGGCTACAATGCGTTGCTCGCCTTCGCTCAAGATCTCACGGTTCTTTGCCCGACCGGCAGCATCCTTCAACTCGACGTAAAAGGTGAACGCGCCCTTGCCTTCTGTTTGATGGGACATTCGCACGGGTAGCACATGGCCACCAAGCGATTGGAGCTCTGCATTAAAACGGTCGCAGTAGCCCTTTGCCAGCTCCAATTGACCAATCTCATTGCTTTTGGATGTCAGCGGTCCGGTCAGTGTGGATTTGATAGCAGCGTCCACCGTGGCGACGCGCTTGAGGCGAACGACTTCTGCCCAAACGGCGTCACGCTGGCCAGCCAGCCATTGGTGGGCCTTAAGCTCACCCAAGCGGGATTCCTTCTCGGCACGACCCTTTGGATCCAGCAGGAGTGCCAAGGCATCGCGCTCTGCGGTGGTTGTCTTGACCTTCTGATCGTAGGCGCGGGTCCACAGCGACCAATCGACATTCGGAGCTGAGGTCGCCTCCGCCATGGCTTTCAGCCGTGCATGGATCGCTTCGAGCAGTTGCGTGGCTTGTTCGGCTTCCAGACCAATGGCGGCGCACTGGGCTTGCCAGGCGACATCAGTGGGAGCGTTAGGCACTCCCTTTATCCTTGCCGCTAGCGCATCCTCGGCGGACTTTGCTTCCCTCTGTAGTGTGTCGTTGAGATAGTGCTCAAAGCTGGCCAGCCGGGATTTTCCGTCGTCTCCCAATGGTTGCTGGCAAAGGACACAATTTGCCTCGTCACCGACATGGGGAAATAAGTGACCCGGGTAGGCGTGGGCGATTGAGTAGGCCTTGGCCGCCTCCCAAAGCGTTCGCCAGACGGCGTCTCCCACGCCCTTGAGTGGCAACCCATTGAGGAAGGTCGTTGCATAAGCAGTGGCGGCTTGGCGTTTGACCTCAGCACCGACGCGCGCCTCTATAAGCGCTCGGGCCTGGTCATCGCTCATGCTGTCCTTCAAGGCAGAGAAGCTCGTGGCCATCTGCGACAATCGCTCCAGCTCACCGACTGCTTTGGCATGGGCGATTTCAGGGTTGGCCTGCGCCAGTGCCGTTTCCAACGCCAGTCGCTCTTCGTCCAGAGCAGCGGGGAAGGCGCAGGCGTCGTCGACTGCCTCTTCGGTCAGCTTCGCGCTGAGCCTTTTGAGGATTGCCAGTGCATTGCTCTGAGCATGTTCCTCGGGCACGAGGGGAAGGCGGCTGGTCAGCCGGGCCGCGCGGGCTTTCAAGCGAGCGGCAATGTCATCGGAGATAGTGATGAGCATGCCCACAAACCGCATGGCGCGTGGAAGATGAGTGGCAGTGGTGGCGGTGTCCCCGAACTCCAGCGCCGTGGCTGAATCGAAGACAGGGATCGATTTCAACTTTGAGTGGGGGCCGTGGGCTTCATCCCACGCAAGATCGGCAGATGCCGTTGTGCCGTCGGTCTGTGTCGCGGTGACCCTGATCAGGGCTGAAGCGGCAGCGGGGCCCTGCTTGAACACGTTGCCGTGGATAGATCCTTTGGCCCGAGCCCCGCAGACGTGCTTCATCAGGCGAGCGTAGCCCGATTTGCCAGCCCCATTAGGCCCGTAGACCACCGTCATCTGGCCCCGGCTAAGATCCAGGACTGCGTCTTCACCGATGGCGTTGACGCCTCGGATCGAGGAGATCGAGTCGATGCGAAGCTCAGCGGCCGTTGGCATTCCCAATATAGTTCCTGGTGCCAAGGGTGGGTGCGGGGACTCCAGCGTTTTGGCTGCTTCTGCCAAGCAATGGGAAGCCACTGCCTCCATCTCTTCTTCCGTCGGCATACGGCGGTGCTGAATGACAACAGCAGCTGCCATTCGCAACCAACTTGGACGACCGTTAAGCCAGTCCTCAAGCGTCGCGGGCACGGCTGCCCCATCCTTCTTTGCCATCGATCACGTCCCTTCTGCTTTGCGGTAAGCCAGAAAGGCTCCGCCCCCGTTCACAAATAGTGGGCCTTGCCGCCGCACGGGGCAAGAGGTTTGATCATTGGAAGGGAATTAACTGCACGCGGACAAAACCTCCAGCGTTCCCCAAGCACTTAGAGATACCCCCGCCCTCGAACTGCGTCATGCTCTCGTCATGAGTGATTCTCTACCTGGACGTGTTCGAGACCTCCTCGCGAAATGATAATCCTGTGCAAAAGCGGTGGTTACCTACAACAGGGGGGCGGCTCAGCGTATGGTCGATAAGTTGGTCACCAGCCATATTCTTCCCAGAAGCTGTCCGGGGTATTGATAAAGCCGCCGGCGTTGCCGGTCCCCGTGAAGATGATTGCTACTCCTTCCTGGCGTAATGTCAGTGCTACCGCAGCGGCGGCTATCTCAGCCAGCTTTGGACGACTGTAACCCCGTGGCGTGTCCGCTTGGGCAGAGATCGCGACAAAAGTTAGAGCGCGCTGCGGTTTTCCTCAGCGCTGGTGACCGCCATCAGAGACGCGCCCATTGAACGCGCCTGGTTACGGATCGCGGAGTCGCTCCGATTTTCCACGTGCTTCAACAGTGCGCCCACCAGCTCTGCATCCTCTAGCGATTCAGCCCCAGCAAGAAATACGAGATCTGCCAACCGCGTGCGGCGCTTACCTTCTTCGCGACGTTGCATTTCTTTGATTTTTGCCGCGTGGCGCTGTTGCGCTAAAAGTTCGCGCGCTTGAAGCTTGGCCAGTCGCTCCGTCGCTCGTTGAATTTGATCGTGATAGTGATTGGTGGTGGTCATGCGTTGCTCCTCTCTCGTAAAACTAAGTCAAGCAGGAAAGCGGCTATCGTCAAGCTATCTCTAGTCTTGAGATTGGTTCATCGCGAGAATCAGAAAACCTGAAGAGCGAGACGCAAAATTGGTAAGCAAGAGCGCACTTAGGCGTCACTCCGTGACGCGTGCGCCATGGGCTTCGCCCCTGGAACCCCAAGCCGCAAGCGGCTTGCGAAAATCTGAACCCAAGGCATAAAGAGCGGAGCACAAGCAGGAGCTCCCATGGCCATCTACCACGCTCGCGTCAAAACCTTCAGCCGCGCCAAAGGCCATTCGTCTGTCGCCGCAGCCGCCTACCGCGCCGGCCTGCTGCTCGTTGACGAAAAGACGGGTTCACGACACGACTACCGCCGGCGCGGTGGTGTCGTGGAGACCCGCTGCGTGGTCCCTGACGACGCGCCCGAGTGGTCCATGGTTCCGGCGCGGCTGTGGTCGGCTGCGGAACACGCAGAACGCCGAAAGGATGCGACAGTGGCAAGGGAGTTCGAGGTGGCGTTGCCGCACGAACTCAATGACGGCCAAAGGTCGGCCCTTGCCGCGGAGATCACCCGAGCACTGGTGCAACGCTACCGGTTCGCCGCCCAAGCGAGTATCCATTCCCCTGACGCCAGAGACGGTTTGAACTGGCATCTGCACATCCTCTCCACTACGCGCCGCCTGGATGCCGAAGGCTTGGCAGACAAGACCCGCGAATTGGATGGTGGCCCCTCCGGGAAGTCAGAGGTCGAATGGGTGCGGGAAATGGTGGCTAGGGTGACCAATGCTCACCTCGCTGCTGCGCAGGTAGGCGCCCAAGTGGATCACCGAAGCCTTGAGGCCCAAGCCGCAGCAGCCATGGCCCGAGGCGACATAGTGTCCGCTGCGCTGTTGAGCCGCCGGCCCACGCAACATGTCGGAAAGAACGCGTCGGCCTTGGCCCGGCGAGGCGAAGACGCCGAGCGCGCCGCACTCAATGCGGGAATCCAAGACGAGAACGATGAGGAGTTCGAGAAGCTCCTCGAGGCGTTTGAGCATGAGGGTAGGGCAATGGAATCGACGGATGGGCACGGTCCGGAGCAGGCCCGCCATGATCGCCAGAAAGCTAACCGCCAGGGTGTCGACCTGATGCTACCCGGCGGCGGGCAGATGCGCAGAGTCCACGGGATCGCGGGTCTGACCGTCGGACAGATCGCGGTGCCTCCTCGGTCGCCAGGTCCTTCGGCACGGGACCTGTTCGGTGAGGCAGTCCAGTTGTGGCTCGATGAAGCTCTAGCGGCGGTCCTCGATCTGCTCAAGAACACCCGTCGTTTCTTGGAAGATCACGCCGGTCGCCTTGCCACCTTTGCTGAGCATTCGAGATTGCGCACCGACCTGCGGGAACTCGTGAAGCGGCTCAAGACCCTGAAACGGTGGGCGACGGAATGGAAGCGGCGGCAAATCGCCGAGCGCCACGCGTTGAAGTTGCTTCACCGCGCGGAGCACGCTCTGGAAGAGTTCGTCGAATCCAACCCGAAGCCCTCCGACGGGATGGACAAGGACTGGGCAAGACGGCGCGGACGCAGGCTGGCCGCCATCGAGCAGCGCTTGGCGTCGCTAAAGGCCGCCAGGGAGGCCCGGTCACCCGAGGCCGAAGCCGCGTGCGAACAGCGGCTAGTGAGCGCTGTAGAAGCAGTGGAGGAGTGGAGCGGGCAGATGCTGAAGAGCTATCCCATCGAGTCCGATGCCCTCGCGCCCGCCTTCGGACCCCTCGATGCGTCCAAGCTCAAGGCGAGCCAGAAGACGCATCCACCACGTTCGCCTCGTTTACATTGAATGACAACGCCCCGCTAAGCGGGGCGTCCTTATGGAGAAGGGCGCAGCGAGCTCAGTGGAGCGTGGGTCCTTTGCGCCCTGGCTTCTCAGGGCCCTCTAGCGCTCGCCCACGGCGGTTAGCGAGAAGCGTATCGAGGGGGGCGAGCGGCTCGCGTTCGATGACGCGCTCTTTCGTTGATGAGAGCCTGGGACCGAGTTCGGACGTGGGCGGTGAGTTCTCGAAAGTCGGAACGCCGTGCCCGCGTTGCCGAAGGAGCTCCTCTGCCAGTTCAAGTGCGAGTCGAAGATCTTCAGATCGCTCATCTGCGCTGAGGCCCCTTACTCGGTGGAGGCTTCCGCTTAAGAGTTGAGCAGCGATACGGATTTGTGCGTCTGGCATGGGCAGTCCTGTTGCGGGGAGGGACTCGTAGCCAAACAGCATTTACGATTTGCGCAAGCTTGTGCTCCGGAACTTTTTCACACTTTTTCTCTTTAGTCCGCAGGTTCAACTATTTACCAAGCGCCTGCGTCCAGCACGTGGCTTCGGTGCGGTGTCGAGTAACAATTGAGCGAGCGCAGGCAGGTTCAATCCGAAACCAAGCGCGGAAAGTCCCGGTGTGGTGGGCCCAGGGCCATCGAGTTTTTCACGCACAGTGAAATCGCGGCTATAAGTCGAGTGGTGCTCGTCGTCGAGTTCGTGTCCCACGAGTTGAGCGCGCAGTTCGGATGGCACGCCCGCGCCTTGAAGCGACTGGATCACGGTCTTTCTCAGCGAGTGGAAGCCTCGCTTGCCTGCGGGCCAGTTCTTTCCCACCAGTTCCAGGTGGCGGCCGAAGGCTTTGGTGATCCAGTTCCCTTGGCCGTTTTTCGCGTCTGCCTTGGCGGCAGGGAAAAGGCGCTCGGCGCCAGCGGCACGAAGGCCGTCGACCCACTCTCGGAAGCCCAGCGCCAACAAGTCTGGATGGACTGGCACGGTCCGAAGGCTGACTTCGGTCTTGACCTTCTGGTGCTCGCCCTCGTCGGACACCCGGATACACAGCAGGCCGTCTTCCTCGATGACGTCGCCGGTCAGGAGTTGGCCGACCTCGGATGCCCTGGCGCCGGTGTAGAGCCCAATGACGGCAGCCCAGCGGGCGGACAGCGCTAAGCCCTCGAAGGCCGCCGGAGCGAACAGCGCCTGGACTTGGTGTGCGTCATAGGCCTTAAACCCGAACTTCTTCCGGGCCCGCTTCTCCCGAATCGAATACGAGACATGGCCGGCCGCCGGATTGTCGCCCTTGGGGAAATAGCCGGATGCTTGGGCCCATTCGAAGAAGCCACTGCGACCGCCTACATACGATTGCTTGTTGGTTAAGGTAGGGGTAGAGGCACCCCCGTCGCGCATGTGCTGATACCAGCGTGCCAGATCCGTCCGAGTGACCGTGTGCAGCTTGGTCTTGCTTCCCAGGAAGCGGACCAGGGCCTCCACGGCGGTTTTCTTGATCACGAGGGTCTTAGGGAGCGTGCTGCCCTGCAAGCTGGCCAGCCACCCGTCCCGAGCGTCCGCCAGGGTGATTGGGGTGATCTTCGCCCGGGCCGCGGCGAAGTCGCGCGCTGACAGGGGAGAGTTGACCGCATCCAGCAAGGGGTCGTTCGACTGACGTTGGGCTTGCTGAAAGAGGCGCAGGTCCTCGTCCGAGTCGATCTGCCAGCGCTCGGTAACGCTTCCGTCAGGGGCTCGCGTCCGATGAAGGGTGAGGTCCTTGAGGCCCTCGGTCTGCGTCAGCCGGGCGAGCAATTCCTCGGCCTCTTTCTTCCCCAGCTTGTCCATCCGCCGGTCCCTTAGCTTGATGAAGGCTTGAGCATACCGGGACGCCAGCAGAAGGGCGCGCAAGCGGGCCTCGCCGAGGTCGCTCGTGCGCAGGGTGCGTTTGATGAGGCGACGCTCTAGCAGCTCTTGGAGGTCAGCAGGAACGCGCTGACGAAACGACCAGAGCCCTGAAGAGGAACGAACCAGATGATGGGGAATGCGCATCGGGAGATGTGTCCCGATTTGTGTCCTGCACCCGGTCGGGGCCAGAAACGAAAAACCCCTGACGAGTCAGGGGTTTGCGTGATCTGGCGGAGAGAGGGGGATTCGAACCCCCGAAGCGCGGTTTAGACGCTTACACACTTTCCAGGCGTGCTCCTTCAACCACTCGGACACCTCTCCGGGTCCCCGAGGAACCTGCCGGTCCCGCGGGGAGTCGGGCATTCTACGGAATTTCCCCGGGCAGGGCAAAAGCATCCGGAGGGCTCATCGGGAGGCGCACTCGACGTCATAGGCCGACACGGTGGGCGGTTCGTCGCCGACCGTGGTCACGTGCAACCGTGCACCGCCGGCATGCGCATAGTTCACCGCGCAGAAGCCGTATCCGGTGCCCGAACAGGTCTCGAATTCCGGCATTCCCTCGGCGCGATAACCATTGGCGGCGTCGTATCCGGCTTCCTCGGGAGCTTCGGGCGGATCCGGGCGCCAGCCCTGCCGGGCCAGCAGCTTGCGGACTTCCGGGATCTCCTTGCCGCGAAGATTGGGCAGTTCCAGGCGGCCGCAGAACGTTTCCCGTTCAGCCACCGGCACCACCGTGATGGTGTCGGCGCCGAACTGCAGATCGGCGTGGGCGATATCGGGCGGCGTGCGATCGGTGATCCGGACCCGGTCAGGCAGGGTGGTTCCGGTGACGCCACCGATCAGGCCCCCGCTGTCTTCATCCGACGCATCGCCGTAGACGATGGCGGCCAGCGCCGGGCCGCGGAACACGAAAATGTTGCCGTCGGCGATGAAGCAGGTGCCGCTGGTGCCTTCGCCGCCCCGGCTGAACGCGCCCACGCTGGTATGGCCGGCAAGCGGGACCTCGCTGGTGACGTACCAGCCCCGGGCCGCGACGGCGCGGCCGGCGGAGGTCTTCGGCGTGATCACCTGCATCCGGCAGAAATGGCCTTCCTCCAGCACCTGCGGGTCGCGCGGCGGCGGCAACGCGTCGCGGACGGCGATATGCAGGGCCTTGACCTGGCTGTCGACCGTCGGGCCGTCCGCATACGCGGGAGACGCCACGGGCAGCAGGCAAAGCGCGGCCGGAATGGCCGAAAAGCGATGGAACATGCGGATCCTTGTCGTGGACGCGTCCGGCGTCCGTCCTGGCCGGCAGTGTAGCGGCCGGGAACCGGCCTGGGCCGAGACCGGGTGTGGCAAAATCCACCGATGAGCTATCTCGTCCTCGCCCGCAAGTGGCGTCCGAAGCGCTTCGCCGAACTGGTGGGGCAGGAACACGTGGTCCGCGCGCTCAGCAACGCGCTGGATACCGGCCGCGTCCACCATGCCTTCCTGTTCACCGGCACCCGCGGCGTCGGCAAGACCACCATCGCCCGCATCTTCGCCAAGTCGCTGAACTGCGAAAAGGGCACCAGCGCCGATCCCTGCGGCGAATGCGCCGCCTGCCTGGACATCGACGCCGGCCGCTACATCGACCTGCTGGAAATCGACGCCGCGTCGAACACCGGCGTGGACGACGTCCGCGAAGTGATCGAGAACGCGCAGTACATGCCGTCGCGCGGCAAGTTCAAGGTCTATCTGATCGACGAAGTGCACATGCTGTCGAAGGCGGCGTTCAACGCGCTGCTCAAGACCCTGGAAGAGCCGCCGGAACACGTCAAGTTCCTGCTCGCCACCACCGACCCGCAGAAGTTGCCGGTGACGGTGCTGTCGCGCTGCCTGCAGTTCAACCTCAAGCGCCTGGAAGAGCCGCAGATCGCCGGCCAGATCGCCAAGATCCTGGGCGCGGAAGGCATCGAGGCCGATGACGGCGCGATCCGCCAGATCGCCCGCGCCGCAGATGGCAGCCTGCGCGACGGCCTGTCGCTGCTGGATCAGGCCATCGCCTACGCCGGCGGCGCGCTGCGCGACGAGGGCGTGCGCACCATGCTCGGCACCGTCGACCGCACCCAGGTCGGCGCGATGCTGGAGGCCCTGGCCGAAGGCGATGGCGAGAAGCTGTTGCAGGTGGTCGCCGCGCTGGCCGACTTTTCTCCCGACTGGGACGGCGTGCTGGAAGCGCTGGCCGAAGCATTGCACCGCATCCAGGTGCGCCAGCTGGTGCCCGGCGCTGGTCTGGACGGCGACCATGGGGACGCCGAACGGTTTGCCTCGCGGCTGCGCCCGGAAGTGGTGCAGCTGTGGTACCAGATGGCCCTGGGCGGGCGCCGCGACCTGCCGCTAGCGCCGAGTGCGCGCGCCGGCTTCGAGATGAGCGTGCTGCGGATGCTGGCGTTCCGCCCGGCACCGGCGGGCGAGGGCAGGGTCGAATCCGCCCCGGCGACCCAATCCACCCCTGCACCCGCATCGGTCTCGGCCGCACCCGTACGCGAAGCGGCGCCGGCAAGGCCGGCAGCGCCTGTCGCCGAACCTGCGCATGAGCGGGCCCCGGTCACGGCAGGCAGCACCCGGCCGGCCTCTGCACCGAACGATGACACCCCGCCCTGGCCGGTCGAGCCGCCGCGCGCGGCTCCGAGCCCGACGCCGACGGCAATCGCTCCGTCCCAGGCGATGACGCCGCCGCCTGCTCCTCCCGCTCCGGCTCCGGTGGCGGCATCGCCAGCGGAAGACCGCGCGGCCGATCGCGATTTCGCCTTTTCCTCCGACATTGGCATCACCAACGCCGATGTCTGGATGCATTTCGCCGGCAGCAGCGAACTCAAGGGCGCGACCCGGCAACTGGTCGAGAATGCCGGCTTCGTCGGCTACGACAGCGGCGTGCTGCAGTTGTCGCTGGATCCCGGCTTCGACTACCTGCGCTCGGAACGTTCCCTGCGCGATCTGGGCGACGCCATCGCCCAGCGCTATGGAACCGCGCCCAAGATCGTATTCCAGGCTGCGCCGGCGGCGTCGGAAACATTGCGCCAGCGCACCGATCGCGAGCGCGGCGAACAGCAGGCCGCCGCCGAGCAGGATTTCATGAACCACCCGGACGTGCAGCGCCTGATCCAGCAACACGGCGCGAAGGTCGTACCGGATTCCATCCGTCCATTCGAAGAGTAAGCACACATGCGTGGAAACATCGCCCAACTCATGCAGCAGGCGCAGAAGATGCAGGAGAACCTGCAGCGCGCCCAGGAAGAAATCGCCAAGCTGGAAATCACCGGCAATGCCGGCGGCGGCATGGTCAGTGTCACCCTGACCGGCGCCAAGGAATGCCGCAAGGTCCGCATCGATCCGTCGCTGCTGGGTGACCAGGAAATGCTGGAGGATCTGGTGGCCGCGGCCTTCAACGATGCCTCCAACAAGATCGACACCGAATCCAAGTCGCGCATGGGCGCGCTGACCGCCGGCATGCCGATGCCGCCGGGCATGAAGCTGCCGTTTTGAACCACTGAATTCCCCACGTCGATTCGCATGCCCATGTCGCCGCCGGCAACCTTCGTCTATGCCCATCTGAATGCGCGCCTTCGTCCACTCGACAGGGCCGAGCTCTACGAGGATCCGCTGCAGGAAGCGCTCGAGGAGTCCGGGATGGCCGAGGTCACCGGGGGCGGCACGATGCAGGCGCAAAGCGGCGAAATCGAGTACTGCGGCATCGATCTGGACGTGCACGACATGGACAAGGCGGTTCCCCAGATCTGCAGCCTGCTGGAGCAGATGGGGGCGCCGCGGGGATCCCGGCTGGAGTTCGAGCATGCAGGCGTGCAGCAACAGGTCGCCTTCGGCAAGCTCGAGGGGCTGGCGATCTATTTGAACGGTACGGAGCTGAAACCCGAGGTCTACGCCGAATCCGACGTCAACCACGTCTGGTCGGAAATCGAGCGCCTGCTGGAAGGTGCCGGCAGCATCCAGAGCTATTGGGAAGGGCCCGCGGAAACGGCCCTGTACCTTTACGGCGATTCGGTCGACGTGATGCGGGAACGGATCGCCGGCTTCATGGCCGCGTACCCCCTGTGCGAGCGGGCCCGCTACGAAACCATCGCGTGACCACCTCCCTGCTCGAACAACTGATCGAATCCCTGCGCGTGCTGCCGGGCGTGGGCCAGAAGACCGCCCAGCGCATGGCTTATCACCTGCTGGAACGCGAGCGCGAGGGCGGCAAGCACCTGGCCGGGACCTTGGCGGTGGCGTTGGACCAGATCGGCCATTGCGGGCAGTGCCGTGATTTCACGGAAGGCGAAATCTGCGCGATCTGCGCCAGTGGCAGCCGCGATCGGCATCTGCTGTGCGTGGTCGAATCACCGGCGGATCGCCTCGCCATCGAACAGGCCACCGGCTATCGCGGCGTGTACTTCATCCTCCAGGGCCGGTTGTCGCCGCTGGACGGCATCGGCCCGCGCGAGCTGGGGCTGGATCAACTGGGCGAGCGCCTGAAGCAGGGCGAGGTCAGCGAACTCATTATCGCCACCAATCCCACCGTGGAGGGCGAGGCCACCGCGCACTACCTGGCGCAACTGGCGCGCCAGCACAGCGTCAAGCCGAGCCGGCTGGCCCACGGCGTGCCACTCGGCGGCGAACTGGAGTACGTGGATCGCGGCACCCTCTCGCACGCCTTCGGCTCGCGCAGCGAGATGCCATAGCAGGGCCATGCTGACGGGATTCGCGGCATCGGGCGGAGGGGCGCTATCCTTCCCGAATCCCGAATCCCGAATCCCGAATCCCGAATCCCGAACTTATCGCCATGACCCAGAACGACACCCTGTTCGGCAAGATCCTCCGCCGCGAGATTCCCGCCACCATCGTCCATGAAGACGACGACGTGCTCGGCTTCAAGGACATCGCACCGCAGGCGCCGGTGCATGTGCTGTTCATTCCCAAACACGTGCTGATTCCCACCATGGACGACCTGCTGCCGGAGCAGGCCGCGCTGGTCGGCAAGCTGGTGCTGGCCGCGGCCGAGTACGCACGCCGGGAAGGCTTCGCCCAGGACGGCTACCGGGTCGTCATCAACTGCCGCGAGCATGCGGGGCAGACCGTGTTCCACCTGCACCTGCACCTGCTGGCCGGCGCTCCGCTGGGGCATTTCGGTGTGCCGGGTCGCTGAGTTGCGGTGATGTGGTTCCCCGGTTTCCGCCCACCTTGCCGATGTCCGAATTCGTCATTCCAGCGCAGGCTGGAATCCATGTCTGCGTGGAGTCCGGTGCATCCGCGGTGATTCGCTGTTCCGTAAAATGGATTCCGGCTTGCGCCGGAATGACGACGGAGAGCATCCCGATGACCGCAGCGCTTTCTGGACGCGGGAACACACCAAAAGAAAACGCCGCTCATCGAGCGGCGTTTTCGCATCGGGTGACCGGTCAGGTCACAGGCCGGTTCACCACCAGCCCCAATAACCCCAGCGCGGGCCCCAGTAGGGACCCCAGAACGGGTCGTAGAACGGTGACGGACGGACTTCGACCTCGCGCACTTCCGGCCACAGATAGACCACGTCGGCGTCCACCTTCGGCAGGCGATAGTCGTATTCGCCGATGCGGGTGTTTTCGTAGCTGTTGATGCGGCCGACGAAGGTCACTTCGCGACCGGGTGCGAACACCGCCGGATCATAGAAACCGGAGCGGCAGGCGATGAAGCGCCCGTCGGTCGCGTCGGGCGCGGATTCCATCGGCCGGCCGGTGGCGTTGAGCGGGCGCGAGACCAACTGGAAGCAAGTGCTGTCCTGGCCGGGCTTGGTGTCGATGATGCGGCCGCCCCAGCGGACCTGAGAACCCACCTGCGCGCCGGCGACGGCATCGCGCGGGGTGACCGGGGTAAACGTGCCCTGCAGGGGCTGCGGGGCGGTGGCGCAGGCGGCAAGGGCCGCCACCGCGCCGGCAAGCAAGAGGTGACGAAGCTTCATGGAAATCTCCTTCAGGGCCGATGGCGGCGCAGGTCGCGGACCAGCGCGGGAATGTCGCTCACGGCGGCAGCGTAGCGCGCTTCGGCGAAACGTTGGCTGAGCGGAACGAGGCTCGCGCCTGCGGCGGGATGGCTCGCCGCCACCCGCTGTGCCCATGCCAGCGCGGGTTCATGTGGTTGCCGTGCCAGTCCCAGCCTGGCGTAGCGCGCGCCCAGCGCATGCCAGGCCCGCAGCAGCGGATCGCGTTCGCGCTCGCCCCGCGCCAGCAGCCAGGCCATGGCGCCCAGGGCAAGCAGCGCGGTCAAGGCGAACACCGAGCCCAGGCCGGTCGTATCCAGGCGAGGCAGGCCAACGCGACGCAACAGGTCCTGCTGCCGACGCGCGTCGAACCCAAGGACGAAATCGTTCCAGCCACGCCGCAGCCAGTCGCTGGCGTCGAACAGCGGATTGCGTTGCAACGCGCCATTGCCGGCGGCACCCAGTCGATCCTCCAGGGTGTCGAAAATTCGCTCGGGAGCGACCGCGGCCGTCGGATCCACCCGTACCCAGCCACGCTGTGGCAGCCATACCTCGCTCCAGGCATGCGCATCCATCTTGCGCACGACCCAATAGTCACCGAAACGGTTGCGATAGCCGCCGGCATAGCCCACCACTACCCGCGCCGGTATGCCGGCCGAGCGCATCAGCGTGGTGAACGCGGAACTGAAATGCTCGCAATAACCACGCTGCTGGTCGAACAGGAACTCGTCGACGCCGTCGCGGCCGGGCAACGGTGTTTCCAGCGTGTAGGCAAAATCGCGGCGAATCCAGGCCATGGCGCGGCGCACGATGGCCAGATCATCGGTGCCGGCTTCGCGGCGCCATTGCGCCGCCAGCGCCCGGGTGCGTGGATTCAGTCCTTCCGGAAGCATCAACGCGCGTTCACGCAGCAGTGGTGGCAGATCCGTGTCGAAGCTGGCCGGCGGCGCCGATTGTGCGCGCCAGCGGGTCACGCCGTTCATGCGCTGCCGGGTGACCAAGGTCCTATCCCGATCCAGGCGGGCATCGGCCGGCGCCGCCAGCGGCAGATCCAGCGCCACCAGCCAGCGCTGCTCGGTCGCCTCAATCATCATTTCGTAGTCCCAGCGCGGCGATGGCTGCGAGGACGTGGCATTGGCCGAAAGCGGCGGCATCCCGCGCGCGCGGGTCCAGTCGCGGCCGTCGAAATCCCACAGCACCAGTCCGCGCCAGTACATTTCATCCGGCGTGGGCGTGGCACCGAAGAACTGCACGCGCAGGGCAGGCGTGTCGTCGGCCATCAGATCCAGCCAACCGCCGGGCGACATCCGATCCGACAGGCCCGGTTGCGCGAGTGCGCGTTCCGGCACGCCCCACAACGGCGTGGGGAAACGCGGAAACAGCCAGAAGGTTGCCAGCATCAGTGGCAGGCCGAGCAGCAGCAAGCGCCCGACCGCCCTCAGGTGCTGGCGGGCGGGAAGGGCGGGCGCGCCTCCCGCCGGTACGTCCGCATCGGCCAGCCGTGACAAGGCCAGCAGGGCGGCACTGACCCCGAGCGTCGCCAACAGCAGGGTCAGGGGGCCTTGGTCCAGCAGGAACGCCGAGAATGGCGCGAACAGGGCGAAACCCAGCAGGCTGCGCGCGTCGCGCAGGCTGACGGTTTCGGCGGGTTTGAGCGCGAGCATCGCCGCCAGCAGCGCGCAGCCGGTGTCGCGGCCGAAGCGCATGCCCATCACCGTCAGCACGCCACCGATGATCGCGATCGCCAACAGAAACCGCAGCAGGCCAGGCACCGGTCGCCGCCAGGACAGGCCGGTCATGACCACGGCCAATGCGGCGGTGCCCAACGCCAATCCGGTCGGCAACTGCAACAGCAATACGAGCATGCACAGAGCGGTGGCCGCCAGCACCCACAGGCGATTGGCGCGGTCCAGCGGCGAAGCGGGGCGGGCCGATGTGCTATGCATCGGGCAGCAACGCCAGTGCGCGCAGGCAGGCATGCCGATGCGCGGGTCCCTGCGAAGGACCGAGCACGGTTTCTCCCGGCAGGCGCAACCGGTAACGGCGGCCTTCGCGTTCGGCCAGATCCACCCAGTGCGCCAGTCGGCGGATGCGCTGCTCGCCCGGCAAGGCGGCGAGCGCGCTCCAGGCCAGTTCCACCTCCACGCCCACCGGTTGCTCGAATTCGCGTACCAGCAACTGGTCGCGGCGCGCGGACGGCTTCCAGGCAATGGCGCGCAGCGGGTCTCCGGTGCGATAGGCGCGCAGGTGGTGCACATCCTCGCCACTGGCCTGTTGTCGCGCGCGAGTGCCGCCGCCGCCAGTTTCGGGCAGCGGCGGTCCATGCGCTTCCGGGGCCGGATACACCAGCAGGGATTGCCTGGGCCAGAACCAGGCCCAGGCGTGCGCCAGGCCCAGCGGCTGCGTCGTCCAGATCCGCAGGCGACCGGGATCCAGCCAGCCACGCCGGTGAGTGGGCAGATTCAATTCCGCGACCACCGCATCGGTCATCGGCGGCACCACGCCGGTCACGTCCTCGCATGCCAGGCGTAGCCCGCGGCGCGCGCGGTGATCCCGCGCCGACAGCGCGATCTGCACCCGCAACGGCTGCCCGGCCGCGACCGGCTCGGCGGACAGGGCATCCAGGCGCAGGCCGGACAACTGCAGGTGCGCCACGATCAGGCTGGCCAGTCCCGCCGAAGCCAACAGCAGCGCCAGCAGCAGCGCCGGGTTGTTGTTGTAGTTCAGCGCGCCGACCAGCATGGTGCCGACCAGCAGCGCGTAGAACAGGCCGAACCCCGTAGGCAGCACGTAGACGCGACGACGGTCCAGCCGGATCGGCAGTGATTCGGGCTGGCGCGGTCGCGCGAACCGCGATAGGCGTCGGTTCGCGCGTTGCCTCAGCGTCATCGCCATGGATTCAGTCCACCGCCACCGCGTGCAGGATCGCCTTGGCCAGCGCCACGGTGGAATCGGCTTCCGCCTCGGCGACCAGCCGGTGCGCCGCCACCACGCCGAACAAGGCCTGGATGTCTTCCGGCAACACATGCTGACGACCTAGCAACAGCGCATGCGCGCGGGCCGCGCGCAACAGCGCGATGCCGGCACGCGGCGACAGCCCCACGCGCACGCCCGGATGATGCCGGCTGCGCGCCAGCAGCGCCTGCACGTAGACAATCAGGGCTTCGCTGGCGTGCACCTGGTTCACCGCGGCGCGCAGTGCGATCACGTCCTCCGAACTCAGCAGCGGCATCGTCTGGGCGATCAACGCGCGCCGATCCTCGCCGGCCAGCAGCGCGCGCTCGGCCTCCGCGCCGGGATAGCCCAGGTTGAGCCGCAGCAGGAAACGATCCAGCTGCGAGTCGGGCAGGGGATAGGTGCCGGACAGATCCACCGGGTTCTGGGTGGCGATCACGAAGAACGGATCCGGCAGGCCGTGGGTGACGCCGTCGAGCGTCACCTGGTGTTCGGCCATCGCTTCCAGCAGCGCGCTCTGGGTGCGCGGCGGCGCGCGGTTGATTTCGTCAGCCAGCAGTACCTGGGTGAACACCGGGCCGGGATGGAACTGGAACTGCCGCGCCGCGCCGTCGTAGACCGATACGCCCAGCACGTCGGCGGGCAGCAGATCCGAGGTGAACTGCACGCGCTGGAAACCCAATCCCAGCGTGGCGGCCAGCGCGTGCGCCAGCGTGGTCTTGCCGAGCCCGGGCAGGTCCTCGATCAGCAGGTGCCCATCGGACAGCAGCGCCACGAACGCCAACCGCACCTCGTATGCCTTGCCCAGCACCAGCGCGTTGACTTGTTCCTGCGCGCGCTTCAGGGCGTCGCGCAGGGCATCGGATAGCATAGGTGGCGTGGGTGGGGTGGGCATCGTGTGCTCTGGACCTGACAGTCGGGATGAAGAGGAAGTGTAGCGGCATGCAGGACGTGGCAAATGCGAGAAAAGTGTTTCTGGCCGTGTGGCTGGTCGCATCCGTGATCAAGGTCGTGATCGCGGCCCGGTTGCCGCTGTTCGTCGACGAGGCGTTCTATTGGCAGGAGGGGCGCCACCTGGCCGCGGCCTACTCGGATCTGCCCGGCCTCACCGCCTGGCTCACCCGGCTCGGCACCGAACTGGGCGGCCAGCATCGGCTCGCCCTGCGCGCGCCATTCCTGATCATGGCGGCGCTGATTCCCTGGCTGATCGCACACATCACCCGGCGCTGGTTCGACGAAACCGCCGGCTGGCAGGCTGGCACCCTGACCGTGCTGATGCCGCTGTCCGGCACCCTGGGACTGCTGGCGCTGCCGGATGTACCGATGGCGCTGGCGGCGGTGCTTTGCCTGGATGCCGGCGCGCGCCTGCTGCGCGAGATCGATGCGATCTCCGCCGCCGAGCTCGCGCTGGGCCTGGCGATCGGTGCGCTCAGCCATTACCGCTTCCTCGGCGTGATCGGCGTGGGTTTCGTCGCCCTGCTGTGCCTGCCGGAGGGGCGCCGCCTGCTGCGCGATCCGCGGATCTGGATCGCGCTGGCGGTGGGCGTCGCCGCGTGGGCGCCGTTGCTGGCCTGGAACCTGGAGTACGCCGACGCCGGCCTGCGCTTCCAGTTGGTCGATCGCCATCCCTGGTCATTCCAGCCCACTGGCGGGTGGTTCGTGGTCATCCAGGCGCTGATGGTCACGCCGCTGCTGTTCGCGGCCCTGATGATCGCCGGCGTACGCGCCAGCCGCACCACCGTCGGCACGCCACCGCAATGGCGCTACTTCGGCCTGCTCGGCATGGCGTCGACGCTGGGTTTTTTCGTGCTGGGCTTCTTTGCCGACGTCGAACGGGTAAGTTTCCACTGGCCGTTGCCCGGCTACCTGGCGCTGATCCTGGCGGTGCCCGCGCTGATCGGGACCTGGCCGCGCTTCTGGCGGCGCGCGCTGTGGGCGCTGGCCGGTGTCGGCGTGGTGGCGATGCTCGCCTACTACCTGATCGCATCGGTACCGACCTGGCGCGAACGCTTCGCCGCGGAGAAGTACTACCCCTACAACTTCGCCGGCTGGTCGCATCTCGCGCGTGCCGTGCGCGAGGAGCGCACCCGCCTGCCTGGCGAAACTACCTTGCTGGCCGGCAGTTTCAAGGTCGGTGCGGAACTGGGTTTCGCGCTCGACGATCCGGACATCCGCGTGCTGGATCATCCGCTCAACCGCAAGCACGGCCGCGCGCCACAGTTGCAGCTCTGGAAACTGCAGGACGATGGCACCCGCGATACCCCGGTGCTGCTGGTGATCGGCCACGGCGACGTGCAGTACAAGCACCTGCTGGACTACTACCACACGCTGTGCCGGCAGGTCGGACCGCTGCCGCCGCCCCGCGTGGTCAACATCGACCACGGTCACCAGCGCTTCCTGCTGTTCGCCCTGCCGAAGGAAAAAGCGAAGGGGCCCTGCGTGGCGCCGGCGATGGCGTGGATCGACACGCCGGTGTCGCGCGCGGGCGTGCCGCCGCGCGTCCCGGTGCAGGGCTGGGCCTTCAAGGAAGGCGTGGGCCTGAAGGGGGTCGACGTGCTGATCGACGGCAAGCCGGTGGCCAAGGCCGAGTACGGGCGGCCCGAACCGGGGGTCGCCGCGTTCTGGCGGATCTCCAACGATCCGCAGCACCCGCGGGTCGGCTTCCGTGCCGAGATCGACGCCTCCGCGTTGCCGCCGGGCCGTCATTGGCTCGGCCTGCGCCTGCACGGCAACGACGGCAGCGTCGAGGACTGGGAAGAGCGGCCGATCGACATCCGGCCCTGACGCGCCGACCGGCGCCCGCCATCACGCGGCGCCGGTGCGGTCCTCAGGGCAGATGGAACCTGGCCGCGCGCAGCAGCCGCGACAGGGCGATCAGCGGCAATCCGATCAAGGCGGTCGGGTCCTGCGAGTCGATCCCCTCGAACAGGGTGATGCCCAGCCCCTCGCTCTTGAAGCTGCCGGCGCAGTCGAACGGCTGCTCGGCATCCACGTAGCGTTCGATTTCCTCGGCCGACAGCGCCCGGAACCGCACCGTGGTCACGTCGCTGGCCTCGTGGAGGGTGCTTTCCGCCGGGGTTCCCTCCTGCAACGGGGCTTCGCGCAGCAGGCACAGCGCCGTGTGGAAGCGGATGGCCCGGCCGGACATCGTGGTCAGCTGGGCGATGGCGGTGTCCCGATGGCCCGGCTTGCCGATGGCCTGGCCGTCCACCTCGGCCACCTGGTCGGCGCCGATGACCCAGGCCTCGGGGTGGTGGGCGGCAATCGCAGCGGCCTTGAGACGGGCCAGGCGGGCCGCCAGCGCGGCCGGGGCCTCATCCGGTAGGGTCGTCTCGTCCACGTCCGGGCGGGCCACATGGAAGGGCAGACGCAGCCGTTCCAGCAGTTCGCGGCGGTAGCGGGAGGTCGAGGCGAGCAGCAGGGGCATCGTGGCGGACCGGGGAAAGGGGCGGGCAGTCTGCCGAGCGGGGCCGCGTCCGGCAATCCCTTATCCTGTGGCGATGGGACAGGTTTGACAGCTCGGCGCGCAGTCCTTAACATTCAGCGGCTTATGTCCGCGAATACGCCCGAGATGTTGGATGCTTGGCGCATGGTCGCGGCACGGCGCAGTTTCGAAGGCCGCCTGCCGCTGTCCGCCATGACGCGCTTGCAGGGTCTGCTGAACGATACCGAAGGCGACGCACGCTATACGATCGAATTCGATCAAGACGCGCTGCGTGTGCCGTACGTGGAGTTGAGGATCGAGGCGCAGTTGCCGCTGGTGTGCCAGCGCAGCCTGCAGCGATTCCTGCTTCCGGTCAGTCTCGTGCAGCGGCTGGGTCTGGTGCGCGACGAGGCCGACGAGGCCGCGTTGCCGCCGGACTACGAAGCGTTGCTGGTGCCGGAGGACGGCATGTTGCACCCGGCGGATCTGGTGGAGGACGAACTGGTCCTCGCCGTTCCGGTGGTTCCGGTCAATCCGGAATCGGACGCGGTGGAGCGTGACTGGCCGGCGCAAGAGGAAGAATTGGCAAAGGCCAACCCGTTCGCGGCGCTGGCCTCGCTGAAAAAGAACTAGCCGCTTCGGCGGTCTGGCAATACGAATCGCAGATTCATTTCAAGTTTATAGCTGGAGCAATCCCATGGCTGTGCAGAAATCCCGAGTCACCCCGTCCCGCCGTGGTCAGCGCCGTTCGCACGACGCCCTGACCGCCAAGCAGCTGTCCACCGATCCGACTTCCGGTGAAATCCACCTGCGTCACCACGTGACCGCCGACGGCTACTACCGTGGCAAGAAGGTCATCGCGACCAAGACCTCGGTCGTCGAAGAAGATTGATGCGCACCCGGCGCGTCCGCTTCGCCGCGGACGCGCCCGCCATCATCGTCGTGGTATCCAGGGCCCCGTTGCGGGCCAGCAACGGGAGCGGGCATGAGCCAGCAGTCTAACGGGCGGATTTACGCGCGTATCGCCGGAACCGGTAGCTACCTGCCGGAGAAGGTCCTGACCAACGACGACCTGGCCAAGCTGGTCGACACCAGCGACGAATGGATTCAAAGCCGCACCGGCATCCGCGAGCGCCACATCGCCGCGGAAGGCCAGACCGCGGGTGATCTCGGCTATCAGGCCGCCCTGCGCGCGCTGGAAGCCGCCGGCGTCGACGCCTCCGAAATCGACATGATCGTGGTGGGCACCACCACCCCCGATCTGATCTTCCCGTCCACCGCCTGCCTCATCCAGGCCCGCCTGGGCGCCGAAGGCTGCGCCGCGATGGACGTCAACGCCGCCTGCTCGGGCTTCCTGTACGCCCTGAGCGTGGCCGACAAGTTCATCCGTTCCGGTGACGTCAAGACCGCCCTGGTCATCGGCACCGAAACCCTCAGCCGCATCGTCGACTGGACCGAGCGCACCACCTGCGTGCTGTTCGGCGATGGTGCCGGCGCGGCCGTGCTCAAGGCCGACACCGAGACCGGCATCCTCAGCACCCACCTGCATGCCGACGGCAGCAAGAAGGAACTGTTGTGGAACCCGGTCGGCGTGTCCGCCGGCTTCGACGAGACCGCGCCCAACAACGGCATCCGCATCCACATGAAGGGCAACGACGTGTTCAAGTACGCCGTCAAGGCGCTGGACTCGGTCGTGGACGAAACCCTGGAAGCCAACGGCCTGGACAAGCACGATCTGGACTGGCTGATTCCGCACCAGGCCAACCTGCGCATCATCGAGGCGACCGCGCGTCGCCTCGAGATGTCGATGGACAACGTCATCGTCACCGTCGACAAGCACGGCAACACCTCTTCCGGCTCGGTGCCGCTGGCGCTGGACGAAGCCATCCGCTCCGGCCGCGTGCAGCGCGGACAACTGGTGCTGCTGGAAGCCTTCGGTGGCGGTTTCACCTGGGGCTCGGCGCTGCTGCGTTATTGAACGCAGGCGACGTTCTTCATCCCTGATATCGCAAAGGGCGCTCTTGGGAGCGCCTTTTGCTTTTGGGGCGGCGAAGGGATGCGGCTCGCCATTGATGGAAACGCTGCGTCGTCGTGCACCCTGCGGTGCGTGTGGCGCATCGGCGGATTCGTCATGGGCAGCAAGGCGACAAAGCCGTCATGAGCGGCGTCATCGGAGTGCGGAGGGTTTGCGCTGAAAGCGCGCGATTGACGTCGCTCCCACAGGAAAGAGGTGTGGGTGGTGATGGTTGCGGCGCCGCGGGGCAGGGCGCGCAATACGCCTGGGTACAGACAATCCGGCGCTTTCGCACGTATCATCCCCGCTCGCTTTTTTTCACCGGACCCGCGCGTGACCTCCACCCCGCTCGCATTCGTCTTCCCCGGCCAGGGCTCGCAGTCGCTCGGCATGCTGGCCGAACTGTCGGAGCTGCATCCGATCGTGCGCGAAGCGTTCGCCGAGGCCTCCGACGGCGCCGGCGTGGATCTGTGGGCGCTCTCGCAGGGCGGTCCGGAGGAAATGCTCAACCGCACCGAATACACCCAGCCGGCCCTGCTGGCGGCGGGCGTGGCGGTGTGGCGCGCGTGGCGGCAGCAGGGCGGCGCCGCGCCGGCCGTGCTCGCCGGCCACAGCCTGGGTGAATACACCGCGCTGGTCGCCGCCGGCGCACTGTCGCTGCGCGATGGCGCGCACCTGGTGCGCCTGCGCGGCCAGCTGATGCAGGAAGCCGCGCCCGAGGGCGTCGGCGCGATGGCCGCCGTGCTCGGCGCCGAGGATGCCCTAGTCGCCGAAGTCTGCGAACAGGCCTCCAACTCGCGCGTGGTCGTGCCGGCCAACTACAACTCGCCCGGCCAGATCGTGATCGGCGGCGATACCGAAGCCGTGGATCGCGCCATCGCCCTGCTGGGCGAGCGCGGCGTGCGCAAGGTGGTCAAGCTGGCCGTCAGCGTGCCCTCGCACACCCCGCTGATGCGCGAAGCCGCCAACCGCCTTGCCGAAGTGATGGTGGGCCTGAACTGGCATGCCCCGGCGCTGCCGGTGGTGCAGAATGTCGATGCGCAGGTGCATGCGGATCTGGACGGCCTGCGCGATGCGCTGGTGCGCCAGCTGTACCTGCCGGTGCGCTGGACCGAATGCGTCCAGGCGCTGGCCGGGCAGGGCGTCACCCGGGTGGCCGAATGCGGCCCCGGCAAGGTGCTGACCGGTCTGGTCAAGCGCATCGACAAGGCGCTGGACGCCCGCGCCATCGGCGGCGTCGGCGACTTCCAGGGCGCGCTGGCGGACTGGGCCGCCTGAGCCCGCCGCCCCTTCCATCCTTCCGGCGCACGCCCCGCGCGTGCCCTTGATTCCGAGGACCCCGCAATGAGCAAACCCCTGCAAGGCGAAATCGCCCTCGTCACCGGTGCCAGCCGCGGCATCGGCGCGGCCATCGCCGATGAGCTCGCCGCCCAGGGCGCGACCGTCATCGGCACCGCCACCACCGCCGGCGGCGCGCAGGCCATCGGCGAGCGCCTGGCCGAGCGTGGCGGCCACGGCCGCGAACTCAATGTCACCGATGCGGCCGCCGTCGAGGCGCTGATCGAGGACATCGCCAAGCAGTTCGGTCCGGTTTCGATCCTGGTCAACAACGCCGGCATCACCCGCGACAACCTGCTCATGCGCATGAAGGACGAGGACTGGCAGGCCATCCTCGATACCAACCTCACCAGCGTCTATCGCACCTCCAAGGCGGTGATGCGCGGCATGATGAAGGCGCGCAAGGGCCGCATCGTCAACATCGCCTCGGTCATCGGCGTCACCGGCAACGCCGGGCAGGCCAACTACGCCGCCGCCAAGGCCGGCATCATCGCCTTCTCCAAGTCGCTGGCCAAGGAAATCGGCAGCCGCGGCGTCACCGTCAATGTGGTCGCGCCCGGCTTCATCGATACCGACATGACCAAGTCGCTGCCGGAAGACGCCAAGAACGCCATGCTCGGCCAGATCGCGCTCGGACGCTTCGGCGAACCGGCCGACATCGCCCGCGCGGTCGCGTTCCTGGCCGGCCCTTCGGCCGGCTACATCACCGGCGAGACCTTGCACGTCAACGGCGGCATGTACATGCCGTAACAAAAAATAGCCGTAAGTGGTTGATTCGGTGGCGAATCCGGGCATCTGCCCGCCGCCGCCGGTTTCCACTACACTATCCCCCGGTTTGCCATCGCCCCGCGTGGCAAAATCAACTAGTCACCCAATCTCCGTCTGGAGCGATATCCAATGAGCAGCATCGAAGAACGCGTCAAGAAAATCGTCGTCGAACAACTCGGCGTGAAGGAAGAAGAAGTCACCAACAGCGCATCGTTCGTCGATGACCTGGGCGCCGACTCGCTGGACACCGTTGAACTGGTGATGGCGCTGGAAGAAGAGTTCGAGTGCGAGATTCCGGACGAGGAAGCCGAGAAGATCACTTCGGTGCAGCAGGCCATCGACTACGTCAAGGCCCACGTCAAGGCGTAAGCCCGGCGTTCTGAAGTCTTCGTGTCGGGGCCGCGCATGCGGCCCCGCGCGTGTCCGGGGTCGCACCGCCCGGCCAGCAAAACGGGCGTACCGAAACAAATGCATTTGAGGAGCGTGTTATGAGCCGGCGTCGCGTCGTCGTTACGGGAATGGGTTTGGTGTCGCCGCTGGGCAACGACATGGCCACCAGCTGGGACGGCATCGTCAATGGACGGTCCGGCATCGGCATGGTCACCTCGTTCGATGCTTCGGCCTACACCACCCAGATCGCGGGTGAAATCCGCAACTTCGATCCCACCGCCTTCGTCTCCCCCAAGGACGCGAAGAAGATGGATCCGTTCATCCACTACGGCATCGCCGCCTCGTTCATGGCGCTGGACGATTCCGGACTGGAAATCACCGAAGCCAACGCCGAGCGCATCGGCGCCATCGTCGGCTCCGGCATCGGCGGCATCCACGGCATCGAGGAACAGACCATCAAGCTGCACGAAGGCGGCCCGCGCAAGGTCTCGCCGTTCTACGTGCCCAGCACCATCATCAACATGCTGCCGGGCCAGCTGTCGATCCTGAAGAACATCAAGGGTCCCAGCTTCTCGGTGGTCTCGGCCTGCGCCACCTCCAACCACTCCATCGGCGTGGCCATGCGCACCATCCAGTACGGCGACGCCGACGTGATGGTGGCCGGCGGCGCCGAACTCGGCTCCTCGCCGACCTCCATGGCCGGCTTCTGCACCATGAAGGCCATGTCCACCCGCAACGATGATCCCACCCGCGCCTCGCGCCCGTGGGACCGCGATCGCGACGGCTTCGTGCTGGGCGACGGCGCCGGCGTGCTGATCCTGGAAGAGTACGAACACGCCAAGGCGCGCGGCGCGCGCATCTACGCGGAACTGGCCGGCTTCGGCGCCAGCTCCGACGCGCATCACATGACCGCCCCCAGCGAAAACGGCGAAGGCCCGGCCCGCTGCCTGCTGGCCGCCATCAAGGACGCCGGCCTCTCCATCGAGCAGGTCGAATACCTCAACGCGCATGGCACCTCCACCCCGCAGGGCGACCTGGCCGAAACCCTGGCCATCAAGCGCGCGCTGGGCGACCACGCGTACAAGATCATGGTCAGCTCCACCAAGTCGATGACCGGCCACTTGCTGGGCGCGGCTGGCGGCGCGGAAGCGATCTTCTCCGTGCTCGCGATCCGCGACGGCATCATTCCGCCGACCATCAACCTGGACAACCCGGGCGAAGGCTGCGACCTGGACTACGTGCCGAACACCGCGCGCCAGAAGCAGATCGACATCGCCGTCTCCAACGGCTTCGGCTTCGGCGGCACCAACGGCACGCTGGTGTTCAAGCGGATCTGAGGTTCGGCGACATCACGCACACGCAAAACCCCTCGCCGCAATGCGAGGGGTTTTGTTTTTCGCCATGAATTATTGCCGTCATTCCAGCGAACGCTGGAATCCATTCTCCGCGCAATGCGTAGCCGGCTGAACCAATTCACCTTCCCGCGAAGAGGGATCCCGGCGTTCGCCGGGATGACGGAATAGGGGGCCGTCGCCAAGAGCGCCCCCATCCGCCCCTGCGGGGCATCTTCCCCCGCAGGCGGGGGAAGGGCGACGAATCGGTTTCAATGAACTCGGCGACCGTTCTCTCGGTGCAGGTGGAGGACGAGCCATCCATCCGTTCCTCCGAGCCCAAACGAAAAGTCCCTTCCCCCGCATAGCGGGGGAAGGTGCCCGAAGGGCGGATGGGGGCAAACCCGCGATGCCTGAATCCCCACCACATCCGGCACAATGCGCATTGCTCCCGCCGCGCCCCGCATGACGATGATCGAAACCCGCGCGCTGTCCCCCGATACCGATCTGCTGACCCTGCATCGACGCGATCCCGCGCGCTATCCGGTGCTGCTGGAATCGGTCGCCTCCGGCACCGTGCAGGGACGCTGGGACATGCTGCTGATGGCGGACGAAGGCGAAGGCTTCACCCTGCATCACGATGGCAGCGTGCGCGACCTGCACGGCACGTCGCGGGATGCCAACTTCCTCGACACCCTCGACGCCCACTGGCAGGCCGCGCGCATCGATCGCGAAGAACCGCGCTGGCCGTTCCGGGGCGGCTGGGCGCTGCTGCTGGCCTACGAACTGGCCGGCGAAGTCGAACCCGTCCTGCATCTGCCGCCACGCGACGATGACGCGCGCATACCGATCGCCGTCGCCCTGCGTTGCCCCGCCGCCATCCTGCGTGATCGCGGCACCGGCGATTGCGTGGCGATTGCCGAACAGGGCCACGCCGCGCTGCTGGATCGCGTCACCGCCGATCTCGCCTCGCCGCCCGCAGCGGGACTGCCCGCCTGGCATCCGCCGCTGCGCATCGACGAAGACGCGCCCGGACGCTTCACCGACGGCGTCGTCCGCATCCTCGACTACCTCGCCGCCGGCGATGTCTTCCAGGTCAACCTCTCGCGCGCCTGGAAAGCCTGGTTCGACGGCACCTTGGAACCATCCGCGCTGTACGCCCGCCTGCGCACCGCCAATCCCGCGCCGTTCGCCGGCCTGTTCGCGGGGCAGGGCTGGGCCGTGGTCAGTTCCTCGCCGGAACGATTGGTGTCCGTGCGTGGCGACGTGGTCGAAACCCGGCCCATCGCAGGCACCCGTCCGCGCTTTCCCGGTGACGATGACGCCGCGCGCATCCGCGAACTGGTCGGCCATCCCAAGGAACGCGCCGAACACGTCATGCTCATCGATCTGGAACGCAACGACCTGGGCCGCGTCTGCCTGCCCGGCAGCGTGCAGGTCGACGAACTGATGACCGTCGAAAGCTACGCCCACGTCCACCACATCGTCAGCAACGTGCGCGGCCGCCTCAAACTCGACGCCACGCCCGGCCAGGTCATCCGTGCCACCTTCCCCGGCGGCACCATCACCGGCTGCCCCAAGGTGCGCTGCATGCAGATCATCGCCGAACTGGAACAGGTCGCCCGCGGCGCCTACACCGGCGCCTTCGGCTGGCTCAACCGCGACGGCGACCTGGACCTCAACATCCTCATCCGCAGCGCCGAAGTCCTCCCGCGCGAAGGCGGCACCGAAGTCCGCTTCCGCACCGGCGCCGGCATCGTCGCCGACTCCATCCCCGACCGCGAACTCGACGAAACCCGCGCCAAGGCCCGCGGCCTCCTCAAAGCCCTCGAAGCCTGACCCGGAAAAAGTCCCTTCCCCCGCAAAGCGGGGGAAGGTGCCCGAAGGGCGGATGGGGGCGCTTTCCGCGACCCACCCACACACCCTGCCAAAATGGATTCCGGCCTACGCCGGAATGACGAGTCCATGCGCCCCGGGTCCGCATCACCGCCCCAACGAAGTCCCTTCCCCCGCAACGCGGGGGAAGGTGCCCGAAGGGCGGATGGGGGCGCCTCCCGCGACCCACCCACACACCCCGCCAAAATGGATTCCGGCCTACGCCGGAATGACGAGTCCATGCGCCCCGGCCCCGCATCACCGCCTCAACGAAGTCCCTTCCCCTGCAACGCGGGGGAAGGTGCCCCAACGGGGCGGATGGGGGCGCTTTTCCCAACGTTCCGACACCCCCCTGTCAACCCATCGCCCCCTTAACACCGAGCGGTTATCCTCCCCAGCTTCCGTCCCACTCCGAGACCTACGTGGCTTCAGGTTGCAAACGCGGCTGCCGCAACATCGTCATCGTCCTGGTTCTGCTGTTGCTGGCCGCGGCCGCCGGCGGCGCCTGGCTGTACCAGCGCTACCACGGCTTCGCCGACCAGCCGCTCACCGGCCTGAAGGGCGACCAGGTCATCGAAGTCGCCAGCGGCGACGGCTTCGGCACCGTCCTGCGCAAACTGCGCGCCCAGGGCGTGAACGACGGCCAGGACATCGAATGGCAACTGCTCGCGCGTGAACTCGACGCCGCCGGCAAACTCAAGGTCGGCGAATACGCCCTGCAACCCGG
The DNA here is from genome assembly GCF_057773145.1 of Pseudoxanthomonas sp. 68-E7. Taxonomy (NCBI): domain Bacteria; kingdom Pseudomonadati; phylum Pseudomonadota; class Gammaproteobacteria; order Lysobacterales; family Lysobacteraceae; genus Pseudoxanthomonas; species Pseudoxanthomonas sp. 68-E7. The sequence goes on along the minus strand of NZ_JBYMTI010000005.1, from coordinate 275,046 downwards.
CACCACGCCGCGCGACCTCATCACCCGCATGCGCGACGGCAAGACCGTGCAGTACCGCTTCACCATCGTGGAGGGCTGGAACATCCGCCAGCTGCGCAACGCGCTCAAGGCCGCCACCCCGCTCAAGCAGGAAACCGCCCAGCTCGACGATGCCGCCCTGATGAAGGCGCTCGGCCACCCCGGCCAGCATCCGGAAGGCCGCTTCCTGCCCGAGACCTACGTCTACACCCGCCGCGAAACCGACCTGGACGTGCTCAAGCGCGCCTACGATGCCATGGACAAGGCGCTCGCCAGCGCCTGGGCCGAACGCGACCCGCAAGCGCCGCTGGCCTCGGCCGAGGAAGCGCTCATCCTCGCCTCCATCGTCGAAAAGGAAACCGGCATCGCCTCCGAGCGTCCGGCCATCGCCGGCGTGTTCGCCCGCCGCCTGAAAATCGGCATGCGCCTGCAGACCGATCCCACCGTCATCTACGGCCTGGGCAGCGGCTACGACGGCAACATCCGCAAGCGCGACCTGCTGGCCGACACGCCCTACAACACCTACACCCGCGCCGGCCTGCCGCCCACGCCCATCGCCATGCCCGGCATCGACGCCCTGCGCGCGGCGGTCAAGCCCGAGGCCGGCGACGCGCTGTACTTCGTCGCCGTCGGCGACGGCAGCGGCAGGCACGTGTTCTCCGCCTCGCTGGACCAGCACAACGCCGCCGTCGCCCGTTACCTGGTCACCCGCCGGGAGACCCTGGACAAGGCCGCGCAGCCATGACCCAGTCCGTCCTCAGCCACCCGCACTTCATCAGCCTGGAAGGCGGCGAGGGCGCCGGCAAGACCAGCGCCATCACCGCCCTGCGCGATCTGCTGCAGGCGCGCGGCCACGAAGTCGTGCTCACCCGCGAACCCGGCGGCACCCCGCTGGCCGAGCGCATCCGCGAACTCGTCCTCAACCCGCAGGACGAACCGCTGCACGCCGACACCGAACTGCTGCTCGTGTTCGCCGCCCGCGCCCAGCACGTGCGCCAGGTCATCCGACCGGCGCTGCAACGCGGCGCGTTTGTCGTCAGTGATCGCTTCACCGATTCCAGCTACGCCTACCAAGGCGCCGGTCGCGGCCTGGACGCGCGCTGGATTGCCGAACTGGAACGCCAGGCCGTGGGCATCAAGCCCGGCCTGACCCTGCTGCTGGATCTGGACGTGCGTGAAGGCCGCGCCCGCGCCGCCGGCCGCGACCTCTGGCCCGACCGCATCGAGAGCGAGCAGGACGACTTCTTCGAGCGCGTGCGCCACGGCTTCCGCCAGCGCGCCGCCGAGGAACCGCAGCGCTTCCGCCTGATCGACGCCAGCCAGACCCCGGCCCAGGTCGGCGCCGCCGTGCGCGACGCCCTCTGGCAGTGGCTGGAAACCCTCGAAACCCTGGAATGATGTGGAAGTGACCCCGGCATGACCGAGTTTTCCCCCTGGCAGCAACGCGCCTACGACCACGCCGTCGCCGCATTGGACGGTGGCCGCATGGGCCACGGCCTGCTCATCTGCGGACCGGCAGGGCTGGGCAAGCGCGCCGTCGCCGAGCGGCTGGCCTTGCACGTGTTGTCCGGCGGCGACGCCGCCCACGCCCAACGCAGCGCCGCGCTGATGGCCGCCGGCACCCATCCGGATTTGCACGTGGTGTCCTTCGGCTTGACCAAGGACGGCAGCAAGCTGCGCACCGAGATTGTCATCGACCAGATTCGCGACCTCTCCGGCAAGCTCGCGCTCACTCCGCAATACGGCGCCGCCCAGGTCGCCCTCATCGACCCGGCCGACGCCATCAACCGCTCGGCCTGCAACGCCCTGCTCAAGACCCTGGAAGAACCCGCGCCCGGCCGCTACCTGTGGCTGCTCAGCGCCCAGCCCGCGCGCCTGCCGGCCACCATCCGCAGCCGCTGCCAGCGGCTGGAATTCCGCCTGCCACCGCGCGCCGAGGCATTGGCGTGGCTGCAAGGGCAGGGCCACGCGCCCGCCGCCGCCCAGGAAGCCCTGGACGCCGCCCGCGGCCATCCCGGCTTGGCCGACCAGTGGCTGCGCGAGGACGGCCTGGCCCTGCGCAAGCAGATCGCCAGCGACCTGGACAAGCTCGCCCGCGGCCAGCTAGGCGTGGTGGAAACCGCGCAGAAGTGGGCCAACGACGACCTGGCCGACGCCCGCCTGCGCCACGCCGCCGATCTGGCCCTGGCCCAGGCCAGCGCCGCCGGCTTGACCGACACCGCCCGATTGACCAAGCTGGCCGCGTGGTTCGACGCCGCCAACCGGACACGGGATCTGCTGCGTACCACCGTCCGGGGGGATCTGGCGGTGGCCGAACTGCTGCTGCTGTGGACGCGACAGATGGGCGAACCGCGCCCCACCCGCGCCGCACGCGGCTGACGTCACAAGGAGCAAGGGGACACCGATGAACACACCCGCCGCCACCGGTCGCCAGGGCATCTTGTCGCTGGCCGTCAAGGACAAGGCCGCCCTCTACAACGCCTACATGCCCTTCATGAAGGGCGGCGGCATCTTCGTCCCCACGCCCAAGCGCTACTTCCTGGGCGACGAAGTCTTCCTCCTGCTCACCCTCCCCGAATCCACCGAACGCCTGCCCGTCGCCGGCAAAGTGGTGTGGGTGACCCCCGCCGGCGCCCAGGGCGCCCGCACCGCCGGCATCGGCGTGCAGTTCCCGGAAAACAGTGATGGCGAAGCCATCAAGAACCGCATCGAGACGATACTCGCCGGCACGCTGAGCGCGGATAAGCCGACGCATACGATGTAGGAAATGCCCTTAGGTTCGACCGCTGCGCGTTTTCTATGCCTGAAACAGAACAAGTTACTTCGGTGTGTGCTAGCTTAGCGGCGGGGACCCCTAGAGCATGTTGTTCGCCGATGTATCCGTCGGCGGTAGTGGACTTGGCGGTTCAAGAGCATCGCCTTTCAGCCCTACAAGGTTAACTCTCAGCAGTTCTATATGTATCGTCATATATACGTAGCGGTAAGTTGATGCTCTATGGGGTCCTCACTAAATTCGCACTCTGAGCGTGCAAAAGAGTTTTTGTCGCTAGTCAGCAGAAAAGACCTTGCTCGGTGGTTGGGAGTAACAGATAAGCGCCTGAGGTTCTTGTTATATCGTTTGAAAACCGATCAGAGCTACACTGACTTCTCAATAAAGAAAAAGAATGGCGGTTCACGCTTAATAAGTGCGCCGGCACCAGCACTAAAGTCGATTCAGAAGAAGCTCAGCGAAATTCTTTCTGAGATATATCCGGTTAGCGGAATCGCTAAGGGATATGTGAAGGGGAGAAATATTATTAATCACGCTAAGCCACATCGCTCCCGTCGATGGGTGGTAACCGCTGACCTCAAGGATTTTTTCCCTTCGATCAATTTTGGTCGAGTGCGCGGAATTTTCTTGGCTTATCCTTTCTCTCTCCCTGAGCAGGTTTCCACATGCCTAGCTCAGATCTGTTGCAAGAATGGGGTTCTCCCACAAGGAGCTCCAACATCTGCGGTTTTGTCAAACATTGTGTGCAAGCAGCTTGATAGGAAGCTACTGGAGTTTTCAAAAACTATACGTTGCACGGTTACGCGTTACGCAGATGACATCTGTTTTTCTTCAAACATGAGGCAGGTTTCCTCCTCGTTGGCAGAATTCTCCAGCGGGCATGGATACGTGCCCGCGCTGGGATTGAAAAGCGTGGTTGAATCTTGCGGGTTCACGTTAAACGATAAGAAATTTCACGTCAGGACCAGTAGTGAGCAGCGTTTGATCACTGGGCTCGTTGTTAATAATGGGGTTTCTTTGCCGAGACGATGGCGAAGAAGGCTTCGCAGCATGCTTCATGTCCGCGAGAAATACGGAGACGAAGAGGGAACAAAGATTGTCTCGACATGGAAGGGTGACTGGTCCCGGCAGGGAAAGGGACAGTCGCTTGAAAGAGTTATTCGGGGTAGGCTGTCATACGCTCGCCATATGGATAAGGTGACGGGACGTAGGTTTGTAAACTCTCTCTATAGAGGCTATGCAGGTTCCCGATGGCTAATGCCGCGAATGGAGTTGGGATTCCCGATGCGGATTATGGCGGAGGGAGAAACCGATCTCATTCATTTACGCGCAGCCCTTTCAAGTTTTTGGGGTGCTGGTAAACATTTGGAGCTTAAACCAAGATTTGAGAATTTTTTGGGAGAGACGGGCGATTCCGAGCTCTGGGAAACGATTCGAAGAATCGGAAAGGTAGATGTCCATGAGCTAACCGTCGCAATTTTTGACTACGACAATCCAGATTTCATTAAAAAATCAAAGTTAGTTCCGGGGGGCGTGGTCCAGTTTGCTCAAAGAGTTTTTGCAATGTGTTTGGCGCCTAGTGATGAGCTGTCGGGAAATTTTTGCATAGAGTCGCTTTATAAAAGAGAGCAGGCAATTCGCGTGACGGCAGAAGGAAGAAGGCTGTTCTTTAAGGACGAGTTCAATGAAGATGGACTGCATATTTCCGGAAAGTTCAAGCGGGAATACCCGAAAAAGAGCGCGATCATTGTTTCAGATAAAGTGACTAGTGTTGATGACGACTCAATCTCTATACTTCTGTCGAAAATGGACTTCGCAAAATATGTTGCAAGCAATGCAGAGCCGTTCGCAGGAATTGACTTCTCCGGGTTCTCGCCAAGTTTCGACGTTCTACGAGAGATCGTGGATACGGTTGAGGGGTATGCTCGTAAATAGAGCCTTGGTTCAATGTTAGTCGACTCCACCCCCACCCTGTAGCAGACTCCTTCCCCGGAGTTTCAAAGCTCCTCTTAGAGCGGAAGCCACCACCGAAACACGGTGGCTTTTCCGTATTGCGTGTCACAATACGGACCGGCGCAAGCTCTGCGTCGGGAGGGTGGCTAATACAACACCCGTCAGGGAAATACGCCCACCGTCTCTAAGCGGCTTTGAACCTCCCGACAACCACGCACATCCCGTGCGTGGAGAGCAGAAGGAGTGTTTGCATGAAGGAAAAGAAGCCCGCCGCCCCCCGGCCCGATCGCGGCTACCTGATCACCGAGGACAGCCACCGCCACCTCCGGCGCATGGCCGAACAGGTCCAACTGGCCGCCGTCCTCATCGCCCCCCGCAGGATCCAGGACGACACCCTCCAGATCCCCGTCCACATCCTCCCGGTCACCGAACTCCTCTACGACCACGCCCGCCACCTGCGCCGCATCCTCAACACCGCCCACCACGTCTTCCTGGACAAGAAGAAGCGCTGACCGCCCCCGGACTGACCGCGCCAACGCGTGGGCCGGTCAGTCCGCCCCGGCGATTGCTCCCCGGACAAGGCTTGGCTAGAGTCCCGCCCATCCCCGGTGCCGGCATCCCATGGACATGGAACGTCGCGGAAAACTTCGCTGGAAACGCATCATGACGCTGGCCGGCATCGGCGCTTTGGTGCCGTTGCTGATGCTCGGCTACAACCTGGAGCGCGATGCCTACGAGAAGCATCAACGAGTTCGTTTGGAGGCGAAGTATAGAGATGGCCTCTGGTTGTGCGGGTCGCTGGACGAGATGTTTGATGAGTATCGGCGAATGGCGGGAGCACCACCGGATCTCTTGGTGCTGGTTATTCCCCCACCACCCCGGCGATGGGAATTTGTTGCGGTTTCAGGAAATGCCGTGCACGTTCTGGAGTTGGGAAGGACTTCCCGACAACTGTTTGTTTCGTCGCCTGCTTCCGATCCTGGCGAGGAGGACAGCTTGGCCTCGCATCAGGCGGCGCGATCGGCAGAAGAATTCCCGCGCACGGCCACGCTCGCTCCCGACCTGCTGGCCGATACCGTCCGGGAGATTACCGAAGACATCCATAACGCTCGCGCGAGACCTGCCCGCGAAACGGATGGGGCGGGCTTCCTGTTCTTTACTGCGTCTGGCCAGTGCGGTGAAACGTTGACGCCGAAAGACAATAGCCAGGCCATGAAGGTGGTTGAGGCCGCGCTGGCACTCAGGCAGATCGCGCACAGTTCGCAGGATGACACGCGCGCGCAGGCCGTCGCGAGCCTGCGCATTGCGTTGGAATCATTGCAAGATTAGATGCAGATCCCCTGACGTTTCAGAAGATTCCTATAGTGAGCGCCTCCTCCGGAGGGCCCACTTCGTACCTACCGCCAGCGTTCCGAACGAATGCCGATGATCGAGGCGGGAATGTCGAGGTGATCAGGAATGGCTGCCAATAAGAAAATCGCGATGCTGGTGGTGACGGCCTTGCTCATCGGAGCGGGTTGCTGGTTGTTCCTGCTTGGAGACAACGAGAAAACGGGGCACGTTGACTCTCCGCTTGAGAGTGAACTGGCCCCGGAAGGGGCCATGCCATTGGAACCCTTGCCTCTGGCCGCGAACGCGGCGAGGCCTGCGGTGTCTTCCAATCTCTTGCAGCATTATCAATGTCCGCCAGGAGCGGAAGACTGCGAGCGTAACCCCAATGTGGCTTCGACCCCTGAGGAAGCCCAATGGCTATTGACACACGGCTACCCCACGACGAAGCAGATTCAAGATCTCCGCACGCGATCCACCGCAGACTATCGGGAGGAGTACGAGCGGACAGGTAGCAAAGTGGCCCAGTCTCTCTATGCAATGAGCCTTGCCTTGAATGGCGAGGCCAGAACGGCGATTGGCCTGCTTTCAACGGGGGCGGGCCAAGGAAACGTCTACGCATTTCATCTGCTGTCCGACATTTATCGGCGCACCGAGGAATTGGGTAACCTGACTACCAGCGCGGCCTACCTGCGTGCGGCGTATCTGGCTGGAGATTCGCGTGCGGCAGATCGTTATGCCTACCAGTTTGAAATCCTGACGCCACCGGAGAACTTGAGTGCCGACAAGGAAGCATTCCGGCTTTTCAAGATCTTCGGGCATGGACGCAACTATCCACGCCCCTGATGGGCAGGTCTGGTCCAGCCCGTCTCAAGGTTCGATCACGGCGACGCCGGTTCCTCGTAACTGGCATCCAGCAGCGCGGTCGCCAGGTCGCCGATGCGCATATGGTCGAAGCTGGTGTTGTTGGCCAGGATCACGCTGTGGCCGTCTTCCAGCACGCGCCAGGCGAGTAAACGGAACGCGCCGTTGGAACCGTATTCCCAGGCCACCTTGCGTGGCTTTCCCGCCACCGGCAGCATCTTGACCCGGCCACCCAGCGCGTAGCTCTGCGCCGGGCGTATTACTTCCATCAAGGCGGTGACGCCGGCAGCAGACAGGACGCGATGGTTGAAGACCGCATCCATCAACCGCTGCAGATCGCCCACGCTGGTGTAATAGCCGCCGGCCAGCATCATGAAATCGGGCACCGGATTGGGTCGGGGTGTCACGACCGGCTGCAACGCCGCATAGCCCACGGCCATGCCGGTGACATGGACCGAGTCGCCGGAGAAGGTGCCGCTGTCGCGCAGCCCCAACGGCACGGTCAGCAGGGTTCGCACCAGCGCGGCATAGGGTTGTCCGCTGACGCGCTCGACGATCGCCTTGACGATCAACCAGTTCGAGTGCGAGTAGTCCCAGTCGGTCCCCGGTTCGAAGGCCAGGTCGCCGCTGGCGTAGGTGCGTACGGCTGTGGCGTTGTCCAGCGACTGCTGCTTGAGCGAAGGGTCGACTTTGGCCGCGGCGTCCCACTGGTTGGGCACGCCGCTGGAATGGCTCATCAGCCAGCGCAGCGTGAGCTTGCGGCCGGTATCGGGCCGGTAGTCCGGCAGATAGGTGGTAATCGGTTCGTCCAGCGCCAGGCGGCCCTGTTCCGCCAGCCGCAGCGTCACGATGGCCGCGATCCACTTGGAAATCGAACCGGCTTCGAAGCGTGTTTGCGGCGTCATCGATATTCCGGCTTCCGCATCCGCCGTGCCAAAGGCGCCGCTGTAGATTCCGCGGCCGTCCCGCGTGACCAGCACGGTGCCGTTGAAACCCTCCTCGCGCGCGAACTTCTCCGCGATTTCCCTGCATTTCCCGCAGTCGGCGCGGACCTGGCCGGGCAGGAGCAAGGTGAGCAGGGCAACCGCGAAACCGGTCAGCGCGCGGACCGGAACACCGAGGGTGGACGAGGGCATGGTCGCGGCAAGTGGGGAAGACTGGCATTGGATGCCGCGACGGGCCCGAGGGTTTAATGCCCTGTCGACGAACTTCGCTGAATCGGCGCCGGAAAGGCAGGCAAGCCGCAAGCCAGTCCGACGCCGCGTTTCAACCGTCAGGTGGCCACGCCGTACTCAATCACCCACGACATGGACGTCGTAGCGTGCGGCGATCTGTTCCCGCTCCGCCGGATCCATATCACCGCGCAGCAACCTGGGGAGACTGCGGAAATAGCCGAACCGATCGACGCCGGGCACCAGGATGACCAGCACGTCCGCGACCGATTCGGGCGCCGCGGAGAACGCATGTGGCATGCGGGGCGGAATCACCACGAAGCCGCCTTTCTCCACGACCTGTTTTTCATTGCCGATGACCATGTCCAGGCGGCCGTCCAGCACGTAGAACGCCTCGCTGGATTTTTCGTGGTAGTGGAGTTTCGCGCCGGCGGCGCCGGTCTCCAGGCGCAGGCGATTGGCGCCGAGCGCCCCGCAGCAATCGCTGGCGTCGGCGATCAGCCAGAGCTTGCGGGTGGGGCTTTCGAGAGTTTCAACGTCTTGTTCGCGCACTACAAAAGCGGAGGACTCCGGCATTTTGATTCCTGGGGGTGATGTAGAGGGAGGCTTGTTTTCGCCAAGCGGGCCGGTGGACCCGCAGGGTCATTGCGGGTCCATCGCCCATGGGCTCATGCCTGCTGCGGGACTTTCGCGACGAACTTGATCTCGACCAGCAGGGAAGGCAGCGCCAGGCGCGGGGTGACCACCAGGGTGCTGGCCACGGCGGGCATCTCGGCACCGTAGGCTTTCTTCCTCACCGGGCCGGCGGCCTCGAAAGCCGCGTCCATGTCGGTGACGTACAGGACTTCATCGACGACGTTGTCCAGGTCGGCGCCGTACCGCTGGAGCAGATGCCGGGCGTTCTCGTAGGTCTGCTTCATCTGGATGGCCATGTTGCCGTGGTCGAGGATCCGGTCCTGGTCATCCAGCGGCGCGGCGCCGACGATATTGCCTTCGGCGTCGTTGCTGACCTGGCCGGAGAGATAGATCGTGTCGCCGACCTTGACCGCCTGGGCGTAGCCGTACTCGGCTTCCCACGGCATGCCGCTTCCTTTTGCTTCCTTCTCGATTTTCATGCGTTGCGATTCCTGGTGTGGAGGGAGGGGGCCGCAGCCGTCGACGGTGGCAGGCCCGGGATCAAGCAAGGTCCGGCGCTCGACGGGAGAGGGCGAATCGATTCGGGGCGGCCGGAGTCGCACGAACGGTCCGTGACTTGCGAACTCGACGTCGGTGGCGGGGACGGCACAGCTTGTGCGTCCCGAATCTGGTTCGATAGACCTATGATGTGGACACCCTGTCTCAAAAATGATCCACATGGACCTCTCAGCGCTCGTTGACTTCCATTACGTCGTCGAAGCCGGCAGCTTCGGCCGCGCCAGCCGTGACACCGGAACCCCGAAGGCCACGCTGTCGCGACGGGTGCGGGCACTGGAGCAGTCCCTGGGCCTGCGCCTGCTGGAACGCGGCCACCAGACATTCCGGCTGACCGAGGACGGCTGCACCCTGTTCGAGCGCACCCGCAAGCTGGTCCGGGAAATCGACGAGGTCGGCCAGGAACTGGCGTCCGGCAACACCGCTCCGCGTGGCGTGCTGCGCGTGAGCGCGCCGGTGTTGTTCGCCACCACCTTGGGCGGCAGGCTTGCCGCCGGCTTTTTCCTGCGCCACCCGCAGGTGCAACTGGAACTGGTGGGCGAGGACCGCTACGTGGGTCTGGTGGATGACGGCTACGACATCGCCATCCGCATCAACCCCACGCTCGACTGCGAACTGGTGGGCCGGTGCTTCGCCCACGACCGGATGCTGCTGGTGGCCGCTCCCGGTCTGCCGCCACCGCCACCGGTCGCGGACGGTGGCCCACCCTCGATCACGGCGGTGACGATGCTGGGCGCCGCACGCCCTGCGCTCTGGCAGGTGGAGCGCGAGGGCCGCAACTGGCAGGTGGCGCCGGAGTTCAAGCTCAGGCTGTCCTCCCTGTGGATGGTGCGCGACGCGGTGCTGGCCGGCGCGGGCGCGGCCTGCCTGCCGCACTCACTCGTCCGCGACGCCATCGAAGCGGGCAGGCTGGTGGTCTGGAACGACAATGCCGAAGCACCCGTGGAAGTGTGGGCGCTGCACGCTTCGCGCCGCCTGGTCACCCCCAAGGTGTCCGCATTCCTGTCCTATCTGGTGGAGGCGTTTCCTGACCGGCGAATGTAACCGTCGTGTGCGCAAGGCTGCCGAAGACGATGCGCCCTCGGCAAAGCAACGACGCGCCATCGGTGCGACCGTCAGGCAAGGTGCCGCGCAAGAAAATCGCGGATCAGCGGCAGCGCCCGCTCGAAATGCGTTTCCAGCAGCCAGTGGCCCGCCCCTTCGATGAGATGCAGTTCGGCTCGCGGCAGATCGCGCAGATAGGCGCGCGCCGATGCGGCGGGCATGTAGCCATCCTCCGGTCCCCAGACAATCAGGGTGGGGGGCTGGTGTTCGCGCAGGTAGGCCTGGTAGCGCGGAAACCAGGCCAGGTTGGCCTCCAGTTTTTCCATCAGGCCGACGGCGATCTGGCGACGCACCGGCGTATCCATCAGCGGCCAATGCAGTTTCCACAGATCCGGCGGCACCCGCGCGGCCACGTCATCGTCCACTTCACCGACGAACTCATGCCGGAAGCCGTCCTCGCTGACTGCGTCCTCCAGTGGCCGATGCGTCTGCGGCGTCTTGTGCTTCCAATACTTCTGGATTGCCTTGTACTTCGGGCCCAGCACGTCCTCGTAGATATCCCCGTTCTGGATGAGCAGCGCCGCTATGCGATCGGGATGCGCCATCGCATGGCGCAGGCCGATCTGCGAGCCATAGTCATGCAGCCACAGCGCATAGCGATCGAGGCCAAGCGTATCGGCGACCGCCGTCAGCACATTTTCATAGGCGTCGAAGTCGTAAGCGAACTGGGCCGGATCCGGCGTATCGCTGTATCCGAAACCCGGCCAGTCGAACGCCACGGTCCGCCAGCGATCGGCCAGCGCAGGCATCAGCCGCCGGAACTGGAAGGACGAGCAGGGATAGCCATGCGGCAGAAGCAGCACCGGCGCGTTCGCCGGCCCGGCCTCGCGAAGAAAAAGGTCACGACCTCCCGCCTGGATGCGGTGGTGCCGCACGGCCTGTGTGTGCATGTGGACGGTCCCATGCGCCTTGCAGTGGGACGGAAGTCTAGGCGGCGCTGCATGGCTGACCGGTGACGGCGGCGTGCGTGCGTGGGAATTGTCCCCACGCCCGCTTTTAACCGGGAAGCGGACACATCTTCACACCACATCCACGTACACAAACGTTAACTAACGGCTGCTGATGACTCCGGCAAAAACACCGTTATATTTCCGACTCCCCAGACGAAGGAGAAATTGAATGTTCCTGACCAAGCAAAAATTCGCGATGGTGCGTACGCTCGGCGTGGCGCTCGTCGCCACCGCGGGCCTTGCCGGCTGCGCCACCTATGACGACGAGTTCGCGGGCATCAACTCGCGCCTCGATCAGCTCGACACGAAGGTGCAGAGTGCTGCCCAGAGTGCGGAATCGGCCAACCAGTCCGCGCAGCAGGCCAACCAGCGCCTGGATCAAATGGAACAGCGCGTGCAGCAGCTCGAAACGGCCCCGCGCCGCTCGCCGCGCGGTTAATCGTTTCCTGCATCACCCGCGACGAACCGCCTGAATCGGCACCGGTGGCCTTTGCTGGCCACCGGCCTTTCGTCGTCACTTGTTCTCGTTTCAAGGAATAGTCCCATCCGTACGTGCACTCACCCCGTAGTCCGGGCCGCTTATGGTCCGTTGGTGCTAGCGCTGGCGCTGGCGTTCCCGAGCTTCGACGCAAGCAGCGCCGAGCGCGCGGCCGAGCGTGCCGCCGAACAACCGGTTGCCGCCGTCGATCTGCTGCCGGAAGGACAGGATGTCTCCAGCACGGTGATTGAGCTTGCGGGCTGGGTGGTGGCGTCCAAGGACAGCCAGGGCTATCCGTTCGCGGTCATCGACAAGGCCTCCGCACAAATCCTGGTGTTTGGCGGCGATGGACGGCTGCGCGGCGCCGCGCCGGGGCTGTTCGGCTCGGCGGTCGGCGATCATACGGCCCCCGGCGTCGCGGGCCTGGCGCTGCGCGAGATTCCGGGCCGGGATCGCACGACCCCGGCGGGTCGCTTCGTGGGTGGTTACGGTCCGTCCATCGACGCCGGGCGCGTGCTGTGGGTGGACTATGAGTCCGCGGTCTCCATCCATCCGACCGCGACGGGCGTCCCGGCCGAAAAACGCGTCGAGCGCCTTGCCTCGGCGACGCCGGACGACAACCGCGTCACCCACGGCTGCATCAACGTCTCGCCCGAGTTTTACGAGCAGATCATCCGTCCGACGTTCGAGCGGGGCGGAGTGTTCTACATCCTGCCGGACGAGGATTCTCTGGCGGACACCTTCCCGGAGTTCGCGCAAAGCCGCGTGACTTCGCAACGCGGCGGAAAACGCACGCGGTCCGCCCGTCGGTGAAGTAGTGCCAGTGCGTGCCCAGCCGCGGGGCGAATGACGCCGCGCATGGCAGCGCGCGGCCCAGAGGCCAACGCCGCGCATCCGCAGAACAGGGTGGCGGTGCCCGATGGGTGATCCACGGGGCCCTCCATCAAACCCCGGGAACGTCGTTGTCTTCGCAACGGGCAACGGCAAGGCTACAGGTTCCGATTGATTTCCCGCACCGCGGGCATGGCGCTCTTGCGTTCGCTGTAGCGGTCGACCAGATAGTCGCTGCGGTCCCTGACCAGCAGGGTGAACTTCATCAGTTCTTCCATGACGTCCACGACGCGGTCGTAGAACGGCGATGGCTTCATCCGGCCGTCGTCATCGAACTCCTGCCATGCCTTGGCCACCGAGGATTGGTTGGGGATGGTCACCATGCGCATCCAGCGTCCCAGCACCCTCAGCGTGTTGACGACGTTGAAGGACTGCGAGCCTCCGCAGACCTGCATGACCGCCAGGGTCCGGCCCTGCGTGGGGCGCACACTGCCGTCCTCCAGGGGCAACCAGTCAATCTGGTTCTTGAACACGCCGGTGATCGTGCCGTGGCGCTCGGGCGAGACCCAGACCTGTCCTTCCGACCATCGGGACAGCTCGCGCAGTTCCCTCACCTTGGGGTGGTCCTTGGATACGCTGTCGAGCAGGGGTAGATCGTGGGGGTCGAAAACGCGGGTCTCGGCGCCGAGGTGGCGCAGGATCCGCTCGGCCTCCAGGGCCAGTTTCCGGCTGAAGGACTGCGGCCGCAGGGAGCCGTAGAGCAGCAGGATGCGGGGCGGATGGCTGTCGGCCGCCCCGAGGGACGCGGGATGGGGCAGGGGCAGGAGGTGGGAAGCCACGTGTGGAATTTCGGAAGTCATGGTTTGTTTTGTCACAATTGTTCGATTATTCTAGAAACATGGAAACGAAAGACGCAATAGTCGCCCTGACCGCGCTGGGCCACGCCTCCCGCCTGGCCGCCTACCGCCTGCTCGTGGAAGCGGGGCCGGCCGGGCGCATGGCCGGGGAGATCGCGGAAGCGCTGGCGATTCCAAACGCCACGCTGTCTTTCCACCTGAAGGAACTGGTCCTGGCGGGCCTGGCGGAAAGCGAGAACCGGGGCCGGAATGTCTGCTACCGGGCCAACTTCGAAGCCATGAACGGACTGGTGGCCTATCTCACCCACAACTGCTGCGCCGGTTCGAATGACGATGCGTGCGCACCTGCTCCCGACTGCGATTGCTGACGCCAGAGGCTCCATGAAACGTCGTGTTCTCTTTCTTTGCACCGGCAATTCGGCGCGCAGCGTACTGGCCGAGGCCACATTGCGGGCTTGGGCCGGCAACCGGTTTGAAGTGTTCAGCGCCGGCAGCCAGCCCGCGGGCAAGGTGAATCCGCATGCGCTGTCCCAGTTGACGACCGAGGGTATTTCCACCGCCGGACTGCGGAGCAAGTCCTGGGACGAATTCGCCGCGGAAGGGGCGACGCCCATGGACCTGGTCGTCACGGTCTGCGACTCGGCCGCCGCGGAAACCTGCCCGGTCGTGTTCGGCGATTTCCTGCGCGTTCACTGGGGACTGCCCGATCCGGCGGCGGTGCAGGGCAGTGAGGAGGAAAAGCGCGAAGCCTTCCGGCAAGCGCATCGCATCATCAAGGCCAGGCTGCTGGCGTTCCTGGCGTTGCCGGCCGAGGCCTGGAACGACCGAGCGGCACTCAAGCACGCGCTGGACAAAATCGGCTTCGTGGAACCCGAAGACGAGGCGGTCCCGCATGACTGAGGCGGCCCCGCGAATCGGCTTCTTCGAGCGTTACCTGACGGCCTGGGTGGCGCTGTGCATCGTGGTCGGCACCGGGCTGGGGCACGTCTTTCCCGCGACCTTCGCACGGCTGGGTGCGATGGAAGTCGCCCAGGTCAACCTGCCGGTTGCCGCGCTCGTCTGGATGATGATCATCCCGATGTTGCTGAAAGTGGATTTCGGCGCGATGAAAACGGTTGGACGCCATTGGCGCGGCATCGGCGTCACGTTGTTCATCAACTGGGCCGTCAAGCCCTTCTCGATGGCGTTGCTGGGCTGGTTCTTCCTGCGTCACGTGTTCGCGGACTCGCTGCCCGCCGGGCAGATTGATTCGTACATGGCCGGCCTGATCCTGCTTGCGGCGGCGCCCTGTACGGCGATGGTCTTTGTCTGGAGCAACCTGTGCCGCGGCGATGCGAATTTCACGCTGGGCCAGGTGGCGCTGAATGACGCCATCATGGTCGTGGCATTCGCCCCGTTGGTGGCGTTGTTGCTGGGTCTTTCCGCCATCACCGTCCCCTGGAATACGCTGATGATTTCGGTGGGTCTCTACATCATCGTCCCCGTGGCGCTCGCCGTGGTGATGCGTCGCTGGCTGATGCGGCGGAGAGGAGAGCAGGGCCTGGAACACGTGTTGCGCAAGCTGGGGCCCTATTCGCTGGGCGCCTTGCTCCTGACGCTGGTCTTGCTCTTCGGATTCCAGGGCAAGCAGATCCTCGCGCAACCGATGGTGATTGCCATCCTGGCGGTTCCCATCCTCATCCAGGTCTACTTCAATTCCGGGCTGGCGTATCTGCTGAATCGTCGCTTGGGCGTGGCCCACAGCGTCGCCGGTCCTTCGGCCCTGATTGGCGCCAGCAACTTCTTTGAGCTGGCGGTGGCCACTGCGGTCGGCCTGTTCGGCATACACTCGGGCGCGGCATTGGCCACGGTTGTCGGCGTGCTGATTGAGGTTCCCGTCATGCTCTCCGTGGTTGCCATCGTGAACCGCTCAAGGGCGTGGTACTGCACAGGAGCAAGCCATGTCTCCGAGGTCAACTGAAATGCCCATCATCCACCCCATGGGTCTTGACGACTCGATCATCAGGTTGCTGCGCGAGAGCGGGCTCCCCACCCGTGATCTTGAGTCGGGACTGGATGTCGCCTTCCTGGGCGCGGGCGATCGGGGCGCGCTGCAAGGGTGCGTTGCGCTGCAGCGCTGCCAGGACCTGTTGCTCCTGCGCTCCTTGGCGGTCGCCGGGCCATACCGTGGCGGTGGCCTCGGAAAGGCATTGGTCAGCCGTGCCGAGGAGCAAGCGAAAGCCGAGGGTTTCCAGAAGATCTACCTTTTGACGACCGATGCCTCGGGTTTCTTCGCTGGCCGTGGCTATGGAAGGGTGGACAGGACCAACGCACCTGCCTCCATCCAGACGACATCCCAGTTCTCAACCCTGTGCCCAGCCTCATCCACCTTGATGGTCAAGGAGCTGAGCTAGGGCGTGCGCACATGCACCATTCCCTCGCCTGCAACGCACGCGGAGAACATCCGGCGGACGATGCCATGAAGGCTGGCGGGTCGATTCGTACCTGCTGGAACGATGCCTGAAATCTCCCGGCCGCCAGGTAGACAGCGGGACCGCTCCGCCTTTCCCCGGTAGGCGGACCGGGTCATTGAAGAAACCCCTGTTTGCAATAAGCGAGAGCTGGCGGGGCCGATGCCCGCGACAGCGCTGCTTTCCGAACAGGCGGAGCCCGGCCACCCCGAGCCTGGATGGGGGCTGGCCAGTCCGAGCATACTGGGCCGCTGGCTCGGCAGACGAAAAACAGTATGTTTGGCGGGCTGCGTCAAGGGGATGGCCCGCGACGCGCCGGTCGCCGGTCTGACCGGACCCTGCGTGGATGCGCGCGCATTGCCGCGGATGCAACCCATCGTCAGCCTGGCAGCTGATAATTGATTCAAGCCTCCCTTGCGATGCCAGCCGGCATCCGTGCCATCTCCCCATCCAGGTATCCCGCATGACACGTTTCCTCCTGTTGGCCCTCCTCGCAGCGTCGTCCACCGTAGGTGCCGTCGTCATCCGCGCCGATGTCGACGACGCGAAGTACCGGATTCCGGCGTCCGGGTTTCCCGCCCTGGTCGACATGCCGGGGGAGGGTCACGGCGTGCTGATTGCGCCGCTATGGGCCATCACGGCGGCCCACACCCTTCCCGGGAACGCTGTGCTCAAGCAGGTCGCGATCAACGGCGTATCCCGGGATGTCGAGCACGTGGTCCGGCATCCGGGATACAAGACGCTGCCAAAGGAACTCGTCGACCAAGCCATGGCCAGTGGGGAGGCCACGCTGATCGTGGTGTTTCTGGCCTCGTCCGACGACATCGCGTTGATCAAGTTGAAACAGCCCGTGACGGATATCGCGCCGGTCGCCCTCTACCGCCAGGGTGATGAGGCGGGCCGGATTGTCAGCATCGTGGGCAAGGGCGCGACCGGTACGGGTGCCTTGGGACATGACCCGGCAGGTCCCAACCGGACGGAACTTCGCCGCGCCGACAACACGGTCACCAGCGCCCATGATCGCTGGCTCTGCTACGTATTCGACGAGCCACCGGCGGCCCTGCCGCTGGAAGGCATGCTGGGCAATGGCGACAGTGGCGGCCCCGTGCTCGTCCAGGTCGACGGTCGACCATCGCTGGCCGGACTGGCCTCGTGGAAAGTCGTCCAGGGCCATGTCGTGACGGCCAGGCCCGGACGTTACGGGCAAACCGCATGCAATGTCCGCATCAGTCATTACGTGGGGTGGATCGAGCAGGTGATTGCCGAGCAGCCGGGCGAGGACCGGTGATTCATTCAACTCAATCCGATTCGCGAGACGCTGGTCCCGGCGCCCAATCCCATGGATCATTGCGGCCCCGGACAGGCAACCACGGAAGGCGCGTCATCGGTGCCTTGTCATGGTCTTTGGATTGCCTGATTCGTTCACGGAGATGCTGGATGCATAGTCATGCTGGGATCGCGCCTGTTGTTTTGCTCTTGTTGGCAACGCAGTTCGTGGGCCAGTCCGCCATTGCGAAGCCGGTCGAGATTCCCTTCGAGGAAGGCAAGGATCATCGGATCTTCGTGCAGGGGACCATCAATGACTCGCGGCCCCTGCGGTTACTGTTCGACACTGGCGCCAACGAAATGGCGGTAAATCGCGCCCTCAAGGACGAGGCATCCCTGGTCATCGACGATACTGCCGAGAACACCGGCAGCGATGGTGTCAGCGCGCTCGATTACAGTTCCGGCAACCTGGTCCGGGCTGGCGGCATGGAGGCGCGCATGGGAGCCGTGCTGGTGGAGTACCGCAACCGTCCTTTCGATGCCGTGCTGGGGCATCGGTTCTTCCAGGACCGGATTGTCGAAATCAACTATGACCGAAGCCGGCTTGTCGTGCATGAGCGGATGCCGGATCTTGCGGGTTATGCGAAAGCGAAGGTCAAGATGGTCGACGATACGCCGGTCGTCCGGCTGAGCCTGGTCGATGGAACGTCCACGGTCAGGCCGTGGTTGTTCTTCGACACCGGCAGCAATGGTTCAATCGATCTGTCGTACGCATTCGCCTCCCGCCACAAGCTGAAGGAAAAGTTCACCCAGGTGGTGGGAACGTCGCAGTACAGCGGCAGCGCCGGAAAGAAGATTCGCGCGGTTGATGTGCGCATCCAGTCGGCGGGCGTCGCTGGCGTTGATCTGAAACAGCCGAAAATTTCATTGACGATAGACGAGGATGCCTCCCAGGGCGATGGCATTGTCGGAAGTGATTTCATCCACCACTTCAACGTGATCATGGACCTGAAGGGCGGCTACCTCTACCTGAAGCCGAACCAGCGCGTTTCCGGAAGCGTGGCTGCCGGTCAATGAGGCGGCTTGCCATCCCTTGGTCAGGCGCAATTGGAGACGAGAATTGATTGAACTTCCCGTGAGAGATCCCTGCGATATCTGCGAAACGTCAAGCCGTGAAGACAGATGGGCGGTCATCGATGAAAGCGAACACACGCTCACCCTGATCAATCCCTGGCAGTTCGAGGTCGGCCAGTGTTGCGTGGTCACGCGCCGGCACGTCGCCACGCTGCTGGATCTTTCTCCCGGCGAATGCGAGGAGATCATGGCTTCGGCCAAGCGCGTCGCTGAGGCGCTGGTCAAGGCCTACCAGCCGCTCGGGATACTGACGTTCCAGAACAACGGGGTCTACAGCGGACAGGAAACCCCCCATTTCCATTTCCATGTCGTGCCCCGGCAGAGAGGAAGCGATTGGGGCATCGGTCCGCCGCAGTTGGCGACATTCGATGGCGCCGGGCGGCAAAGGGGAACGCCCCACGATCCGGCCGACGACGCCCAGCGCCTGGCACGGGTCCGGGTGCCGGCCGGGCAGTTGGCTGAAACCGCACGCCTGATCCGTTCGAATCTTCCAAAGTAGGGCAGGGGCGGATACCGACGTCTGTCGGGCTCGGCCCGGAGCACGCGTTGCCACGGGATGCCGCTGTGCTTCGCCCCAGAACTCGGGCACGCTCTTCCAGGCCCGTTCGAAATGCTGCTCCGGATCCACAAGGAAGACGGTCACATCCACGATGTCGTCGATGGTGCAGCCGGCTTCGGCCAGGATGGCGTTGGGGTTGCGAAAGGCTTGGCGCACCTGCTCCTCGAAATCCGGTTCGGGAGAACCGTCTTCGCGGCGCGTATTCATCGATTGGGTAGTGGCGTTGATGGCGCAGCAGGCGCCGGCGATCCAGCCGCCGCGGGCGCCGGCACCGGCACCGGCCTGAGCGGATGCCGCACGCCTTCCCTCAGCCGATCGCGTTCAACAGTCCCGACAGCCGATACGGCTTGGGGATGAACTGGAAACGCTCCGGAATCTGCGGCAGATGACCGAGTTGGTGGCCCGAGGCGATGATGATTCTCGCGGCCGGATTGAGCCGCGCGGCCTCATGGGCCACGTCGATGCCCGATACGCCGTCCGGCATGCTGACGTCGGTGATTATCGAATCGAACGGGATGCCGGTGCGCAGCAGATCCAGCGCGTCGCGGCCGTTGGCGGCCACGCAGACCTCGTAGCCTTCGGAGGACAGGGCGTCCGCCACCACTTCCGCGATGTCCCGCTCATCTTCAACGAAAAGTATCCTGCGAAGGTTCCCCACCATTTTTCTCCATCACTGCGGGCAGCCAGATGCGGAACATGGCGCCCTCACCCGGGGTGCTCGAAAGCTGGACGAATCCCCCCGACTGGGTCGCCAGGCCGAACACCTGGCTGAGTCCGAGGCCGCTCCCCTTTCCTACTTCCTTGGTCGTGAAGAACGGGTCGAATACCTTGGCGTGGATTTCGGCCGGGATGCCGGGCCCGTCGTCGCTGACTTCCGCGCAGACATGCAGGCATGCGTCCGCCTCGGGTTGCAGTGGATTCTTGATCACGGCCATGCCGGTGCGGACGACGATGTTGCCGCTTCCGGACATGGCGTCGCGGCTGTTGCAGACCAGGTTGAGGACGGCAGCCTCCAGTTGCGCCCGGTCCACCTGGACGCGCGGCAGGTCGTCGGCCAGTTCCAGGCGCAGGGAAACCTGGTCCGCGCAGGCGCGCTCGAACAGATCGCCGGACTTGCGCAAGAGCTCGCTGAGATGGGTCGGCTGTGGCAACAGACTCTGTCCGCGCCCGAAGGTCAGCAGTTGGCGGGTGAGCAGGGCGCCGCGATCGCACGCGCGGACGGCGGCGTTCAGCGGGGAGGCGATGTTGTCGTTGCCCGCGTTGCGGGCGGCAATCACGTCCAGGCTGTTGAGGATCACCGTGAGCAGGTTGTTGAAGTCGTGCGCCAGGCCCAGGGTGAGTTTGCCGATGGCTTCCATTTTCTGCGCCTGGAGCAGGGCATCGCGGGCTTCCTCGAGGCGCTTCTGCGAGGCATGGCGCTCGGTGACGTCGCGGGTGACCTTGGCGAATCCGATCAGGTCGCCGCTTTCCCAGATGGGTTCGATGACCACGCTTGCGAGGAACCGGCTGCCGTCCTTGCGCACCCGCCAGCCTTCGGCCGCCAGGCCGCCCTGTTCGGCGGCCACGCGGAGATTATGGCGGGGAACATCGGCGGCAATGTCCTCGGGGGTATAGAAGCGCGCGAAATGTTCGCCGACGATCTCCTGCGCGGTATAGCCCTTGATGCGCTCCCCGCCAGGGTTCCAGGAACAGATGTAGCCATCCGGATCGAGCATGTAGATGGCACTGTCCGTGACGCTCTTGATCAGCAGCGCCAACTGCCGGGATTCGTCTTCCAGCGTTTTTGGCTGACTCAGCCTCAGCACGTTCCCCCCCTTTTTTCCGGCTGCCAAAACTAGGATTCCATTTGTTAAATCTAGGTGATGTCGATGGGCGCGCCTCCGCATGAAGAGTGATGCCGCGTTCGACGTTCCGGCCAATGTGAATTGGAGCCGATGCACACACTGTGCACGATGTGGTCTGGACTTGAATGCTCCAGGGCGGGATTGAAAGGGATCTGGGCCGCCCCTGATCGCCGGCGGGCGCCGATTGTCCGCCACCGTAGCCTGGGCTAGAGTTTCGCGTACGGGGGAGCCTGGGACAGGGATGAAAGGCAGGAAGATCATCGGATGGTGCTGGCTGCCGCTGGCCGGTTGGTGCGGCCTGGCGTCGGCGCAGTCACTGGAGCGCATCACCCTCGACGCCGCGGAACTGTCTGCCGGCGGCTACCGCTGGGACGCACCCGCCGCCCGCATCGAAGAAAGCCTGGACCTGGGTGACGCCATCTACGGCGGCACGCTGCGCCTGAGCCCCAGGCCGGGGCAAGACGGCGAGTACCGCGTGCGGGTGCAGTTTGAAACCAGCCTGGGTATCAGCGGCGAGGGCCCGCATGTGGATCTGATCGACTTCCGCCATTGCGTCTCGGACTGGCACGTGGCCGAAAGTGGTGATGGTCGCAGCTTCACCTTGGCGACGCCCACCGAGGAGGAAGCCAGCTGCATTCCGCAGGGCACGATGGGCGAAATCCGCGCCGCCACCCGCAAGGCGTTGGCCGGCTGGTCCGACGCGCCGGAGCAGGTGGAACACTGGCTGGGTCTCATCAAGGACATCAAGTCACCCGCCGAATCGCCGATGTATTCCACCATCAGCGAGATTCGCGTCCAGGTGGAAGAACGCGTCGGCGGCCGTTGGGTGCCGGTGACGTTGCTGGTGTTTGAAGTGCCGATGGGATGTTGAGCGCATGCGCCCTGGACGGCGCACGGCCTCAGGGACGCAGGACCCGGGGAGGGGGAATGTACGAAACACAAGTGGAAATCTATTCCGACCGCACCAATGCGGTCGTGCTGCGCCATCATGGGCGCAAGCATCCCGGCGTGCTCGTGCAGGGCGATGCGTTGTTCGCCCTGTTTCAACGCGCGGACGCTGCCTGCGAAGTCGCACGCGGCGCGCTGCCGGCCGACGCCCACGATGTACTGACCGATCTGCGCGACACCCTGCTGGCCTATCTGGACCACTACCGGACGGTGCTGGGCGAACACGGCATGGGATTGCCGTTCAACAAGTCGTCCGCGGCGTCCGCACAGGATATGTTTTTATGAGGGCGGGTATCGGGGCAGTCACATGCGGGTAGTCTCTTCTTTGCTTGCGCTTGCCATGGAGTACCGGGACAAAAACCGGATTGCCGTGGCTGCGCCTGATCCAACCGGCATCCGAGAAGGGCAGTGAGCAGGTTCGCGAGAGTGGGGCTGGCCTTGCTTGCGGGCGCCCTGACTTTTGCACTGGCCGCTCTCGGGACCCTGTTTGTCCTCGTGCGTATCTTTACACCACGAGGCGACTGTCAGGCGCCCTGCGACGCGCCGGTCTATGTTGCCTTGGGTGTCGGAATGTTTGTTGCGCCGGTAGTTGGCGCGATCTGCGGTGGCTTGGTCTACGCCATGGTGGTTCGTGGAAACACGCACGATTGAATGAAAGCACGACTGGAGCGCCCAGCCAAAAGGCTGCGGCGCACCCGCTTATAGACGGGACCTGGCTTTTACACCCGCTCGCAATGGCCGGGAACATCGATGCGTCCAGAGCCACGTGGCATGATGGAACAGTGATGGTGACTCGAGGGTCACGCTACAGGATCAGCCATGCGGAGAGTGATGCGTATATGCGGTGCGGTTATCCTCGGCCTGTTCGGGCTGGGATTCCTCTGGTCCGCGGGCGTGGATGCCTATCGCAACGAAACCCTGCGTCATGGTGCGATGGAAGCGGACGCCGCCGTCGTCGACATCCGCCACCCCGATCAGATCCGTTACCGCTTCGACGTGGAGGCGGAGCAACCGACCTATCACTACACCGGCCGCTGGCTGTTCATCCCGGCCTGGGTACAGGTGCCGGAACTGGCCTTTGCCGAGGCGCAAGCCACCGGCCACCTGCGCATCCTCTATCTGCCTTCCAATCCGCATGTGAACCAACCCGCGGCACTTCGCCTGCGGCACCCCTGGGAATCGCTGGGGCCCTGGCTGCTGGCGGTGCTGATGTTCTTCCTCGCCGGGCGTCTTGTCTTCAGGCGGTAGCGCGCTTGGGTCCACCTTGTGCGACCGCAATCCTGTCGATGCCGCGCAGATGTCTGCTGCTGGACAGCATTTTCATGAGGCTGACGCTTGTCCAAGAAAATGGACGGACAACGCCAGGGGAATCGAGTCGGGTGGAAGGAGGCGCGAGCGAATGAAACTATTGGGAAGCCATAAGCAGTAGCGGCCGAATTCACCAGATTCAAAGCCGAAATCGGCAGGGTGACTGGTCCACTGTTCAGGACGGGTTCGAAGCGTGCTTCCCATGCCGCAGCGCAGGCGCGTTTCGGTCGGGCGCGTGGATTGACACAAAAAACAGGATGAGGTGAAGGTTGCCCTGCCGCAGGATGCGGTGTATCGAAGGGGGCAACATGAAATGGAGGGTGCTCGTATTCCTGGTGATAGTAGGTGCCGGATTCATGACAGCAGCTCAGACCTTGCCGCCCGTCATCGTGACGGCGCCACCGCCACCTCCGACGCTGCCGCCCGTGACCGTCACCGCGCCACGGGTGGGAGGAGGAACGATCGTTTGTCGTGATAGTGCCTGCGCGGGTGTGATTGCGGCCATGCGACAGGACCGGATTCGGCAGTACGTGCAAGCGCAATTGCCGCCGCCGGCGCCTGATTCCATCCTGTTGGAGCAGGCTCTCTTCTGTTCGAAGTTGAAGGGAGGCAAACCATCTGGTTGTAGTTTCTCCAACCCTCCGGCATCACCTGGGATCGTGGTTCCCGGCAAAGCCCCATGGGCGCCCAATGGATGCGGAACGGGTGGGGTCGGAGGCTGGTTCCAGGATTTTGTCCTCGAGCGCATCGCGGGGACTGCATACTCCGGCCAACTGGATATGCCCTATTCGGGGGTGAGTTTTCGTGGTGCCTGCGACAGCCATGACCAATGTTGGGCGGAGGGAAAGGGCAGGGCACAATGCGACATGAATTTTCGGGACAGCATGAACGCTGCGTGTGGCCAACTGGGGGATGCGGGAAGCATTGCGGGTTGCAGTGGTTTCGCAAGTCTCTATCACGGTGCGGTATCCACCACGGATGGCGCGAACAATGCCTATGATTCGTCGACCGGGAACCGGAAGTGCGCGGTCTGGGCAAACAGCATGAAGGAGAATGGCTGTGAGGGCTGAACGGATACGATTTGCCTTGTTGGGCCTGTTCGCGACGGGTGTCGTTGCCTGCACGCCGGCCGTGGAAAGCGAGCCGCCGCGGAGCGGTGATACCGCGTCCGCGGTGCCCACCCAATCGGGACATCCGGATAGCCGCGAGAACGCGGGTGATGTCACGGGCTGGATCGAAATTCCACAGAATCTCCGATTTCGGGGGCTGGTCAGCGTAGAGCGTTCTTCTTCTTGGGAGACCCGCCTGGCGAAGTTTTCCGGGCGGGATCAGAGCTACCTGAATGCAATGAACGACAGGTACTACGATTCCATCAGCTTTGACAGTGCGGAACAGCAACAGCGATTGATCGCGCAGGGCTTCCCCATGCCCGAAGAGTGGCTGGCGGCCCGCGACACGACGGATGCCGAACTGGAACGATTGGCCAAGGCCGGGAACACGAAGGCGCGCATGTTCCAGGTCGATCGTGTCAGCGAACGAATGGCTCCCGTATTGGCTGAACGCGGACTGCGGGATACGCCCGAGGACAAGGAACTGTTTCGTCTTTTTACCGATGCCACGCAGATGGCGGAGAGTCTGTTGCGGGAAACACAGAGCCCATTCGCCGCTTATCTGGCCGGCCGAGTATTCTCCGCGGGAACGCAAGGCAATCGACCGGAAGCGATGGCGGGTGCGTTTCAGCTTGCAAAGGAATTGGGCGACCCGCGCGCGGATGAATTTCGAAGTGACTTCATGGCCTGGCATCCTGGCATGGATGCTGAATCGGTCATGGTCTACTACGCTTCGTTCAAAGGTACCGCCAGCCGTGCGAAGTAGAGCGTGCTGTTCAAGATGGCCCGCCAACTGATCTGGTAGGTTGGATTGGCGGGTTTGCGACCGTCCGGGATCGCGGATACAGGCTAATGGTGGGTCAAAGCCCGCTTGCGGGGACTAGGATCTCCTGGTGCGCCACAACCAGATCGCCAGTGGCACGAAGCTCAGATAGACCAGCGGCAGGTAGAGCGTGCCGTAGAGCGCATCGAATTTCGGGCCAATGAGATAGGTATCGATCATCCGCAGGAACAACCGCACGGCATTCAGGCCGAACGCCCATAGAGCGAGCCAGTGGATGCGTTCCTTCCCCAGCGCGACGCAGATCAATACGCTGCCCAGCAGCCAGGACAGGCCCAGCGGGAAATACAGCGCGTACTGGATGGACTGGAAGCTGGCCTGTGCGGCGAGGATGCGCGCCTGTTCGGCGGGGTCGGTGGTGGCCTGGTACTGATCGGGCAGCGCCAGGTAGACATGGAACAGTTCCACCGCGCGCAACTGGACTTCCAGCAGGCAGAAGACGAAGAAGCCAAGGAACGCCAATGCCGCCAGTGTCGGGTTGCGTCGCCAGGCGATGCCGCAGGATACGAGGAACAGATAGGCCAGGCCGAAGAACGAGAGCAGCATGCTGGCCGCCCGCGCGATATTGAGGGGATGCGGCCCCTGCAACAGCTGCTGCGCCGGTTCGCCCGCTTCCGGCAACTGCCCGAACACGTACCACTGGAATGATTGCACCGCGACGTAGACCAGCGCGACGACGGCGGCGATGTGGCGGTGCCTGGCGGTATCGAACATGCGGACTCCCGGAAGGGCAGGAACGACTCGGCGCGGCACAGCGTACCCGAACCGGAGAGATGCGGGGCGGGCCCGTAAACTGTGCGGATGGACAGGACCGTCGACCCCCGCCTCATCGCCCACGCCGGACGCATCCACCGGGGCGAACTCTACTGGGTGGAACCCGACCCGACGCGTGGCTCGATGCCGGGACAACCGCACCCGCACCTGATCATCCAGGACGACGTGTTCAACCATTCGCGCATCGCCACGGTCGTGGTCTGCGGCGTGACCAGCAACCTCCGCCGCGCCAGCGAACCGGGCAACGTCCTGCTGGAAGCCGGCGAAGGTGGGCTGGAGAAGCCGAGCGTATTGGTGGTCTCGCAGGTCGCCAGTTTCTACAAGACCCGCCTGGGTGAACGCATCGGCATGCTTCCACCAGCGCGGGTGGATCAGGTGCTGGCGGGCATGCGGTTCCTGCAGGCGTCCTACTTCCGATAGCCTCCCTGCACGCCGAATGGCCTCACCCGGGGGCGAATCGATGCCGGATGCCCGCTCCGCGACGCCTCCGCCGACGATGCCGGCAGTTCCTTCCCCCGCACGCGGGGGAAGGTGCCCGAAGGGCGGGTGGGGTGCTTTTCACGCCATCACCCGAATTCACGGGGCAGCCCGGCCAACTCAGGGATCATCAACGCATCGGCATGCTTCCACCAGCGCGGGTGGATTAGGTGCTGGCGGGCATGCGATTCCTGCAGGCGTCCTACTTCCGATAGCCCCCCTGCACGCCGAATGGCTTCACCCGGGGGGGGCGAATCGATGCCGGATGCCTGCTCCGCGACGCCTTCGCCGACGGTGCCGGCAGTCCCTTCCCCCGCACGCGGGGGAAGGTGCCCGAAGGGCGGGTGGGGGTGCTTTTCACGCCATCACCCGAATTCACGGGGCAGCCCGGCCAACTCCGGGATCATCCCGGCACGGTGCAAGGCATCGAATGGTTCACTCTCCCGCAAAAGGGCTTCCCGCTTTTGCCGGGATGACGGGAAGTGGAAGCGTGGAGCGCGCCCGGATAGGGCACGCGGCACGATGGGGGAACGGAAGCGCAATCCGGCGAACGATGCCGGCATCCATCCAGCATCATTCGCGGCAAGAAAACCCTTCAACCTTCCAGCATCGCCCATGCCAGATCCGCCACGGCAAAATCCGAGGCGATACCGTCGTCGTCCTCGTCTTCCCGGAACCAGGCGGCCGACAATCCGGCAAACGCGACCACCCAGCGCAGCAGGCGGCGGGTGTCCAACTGCGCGGCCTCGGCAATCACCTCGACCTGGCGACGGAAACGTCCCGAACGGATCACGATCGGAAGGTCCGGATTGGTGAGCAGGTTGGCATAGTCGAAACCACGCTCGCCGGTGACGCATTTGGGATCGATCGCCAGCCAGCCGCGCTCGCCGAAATCCAGCACGTTGCGATGGTGCATGTCGCCATGCAGGACCACCGGATCCCGCGGGTCGTCCAGCAGTGCCTGCGCGGTGGCCCAGGAGCGGGTGAAGCGCGAATCTTCACCGGCCGCCGCTGCCAGCGAGCGGAACCAGGGGCGCAGCGGCACCAGATGCGCAGGCGGTGGTGCGTTGCGCGGTGCGTGCAGGCGGGCGAGGGCGGCGCACAGGATGCGGCTGGCTTCGTCGTCCTGTCCCTCCAGCACCATCGTGAACAGATCGCCGCTGCCGGTGGCGCGCTCCATCAGCACGGTGTCCTCGTCATGCGCGTAGACCTGCGCGGCCCCGTCGCCGTCCCACCAGTGCAGCAGCACGCCGCCGGATTTCTCCTCCGGCGCCAGCGCCCGCTTGAGCATGGCGGGATGGCCTTGCCAGCGCACTGGCAACAGTTCGCTCCCCGGCGTGGCGAAGGGGGCGCCATCGCGGGTGAGTTGCCAGCGATCGAGCAAGGGTTGCCAATGAAAGGAGGAGAGGTTCATGCGGCCGGATCATAGCCGCGGTCACAAGCACGCTTGTAGGAGCGACGTAAGTCGCGACCCGACGATCCCAAGCGGGGACCGAAGCGGTTTTGGATTCGATGGCCGCCATCCTGAGAGCAAGCGGTCGCGACCTATGTCGCACGTACAAGGATGTGTGAAGGTTGAAAAGAAAAAGGCCGCATCACGGCCTTTTTCTTTCGACTCATGCGGCTGGTTGCCGCAATGCTTCCGAGTCCCAGCCCGGGCGCGGGGCGAAGCGATCGCCGTGGCGCGATTGCAGAGCCTTGAGCCGGGCCAGCAGCGCATCGGCGCCGGCACTGCGGATGTACTGGATGGGGCCACCGCGGAACGGGGCGAAACCGGTGCCGAAGATCACGCCGGCGTCCAGCAGGTCGCCGTCGGCCACCACGCCATCGTGCAGGCAGGCCACCGCTTCGTTGAGCAGTGGCAGGATCAGGCGGTCTTCCAGATCCTCCGGTGCCTTGTAGTCCTGCGGCACGTCCGGTTTGACCGGCTTGCCGTTCTCCCACTTGTACAGGCCCTGGCCGTCCTTCTTGCCGCGCTTGCCGTTCTCCACGTTGCCGAGCGCCGCCGGCACGGTCAGGCCCAGGAACGGGGCGAGCTCATGGCCGACACCGGCGGCGACATCCAGGCCCACCGTGTCGATCAGTTCGATCGGTCCCATCGGCATGCCGAACTTCACCGCCGCCTTGTCGATGACCGGGCCGGGGATGCCTTCGGCATAGGCGTTCGCCGCTTCCAGCATGTACGGGAACAGCACCCGGTTGACCAGGAAGCCCGGCGTGCCCGCGACCGGCACCGGCAGCTTGTCCAGCGCCTTGCAGAACGCGGCCAGGCGCTTCTCGGTTTCCGGCGCCATCGCATCGTGGCGGATGATTTCCACCAGCGGCATCAGCGCGACCGGATTGAAGTAATGCAGGCCGGCGAACAGCGCGGGGCGCTGGATGTGTTCGCGCAGCTCGGTCAGCGGAATCGAAGAGGTGTTGGTGGTCAGCAGCGCATCGGGTTTCAGGCGCGGTTCGACCGACTGGTACAGCTCGCGCTTGGCTTCCGGATTCTCGATGATGGCTTCGATCACCAGATCCGCCTCCGGCACGCCATCGCCGGCCAGGTCGCTTTTCAGCCGGGCCGCCACCGCCGGGCGCTTGGCCTCGTCCTTCACCCGCTTGGCGAACAGCTCCTGCGCGCGCGCCTGCGCACCGTCGATGAAGCGCTGTTCGCGATCCTGCAGGGTGACCTCGAAGCCCTTGTAGGCCGACCACGCGGCGATGTCGCCGCCCATCACGCCGGCGCCGACCACGTGCACGCGCTGGATGCCGTGGTCCTTGCCGCCCAGGCCCTTGAGCCGCTCGGTCAGGAAGAAAATCCGCACCAGGTTGCGCGCGGTCGGGGTGGACGCCAGCTTGACCACCGCCTTGCGTTCGGCGTCCAGGCGGCCCTGGATGCCCTTGCCACCGGACTGCAGCCAGGTGTTGATGAGCGCATAGGGGGCGGGGTAATGCGCGCGGGGGGCCTTGCGCGCGACCTGCTTGGTCATCTGCGGCGCGAGGATCCTGCGGGCGATCCAGGTGTTGCTGATCCAGCCCAGGAAGCGCTGCTGGAAGGGACGTTGCACGCCGCTCTGGATGAGGCCCACGGCGGTGTCCAGCAGCACGGCCGGTTCCACCACCTTGTCGACCAGGCCCATCGCGCGCGCGGCGCTGGCCGAGAGGGTGCGGCCGGTGAGCATCATGTCCATCGCCTTGGGCGAGCCGACCAGCCGCGGCAGGCGCGCGCTGCCGCCCCAGCCGGGGAAGATGCCCAGCTTGATCTCGGGCAGGCCGATGCGGGTGGATGCGTCGCTGGAAGCCACGCGGTAGCGGCAGGCCAGCGAGATTTCGGTGCCGCCGCCCATGCAGAACCCGTGGATGGCCGAGACGGTCGGGCAGGGCAGTTCGGCCAGCTTCTGGAACACGCTCTGGCCGCGGCGGATGGCGTCGTTGACGGTGCCGCGGCGATCGAACTCCTGGAACTCCTTCAGGTCGGCGCCGGCGATGAAACCCGAGGCCTTGGCCGAGCGCAGCACCACG
Source organism: Pseudoxanthomonas sp. 68-E7 (assembly GCF_057773145.1). Taxonomy (NCBI): domain Bacteria; kingdom Pseudomonadati; phylum Pseudomonadota; class Gammaproteobacteria; order Lysobacterales; family Lysobacteraceae; genus Pseudoxanthomonas; species Pseudoxanthomonas sp. 68-E7. The sequence goes on along the minus strand of NZ_JBYMTI010000005.1, from coordinate 245,315 downwards.
CCCCTGGGCGGATCGATGGCGAGGCGTTCGAGCAGGTCGGACAGCTCGATCAGGGCGTCCTGGGAGAACGCGTTGACGCTGGCACCCTGGCGGTCGAAGCTGAGGACGACGATGCCGTCGCTGCGCAGTTCGGTCTGCCAGTGACTGAATCGAAGCCCATCGAAGTTTGCGGCCATGTCGGACCATCCGTTTACGTATGGACAAGACCGCTATCATCCCGAGGTTGTTTAACCCGCGTCAAATCCGCATATCCGGGACAGGGGTTGATCGACGGCCGGGAAAATGATCCCGCGCCGACGGTTAAATTCTTGATATTCCGCCGGTTTTCCCCGGCTGGCGAGCAGGTTCCGGTCACCTTGCCCGGAATCGCGCGAGCGGCCAGCCGGGCAAGGTGGCGGGATGGGAAACGGGGCCGGTCGGGCCCGCGACCCACCCGTGAACTTTTTTCCGCGGATGCGGTCACATTGCCCGGCTGATGGCCGAGCTCACAGGAGTGCAGCCCGGCATGGCCGGAACCGATTCAACACAGGAGTTGGACCTCGAACTGGTCAAGCGGGTGCAGCGCGGCGACAGCGCGGCCTTCGATCTGCTGGTGCGCAAGTACCAGCATCGGGTGGTGGCCCTGATCGGTCGCTACATCCACGACTGGAGCGAATGCCAGGACGTGGCCCAGGAAACCTTCCTGCGCGCTTACCGCGCGCTGGGGAACTTCCGGGGCGATGCCCAGTTCTATACGTGGCTTCATCGGATTGCAGTGAATACCGCCAAGAACCACCTCGTAGCCCACAACCGCAGGCCGCCGACGGATGACGTCGACGCCGCCGACGCCGAACAGTACGACGCCGGTAGCCGCCTTCGCGATACGGATACCCCCGAACGCGAACTGATGCGGCAGGAACTGGAACGCACGGTGATGAAGGCCGTGGATGCATTGCCCGAGGAATTGCGGACCGCCATCACCCTGCGCGAGGTGGACGGCCTGAGTTACGAGGAAATCGCGCAGAAGATGGATTGCCCCATCGGCACCGTGCGTTCCCGCATTTTCCGTGCGCGTGAAGCCATCGACGCCGAGTTGCGACCCTTGCTCGATACAGACAGTGCCACCCGGGAGCGTAGCCGCCCATGACCGTAGAACACGACAAACTGGACATCCACAACCGCCAGCAACTCTCGGCGTTGATGGACGGTGAGTTGTCGCCCGACGAAGCCCGTTTCCTGCTGCGCCGCCTGCAGCACGACGACGAACTGAACGCCTGCTGGGAACGCTGGCAGCTGTGCGGCGACGTGCTGCGCGGCCAGGCCCAGGCCCCGGCGCCGGAGGGTTTCGCCGCGAAGGTGGCGCTGGCAGTGGCGGCCGAGGCCCGCCAGCCGGCGGCCAACCAGGATTCGGCGCACGCCTCGCGCGGTCGCCTGGCCCGCTGGGGCGGTGGCGCGCTGGCCGCTTCGGTCGCGCTGGTCGCCTTGTTCATGGCCCGCCAGCAGGCGCCGCAGGATGACGCGGCGTCCACGGCGCCGGCCGTGGCCGCGGTGCCGAGGGCACCGGTTGAAGGCACCGGCGTTCCCGCCACGGCCGACACCGGCACCTTGGCCGACAGCGCCGGGGCCGCAGAAACAACTTTGGCCTCGGCCGCGACCGCCGCGGTGGCGGTGGCCAGCGTGCCGCGCCGTGCCGATGCGGCTTCCCGCCGCAGCGCCACCCGTACCCAGCAGGCGGCCCGCAGTGCCGCGGCGCGGGTGACGCGTGAACCGGTCCGGGCAGTGGCCAGTGCCAGGCCGCCGGTTTCGGTTCCATCGGCGGTCACCGCATCCGCGAACCCGCCGGCCACCGTGCTCGCCCGCAACGCCGATCCGTTCTCGCAGGCGCCGGTGATCACGCCGCAGGCGCGGCCATGGCCGCGTTCGACGCTATCGCAGTATCCGGCCAGCGGCGTCTTCAATGCCGGCTTCTCCAGCGATTCGGGCACGCGCACGTTCTATCCGTTCGAACCGTCGCCTTCGCCCGCCTCGCCGCCGGTCGAGCCGGCCCACGCGCCGCAGCGCTGAGCGGCGGTCGCACCGTCATTCCCCGGCGCGATACCGCGCCGGGTTTCTCACCCACCTCCTTCACCACCCGTAATCGAGGCCCGCATTCGATGAGCCTGAGTGCCCGTTCCAACGTGTTGTCCCTGTTGATCCTCACTGCGCCGCTGGCCGCCTGCGCGCGTCCGGCCGAGCCAGCACCGGCGGCGCCCGTCGCGGCGGTGCCCGCGGTGGCGCAGTCCTCCGCGCCGCAACTGGTCAGCGGCCTGCCGGACTTCACCCACCTGGTCGAACAGGTCGGTCCCGGCGTGGTCAACATCGAGGCCAAGATCGGCAGCCGCCCGGCGTCCAGCGCCGACGGCATGGACGAGCAGGAGATTCCCGAGTTCTTCCGCCGCATGCTGCCGCCTGGCTTCCAGATGCCCGGCCCCGGCGATCGCGGCCGTGGCCCGCGCGGCGTTTCCGCCGGTTCGGGCTTCATCATTTCCGGCGACGGCTACGTGCTGACCAACCACCACGTGATCGACGGCGCCGATGAGGTGAAAGTGAAGCTGCCGGATCGCCGCGAGTTCACCGCCAAGGTGGTCGGCAGCGATCAGCAATACGACGTGGCGCTGCTCAAGATCGAGGCCAAGGGCCTGCCGACCGTGCGCCTGGGCGACTCCAGGACGCTCAAGCCGGGCCAGTGGGTGGTGGCGATCGGTTCGCCGTTCGGCCTGGATCACTCGGTCACCGCCGGCGTGGTCAGCGCGGTCGGTCGCAGCACCGGCGGCCAGGAACAGCGCTACGTGCCCTTCATCCAGACCGACGTGGCGATCAACCAGGGCAACTCCGGCGGCCCGCTGCTCAACACGCGCGGCGAAGTGGTCGGCATCAATTCCCAGATCTTCTCCGCTTCCGGCGGCTACATGGGCATCAGCTTCGCGATCCCGATCGACCTGGCGATGGGCGCGGTGGACCAGTTGAAGGCCACCGGCAAGGTCAGCCGCGGCCAGCTGGGCGTGGTGGTCGAGCCGCTGACGACGGAAAAGGCGCGCGGCATGGGCGCCGCCGACGCGCGTGGCGCACTGGTCAACCAGGTGCTGGAAGACAGCCCGGCGGCGAAGGCCGGCGTGGTCCCCGGCGACATCATCACCGGCTTCAACGGCACGCCCATCAACGATTCGCCGGATCTGCCGCCGCTGGTGGGCGCGCTCACCCCGGGTACCAAGGCCACCATCACCGTCCTGCGTGACGGCAAGCCGCGCGATCTCAGCGTGACCCTCACCGAGCTCAACGAGGAATCCGCCTCGGCGGGCGGTTTGCCGGCGGTGCCGGGCAAGCCGGCGCAGACCGCCGGCAGCAACCCGCTGGGCATCGTCGGCCAGGACCTGGACGCCAATGCCCGCAAGCAGATGGGCCTGAAGGCGGGCGAGGGCGTGCTGATTTCGCGCATCAACGGCAACGCCGCCCGCGAGGCCGGCCTGGCGCCTGGCATGGTGGTGCTGCAGGTCGGGCGCACGCCGGTCGGTTCGGCGTCCGCGCTCAATGGCCAGCTCAAGGACGTCAAGCCCGGCCAGACCGTGATGCTGCTGGTCCGGCAGGGCGGCGTGACCCGGTTCCTGGCGGTCACCGCGGGCGACGGCAAGCCCTAAGCCCGCTGCCACCCGCGCTTTCGGACGCCCGCCGGAGTCCCCGGTGGGCGTTCATGTTTGTGGCATCCGGGGTCGGATCGCGCCCGGGCATGCGATAATGCCCCGTTATCCTGACGACGGCCGCGGCCGCCGCCCCACATGTCCTCTGATTCCATGCGGAACATCCGCAATTTCTCCATCATCGCGCACGTCGACCACGGCAAGTCGACCCTGGCCGATCGCATCATCCAGCTTTGCGGCGGCCTCGAGGCCCGCGAGATGGAAGCACAGGTGCTCGACTCCAATCCGATCGAGCGCGAGCGCGGCATCACCATCAAGGCCCAGTCCGTGTCCCTGCCGTACAAGGCGCGGGACGGGCAGGTATACCACCTGAACTTCATCGACACCCCCGGCCACGTGGATTTCAGCTATGAAGTCTCGCGCTCGCTGGCCGCCTGCGAGGGCGCGCTGCTGGTGGTCGACGCCGCCCAAGGCGTGGAAGCGCAGTCCGTCGCCAACTGCTACACCGCGGTGGAGCAGGGCCTGGAAGTGGTGCCGGTGCTGAACAAGATCGACCTGCCCACCGCCGACATCGAACGCGCCAAGAGCGAAATCGAGGCCGTCATCGGCATCGATGCCGAGGATGCGGTTCCGGTCAGCGCCAAGACCGGCCTGAACGTGGATCTGGTGCTGGAAGCCATCGTCCAGCGGATTCCGCCGCCGCAGCCGCGCGATACCGACAAGCTGCAGGCGCTGATCATCGACTCCTGGTTCGACAACTACCTGGGCGTGGTCTCGCTGGTGCGGGTCATGCAGGGCGACATCGTTCCGGGCAGCAAGATCCTGGTGATGTCGACCGGTCGCACCCATCAGGTCGACAACGTCGGCGTGTTCACGCCCAAGCGCAAGGTACTGCCCAAGCTGGGCGCCGGCGAGGTGGGCTGGATCACCGCGTCGATCAAGGACGTGCACGGCGCGCCGGTCGGCGACACCCTGACCCTGGCGGGAGACCCCGCGCCCAAGCCGCTGCCGGGCTTCCAGGAAATGCAGCCGCGCGTGTTCGCCGGCCTGTTCCCGGTGGATGCCGAGGACTACCCGGCGTTGCGCGAGGCGCTGGAAAAACTGCGGCTCAACGATGCCGCACTGCGTTTCGAGCCGGAAAGCTCGGAAGCCATGGGCTTCGGTTTCCGCTGCGGCTTCCTGGGCATGTTGCACATGGAGATCGTGCAGGAGCGCCTGGAGCGCGAGTACGACCTGAACCTGATCAGCACCGCGCCGACGGTGGTGTACGAGGTGCTGAAAACCGACGACACGGTGATGCCGCTGGACAACCCGGCCAAGCTGCCGCCGGTGAACCAGATACAGGAGATCCGTGAACCGATCATCCGCGCCAACATCCTGACCCCGCCGGATTACGTGGGCAACGTGATTACCCTGTGCGAGGAGAAGCGCGGCAGCCAGATCGGCATTACCTACATGGGCAGCCAGGTGCAGATCAGCTACGAACTGCCGATGGCCGAGGTGGTGCTGGACTTCTTCGACAGGCTCAAGTCGGTGAGTCGCGGTTACGCTTCGCTGGACTATCACTTCCTGCGCTTCCAGGCCGGTCCCTTCGTGCGCGTGGACACGCTGATCAACGGCGACAAGGTCGACGCGCTGTCGCTGATCGTCCACCGTGGCCAGGCCGACCGCCGCGGTCGCGAGTTGACCGAGAAGATGCGCGAACTGATTCCCCGGCAGATGTTCGACGTGGCCATCCAGGCTGCGGTGGGCTCGCAGATCATCGCCCGCAGCACGGTCAAGGCGATGCGCAAGAACGTGCTGGCCAAGTGCTATGGTGGCGACATCACCCGCAAGAAGAAGTTGCTGGAGAAGCAGAAGGAAGGCAAGAAGCGGATGAAGCAGGTCGGCCGGGTGGAAATTCCGCAGGAGGCCTTCCTGGCGGTGCTGCAGGTCGACAACAAGTAAGCTGGGCGCAGGGGACGAGGCGATGGGGACCGTAGCGGCTTCCATGGCGAATCCCGGCTCCCGGATTCCCAATCCCGTTCCGAAGGAACAGAAGGAACACTAGATGGTCTGGTTCGAAACTATCCTGGTCGTGTTGACGCTGCTTACCGGTGTCATCTGGCTGCTGGACAAGCTGTTCTTCGCCAAGCGCCGCAATGCACGCGGCGGCCTGCTGGACGAGGAGCCGGTGCTGGTGGACTACTCGCGGGCGTTCTTCCCGGTGCTGGCCATCGTGCTGGTGCTGCGCAGCTTCGTCGCCGAGCCCTACAAGATTCCGTCCAGTTCGATGATGCCGAACCTGCTGATTGGCGACTTCATCCTGGTCAACAAGTTCGCCTACGGCCTGCGCCTGCCGATCAACAACCGCAAGTTCGTCGCCATCGGCGAGCCCAAGCGTGGCGACGTGGTGGTGTTCAAGCCACCGCACGATCCGGAGAACAACTGGATCAAGCGCGTCATCGGCCTGCCGGGCGATCGCATCGGCTTCCAGGGCAACACGGTTTCCATCAATGGCCAGCCGCTGGCCTACCAGACCCTGGGCACCTATGCCGGGCGCGGCCTGCCGATGGGCGCCGAGAGCGCGACCCTGCTGGAGGAGCAACTGCCGGGTCGTCCGCACAAGGTGCTGGAAGTGCTGGATCGGGCGACCGGGGAGGGCGAATGGATCGTGCCGCCGGGCCACTATTTCGTGATGGGCGACAATCGTGATAATAGCGAGGACGGCCGGCTGTGGACCCAGACCCACTTCCTGCCGGAGGAGAACCTGCGCGGCAAGGCCTTCCTGATCTGGCTGAACTGCGAGGACTGGTTCTGCAAGGGGAGTTTCGAACCGTCCCGGATCGGCAACCGCATCCAGTGACGGCAACATCATCCAGGTCGTTCAACGGGGGAATGGCAATGAATCACAAGCGTCAGGGCGGCATTACCTTGATCAGTTTCCTGATCGTGCTGGGCGTGGTCGGCTTCGCGGCCTTCATCGGCATGAAGCTGTTCCCGATGTACCAGGAGTACTACTCGGTCAAGAGTTCGATGAAGGGCCTGGAAAGCGAGCCGGGTGTCGGTGACATGGATCCGTCCAAGATCCAGGACCTGTTCTTCCGGCGCCTGTACATCAACTACTCCGAGAATGTGAAGCCGAACAACGTGAAGTTCGAGCGCACCGATGGTGGCTGGCTGATGCGGGTGAGCTACGAAGTGCGCCGTCCGCTGGTGGGCAATCTGGACGTGGTCGGCCGTTTCGACAACACCCAGGAGCTGACCCGTCGCGGTGGCAGCACGGAATAAGGTTTGAGCGCGCTCCGGCTCACGCATGCGTTCGTCAATCAGGGTTTGCTGGGGCAGGCCCTGACCCATCGCAGTGCTGGAGCGCCGCACAACGAACGACTGGAATTCCTTGGCGACGGCATCGTCAACCTGATGGTCGCCGAGGCGTTGTTCCAGCGCTGGCCCAAGGCCGATGAAGGCGCATTGACCCGCGCGCGCGCCGAACTGGTGCGTGAGGCCTCGCTGGCCACCATCGCGCGTCGCCTGGATCTGGGCGCGCAGTTGACGATGGGACCGGGCGAAATGAAATCCGGCGGCCATCGCCGGGACTCGATCCTCGCCGATGCGCTTGAGGCGCTGGTGGCGGCCATCTATCTGGATGCCGGCTTCGAGGCCTGTCGCGAAGTGGTGCTGCCCTGGTTCGAGGAATCGCTGGCCGCGCTGCCGGTCGGCAAACCGGAAAAGGATGCCAAGACCCGCCTGCAGGAATGGCTGCAGGCACGCCAGCGTCCATTGCCGCTGTACGAGCTGGTGTCCGAGAGCGGCGATGATCACGCCAAGCAGTTCCTGGCCCGTTGCAGCATCCAGGAGCCGCCGGTGTCGGCCGAGGGCGAGGGCACGTCCCGTCGCATCGCCGAACAGGCCGCGGCCGCCGCGGTACTGGACCGGTTGGCAGAAACCAAACGGAATACCGTCGAATGAGCGATACCCTCCAGATGCACAGCGGCAGCGTTGCCGTGATCGGCCGCCCCAACGTGGGCAAATCGACCCTGACCAACGCCCTGGTCGGGGCCAAGGTCAGCATCGTGTCCAGCCGCCCGCAGACCACCCGCCATCGCCTGCTGGGCATCGCGACGTTCCCGGGCGGACAGATCGTGCTGGTCGATACGCCTGGGCTGCACAAGCAGCAGGGGAAGTTTTCCGCCTCGGCGATGAGCCGGGTGATGAACCGCGCGGCGCGCGGCGCGCTGGAAGGCGTGGATGCCGGCCTGCTGGTGATCGAGGCGGGGCGCTGGGAAGACGAGGACACCCTGGCCTACAACGTACTCAGCGATGCGGGCATCCCGGTGGTACTGGTGATCAACAAGGTTGACCGGTTGCGCGAGAAGAGCGCGCTGCTGCCATTCCTGGCGCAGGTGTCCGAAGGCCGGACGTTCGCCGCCGTGCATCCGATTTCCGCGCTCAAGCGCAATGGCCTGGACGCGCTGGTGAAGGACGTGCTGGCGCTGTTGCCGGAAGCGCCGCCCATGTTCGGCGAGGACGAGATCACCGACCGCAGCGAACGCTTCCTGGCCGGCGAGCTGATCCGCGAGCAGCTGATGCGCCAGCTTGGCGCGGAGCTGCCGTATGCGACCACGGTGGAAATCGAACGCTTCACCGAGGAAGTCTCGCCCAAGCAGGGCGAACTGCTGCGCATCGGCGCGGTGGTGTGGGTCGAGCGTGAAAGCCAGAAGGCGATCGTCATCGGCAAGGGCGGCGCGCGGCTGAAGGAAATCGGCAGCAAGGCGCGCATGCAGATGGAACACCTGTTCGGCCGCAAGGTCTTCCTGGAAACCTGGGTGCGCGTGCGTGAAGGCTGGTCCGACGACGAAACCGCCCTCAAGGCCTTCGGTTATGAGTAAACCGGCGCATCCCGCACAGGCATTCCCGGTTTCGCGTATTCCTGTTTTTGCGAATCCCCAATCTCCAATCCCCAATCCCGGCCCCTGAATGCGCATCACCGGCGAACACGCGTTCGTCCTGCATGCGCGGCCCTGGCGCGAGACCAGTCTGCTGGTGGAAGTGCTGAGCGAGGATCATGGCCGGCTCGGCCTGGTGGCGCGCGGGGTGACGACGCCGAAGAAGCAGGCCCTGCGCGCGGCGTTGCAGCCGTTGCAGTACATCCGGCTGGACGCGGAACCCCGCGGCGAACTGGCGCGGCTGCTCTCGGCCGAAGCGCTGGACACGGCGCCCCGGTTGGGCGGCGATGCGATGCTGGCCGGTTTCTACCTCAACGAATTGGTGCTGCGGCTGGCGCCGCGGCACGACCCGTCGCCGGACCTGTTCCATGCCTACGCCGCCGCGCGCGAACGATTCCGCCATGGCGAAGCGCTGGCGTGGACATTGCGCCGTTTCGAGCGGGACCTGCTGGAGGCGCTGGGGTTCGGGTTCGCACTGGATCACGACAGCGACGGCCGCCCGATCGATCCGGCGGCGCGCTACCAACTGGATCCGGAGCAGGGCCCGCGCCGCCTGCTCAGCGATCGCGGACATGCCGAACGCAGTGCGGCCGCGACCGGTCGCGCGCTGCTGGCGCTGGCCGCCCACCAGCCACCGCCCTCCGAGGACCTGGCCAGCCTGCGGCTGGCCTTGCGCGGCGTGCTGGCGCATCACCTCGGCCCGCGTGGCCTGAAATCGTGGGAACTGATCGGCGAGTTGGGACGGCTGAAGCCGCGCACCTGAGCCGAGGCGCGGACGAATCAGCCCCGGAGCCCGTCGGCCGCGGCGCGGAAATCCATCAGGGCTTCCAGCGAGGCGGGTGCCTGGTGCAGCTGTTGCGCCGCCGTCGCCAACCGGCTGGCGCCGACGAAACCGCAGCTGGCGCGAAGCTTGTGCAGCACCGCGCGCAACGCCTCCTGATCACCGGCCCGGAATGATCGCTCAACCGCATCGATGCTCCCGGGAAGTTCTTCAAGAAACAGGCGACGCAAGGTTTCCACGTGTTCCCGGCTGCCGTTGAGGGCCTTGAGCGCTGCGCTCTCGTCCCAATCGCCGGCGCTGCCCGCATGCGCCGGCAAATGGGCGCGCACCGCCGATTGCAGATCGGCTGCGGACAGCGGTTTCACCAGTACCGCGGCAAAGCCGGCGTCCGCCAGGACGCGGTGCGGGTCCGGCGAGGGATCGGCGGTGTGCGCGAGCGCCGGCGTCCGGGCCTGCAGGCGCCGCAGGCCGGCCAGCAGTTGCGCGCCACTGCCGTCGGGCAGGTTGGCATCGATGAGCCAGAGATCGTGGCGGTCTTCGGCGCGCAGCGCCTGGGAGACCGAGGCGGCGCTGTCGACCCGGGCGGGCAGTGCCTCCAGCGCGGCCAGCATGAAGGCGTGGCTGATCGGGTCGTCCTCGACCAGCAGCAGGCGTGGCTTCATTCCTTCGTCCCGGGACATCGTTATGCTGCCTCCATGTGCGTGCGCATGTTAACGCTGCTGGTGCTGATCGGGTTGACACCGGTTGTCCCCGCGCATGCGCGCGTCGCCAGTGCGCACATTGCCCAGGTGAGCACGCCGGTGGCGGTGCTGGAAGACGTGGACGTCCGCCTGGACTGGCCCGTCGGCGCATCAGCCGGCGAACTGTCCCTGCGTGCCGGCCGGGTGCGCGCGGATGACCTGGGCTATCGCTGGCGCGACCTGCGCTGGACCTGTCCGCTGCAACGTGGCGGGCAGGGGCGCTGGCAGTGCGAGGGTCGGCTGAGCCAGGCCGGTGCCGCACCGGTGCGGCTGGCGGTCGCCATCGATGTCGCGCACACGGAAGCCCGGCTGGCGACAGGGCACTCGTCGTTGTCGCTGGCGCGCAACGCGGCAGCCCCCGATCTGACCCGGGTGGATCTGGTGCAGGTACCGGTGCAATGGGCGCAGGCGCTGGTGGCGCAGGCCTGGACCGACGCGCGCCTGAAAGGCGGGCGGCTGGACGGCCGGCTGGATCTGCGCGTGCCGGAGCATGGCCCCCTGCAGGTTTCCGGTCCGCTGCGACTGGATGGCCTCTCGCTGGATACCGCCGATGGCCGCATCGCCGCCGAAGGCGTGTCGGCCGCGATGCGAATCGACTACCGGCAGTTCCCGCGCCAGACCTTCATCACCCTGGGGGGAGAACTGCGTGGTGGCGAAATGCTCGCCGGCAATGCCTACATCGCGTTGCCGGACACGCCGGTGGGACTGGATCTGGCGGCGCGGCGCTGGCCCGATGGTACCTGGGAGCTGCCGGAACTGGCCTGGAACGATGGCAGCGCGCTGCAGGTGCGTGGCGCGCTGGGTCTGGATTCCACGCTCGAGCTGCGCGATGCGTCGCTGCAGTTGCGCAGCGATGATCTGGCACCCCTGCAGGCCCGCTATCTGTCCGGCTGGCTGGGCCTGGCCGGCCTGGCCGATCTGCGCATGGCCGGTGCCGCGTCGGCGCACCTGGAGATGCGCGCCGGCGCGTTGCATGAAGCGGGGATGGAATTGCGCGGGGTGGATCTGCGCGATGGCCGGGATCGGTTCCAGTTGCTCGGCGTCAGCGGGCACCCGGTGCTGTCAGGGGATGTCCGGCGCGACAGCAGCCTGGGCTGGCACGGAGGGGCGCTGCACGGATTGCCTTTTGGCAAGGCCGCGTTGCCGCTGCGCAGCGAGGACGGGGCGATCGCGTTGAGTCGGCCGGTCACCGTGCCGGCACTCGGCGGCGGCCTGACTTTCGAAGCGCTGAACCTGCGCCCGCCGCAACAGGAACACGGATTGGCGTTTGACTTCGGCCTGAGCGTGGAAAACCTGGATATCGGCCAACTGGCGGCGGCGATGCATTGGCCGGCGTTCCAGGGCAATCTCAGTGGCCGCATTCCGCGCGTGCGCTACGCCGAGGATCGCCTCGATTTCGATGGCACCCTGACCGCGCACATCTTCGATGGCAGCGTGGAGGTATCCGGCCTGTCGATGGAGCGGCCGTTCGGCACCGCGCCCACCCTGTCGGCGGACATCGCGCTGGATGATCTGGATCTGCAGGCACTGACCGGGGTATTCGGTTTCGGCGAGATCACCGGTGCGCTGGACGGGCACATCCGTGATCTGCGGCTGGTGGACTGGAGTCCACAGGGATTCGACGCGGACCTGCATACCGACCCGCAATGGCGGGGGCGCCAGCGGATCAGCCAGCGCGCCGTGCAGGATCTGTCCAGCGTCGGCGGCGGACAGGGACTGGGCAGCAGCCTGCAGGCGCAGGCGCTCAAGTTGTTCGATGATTTCGGTTACCGGCGCATCGGCATCCGCTGCCACCTCGCGGAAGAGGTCTGCCGGATGGACGGGCTGGGTTCAGCCGGTGCCGGCTTTATCATTGTGGAAGGCAAGGGCCTGCCGCGCCTGACCGTGGTGGGCTTCAACCGCCGGGTCGACTGGCCGACCCTGGTCAAGCGCCTGGGTGACGTGACCCGTGGCGAAAGCAAACCGGTATTCCAGTAGTCCTCAGGAGACAGACACATGCACCGTTGGTTGGGAACCTCCGTCGCCGCCGCGCTGCTGTTGACCGCGTGCGTCACCATCAACGTCTACTTCCCCGCAGCCGAAGCCAAGGAGGCCGCGCGCGAGTTCGTCGAGAAGGTCATCGGCGACGACGCGAAGACCCCGGCCCAACCGGAACGCAAGCCCGATTCCAGCGTGCCGGCCACACCGGGCGGGAGTGCCTCGCTGACGCCGGTCTCGCGCCGCGGCTTCGACTGGCTCTCGCTGATCGGCATCGCCAGCGCGCACGCGCAGGAAAAGGCCGACATCAACATCAAGACACCCGCCATCCAGGCCATCCAGGGCCGCATGGCCGAGCGTTTCCGCAGCCAGTTGCAGGCCGGTTTCGACGCCGGCGCGCTGGGCCTGACCCGTGACGGCATGATCGAAGTGCGCGACGCCGGCAAGCTGGCGCTGAAGGATCGCGTGGCGATCACCCAGGCGGTGGCCGACGACAACCGCGACCGCAAGGCGGTCTATCGCGAGATCGCGGTCGCCAACGGGCATCCGGAATGGGAGGCGCAGATCCGCCAGACCTTCGCCCAGCAGTGGATCGCCAGCGCCCGCGGTGGCTGGTGGTACCAGGATGCGGGTGGCTGGAAGCAGAAGTAGGAATCGATGGCCGTCGCGGGCTGCATGCCTGGTGGCAAGTCCGTCTCGGTTCCCCTTGGCGCGCCATCCACCTGTCGAAGAGTGCCGCCAGGGGAGGCCAACACGTCGACGGCAGGCTGGTGGCCCCCCCTCGGAAAAAGGAGGCGGGCGTCGGGGGATTTGCGCTTTGCGGGGCGGCGAGGAAGGCGAACCTCCCGCTCATGCGACAATAGCGCCCCGTAATCCGCACGCAGCTTTCGCCACGTGGCCCGTAGCCGTTCCCCCCGCATCGACAAGACCCCCTTTGAAGCCGAGATCCTCGACCTGACCCACGATGGCCGGGGCGTGGCCCGCCGTGCCGCCACGCCCGGCGAGAGCGGCAAGGCCGTGTTCGTGTCCGGCGCATTGCCGGGCGAGCGGGTAATGGCCGAGCAGACCGCAAAGAACCGTCACTTCGACGAGGCGCGCACGGTCGAAGTGCTGCAGGCCTCGCCGGACCGGGTCGCGCCGCGCTGCGCCCATTTCGGCACCTGCGGTGGCTGCGTGCTCCAGCACCTGGACGAGGACAAGCAGATCCACGCCAAGCAGCGGGTGCTGATGGAAAACCTGGAGCGCATCGGCCATGTCGCCCCGGCCACCGTGCTGGCGCCGCAGGTGGACGCCAGTTGGGGATATCGCCGGAAGGGCCGTTTCTCGGTACGCCGGGTCGACAAGAAGGACAAGACCCTGGTCGGTTTCCGCGAACAGGATCCGCGCTTCGTCGCCGACCTGTCTGAATGCCATACCGTCATTCCGGAGATCGGCGAGCGCATCGCCGCGCTTGCCGCGCTGGTGGATGGGCTGCACGCGCGCGCCGACATTCCCCAGATCGAATTCATCGCCGGCGACGCCACCGATGCGTTCAGTGGCATCGCACTGGTGTTCCGGCACCTGAAGCCGCTGGACGACGCGGACCGCGCTGCCCTGATCGCGTTCGGCCAGGCACACGGGTTCGCCATCTTCCTGCAACCCGGCGGCGTGGACAGCGTGCACCCGCTGTGGCCGGAGGCGCCCGCGCTGGCCTTCCGCCTGCCGCAGTGGGACGTCGAACTGGCGTTCCGGCCGCTGGACTTCATCCAGGTCAATGCCGGGCTGAACCAGAAGATGATCGCGCGGACCTTCGAACTACTGGACCCTCAACCACAGGACCGGGTGCTGGATCTGTTCTGCGGGCTGGGCAACTTCACCCTGCCGATGGCGCGGCTGGTGGGCGAGGTGGTGGGCGTGGAAGGCGACGCCGGACTGGTGGCGCGAGCGCGCGAGAACGCGCAGCGCAATGGCCTGACCAATGCCCGGTTCCATGCCGCCGACCTGACCGAGGACCAGCGCGGCACGGGCTGGATGCGCCAGGGTTTCGACAAGCTGCTGCTCGACCCGCCGCGCTCGGGCGCGATCGAGGTGCTGAAGCAACTGCCGTTGAAACAGTTCAAGCGTATCGTCTATGTCAGCTGCCACCCCGGTTCGCTGGCGCGCGACGCCGGTTTCCTGGTCAACGAACAGGGCTATGAACTGAAAGCGGCCGGGGTGATGGACATGTTCCCGCACACCGCCCACGTCGAATCGATTGCGTTGTTTGAGCGGAAACGGTGATTCGGGATTGGGGATTCGGGATTTGCCAGAGCCCTTTCCCCAACCTCCCGAACGCGCGCCTTCGCCAATCCCGAATCCCCAATCCCCAATCCCAAATCCCAAATCCCCAGTACGCCCCCATGCCTTTGGAAATCGAACGCAAATTCCTGGTCACCGGTGAGGGCTGGCGCGAGGCGGCGCACGAGGTGGTGCCGATGGCGCAGGGTTATCTCAACGACATGGCGGCGATGGACGAGGGGCGGCAGAAGGCTTCGGTGCGGGTGCGCATCCAGGGCGAGGTGGCCTACCTCAACCTCAAGTCGCGCGAGCTCGGCCATACCCGGCAGGAATTCGACTACCCGATTCCGGTGGAGGAGGCGCGCGCGCTGCTGGACCTGTGCGTGGGCGGGCTGATCGACAAGCGTCGCCATTACGTCCGCCACGCCGGGCACCTGTGGGAGGTGGACGAGTTCCTGGGCGAGAACGCCGGACTGGTGGTGGCGGAAATCGAGCTGGGCGGCGCCGATGAAGCCTTCGTGAAACCGGCCTGGATCGGCAGGCAGGTCACCGACAGCGCCCGCTATTACAATCTGGCCCTGGCCTCGCGCCCGTACGTCCAATGGTCGGCGGACGAACGCGACGCCAACGACATTCCCTGAGGACCACCCCCATGCTCGTCATCGGCATTGCCGGCACCGAACTCAGCGCCCAGGAGCGCGATTGGCTGCAGTACGACGCGGTCGCCGGCGTCATCCTGTTCACCCGCAACTTCGCCTCGCGCGCACAGGTGACCGAACTGTCGGCCGCCATCCGCGAAGCCGCGCCCCGCCCGCAGTTGATCTGCGTGGACCAGGAAGGCGGGCGGGTGCAGCGCTTCCGCGAGGGCTACAGCGCGCTGCCGCCGCTGGAGGGCTTCGGCAAGCGCTACGCCCAGGACCCGCAAAGCGCGCTGCAACTGGCGCAGGAACATGCCTGGCTCATGGCCAGCGAGATTCAGGCCAGCGGCATCGACCTGAGCTTCGCCCCGGTGGTGGACCTGGCGCGCGGCAACCGCGCCATCGGCGATCGCGCGTTCGACGCGGATCCGCAGGTGGTGGCCGCGTTCACCTGCGCCTACGTGCAGGGCATGCACAGCGTGGGGATGCCGGCCACGCTCAAGCATTTCCCCGGCCATGGCACGGTGCTGGAAGACACCCACTTCGACGATGCGGCCGATCCGCGCACGCTGGAGGAACTGCGCGGACAGGATCTGCTGCCGTTCGTTGCGGGCATCGAGGCCGGCGCGGATGCGGTGATGATGGCGCACGTGAAGTATCCGGCGGTGGCGCCGGAACCGGCCGGCTATTCGCCGCGCTGGATCCAGGACATCCTGCGCGCGGAGATGGGCTTCCGCGGCGTGGTGTTCTCCGACGACATCGGCATGGCCGCGGCGTTCTCCGCCGGCGGGGTGAAGGCGCGCATCGAACTGCATCTGGACGCCGGCTGCGACGTGGTGCTGGTGTGTTCGCCGAAGCTGGTGGAAGAGTCGCTCAAGGCGGTGGAAGGGCGCGCCCTGAACACCGCGGCGCTGGTGGGCCTGATTGGCCGCGGCGCGCTGGGCTGGGACGGCCTGCTGGCCGATCAACGTTATGGGCAGGCGCAGGCGCGCGTGCTCGGCAATACAGGAGTGGTGTGATGAGCAAACTGGGAACGACGCGTCCTGCGCTGGCCGATGCGCTGGCCAATGCCGATCTGCTGGTGGAACGCGCCACCCTGGACCATGCGATTGCGCGCATGGCCGAATCGATTGCCCGCGACTACGCGGGCGAAGTGCCGGTCTACCTGACCATCATGCACGGCGCGCTGCCGTTCTCCGGCCAATTGGCGCTGGAACTGGGCGCGCGCGGCCTGGATCTGGAATTCGACTACCTGCACGCCACCCGTTATCGCGGCGAGACCTCCGGGGGCGAACTGGTGTGGAAGCACCGCCCGGCCACCGCGCTGTACGGCCGCCGCGTGCTGCTGGTCGACGACATCCTCGACGAGGGCCACACCCTGTTGGCCGTGCGCCAGTGGTGCCTGGAGCAGGGCGCCACCGACGTGCGCATCGCCGCGCTCAGCGTCAAGCGCCATGACCGCTGCGTCGAAGGCGTGCAGGCCGACTACATGGGCGTGGAAGTGGCCGACCGCTACGTGTTCGGTTTCGGCATGGACTACTACGAGCAGGGCCGCAACCTGCCGGCCATCTATGCGCTGAAGGAAGGCGCATGAGCGGCATCGCGCTGGCGGTGATCGGCGGCACCGGCGTCTACCGGCTGGCCGCGCTGGCCGATGTCGAGACGCGCGAAGTCGATACCCGCTTCGGCAAGCCGTCCGGTCCGATCCGCATCGGCCATCTGCTGGGCCAGAAGGTCGCGTTCCTGGCCCGGCATGGCGAAGGCCATTCGGTGCCACCGCACCAGGTGAATTACCGCGCCAACCTGGCCGCGCTGAAGGACATCGGCGCCACCCGGGTGCTGGCGCTCAATACGGTGGGTGGCATTACCGAACGGTTCGGTCCGCGCGTGCTGGCCTGCCCGGATCAGATCATCGATTACACGTGGGGACGCATCTCCACGATCTGCGAGGAGCCGGGCAGCGAAGTGCTGCACGTGGACTTCGGCGATCCCTATACGCCTTTGCTGCGGCACAAGATCGTCGCGGCTGCGCGCGTGACCGGCGTCAAACTTGTGGACGGTGGCTGCTATGGCGCCACCCAGGGCCCGCGCCTGGAAACCAAGGCCGAGATCGCGCGCATGCGCCGCGACGGTTGCGATCTGGTGGGCATGACCGGGATGCCCGAAGCCGGCTTGGCGCGCGAACTGGGGCTGGATTACGCCTGCCTCGCCATCGTCGCCAACTGGGCGGCCGGCTGCGGTACCGGCGAGGAGATCACCATGGCCGAGGTACTGGCCAACGTCGAAGCGGCCTCGGCGGGATTGCCGGAACTGATTGGCGAACTCGCGCGCGGGTGATTGTCAACACGGCAAAGCCTTTGCATACTCCGCGGGTGCGGTTGCCGCCGCACGTTAACCACCCGCACCTTACAAAGGAAACGCAAGCGCTATGCCGTACGGTACCGTGAAATGGTTCAACGATGCCAAGGGCTTCGGATTCATCGCGCCAGAAGATGGCAGCGCCGATGTCTTCGTGCATCACTCCGCGATCAACTCCAAGGGCTTCCGCAGCCTGAAAGAAGGCCAGCGAGTGACCTATGAAGTGACCCAGGGCCCGAAGGGCGCTCAGGCCGGCAGCGTCACGCCGTCCGACTGATTGCAACGCTGCGAGATTTCTCGAACCCCGCTTCGGCGGGGTTTTTTATGAGCACGGGGGACGCCACACGGATGCGGAAAAGACATATCGCCATCGTCGGATACGGCACCGCCGGCCAGGCATTGGCCTTGCTGCTTTCGCGCGACGGGCACGCGGTGGAAGTGTTCGAACGCGCGCCGCAACTGGGGCCGGTCGGTGCGGGATTCCTGCTGCAGCCGACCGGATTGCAGGTGCTTTGGGAGCTGGGATTGCTGGACGCCGCGCTGGCGCATGGCCGGCGGGTGCGCCGGCTGTACGGGGAGACCCCGTGCGGTCGCGCGGTGATGGACATGCGCTACGCGCGGCTGGACGCCGGCCTGTTCGGCCTGGGCATGCAACGCGGCGCCTTGTTCACCCTGCTGGCCGATGCCTGGCCGGGGCGGACCGACGTGCGACAGGGCGTGTCCATCGCCTCGGTGGAAGAGGACACCGGCTGGCTCGTGGATGAGCGGGGCGCGCGCCACGGTCCCTACGATCTGGTGATCGCCGCGGACGGCGCCGCCTCGAAACTGCGCCGGCACACCGGCGCGGTGAAGCTGGACGCTCCGTATCCGTGGGGGGCGCTGTGGTGCCTGGTGCCAGAGGGCGACTGGCCGTTCGCTGACGAACTGCGCCAGCGCTATGTCGCGGCGCGCAAGATGATCGGGATGCTGCCGGTGGGCACGCGACCGGACGACGATACGCCACGGCTGAGTTTTTTCTGGAGCCTGCCGGCGGCCAGCTTCGAACAGTGGCACGGTGCGGGCATCGACGGCTGGAAACGCGAGGTGGCGACCATCTGGCCCGCGATCGAGCCGCAACTGGCCGGGTTGCGGGAACCGGCGCAGCTGGCGCGCGCAGGTTATCGCGATGCCGCCCTGCGTCGCTGGTCGCGGGGCCGGCTGGTACTGGCCGGCGACGCCGCGCATGCGATGAGTCCGCAATTGGGGCAGGGCGTCAACATGGCGTTGATGGATGCGCTGGCGTTGCGCGATGCACTGCGCAGCGAGCACGGGCTGGAGGCGGCGCTGGCGCGCTACCAGCGCCAGCGCGAGGCGCACGTGCGCATCTACCAGTTCTGGAGCCGCTGGCTGACGCCGGTATTCCAGTCCGACCACGACTGGATCGCGCGCATGCGCGACATCGCCTTCCTGCCGATGGGGCGGCTGCCATGGGGAAGCCGGCACATGCTGCGGGTGCTCAGCGGTACCCAGCACGGCGTAATGGGCCGGTTGGCGCTCAATCCGGATTTTCTCGCCGCGCTGACGACGCGCGGTTGAAGTGGGCGCGGCCACACCGGCGCCGCTTTGCGCGAGAATCGGTGGATAGCCGACGACGGAAGCCCCACGATGAATGGACTGCCACCCTTCGAAACCCATCGGGTCGAGAACCAGCCGCCGCCGTTCGAGCCACGTGACCTGTGGCGGGATGATGCCGCGTTGCGCGAGGCGGTGTCCCGCGAAGGCGCCGACCGCTTCGCACCGCGACTGGCCGGATACGGCGCGTTGGCTGGCGATGAGCTGTACCGCATCGGCTTCGACGCCAACCGGGATCGCCCGCGCCTGCGCACGCATGATCGCTTCGGCCATCGCATCGACACGGTGGAATTCCACCCGGCCTACCACCGCCTGATGGAGGCGGCCAAGACCCATGGGGTGGCCGGCTTGTCCTGGCACGAACCGGAGCCGGGCGCGCACGTCGCGCGGGCGGCGTTGAGCTATCTGCACCACCAGGCCGATGCGGGCACCAGCTGTCCGCTGACCATGACCCACGCGGCCGTGCCGGTACTGCGGCGCGAACCGTCGCTGGGCGCATGGGCCGGGCGGGCCGCCGCGCCCCTGTACGATCCGCGCGATCTGCCCCTGGCCGACAAGGCCGGCATCACCCTGGGCATGGGCATGACCGAGAAGCAGGGTGGTTCGGACGTGCGCGCCAACACCACCACGGCGACGCCGGACGGCGAGGCTTACCGGTTGGTCGGGCACAAATGGTTCTTCTCCGCGCCCATGTGCGACGGTTTCCTGGTGCTGGCGCAGGCGCCGGGTGGACTGACCTGCCTGCTGATGCCGCGCCGCCTGCCCGATGGCGAACGCAACCGGTTCGCGCTGGTGCGCCTGAAGGACAAGCTGGGCGATTGGTCCAATGCTTCCAGCGAGGTCGAGTTCCGCGACGCGCTGGCCTGGCGGGTGGGCGAGGAAGGGCGCGGCGTGGCGACCATCATCGAGATGGTGATGCTGACCCGGCTGGACTGCATGCTCGGCTCGGCGGCGGAGATGCGGATGGCGCTGGCGCACGCGCTGCACCATGCGCGCCATCGGCGCACGTTCGGCAAGCGACTGGTGGACCATCCGCTGATGGCGAACGTGCTGGCGGACCTGGCGATCGAATCCGAGGCCGCGACCACGTTCGCGCTGCGGGTGGCGCGCGGGGTCGATCGCGCGCCGTACGATGCCGGCGAAGCCGCGTTCGCGCGCATCGCCACCGCCCTCGGCAAGTACTGGATCTGCAAGCGCACGCCGGCCTTCGTCAACGAAGCGCAGGAATGCCTGGGCGGCGCGGGCTACGTGGAGGAATCCATCCTGCCGCGCCTGTACCGGCAGGCGCCGCTGAACTCGATCTGGGAAGGCAGCGGCAACGTCCAGTGCCTGGACGTATTGCGGGCGCTGGCGCGCGAGCCGGAAACGCGGGTGGCCTTGCAGGCGGAACTGGAATCGGCCAGCGGCAGGACGCCGGCGTTCGACGCGTTCGCTACCCGATTGATCGCCGAGATCGAGGGCGCCGGCATCGGCGAAGCCGGCGCGCGCGCAGTGACGGAACGGCTCGCGCGGGCCCTGCAGGCCGCCGCGCTGCTGCGTGCCGGCAGCCCGATGGCCGATGTGTTCGTTCGTCAGCGGCTGGCGCCGGGACACGAATGGGCATTCGGCAGCTTGTCGGGAAACGAGGACGCCGGCGTCATCCTGGCCCGCGCCTTGCCCGGGTGACCCGCGTCCGCGTGACGGGAGCGCCTTGTCGCCGCGGGCTTTGCGCCGACCGGCGGAGAACACGAAAACCATCGTATCCAGGCCATGCCGCATGGCGGGCAAAGCGGATGATTCGGGTGATGGCGGGCCCGGGGCGGCGCGCTGCGCTAGCATGGCTCCGATGGATGCACTGTCTCGAACAAGGGAGCGCATGACCCGGTATCGCGGGTACGTGCTGGGATTTCTCGGGCTGTTTCTCGTGTTGCCCGCAAGCACGATGGCAGGCGAACCGCCCGGCCTGCTGCCCGCCGCACAGCAAGCCGATGCTATCCGGGTGTACAAGGCGCAGCGCCGGATGGAGCTGCTGCGCGGCGGACGGGTCATCTCGACCTACCGGATCGCACTGGGCGATGCGCCGGTCGGGCACAAGCGCCAGCAGGGTGACGAGAAAACCCCGGAAGGCGACTACCGCATCACCTATCGTAACGCGCGCAGCCGATTCTACCTGTCGCTGCGCATTTCCTATCCCGATGAAGCGGACCGGCGGCAGGCGCGGGCCCGCGGCGTGGATCCGGGCGGCGACATCATGATCCACGGCGCCACGCCGCCGGGGTATCGCGGCGACTGGACCGATGGCTGCATCGCGGTGACCAACCTGGAGATGGAAGAGATCTGGCGGCGGGTGCCGGTGGGCACGCCGATCCGGATCATGCCTTGAGCGGGCGGCTCAGCGCCCGGCCGCGAGCGCGCGCGAGCCGGTGATGATCATGCGCACCATCTGCGACATCTGATCGATGAGCTCCGGATCCTTCTCCGGCGGCAGATCCATCGCGGTCGCACCCATCGCGAACACCAGCCGGGTGATGGCCTTGGAGACCAGCGCCGGCTCGTGCAGCGGCGCGTTGTCGCGTACCGCCAGGCGGATCAGGTCGATGCGCAGCTCTTCCTCGAAGAATTCCAGTTCGCGATCCACCGCCTGCTTGAAGGCGTCGGAGCCGACGGTGCCTTCCCGCAACAGCACGTGCAGCAGCTTGTCGTCGGCGCGCAGCTGTTCGATGAACGCCTCCACCGAACTGCGTACCACGCTGCGATCGCTGCTGGCGGCGCGTTGGCGGGCCTCACCGATGATCTTGCGCAACGAGCTGCCGGCCACGTCGATCAGCGCCACCGCCAGTTCGTCCATGTCGCGGAACTGGCGATAGAAACTGTTGGGCGCGATGCCGGCTTCGCGCGCGACCTCGCGCAGGCTGAGTGTGGAGACGCCGCGATGCGGTCCCAGCAGCTTCAATGCCGCGGCCAGCAGATCCTCCCGGGAAATCGTCGCCTTGCGGCCGGGGCCGTGGTCGTCGTGGTGGGGAAGGGCGGTCGTGGACATGAATGGAGCGTACGGGGCTGAATGGCGGAAGACTCGCCCGCATCATAGCGGGAAGAATTAATATACGGTTGTATACACGACTGTACTGATATCGGTATAGTGCCCCCATGAATGCTCGCGTCCTTCCCGCCTCGCGCCGGCCCGCCGGTACGCTGCGCCGGTTGATCAGCCCGCTGGTCACCGCCGATGTCTTTGATTTCTGGGCCGGCCGGCTCAACCGGAACTGGACCTGGGAGCGCCCGCGCGCCCGTCTGGTGGCGCGCGAGGAAGCCGCCCGCGGCGCGGTCACGCTGTGGTTGAAGCCCAATCGGCACTGGGCCGGCTTCCGCCCCGGCCAGCACGTCAACCTGGGCGTGGAAATCGGCGGCGTCCGCCATACCCGCAGCTACAGCCTGACCGAACCGCCGCGCGCGGACGGTCTGCTGGCGATCACGGTCAAGGCGGTCGAGGCCGGCAAGGTGAGCCAATACCTGCACGGGCCGGCCCGTGCTGGCGAGGTGTTCGAGCTCGGCCCGGCGTTCGGCGAACTGTGCTTGCCGGCGCGTCCGCAGGGCGCCTGGCTGTTCCTGGCCGCGGGCAGTGGCATCACCCCGCTGATGGCGCTGACCCGTCAATTGGCGGCCGACGGGATGCCGGTCGAACTGGACCTGGCGTACTGGGCGCGTACCCGCGAAGAACTGTGTTTCCTGGACGAACTGCGCGCGCTGGCCGTGCGCCATCCGCGCTTCCGCCTGCATGTCGGCCTGACCGGCGAGGCCGCGCGGGAAGCCGGGGAGCGCAGCGGCCGCATCGACGCCGACTGGCTGGCCGCGCGGATCCCCGTGCTGGCCGATCGCCGGGTCATGGCCTGCGGTCCGGGCGGCTTCGTCGAGGCCGCGCGCCACCTGCTGGACGGACGCGTGGCGGACTTCCGGGCCGAAGCCTTCAGCCCGGCGCCGCACGCGGTCGAAGATAGCGGCGAAGTCGAAGTCCATCTGGCCCGCAGCGGCCGCCGCCTGCAGGTGGCGCGCGGGCAATCGCTGCTGGTTGCCCTGGAAGACGCGGGACTGAAGCCCGCGTCCGGCTGCCGCATGGGCATCTGCAATACCTGCGCCTGCGGCAAGGCCGCCGGCAGCACCCGCCACCTGCCCAGCGGCGCGCTGGCGCACGAACCCACCCAGGCGCTGAAGCTGTGCATCAACAGCGCCATGACCGATCTGGAACTGGATCTCTGATGAGCGCTTCACGCAACCGGGCGCTGACGCCCGCCGAACTGGATCGCTTCGGCGAAGAGCTGGATGCGCTGCGCGCACGCACCGTGGCGACGGTCGGCGAGCGCGACGCGCGCTACATCCGCCGCGTCATCGCGGCGGTCCGCTATATCGAAGTGATCGCGCGCACGCTGCTGTTCGCCTCCGCGCTGCTGGGCGGCCTGCTCGTGGCCGGGCAGGCCTGGGCGTGGCTGTTCTGGCCGGTCTGGATCCTGGGCGCGCTGCTGCTGGGAGGCGCCAAGATCCTGGAGAACATGGAGCTGGGCCACAACGTCATCCACGGGCAGTACGACTGGATGGGCGACCCGCAGATCAATGGCCAGTCCTACGAGTGGGACATTGTCGCCACCAGCGAGAACTGGCGGCACACCCACAATTTCCGCCACCACACCTATACCAACATCCGCGGCCTGGACGACGACATCGGCTACGGCCTGCTGCGGATCTTCCCGGAACAGAAGTGGAAACCGTTCTACCTGGTGCAGCCCATTGTCGCGGTGTTCTTCGCCCTTTATTTCCAGTGGGGCGTGGCCATCCAGGATCTCAAGCTGGGCCGCTGGTGGCACGGCAAGATGACCTCCGCCCAGCTGCGCCGCAAGGCGCGGCCGGTGCTGGGCAAGATGGCACGCCAGCTGATCAAGGACTACGTGGTGTTCCCGCTGCTGGCCGGCCCGTTCTTCCTGCCGGTGCTGCTGGGCAATCTGGTCGCCAACGGTCTGCGCAACGTGTGGACCTACGTGATCATCTTCTGCGGGCACTTCACCGCCGATGCCGAGACCTTTCCCAAGGAGTGCATCAAGAACGAATCACGTGGCCACTGGTACCTGCGCCAGCTGCGCGGTTCGTCCAACATCGGCGGCGGCAAGTGGATGGACGTGATGTCCGGCAACCTGAGCCACCAGATCGAGCACCATTTCTATCCGGACATCCCGGCCAACCGCTACGCGGAGATGGCGGCGGAGGTGCGGGAGATCTGCGCCCGCTACGGCCAGCATTACAACACCGGATCGCTGCCGCGCCAGTTCGGCCAGGTGGCCTGTCGCATCCTGCGGCATGCGTTCCCGAGTCGCGCGCGCATCAAGGTGCCGCTGGTGCTGCCGGAACCCGAACCCGCGCCGGAAGCGGCGTGAGGATGCGCGCGCCCGGACAGGGCGCGCGGACCGATCAACGCTGCCAGGGTTGGCCCCGGTACCAGGCCTCGTGCGCCAGCCCGAGCATCGCGTGATCCTCGTGGGTGTCGCCGTAGGCGTGGATGCGCGCATAGCGCGACAGGTCGTAGCGTTCGCGGATGCGGCGCACCTTCTCCTCGCCCACGCACTGCGCACCGTGGTAGCGCCCGGTCATGCGTCCTTCGCGGACTTCCAGGCGCGAGCAGAGCAGTTCCAGATCGTGTGATCGGCACCAGTGCGACAGGTAGGTTTCCAGTCCGCCGGACACCACCACCACCGTGTCGCCGCGTTCGCGATGCCAGCGCGCGCGGGCCATCGCGTCTTCACGCAGCGCGCCGGGCAGCACGTCGTTCGCGAACGCCACGCCCGCGGCCCGCAGGCGGGCTTCGGGAACACCACGGAAGCCGAAGTCCACGATGCCCGCGCGCACCCGGTTGCCGGACACCCAGCCGGCGCGATAGCCGAACACCAATGGCGCCAGCACGACCTTGCCGATCGCCAGGCGTGCCGGCGCGACCGCGGCATGCATGAAACCGGGCATCATTTCCCGGACGGTGAGGGTGCCGTCGAAGTCGAACAGCGCGAGATTCACGGTCGCACCGTGGCGGAAAGGATCATGCCGCCCGCGGCAATCGGCGCAGGTTCAGCGGCAGGCGTAGGCGGGTTTGTCGGGCGTGCTGTTGGAGCGGCAGGCCGGGCACCACGACTGCACGATTTCCTGGCCATCGGCCATGGTCCGCATGCCGAAGCTGGACAGTGCATGGAAGAGGTGGCGACCCGCCTGCACCGAGCAGCGCGGACAACTCTTGAGCGCCAGCCCGCCGCGCTGCATGTACTGGGAATCGTTGAGGGGATGTTCGCAGCTGCAATCGGTCATGGCAGTTCCTTCGCGATGAGATTGGTGGAAGCCGGATGTTAACCGGCGCGTGCCGGCAATGACATCCTCAGTCGAGGAACTGCAACCGCGCCAACTCCGCGTACAGGCCATCCTGCGCCAGCAGTTCCTCGTGTGTGCCCTGGGCGACGATGCGGCCGCGATCCATCACCACGATGCGGTCGGCCTTGAGCACGGTCGCCAGGCGGTGGGCGATGACCAGGGTGGTGCGGCCTTGCATCAGGCGTTCCAGCGCATGCTGCACCGCCCGTTCGCTCTGCGCGTCCAGCGCGCTGGTGGCTTCGTCGAGCAACAGGACCGGCGCGTCCTTGAGCAGTGCGCGGGCGATGACGATGCGCTGCTGCTGGCCGCCGGACAGGCGTGCGCCGCGTTCGCCCAACTGGCTGTCGAACCCCTGCGGCAACTCGTCCAGGAAATCGTCCGCCTCGGCCGCGGTTGCTGCTGCGCGCACCTCCTCGTCCGTGGCATCCAGGCGGCCGTAGCGGATGTTGTCGGCGGCGGTGGTGGCGAAGAGGGTCGGTTGCTGCGGGACCAGCGCGATCTGTTCGCGCAGTGCGGTCGGATCCAGTTGGCGCACGTCGACGCCATCCAGGCGGATGGCGCCGGCCTGCACGTCGTGGAAACGCAGCAGCATCGAGAACACGGTGCTCTTGCCGGCGCCGGACGGACCGACCAAGGCGACGGTCTCGCCCGGCTGGACGGTCAGATCGAATCCATCGAGCGCAGGCAGATCCGGGCGCGAGGGATAGTGGAAGGCGACCTGTTCGAACCGGATTTCGCCGTGCAGCGGCGAGGGCAGGGCGCGCGGATGCGCGGGCGAGGTGACCCGCGGTGATTCCTCCAGCAGTTCGGCGATGCGGCCCATGCCGCCCGCCGCGCGCTGCAGTTCGTTCCAGACTTCCGCCAGCGCGCCGACCGAGCCGCCACCAATCAATGCATAGAGGACGAACTGCGCCAGCGTGCCGGCGGTCATCGAACCTTCCACCACGTCATGCGCGCCCATCCACAGCACCGCCACGATGGTGCCGAAGATCAGGGTGATGGCCGCGGCCGTCACCCATGCCTGCGCGCGGATGCGCCGGCGCGAGGTGTCCACCGCCACCGCCACCGCGGTGTCGAAGCGGCCGGTTTCGTAGCCTTCGCGGGCATGCGACTGCACGGTGCGCACGGCGCCCAGGGTTTCACTGGCGAGCGAGTTGGCGTCGGCCACCCGATCCTGGCTGGCGCGGGATGCCTTGCCCAGCTTGCGCGAGCCGAGCACGATCGGCAGCACCGCCAGCGGGATGCCCAGCAGCGCGAACGCGGCCAGGCGCGGGCTGGTGACGAACAGCATCGCCAGGCTGCCGATCACGGTCACGCTGCTGCGCAGGGCCACCGACATGCTGCTGGCGACCACGCTGCGCAGCAATTCGCTGTCCGCGGACAGGCGCGACACCAGTTCGCCGCTGCGGTTGCGATCGTGGAATTCGGCGTCCAGGCCGATCAGGTGCGCGTACAGCCGCTGGCGCAGGTCCGCGACCACTTTCTCGCCCAGCAGCGAAACGAAATAGAAGCGCGCGGCGCTGGCCAGGGCCAGCACCACCACCACCACGAACATCGCGCCGAAGGCCTGGTTGATGCCGGCGCCGCCAGCGCCGAAGCCCTGGTCGATCATCTGCTTGAAGGCGGTAGGCAGGCTCAGGGTCGCGGCCGAAGCGATTGCCAGGGCGACCAGCCAGGCGGTGAACAGCCCGGAATGCTGGCGGATGAAGGGCCACAGCGCGCGCAGGCTGCCCAGCTTTGCCTTGGGACGGGGCGCGCGGGCGTCGTCGGTGCCGGCATCGGCCGGCGCTTGGGCAGCGGTCATGAGGATTCCATCGGAAATGCTGTGGAAGCGGTCCGGCGCCGGGCCGCTTCCACAGTTCTTCCGCAATGGGCCTCCCCTGGATCAGCGTCCCGAGGGAGCAGGCCTTTCCGAAATCAGCCGACCGGGTCCGCCCCGGACCAGCGCACCCGATTACGGGTGGCGTCGCGCAGGTGGATTTTCAAGGCATCGCCATGTTCGGCCGGCAGGCGCAGGCGCAGACGGGCGCCGTGTTCGTCGAAGGACTCGTCCAGTTTCTCGGCGCCGAATCCGGACAGGGCGGCGTGCACGCTCCCCAGGTCCTCGAACGGCGCCGCCAGTTCCAGCACCTGCATCACGATTAGGGCCCTGCGTTCGGCCAACCGCAGGCATTCGGCGGCGGCCCCGCCATAGGCGCGCACCAGCCCGCCCGCGCCGAGCTTGATGCCGCCATACCAGCGGGTGACCACCACCATCACCTGGTCGTAGCCCTGGCCGTCGATGGCGGCCAGGATTGGGCGGCCGGCGGTGCCCGCGGGCTCGCCGTCGTCGCTGGAGCGGTATTCGGCGCCGATCCGGTAGGCCCAGCAGTTGTGGGTGGCGGCAGGGTCGGCGACCCGGGCCAGGAACGCCAGCGCTTCCTCGGGACCGGTCGTTGGCGCGGCCGCGACCAGGAACCGGCTGTGCTTGACCTCCAGCAGATGCGAGGCCTGGGCGGCCAAGGTGTGGCTCATTCGCCCAGCAGTTCCTTCAGATCGTCCGGAATCTTCTGGAACGGATGGTTCTGCTTGAATCGCACCAGGCTGTCGGCGGCGCTGGCGCGATCGCCGAGATCCCGGCGCAGGCGGATGCGTTCCAGCCAATCCTCAGGCGGCAGCTTGGTGTCTTCGCTGACCGGCAACTGCAGGTCGGTGCGCTTGAGCGCGTTGCGGGTCGCGCTGGCCGGCGCCGGCGCGACCGGAGCCGAGGTGGTGAGCGCGGGCGGAGGCGACGCGGACTGCGCAGTGGCCTTGGGGGAAGCGGTACTACGCGCCCGCGTCTCGGCGCCACCGCGGGCGGCTTCGGCCGCGTCCGCCGCATCGCGGGCCTGTTCGGCGCGCGCTTTCTCGCGCTTGGCGGCGATGGCCGCGGTGGTTTCCGGGTCGGCGACGAAGCCCGGGCGGTCGCCGGCGATGCCATAGGCCTGCGCGGAACCGGCCGGTATCGCGATGCTGTCCAGGGTGGTGGCATCGCCGCGTGCGCTGCTGGCTGTGGGCGGCGGCGGAGCGGGTGGAGGTGGCGCTGCCGCGCGGGTGTACTCCTCGACGGGCGCGGGTTCGGCCACCGACGCGACTTCGGCGGCCGGGGCCTGGCGTCGGGTCGGGGGAACGCGATCCCGCGCTGCCGCGCGTTCGGCCGGTGCCTGCCGGGGCGTCGTGATAGGCTTGGCCACCCTGGCTGGTGTCGGCGGCGCGGCCTGCGTGACAGCGGTGGCGATTTCCTGTTCGACAACGGCGGCGGCCGAATCCGCCGCGGCCGGCGTGTCCTCGACCACGACCATGCGCGCTTCCGGCACGGCGACGGCGGCCTGCTCGGCGGAGCGCATTTCGTCCACCGGACGCAACTGCCAGGCGATGCCCACCGCCAGCAGGGCACTGGCGGCCAGGCCCATGGCCACCGGCCAGCGCGGTTTGCGCCGGGCCGCGGGACGCGCGGCCACGGCGTCATGCGCGGCGGCCAGGATGCGGGCGTCCAGGGCGGAGGAAGGCTCGCCGTGCGGCCCCAGCCGCGCCAGCTGATCGGCCAGCAGGCGTTCCTCGGAATCCAGCGGTTCGGGGGGACGGCGGTTCATTCGTTCAGTCTCGCGCGCAACTTGTCCATCGCGTAACGCAGCCGCGATTTGACGGTTTCCCGACCCACGCCGGTGATGTCGCCGATTTCCTCCAGGCTCAGTTCCTGTTCCAGCCGCAACTGCACCACCTGCCGCTGCTCCTCCGGCAATTCGGCCAACGCCAACTGCAGGCGGCGGCGCTGCTCGAATTCCGACAGTTGCCGCTCCGGCGTATCCGGATCCGGCACCTTCGCGGTGCGTTCGTCCGCATCCTCGGGCGCCGGCGGACGATGGCGGGCGGCCCGCCAGTGGTCGTTCAGGCGATTGTGGGCGATCCGGAACAGCCAGGTGGTGAAGGCCGCTTCCGGCTTCCAGCCCTGGCGCGCGGTGATGACCCGCTGCCAGACGTCCTGGAAGAACTCGTCGGCCAGCGCGCCGTCGCGCAGATTGCGCAGCAGGAAGCGGTACAGGGGACCCCGGTGGCGGGCATAGAGCCGCTCGAAAGCCGATGCATCGCCGGCGGCATAGGCCAGCATCAACGTTTCATCGGCGGGTTCGGCGGCATCGTTCACTGCGATCAGCGTAAGGGCTTCGCGCTTTTCCGGGAAGCGGGCGGCCGTCAGGTTGCTGAACGAAAATGCGCGCCGCCCCGGAGGGACGGCTGCGGAAACCGGGGCGGTGGCCGGTGCGAAATGCATGACCGGACAAACGGATGGGCGACCGGGAAGGGGTTTGCGCGGGAACGCGCCGGGTTTGTGGCGCGGGTTGCCGTTCATGGACCGCAATGGCGTTATGCTCGGCACGGGGAACTTTCATCAGAAGCCAATGCTGTCCGGAACCGGGGTGCCCAGCCAGAGCGAACGTGTCGGCACCTTGCCCGGGGAAGGAGAGGTGGCGGCGCCCGAGCGGATCCTGAGCATCCTGCTGGATGGGCTGCCACCGGGTTCGGAACTGGCGATCGCGTGGCGCGACTGGGCCCTGGGCGCGGGCGGCATCGCCTCGCCGGATGCGTCCCCCGCGCTGCGCCGCCGTGCCGAACATGCGCTGGCCGAAGCCACGCTGGCCGATACCGACGAGGGCTGGCTGCTGGCCTGGGAGAACGTCGACGGCAACGCGCGGATGGCGCTGGCGGTGACGCTGCCGCAGGCGGTCCCGGAAGCCCGCCGCGACGCCTGGTGCCGGCTCGCCAGGGCGATGATCGGGGCGACCCTGGATACCGCGCGCGCGCATGCCCGGATCGTGTCGCTGGAAAAATCCAAGCGACTGCAACAGGCCCTGTACGAAATCGCCGATCTGGCCGGCACCGGACTGGAGATGAGCGAGATGCTCCGCCGCATCCATGCGGTGGTGAATTCGCTGATGTACGCGGAGAACTGCTACATCGTCTCCTACGACGATCAGCGCCGGACCATCCGTTTCCTGTACTTCGCCGACCAGAAGGATCCCTACGTCGCCGAACCGGAACGGGAGTTCACCGAAGAGGAGATGGTCAACAGCATGACCTTCGCGCTGCTGCGCCACGGCCAGCCGCTGCGTGGCCCCTCCACGGTCATCCGCCAGAAGCTGGGCGTGATCCGCGATCCCAGCCATGGCCCGGACAGCCTGGACTGGCTGGGCGTGCCGATGCGCCGCGACGATCGGGTGTGCGGGGCGATCGTGGTGCAGAGCTATGACACGCCGGCCAGCTACGCGGACGAGGACCGCGCGCTGCTCGGCTACGTGGCCCAGCACATCCTCACCGCCCTGGATCGCAAGCATGCGCACGCGGATCTCGAACACCGGGTGGAAGCACGCACCCACGAACTGCAGCGGGCGAACCGCGAGCTGCAAGCGGAAATCATCGAGCGCAAGCGCGCCGAGAAACTGCAGGGCGCGTTGTTCCGGATCGCCGACCTGGCGATCACTTCCGAAAGCCTGGAGCGCTTCTACGCGGATCTCCACGCAGTGGTGGACGAACTCATCGATGCGCGCAATTTCTACATCGCACTGTGCAGCGAGGATCGGCAGACCCTGACCTTCCCGTACTCGATCGACGAGCGCGATCCGCTGCGGCGCTCGCGCAGGATTGGTAACGGCCTGACCGAGTACGTCATAGAGACGGGAAAGCCGCTGCTGGCCGATCGCACCGTCATCTCCCAGCTCAGCGACGAGGGCAAGGTGGTCCAGCACGGGCCGCCCGCCCACAGTTGGCTGGGCGTGCCGTTGTTCCAGGGCGACGAGGTGCAGGGCGTGGTGGTGGTGCAGAGCTATTCTCCCGAGGTGAAGTTCACCCCGCACGATCAGAGCCTGCTGAACTTCGTGGCGCACAACATCGGCAACGGCTTGGCCCGGCAGCGCGCGCAGGAAAACCTGCGTGCCGCCCATGCCGAGCTGGAGCGGCGGGTGGACGAACGCACCCGTGAGCTGGCCGATGCCAACACCCAGCTGCGCGCGCAGATCAACGAGCGCCTGCGCGCCGAGCAGCGCCTGACCTACCAGGCCACCCATGATGCCCTGACCGGCCTGCCGAACCGGCCGCACCTGCTGGATCGGCTGTCCGCGGCCATCGAACGCGCGCGCCACGGCGACGGCCAGGCGTTCGCGGTGCTGTTCCTGGATCTGGACCGCTTCAAACTGGTCAACGACAGCATCGGCCATGCCGCCGGCGACGAACTGCTGATCGAGGTGGCGCGCCGCATCACCATGACGGTGCGCGGCAACGACGTGGTCTCGCGACTGGGCGGCGACGAGTTCGCCATCCTGATGGAATACGCCGACGGCGAAGAGAACATCCGCGAGCTGGCGCAGCGCCTGCTCGCGGTGCTGAGCCGGCCGATGTGGGTGGCCGGCCGCGAACTGTATCCCTCCGCCAGTCTCGGCATCGCGGTCTGGCATCCGCGCTATCGCAATGGCGAGGAACTGCTGCGCGACGCCGACGCGGCGATGTACCGGGCCAAGGAACAGGGTCGCGACCGCTGCGCCACGTTCGACGAGGCCATGCGCGAGGCGGCGATGCACAGCCTGGATCTGCAGGCCGACCTGCGGCGGGCGATCAACAATCGCGACTTCGTGCCGTACTACCAGCCCATCCTGCGCCTGGATGATGGCGAGGTGGTCGGTTACGAGGCGCTGCT
This sequence comes from Pseudoxanthomonas sp. 68-E7, assembly GCF_057773145.1. Lineage (NCBI taxonomy): Bacteria > Pseudomonadati > Pseudomonadota > Gammaproteobacteria > Lysobacterales > Lysobacteraceae > Pseudoxanthomonas > Pseudoxanthomonas sp. 68-E7. Next base: position 213,295 of record NZ_JBYMTI010000005.1, on the reverse strand, counting down.
GCGCTGGCAGCACGAACGCCGCGGCCTGCTGGCCCCGGCGGAGTTCATCGGCCTGGGCGAGGACAGCGGGTTGATCGAGCAGATCGACTGGCTGATCTACGAGCAGGTGGTGCGCCAGATCGCGCGCGGGGGCGAGGGCTATGTATCGGTGAACGTCTCGCCGCGGCATTTCCGTTCACCTGACTTCGCGGACCGCCTGTTGGCGCTGTTCGAGTCACTGGGCGCGGATCCGGCGCGGCTGCGGGTGGAGATCACCGAGGTGGCGCTGCTGGACGATGCGCCGCGGACCCTGCGCATCCTGAGCACGCTGCGGCAGCATGGCATCCTGGCCCAGCTCGACGATTTCGGCACGGGCTTCTCGGCGTTGTCGTACCTGCACCGCTTCCCGATTTCGGTGCTGAAGATCGATCGCAGCTTCGTGGCCGGCATTGGCGATGACAGCCGTCCGGAAAGCCCGGGGTTGGTGCGCGCCATCCTGGCGCTGGCCGGCACCCTGGGCATCGACACGATTGCCGAGGGCATCGAGACCGAAGCGCAGCGCAGCGCACTGCTCGAACTGGGCTGCAATTTCGGCCAGGGCTACCTGCTGGGTCGGCCGGGCGCGCAGATGGGCGGTCGCTGAAAAAGAGTGGACGGCGTCGCCGCCGTCCACCCGGGCGTCATTGGCCGCGCGCGATGGCCGGCGTCTCCCGCTCCCGCGACGTCAATTGGCGAGCCTGCTCCACCAGATCGCTGAACTCGCGGCGCAAGCCGAAACGATCATCGCCCCGGGCGCCGCGCGCCGCGGCCGCCACATCGCGCCAGCCCCAGCCATCGATGTGCTGGCCGCCACGCAACAGATCGGCATAGGCGGCCACCGCGGTCGCGAAGCGGAAACCTTCGCCCGGCGTGCGGGTGAACGTGTCGGCCTTGACCGGACTTTCGATCAGGCGGCTGCGTTCCTGGCCGGGTACCTTGTAGCGCAGCGCGAGGTGGGCGATCTCGCCGTTCCTGGCGCCGGGTTCGCTGGTGGCGCCGGCCTGCGCGTAGCGCAGCGGCGGCAGCCGATCGACGCCGGAACCGGCAGGGGTGATCTCGTATAGCGCGGTGACCTGGTGGCCGGCGCCGATGTCACCCGCGTCCACCTTGTCGTTGGCGAAGTCCTCGCGCTTGAGCACGCGGTTCTCGTAGCCGATCAGGCGGTACTCGGAGACGTAGACCGGGTTGAATTCGATCTGGATCTTCACGTCGCGGGCGATGGTCAGCAGGGTCGACTGCATTTCCTCCACCAGCACCTTGCGCGCTTCCTGCGGCGTATCGATATAGGCGTGGTTGCCGTCGCCGACGTCGGCCAGGCGTTCGGCCATGGCGTCGTTGTAGTTGCCCTGGCCGAAGCCCAGCGTGGTCAGGGCGACGCCGGACTTGCGCTGGTCGCCGACCAGCGTTTCCAGCGCGCCCTGGTCGATGGTGCCGACGTTGAAATCACCATCGGTCGCCAGGATCACCCGGTTGACGCCGTCCTTCACGAAGGCCTGCTTCGCCATCGAGTACGCGAGCCGGATACCGTCGCCACCATTGGTGGAGCCGCCCGCTTGCAGGCGGTCCAGCGCCTCCAGGATCTCGTCGTGGCGGTCGCCCGGCGTCGGCGGCAGCACCAATCCGGCCGAGCCGGCATAAACCACGATGGAGACCCGATCCTGCGCGCGCAGCTGCGGCACCAGTTGGGCGAAGGCCTGCTTCAGCAACGGCAGCTTGTCCGGCGAATCCATCGAACCGGAGGTGTCGATCAGGAACACCAGGTTGGCCGGTGGCAGCGTCGCCTTCGCCACGTCATAGCCCTTGATGCCGATCATCAATACCTGGCGCGCGCTGTTCCATGGCGCGGGCGCGAGTTCGGTGGTGACCCGGAACGGGACATCGCGATTCACCGGTGCCGGATGCCGGTAGTCGAAGTAGTTGATGAACTCCTCCGCGCGCACCGCGTCGGCCGGTGGTCGCACGCCGTCGCGCAGCATCCGGCGCACGTTGCTGTAGCTGCCGGTGTCCACGTCGATGGAAAAGGTCGACACGGATTGTTCGCGGGTGCGGTGGACCGGATTGTCGTCGCGCGCGGCATAGCGTTCGGTATTGGCCGGTTCGGCCGGTATGGAAACGAGCCCCGGGCTCTGCATCGCCACGTAACCGGCCGTCACCTTCATGGCTGCGGGCGGCGGCGGCGCGGGCGCCGCGGTGGGCATGGCGCGGCCGTACTGGGTACGGGTCCTGGTTTCGGCCTCGCGTCGGACCTGGATCGAATCGAGGGTGGCGCTGGTCGCCGCGGCGTCGGCCGCATCGGTGGCGGCGACGGCCGCGGCGTCCTGCGCGGCGGATGATTCGGACACCGGCTGCGACTGGCAGGCAGCGAGCAGGGCGATGGCGAGCAGGGTGAGGCAGGGGCGTGCGTGGCGCATGGCGGTTCTCCCGAGAGGTCGGAAGGGCAAACGCGCAGGCCGGGAAAACGGGGTTGAAGGCGGGTCGTCCGCCGTTCGCTATTCGACCCGCAGCTTCAGTTCGCCGTCGGCGAGCCTTGCCTGTACGGCGTCGCCAGGGGCGACCTGGTCCACCGAACGCACCAGCGCGCCATCGGCGCGGGTGACGATGGCGTAGCCGCGGGCCACCGTCGCCAGGGGGCTGACCGCTTCCAGCGAACGTGCCAGTCCGCGCAGTTTCAGGGCTTCGCGCTGGAGTTGGCGGGCCACGGCGGCCTGGGGACGCGCGCGCAGCGCGTCCAGCCGCGCCTGCAATTGCGCGAGCCGGCGCTGCGGCTGCGCCGCACGCAGGATGGCCGCGGCATGGCGCAGGCGCGCGCGCCGCTGTTCCGATTTTTCGCGCCACAGCGCCAGCAGGCGTCGCATGGCGTCGTCCTGGCGGCGGCGGATCAGGGCCAGGCGCGCCTGCGGACGCAGTGCATTCAGACGCAGGGCGGCGCGATCGGCGCGTTGCATGGCCTGGCGCAACCGGTGACGCTGAAGATCATGCACGCGCCGATCCAGCGTGCGCAGGCGGGTGGCTAGATCACGCGTGTCCGGCACCAGCAACTCGGCGGCCACCGACGGCGTGGGCGCGCGCAGGTCCGCGGCGAAATCGGCGAGGGTGAAGTCGGTCTCGTGGCCGACCGCGGACACCACCGGCACCGGGGACGCCGCGATCGCGCGCGCCAGTTGTTCGTCGTTGAAGGCCCACAGATCCTCCAGCGAACCCCCACCGCGGGTCACCAGGACCACGTCATACCGGCCGCTGTCGGCGGCGCGGCGGAGCATCGACACGATCTGGGCCGGGGCGGCTTCGCCCTGGACCTGCACCGGCAGGATATCGACGTCCAGCAGGGGAAAACGCCGTCCCAGCACGCTCAGCACGTCGCGCACGGCGGCGCCGCTGGGCGAGGTGATGAGCGCCAGCCGGCGCGGGTGCGCGGGCAGGGCGCGCTTGCGTCCTTCATCGAACAGGCCTTCGGCGGCAAGCTTGGCTTTCAGCGCCTCGAATGCGCGCCGAAGGGCGCCTTCGCCGGCTTCCTCCAGGTGATCGATGACCAGCTGGTAGTCGCCACGCGCTTCGTACAAGGTCAGGCGGCCACGCGCGAGTACGCGCAGGCCTTCGCGCGGGACGAAGCGCAGCCATTGGCTCTTGGGCTTGAACATGGCGCAGCGGACCTGCGCGCGGGCGTCCTTGAGGGTGAAGTACAGGTGGCCGGAGGCGGGGCGGGTGACGTTGCCGAGTTCGCCTTCCACCCAGATCAGGGGGAACGCGCCTTCGAGGAGGTCGCGGGCCAGGGTGTTGAGCTGGCTGGGGGTGAGGACGTCGCGGGTGGGGTCTTGCATGGGGGTACCGTAGCGCAGTGGGGCGGTTTCATAAAGAAACCGGGTTGGACTGGACTATCTGTACCGGAATGTATGTAGGGCGCTGACGCGCGTTATTGCTAGCGGTTCTTAACCATGGCGCGCTCGCCGCGGGGCCCTACTTTCTTTGCTTGTGCAAAGAAAGTAGGCAAAGAAACACACCCCTGGCGGCGTGCCCTGCGCGCTGTGCGCGCAGGGTTCGCAATCGGCCCGGGAATTTCCGGAAGGGGCATCCTGCCCCTGCCGGAAACGGCGCACATCCTTGTGCGCCGCCCTGCGGGTTTTACCCGGCCCGCTTGCCACGCCTTTAACGGGGGCTCGTAGAGCAGAATCAAGAACAACAGCAACAACAACGGCGGCTATCCGGAGGTCGGCTTCTGCTTTTTTTGGGGCCCCATCCGCAGCGGTGGCGCCGGTGGGCAAACCCGTCAGGGCGCCGCGCAGGACGCGCGGCGTTTTGGGTCGGCACAGGGATGTGCCGTCCCAAAATTCCCGCGGGCGACACGAACCCCGACGGCGTAGCCGTTGGGGCGCGAGGACCGGGGTGTGCTTTCTTTGGTTACTTTCTTTGCACAAGCAAAGAAAGGGACGCCCCGCGGCGAGCGCGCCATCTGAAGCCACCGATAACAACAACGCGCGCCAGCGCCCAGCAGTCCCACAACCACCAAGCGAAAAACTCAAAGCAAATGGGAACTACTCGTCCACTTGCCGGCGCTCGGGACCAGGACGCTTCAACAGCTTGCGTTGCAGGGAGCGACGATGCATACCCAGCAACCGGGCGGCGGCGGAAATGTTGCCATCCGTCTCCGCCAACGCCTGTTGGATGTGCTCCCACTCCAGCCGATGCAGCGGCGTCATGGTCTCTTCCGGCTCCAGCGGCTCGCTCTTCTGCTCGATGCCCAGCGCTCGCAGGATCGTGGACAGCGTCGCCGGCTTGGGCAGGTAGTCGTCGGCGCCGCGCTTGATCGACTCCACCGCCGTGGCCACGCTCGCGTAGCCGGTCACCAGCAGGATCCGCATGTCCGGGCGCAGCGCGCGCAGGGGTTCGATCAGGGTCAGGCCGGAGGACTCGCCGAGTTTCAGATCGACCAGCGCGAAATCCGGCGGTTGCTCACGCGCCAGGCGCAGGGCGCTGCCGCCGTCCAGCGCGATCCGGGTTTCGATGCCGCGCCGGGCCAGGCTGCGCTGGAGGGTGCGGGCATACAGTTCGTCGTCGTCGATCAACAGGCCGTTCATGGGAAATCCTTGGCGCCACGCAGCGGCAGGCGGAACCTGACCCGCACGCCGCGTGGCAACGCGGTCTGCAGGGTCAGCGAGCCGCCGAGGCGCTCGACCGTCGCGTGCGACAGTGCCAGGCCCACGCCCATGCCATCGGGCTTGCTGCTGCGGAACAGGGTATCGGAATGGAAGCGCAGGGTGTCCTGGAAACCGTCGCCCTCGTCGCGGACTTCGCCGATCAGCTCGCCGCCGTCGCAACGCAGTCGCAGTTCGACCCGGGGGGAGCCGGCCTGCTGGCTGGCGTCGGCGGCGTTGTTGAGCAGGGCCTGCAGCAGGTGCCCGATCGAGGGATCCACCCGCAGCCGTGCCGGCAGTTCGCCTTCGCGTTGCAGTTCGATGGTCGGGCGCACCAGCTGCCAGCGATGGATGACCCGTTCCAGATCGACGCCGGTATTGCGGCCCATCTCGGCCGAGGCGGCGAGTTCGCGCACCCGGTCGCGGCAGATGTCCACCAGTTCGCGCAGGGTGTCGGCGTCCTCGCGGATGGCGTCGTCGTCGCACTGCTCGGCGATCTCCTCGCTCAGCAGGGTCATCGTCGCCAGCGGCGTGTTGAGCTCGTGCGCGACCGCGGCGGCATGGGTGGCCAGGGCGACGATGCCCTCGTTGCGGGCGAAGCGTTCGCGCAGCACCGCCAGTTCACGTTCGCGCTGGCGCAAGGCCGCCACCAGCCGGGTGGAGAAGTACAGCACCACGCCGACCGACAGCAGGAAGTTCACCGCCATGCCCCACAGGTGCAGGTTGAAGGCGTTGCCGTGGAAGGCGGGCAGGGGACGGCCGAACACCGCCATCAGGGTGTAGCCCACCAGCGAGGCCCCGGCGGTGGCCAGCACCCAGCGCAGCGGCAGCGCCAGCGCGGCCACCGCGATCAGCAGCAGGAACATCGGGCTGAACGGATTGGTGATGCCGCCGCTCCAGCCCACCAGCCAGGCCAGCACGGCCACGTCGACCAGCATGTGCAGGAACGCCACGCCGGCCGAATCCGGCGCCAGCCGGTGGCTGCGCCAGGTGGCGTAGAGGTTGAACGCGGCCAGCAGGCCGATGCCGCCCCACAGCGGCGCCAGCGGCAGCCGGATGTGCATCAGCTCGGTGGCGACCAGCACGGCGACCGCCTGGCCGATGATGGCGACCCAGCGCAGGTTGCACAGGGTCCGCAGGAAACTGGGGGAAGAGATGGGCATGCGTACATGCTAGACGATGCCGCAAGCCCGGCCGTGGAGGGGGATCGCACCGGCGGGTGAATGGACGCGGCGCCGGCCCCCACGGCCTGGCCGGTTTCCCGGTCTAAAATAGGCGCCATGCACGACGCCGTCAGCCGCCCCACGCCCCCCGCCAACGCCGCCGCCTGGCCCCGCCGCATCACCCACACCGTCGACATCGGCGGCGTGAAGGTCGGTGGCGGGCAGCCGGTGGTGGTGCAGTCGATGACCAACACCGACACCGCCGACATCGCCGGCAGCGTCCGCCAAGTGGCGGAACTCTGGCGGGCCGGTTCCGAGATGGTCCGGCTGACGGTCAACAATCCCGAGTCCGCCGCCGCCATCCCGCGCATCCGCGAAAAGCTGGACATGATGGGCGTCGCGGTGCCGCTGATCGGCGATTTCCACTACAACGGCCATCAACTGCTGGCCGGCGAGCCGGCCTGCGCCGAGGCGCTGGCCAAGTACCGCATCAATCCGGGCAACGTGGGCTTCGGCAAGAAGAAGGACACCCAGTTCGCCCAGTTGATTGAATTCGCCATCCGCTACGGCAAGCCGGTGCGCATCGGCGCCAACTGGGGCTCGCTGGACCAGTCGCTGGCGGCGCAGCTGATGGACGAGAACCACCAGCGCGAGCAGCCTTGGGATGCCGGACGGGTGTTGCGCGAGGCGCTGATCCGTTCGGCGGTCGACTCGGCCGAACGCGCGGTGGAACTGGGCCTGGCGCGGGATCGCATCGTGCTGTCGGCCAAGGTCAGCGGCGTGCAGGAACTGATCGCGGTCTATCGCGACATGGCGCTGCGCTCCGAGTTCGCCCTGCACCTGGGCCTGACCGAGGCGGGCATCGGCAGCAAGGGCATCGTCGCCTCGGCCGCGGCACTGTCGGTGCTGTTGCAGGAAGGCATCGGCGACACCATCCGTATTTCGCTCACGCCCGAACCGGGGCAACCGCGCACCCAGGAAGTGATCGTGGCGCAGGAACTGCTGCAGACCACCGGCCAGCGCGCGTTCACGCCGATGGTCACCGCCTGCCCGGGCTGCGGCCGCACCACCTCCGAGTTCTTCCAGGAGCTCGCCAAGGTCGTGCAGAACCATGTCCGCGGGCGGATGCCGGAATGGAAGATCAGCCATCCGGGCGCGGAGAACATGACCCTGGCGGTGATGGGCTGCGTGGTGAACGGTCCGGGCGAGTCGCGCCACGCCAACATCGGCATTTCCCTGCCGGGTACCGGCGAGGCGCCGGCGGCGCCCGTGTTCATCGACGGCGAGAAGGCGGTGACCCTGCGCGGCGAGAACATCGCCCAGGAATTCATCGCCCTGATCGACGGCTACGTCGAACGCAAGTACACGCGTGGCGCCGTCTGAGGTCCTGGCCCAGGGGCTGAACGCCCTGCTCAAACTGTTGCGCGAGCGCGGCTGGCGGATGCTGCTGCTGTTCGCCGGATTGCTGGCACCGCTGTGGCTGTTCGTGACGCTGGCCGACGAGGTCCACGAACTGGAGGACTTCTTCTTCGACGATCCATTGCTGTGGCGGATGCATGCGCTGGCGTCGCCGGCGCTGGATCGGTTCTTCGTCGGGGTGTCGGCGGCCGGCTACCAGTACGGGGTTATCCCGGTGGACATCGCCCTCGTGCTGGCGCTGCTGGCCTGGCGGCGCTGGCGCGAAGCGCTGTTCGCGGCGTCCTCGTTCATCGGCTCGGCGCTGCTGAACCTGGCCACCAAGCAGTTCTTCCAGCGCGATCGTCCCTCGCTCTGGGATTCGGTCGCGCCCGAACACACCTTCAGCTTTCCCAGCGGCCACGCGATGGGCTCGATGACCCTGGCGATGGTGGTGTTCCTGCTGGCCTGGCGGACCCGCTGGCGTTGGCCGGCGGCGCTGGCGGCGCTGGCCTTCGTCCTGTTGGTTGGCCTGTCGCGGGTGTACCTGGGCGTGCATTACCCGTCGGACATCCTCGGCGGCTGGGCGGCCGGCATGGCCTGGGTTGTGGGCGTGTACGCGGCGCTGTATCGCAGCGGTCGCCCCTGGAAGGCGCGCCTTCAGGCGAACTCGTAGAACTGGAAGCACACGCCCGGCGGCACGATCAGGTGGAACTCGCGCCGGCCCCAGGACTTCATTTCCAGTGGCCCGACCTGGGCGGGCAGGTTGCGGTACTCCGCGTAGAGCGTGTCCAGTCCCGCCACGCCGATGCTGAAGCTGGCGTTCCGCGCCCACAGCGGTTCGCTGTTGCGGACCAGGTGGAAGCCGACACCGTCGCGCTCGATGCCGGCCATGTCGCCTTCCTGCCAGAGCGCCCGGAAGCCCATCCGGCCGACATACAAATCCAGCGCTTCGGCCAAGGAGGGGCCGGCGGGCACCATCGGCGTCACGCTGGCGAATCGGCTGGACATCGGCGTTCCTCCTGCTGCGCTCCCAGCGTAGGAGAAGCGCGGCAGGCGTCGCAAGGGCGCCGCGTGCAAACGTAACGGATTGTTGCGAACCGGCCCGCTTGTGATTGCCGGCCGGCGGCGGGAGGATCGCTTCCTGTGAAGATGCGGCGCACCGGCTGCGCATGGGCGAGGACATGCAGGATCTGATTGAGCGGTACGGCGTGGCGCTGGTGTTCGTCAACGTGCTGGCGTTGTCGCTTGGCCTGCCGGTGCCGGCGATGCCGACCCTGATCCTGGTCGGCGCGGGCATCGCCCTGCACGCGGATCCCGCCTGGCCGGCGCTGTTCGGCGTGCTGGCCGTGTCGGTGTCGGCCAGCCTTCTCGGCGATACCGCATGGTTCTACGCCGGCCGCCGCTATGGCGGCCGCACCCTGCAATCCCTGTGCCGGTTGTCGCTGTCGCGCGACAGTTGCATGAAACAGACCGAGCGCGTCTATGGCCGCTTCGGCATCCGGGTGCTGGCGGTGGCCAAGTTCGTGCCGGGCCTGTCGATGGTGGCGGTGCCGCTGTCCGGTGCGATGCAGGCGGGCCTGCCGCGCTTCCTGCGCTATGACGGCCTTGGCGCGGCGCTGTGGGCGACGGTGGGGCTGGCGCTGGGCGTGATCTTCGCCCGCCAGGTGGAAGGATTGCTGGTGGCGCTGTCGCAGTTGGGGGTTGGCGCAGGGCTGCTGGTGCTGGCGGGACTGGCGCTGTATGTCGGTTACCGCTGGTGGCGGCGGCGCGCGCTGTTCCGGATGCTGGAGTCCGCGCGCATCGATCCGCCCACCCTGGACGCGCTGATGCGGACGGAGGTGGCGCCCGCCGTGCTGGACATCCGCGCGCCCGGCTTCCGCGACATCGATCCCTTCGTCATCCCCGGCGCGGTGTTTGCCGACGAGCGCCGGCTGGAGGAGATCACTTCGAGATTTCCGCGCGAGCGCAAGATTGTCATCTACTGCGCATGCCCGGACGAGGTTTCCGCGGCCTGGCTGGCGCGCCAGCTGCGCCTGCGCGGATACGGCGATGTGCTGCCGCTGCGCGGCGGCATCGATGCGTGGCGGGCGGCGGGCCTGCCGGTCGAGGCCATCGGTGGAACCGCGGAGGTCGCGGACGGAGCGCTTGCGGCCGGACGCTGAGGGACACCGGGCGTGGCCGTGTCGTGCCCGTCTCAGTATTCGATGCAGACCCGGTTGCGGCCTTCGCTCTTGGCGCGGTACAGCGCGGCGTCGGCCGCCGCCATCATCCGGCTGCAGGTGTCGCGGTGGGGCATCAGCGCGGCGATGCCGATGCTGACGGTGATCGACTGCGCGTCGCCGCCGGGCTTGAACACCGCGTCCGCCACCGCCTGGCGCAGGCGCTCGGCGAAACCGAACGCGGCGTCGTCGTCGCATTCGGGCAACAGCACCGCGAATTCCTCGCCGCCGATGCGGGCGGCGGAGTCATCGTTGCGGATGTGCCGGCGCAGGATGCCGGCGATCTGGCGCAGCACGTTGTCGCCGGAGATGTGGCCGTAGCGGTCGTTGATCGGCTTGAACAGATCGACGTCGATGATGCACATCGCCAGCGGCCGCTGATGGCGCATGGCGCGGGCGATTTCGCGATCGACCGCCTCGATGAAATGGCGGCGATTGTAGAGATCGGTCAGCGCGTCGTGGGTGGCGAGCTGGTAGATCTCCTCGTGGTAGTGCGCTTCCACGCTGGCGTGGCTGATGAATTTGAGGATGCACTCGCCCAGGGTCAGGTGATCGCCGTCGGCCAGCACCGCTTCCTGGATCGGGCGATCATTGAGGCGGGTGGGATTGGTCGCATCGAGGTCGCGCACGCGGTACTGATCGCCGTCGCGCCAGACCTGGCAGTGCAGGCGCGACACGCTCCGGTGCGGGATGTGCAGATCGGCCTCGCGCGAGCGCCCGACCACCACCGGCTGCGCATCGATGTCCGCGCGTCGGCCCAAGCCTTCGCCCTGGATCACCACCACGCAGGCAGAGCGCGAGCGGGAAGGACGCGGTCCATCGCTGAGAATCGTGCGCTGGGTGGTCTCGTGTTCGGGGGCCATGCATCCGGCCGCGGGGAGGGAGGCTGCCGAGTGTAGCGGTTCCGTGCCGCGCCTGCCGGTGCTTCCGCTAACATGGCGGTACTCCAGGGGGACGTGCCATGAATCCAGTACCGCCATCGGCGGACCCGGAAGCCACCGAGCTTCTGGTGACGCGGTTGTCCGGACAGATGCCTGCCGACGGCGAGGCGTTCCCGCCCGGCGCACGGCTGGGCCGCTACCGGCTGGAAGTACTGCTCGGACGCGGCGGCATGGGCGAGGTCTATCGCGCCGAACAGTTGGAACCGGTGCGCCGCACCGTCGCCCTCAAACTGTTGCGCGGGCACCGCGTGGAAGCGCGCCACCTGGCCTACTTCGAGATCGAACGGCAGTTGCTGGCGCAGATGCGGCATCCGGCCATCGCCCAGATCTATGACGCGGGCGCCACCGAAGACGGCGTGCCGTTCTTCGCCATGGAGTACAGCGAGGGCAGGCCGGTCACGCGCTTCTGCGCGGAGGAAGGCCTGGACCTGCGCGAGCGCCTGGCGCTGTTCATCCGCATCTGCGAAGGCGTCCAGCACGCCCACCACAAGGGCGTGATCCATCGTGATCTGAAGCCGGGCAACATCCTGGTCGATCGCATCGACGGGCGCGCATCACCCAAGATCATCGACTTCGGCATCGCCACCGCCACCTCGCGTGCGCTGGCCGGGGTGCAGGAGCGTGCCGGCACGCCGGACTACATGAGCCCGGAGCAGGCCGAAGGCGATCTCGCCACCCTGGACACCCGCAGCGACGTGTACTCGCTGGGCGTGCTGCTGCACGAACTGCTGACCGGCGCGCGCCCCGGCGTGCGCGAGGGCGGAACCGCCGGGGACAGCGTGTTGCAACTGCCCTCCGAGCAACTCGCCACCCGGCGGACCGCGGCCGCGCCGGCCGGAATCGCGCACGATGGACGACACCTGCGGCGCGCCCTGCGCGAGGAACTGGACTGGGTGGTGGCCAAGGCGATGTGCCACGACCGCGATGGACGCTACGCATCGGTCGCGGAACTGGCCGCGGACCTGCAGCGATTCCTGGATGGCGCGCCACTGGCGGCGGTGCCGCCGACCCGGCGCTATCGCTGGTCGCGGTTCTTCGCCCGCCATCGCACCGCGCTGGTCGCCGCGGCGTTGGTCGGCCTGGCACTGCTGGGGGGACTGGCGGTATCCGTCTATGGATTGATGCAGGCGCGGCAGCAGCGCGCCATCGCCGAACTGCGCAGCGTGGAGCTGGAAAAGATGGCGGGCTTCCAGCAATCGATGCTGGAGGACATCGACATCGAGGCCATGGGCAGCGGCCTGGCCACGGGCCTGCGTGGGCAGATCGCCGAAGGCGATCCGGCCAGCCGCGCCTCGCTGGAACCGCTGCTGGCCCAGGTGAACACCGCGGATCTGGCGCGCGGCATGATTGATCGCGATCTGCTCGCCAACGCCGAAGCCGCCATCGATCGCGACTTCGCCGGCCAGCCGGCGCTGGCGGCCAATCTGCGCGAATCGGTCGCGCGCGTGTACGCGGCGCTGGGCATGAGCCCGCAGGCGGCGCGGGAGTTCGGCGAGGTCGCCGACTACCGCGCCGGCCAGGCGGGCGAGGCGGCGCCGACGACGCTGGCCGCGCGCCTGGCCCAGGCCGACGCCCTGCTGGGAGCCGCCGAAGTGGACGCCGCCGCCGCCATCATTGAGCGCGCGCGGCCGCTGGCGCAGCCGTTGCCGCTGAATGATCCCACCCGCGCGGGACTGGAGATTGCGCAGGCGAGCGTGTTGTCCGCGCGTGGCGAGCGCGAACGCGCCAAGACCCTGCTGCAATCGCTGCATGAGTGGCTGGCGAAGCAGGCGGGCGATCGGGATTCCGCATCGATGGATGCCCTGAACGCGCTGGCGGACATGCAGCGCGCCGTCGGCGAGATGGCCGAGGCGCGCGCCAACATGGAGAAACTGCTGCCACTGCGGGTGGCGGTGCAGGGCGCGGAGCACAAGGACACCCTGGCCGCGACCAGCAACCTGGCGGTGATGCGCATGCTCACCGGGGAAAAGGAGGGCGCGGTCAAGCTGCAGCGGGAACTGGTGGCGACCCAGATCCGCCGGCTCGGCAACGACCATCCGCTGACCCTGCACGCACGCGGCACGCTGGCGAGCATGCTGGCCGATTCCAATGCCGCCGGGGAAGCCCTGCCGATGATGAAGGCGGTGCTGGCCGGGCGTGAACGCGTGCTTGGTCCGCTGCATCCGCAGACCATCCGCGCGCGACTGAACCTGGCGACCACCTACGCGCGGCTGGACGACTACGCCGCGGCGTTGCCGCTGGAGCAGCAGGTGCTGGAGCAGCGGACCCGGCTGCTGGGCGCCAATCATCCGGACACGCTCTCGATCCTGATCAACCACGCCGGCACACTGCTGCGCGACGGACATCCGCAGCAGAGCCTGGCGCTGCTGCGCGACGGCCTGCCGCTGGCGCGCGACGTGCTGGGCCTGAAGCATCCGCAGACCCAGCGGGCGCTGCTGATCCGGGGCGACGCCGCGCGTACCCTGGGGGATGCGACTTTGGCGCTGGCGTCCTATCGCGAGGTGGTCGAGGCGCGCAGCCGCCTGCTGGGCGAACAGCACCCGGAAACCCTGCACGCGATCTGGACGCTGGCCACTGCGGAGGCGGGTTTTGGCCACGCGGCGCAGGCGCAGGCGTTGCGCCGGCAATACCTGGAGCCATTGCTGGCGGCCAGGCCCGATACGCTGAGCGAGCCGCTGGCCGCGCTGGCTGACGCCATCCGCGAAGGGCGCCCGCCGACGGGATTCAAGTAGGTCGTATCAAGCGGCCCGCCATCGGGCGTCTTTCCGGATCGCGGATCATCGCGCGGGATCCGCGATGGCCATCTATTCGCCCGGCTTAGCCGCCGAGCTGGCCGCCTCGGAGGCGGCCCTGCGTGAAAGCACCGCCTCGCGATGGGCGATGTAGGCGTTGGCGCCGAAAATGATCGCCGCCCCCAGCAGGGTCCAGCGATCCAGGCTTTCATCGAACAGCACCCAGCCGAACACCGCCACCACCGGCAACTGCATGAAGCTGATCGGCGTCAGCGCCGAGACCTCGCCCAGTTTCAACGCGCGGGTCCACAGCATGTGTCCGCCGGTGCCCATCACGCCGGCGGCGATCACCCACAGCCAGGTGATGCCCTGCGGCCATTCCCACACGCTCAGCGCCGGCACCAGCGACATCGGCACCCACAGCAGGGTGGTGTAGAGGACGATCCGATCGGCCGGTTCGGTCTGCGACAGCTGCTTGATCTGGATCGCCACCAGCGCGCTCATCACCGCCGCCAGCACCGCGATCATGGCGTCCATGCTGAATTCCGCGGTGCCGGGGCGAACGATGATCAGCACGCCCAGGAAGCCCAGTACCACCGCGGTCCAGCGGCGCGCGCGCACTTTTTCATTGAGCATCGCGGCCGCGGCCAGGGTGACGAACAAAGGGGTGGAGTAGGACAGCGACACCGCCTGCGCCAGCGGCAGGTGGCCGATGGCCCAGAAGCCGGCCAGCATCGAGCAGATGCCGATCACGCAGCGGAACAGGTAGCGCGGGAAGTGCTGGGTCCTCAGCAGTCCGGGACCGTGCTTGATCAGCAGCGGCAGGGCCGCCAGCAGGCCGAAGAAGTTGCGGAAGAACGCGATCTCGAAGGTGTGCAGGCTGGCCGAGGCCAGTCGGATGGCGACCACCATCAGGGCGAAGAACATGGTGCTGGCCAGCATCAGCGCGGCGGCGCGGAAGTGGACGGGAATGGTGGGCATCAGGATTCCACGACAGGCAGGCGCGCCAGCGCGGGCGCCAGCATGCCGGGAAGAGAATGAAGGTGGCGCATCCGCGCGGACCGCCGGGCGCGACGATGCCCGGACCGGCTTCCGTCCCACCCTCCGGCCCGCGCGCACCGGAGGGGCGGGCGGGAACGGCGCGGGGCGGAAGCGCATGGGAACATGGCTACCAGCGGCCGCCGACGATGCGTGGTTCGGGTTCGATGGCGACGCCGAAGCGGTGTTCCACCGATTCGGCGATGCGCCGGGCCAGCGCCAGCAACTGCAGGCCGGTGGCGTTGCCATGGTTCACCAGCACCAGCGCGTGCGAGGCGGCCACGCCGGCGTCGCCATCGCGATGGCCTTTCCAGCCACAGGCCTCGATCATCCAGGCGGCGGAGATCTTGCGGGTGTCCGCCGCGTCGCCGCGGAACACCGGCAGGCCCGGGTGCGTGGCCTGCAGGGATTCGGCCAGCGTCGCCGGCACGATCGGATTCTTGAAGAAACTGCCGGCGTTGCCGATCACCGCCGGATCCGGAAGCTTGCGGCGACGGATGGCGATCACCGCCTCGGCGACATCGCTCGCGTCCGGTTGGGCGATGCCCATCGCCGCCAGTTCCTCGCCGATGCCGGCGTAGTCCAGGCGCGGCGCGGGCGTGCGCAGCAGATCCAGTTCCACCGCGGTGACGATGTAGCGATCCGGCGCGTGCTTGAACACGCTGTCGCGGTAGCCGAACGCGCAGGCGGCGCGGTCCAGCCGGCGCAGGACGCCCTCATCGCGATCCCAGGCTTCCACCGCGTGCACGAACTCGCCCACTTCCACCCCGTAGGCGCCGATGTTCTGGATCGGCGCGGCGCCGGCGGTGCCGGGAATCAGCGCCAGGTTCTCCAGTCCGCACAGGCCCTGCTGCAGCGACCACATCACCAGCGCATGCCAGGGCATGCCGGCCTCTGCGCGTACGCGGGCATGGGTGGCGTCCTGCGCCAGCACCCGGGTGGCCGCATTGGCCAGCGCCAACACCGGGCCCTCGGCGTCGCCGGCGAACAGCAGGTTGCTGCCTCCGCCCAGCACGAACAGCGGTGCCCCGGCCAGTTCCGGCCGCGCCAGCAATTCCGGCAGCGCGGCGGCATCGTCCAGTTCCAGCAGCCAGGGCGCGCGCGCCTCCACCCCGAAGGTGTTGCGGTTGCGCAGCGAGGCGTCGCGGGTCAAACGATAGGGAAGACTCATTCCGGGGCCACCGCGCCGCGGCTGGGCGCCTCGCGGCGGCGGCGGATGGCGTCGACGCATTCGCCAATCAGTTCGGGCCCGCGATAGACCAGTCCGGAATAGACCTGCACCAGCGAGGCGCCGGCGGCCATCTTGGCCACCGCGTCGGCGCCGGAGAGGATGCCGCCCACGCCAATCAGCGGAATCCGGTCGGGCAGGCGCGTGCGCAGGCGGCGCAGCACCAGGGTCGACTGGCCCATCAGCGGCGCGCCGGACAGGCCGCCGGTTTCGTGCGCGAGCGGATCGTCCTGCACGCTGATGCGCGAGACCGTGGTGTTGGTGGCGATGACCCCGTCCACGCCCAGGTCCCCCAGCACGCGGGCGACCGCGTCGATGTCGTCGTCGGACAGATCCGGCGCCAGCTTGACCAGCATCGGCACCCGCCTGCCGTGCTGCGCCGCCAGATCCTCCTGCGCCTCGCGCAGGGTGCCGATGAGCTGGCGCAGCGCCTGTTCCTCCTGCAGTTCGCGCAGGCCGGCGGTGTTGGGCGAGGAAATGTTGACGGTGATGTAGTCGGCCAGCGGATAGACCCGCTCCAGGCAGAACAGGTAGTCCGAGGCGGCCCGCTCGTTGGAGGTGTCCTTGTTCTTGCCGATGTTGATGCCGAGCACGCCGGTACGGCGGCGGAGCCGCTCGATGTTCCGCACCAGCACGTCGACGCCTTCGTTGTTGAAGCCCAGCCGGTTGATCACCGCCTGGTGGGCCGGCAGCCGGAACATCCGCGGTTTGGGGTTGCCGGGCTGCGGGCGGGGAGTGACCGTGCCCACTTCGACGAAGCCGAAACCCAGTCCGAACAGCGCCTCGACGTGGGCGCCGTTCTTGTCCAGGCCCGCGGCCAGGCCGACCGGGTTGGGGAAGGTCAGGCCCAGCAGCTTGGTCGGCAATGGCTGTGGCGGCCGCGCCAGCAGCGGGATCGTGCCGGTCCGGTAGGCGGTCTCGATGGCCTTGAGTCCCAGGCCATGGGCGCGCTCGGCATCGAAACCGAACAGGAAGGGGCGAGCGAGTTTGTACATCAGTGCAGGGTGCCGACGAACACGCGGGTCAGGTAGTCGAAGCGGATCATGCCCTGTTCGGCGTGCTTATCGAATACCCGGCGCAGTTCGGCGCGCATCGGCGCATGCCGGGGATCGTCCGGCGGCGGCGTGGAGGAGGAGGAGCGCAGGCGGCCGTACAGCGCGTCGAAGTCCAGCGGCTGGGCATGCGCGAACCGCGCCATGGCGCGGAAACCCGGGCCGAACCAGGCCCGCATGGCGTCATCGTCCGGGTGGCGCTCGGCGACCCGCGCATAGTCCTCGCCGTAGGCGTGCAACAGGGCTTCGTAGTCGTGCAGGAACGGCGAGGCGGCGGCCATGCGGCTGTTCCAGAACACGATGACCGGGCCGCCGGGACGCAGGATGCGCGCCCATTCCCGCCGCGTCGCGACCGGGTCGAACCAGTGGAAGGCCTGCGCGCTGGCGACCAGATCGACACTGGCGGCCGCCAGGCCGGTGGCCTCGGCACTGCCATCGGCCACCTGCAGGCCGGGCTCGCCGGCCAGCCCGGCCACCAGCGCTTCGCGCATGGCCGCGTTGGGCTCCACCGCGATCACCGGATGGCCGCGGCGCAGCCACGCCTGCGTGGCGATGCCGGTTCCAGCCCCGATGTCGGCGACGAGCGCGCCCTGCGGCACGCCCTGCCCATCGTGCAGCCAGTCGAACAGGGCGTCGGGGTAGCCGGGTCGATAGCGGACGTAGTCGGCAACCCGGTTGCTGAAGCGCCCCGCGCTGTCGCTGGCGTCCGTCACCGCGTCCGGCTCACTGGCTCATCGCGCCCAGCCAGACCAGCCCGCCGAAGAACAGCACGAACACCAGGATGCCGATGATCCACAGTGCGGCCGACACCCAGCCCAGGATCAGCCCGGCCACGGCGAAGCCGTCGCCATCCAGGCGCTGCGGCTCGCGGCGGATTTCGGCGCGGGCCATGTGGCCGGTGATGATCGCGCCGATGCTGCCCAGGAAGGGCAGCAGGGTCCAGCCGAGGATGCCGGCAATCAGGCTGATGATGGCCAGGGTGCTGGTCTGGCGTGCGGGTACGTTCATTGGCGTCCTTTTCCTTTCTCGGGGCTCAGAGGTCGAACTTTATACCCTGCGCCAACGGCAGCGAGTCGGAATAGTTGATGGTGTTGGTCTGCCGGCGCATGTAGACCTTCCACGCATCCGAACCGGATTCGCGGCCGCCGCCGGTTTCCTTCTCGCCGCCGAACGCGCCGCCGATCTCCGCGCCGCTGGTGCCGATGTTGACGTTGGCGATGCCGCAGTCCGAGCCGGCCGCCGACAGGAACTGCTCGGCCGCCTTCAGGTTCTGGGTGAAGATCGACGAGGACAGGCCCTGCGGCACGCCGTTCTGCATGTCGATGGCCTCGTCCAGGGTCTTGTACTTCATCACGTACAGGATCGGCGCGAAGGTCTCGTGCTGGACCACTTCATCGGTGTTCTTCAGGCCGGTGACGATGGCCGGCAGGACGAAGTTGCCGGGGCGATCGATCGCGGTGCCGCCGGTCTCGATGGTGCCGCCGCTGGCCTTGGCCTTCTCGATGGAGGCGAGGAACTGCTGCACCGCGCCCTGGCTGTTGAGCGGGCCCATCAGGTTGGCCGGATCGGTGGGATCGCCGATCTTGCCCTCGACCTGCTTGTACGCCTTGACCAGGGTGGACAGCACGGTGTCGTAGATGGATTCGTGCACGATCAGGCGGCGGGTGGTGGTGCAGCGCTGGCCGGCGGTGCCGACCGCGCCGAACACGATGCCCGGGATCGCCAGCTTCAGGTCGGCGGTTTCGTCCAGGATGATCGCGTTGTTGCCGCCGAGTTCCAGCAGGCTGCGGCCCATGCGGCGGGCGACGCGCTCGCCGACGGTGCGGCCGACCTGGGTCGAACCGGTGAAGCTGATCAGCGGGATGCGCTTGTCGTCGACGAACTGCTGGGCCAGCTCGACGCCGGCGTCGTTGATCAGGAAGAAGATGTCCGGGAAGCCGCCGGCCTTCAGGGCCTCGTTGCAGATCTTCATCGACGCGATCGCGGTCAGCGGGGTCTTGTTGGATGGCTTCCAGATGCACACGTCGCCGCAGATGGCGGCCAGGAACGAGTTCCACGCCCACACCGCGACCGGGAAGTTGAACGCGCTGATGATGCCGACCAGGCCCAGCGGCTGGTACTGCTCGTACATCCGGTGGCCCGGGCGCTCGGAGTGCATGGTGTAGCCGTACAGCATGCGGCTCTGGCCGACCGCGAAGTCGGCGATGTCGATCATTTCCTGCACTTCGCCGTCGCCTTCGGGCTTGCTCTTGCCCATTTCCAGCGCGACCAGCGAACCCAGCGCATCCTTGTGCTTGCGCAGCGCCTCGCCGCACAGGCGCACGGCTTCGCCGCGGCGCGGGGCCGGGGTGGTGCGCCAGACCTTGAAGGCTTCCTGCGCGCGCGCGACCACGGTTTCGTAGTCGGCCTGGCTGCTGGCATGGACCTCGGCAATCGCCTCGTTGGTGGTCGGATTGATCGACTGCAACAGGCCGGCGTCGGTGGTCTTGGACCATTCGCCACGGCCCAGGTAGGTGCCGGAATTGGTCTGGCCAAGGCCGAGTGCCTTGAGGATGTCTGCGGACATGCGGTGCTCCAGGAAAGATCAGATGAAGGCGCGGCGCGACGTGCGCCGGCGGAACGCCGATTTTAGCAGAGCGATCCCGCCGGCCCGGCCGGATCGGGGGCTTCCGTGGATGTGCTGAGCCGCCTGTTCGATTCGCCGAGAACGCGGCCACGATGCGCACGGCGTTTCGTCGATCCGCCGAGGGTTGCATTGGCGGATGGCCGGAAGGGAAGGGCCGGGGTCGAGGCCAGGACGGCATCCGACGGCGTCGCCCTCGCGGATGCGGGAGGCACGGCCCGGACACGGGCGGGGGGCGATGTTTCGCAGTGGATCGAGTTGCGACCGATCGCGGAACGGGCGATGAGCCCGTCCGGAAATGGCGGCCCCGGCGCGATTCGAACGCACGACCTTCCCCTTAGGAGGGGGACGCTCTATCCAGCTGAGCTACGGGGCCATCGCCCGCATTCTCGCATGAACGGCACGGACGGGCGACCGCAGCCGGCCGGGCATGGCCTTGGGCTGGCCATCGACCCCATCGGCATTTCCGGATCGGGGCCCTGGTTCGTCTTGGTGTCGACGCGCCTGGAAAACGCAGGCGCCGGGTCGGTCCGGTGACCAGGTCGGACTGGCTCGCTGGCTATCCGAAGCATGCGGAATTCCGCGCTGGTCACCGATCCTGCGCGCGGCGTTCAGCTTGCCAGGGTCGGGAAGTAAATCCAGAGAAATCCCGTTGAAAAACGTGGATTGATTCGTCGTGTCCGGCCTCCCGAGGGATGCGGGATGATGCGAAACAATTGTGCCGAATTCCGTACACAAAACCGTCATCGGCGACTAGATGGCGGACCTGCGGGAAAAACAAGATGGACCTCGAGGCGAAGCACACGAGTGCGCCTCGCAAGGCCCGCCACGCGCTTCCAATCCGTCCCCCTCCTCGCCGGTTGGCAGGCGTCGGCATTGCTTCATTCCATTCGATATTCCAGGAGAGAGTCGCCGTGGTATCAGCTTGCCATCTGTCATCAGGAACGCTTCGCCATGGACCGGCGCTCACCTGCCTCGCCGTCGCGCTGGCGATCGCGGTCGCGCCCTTGTCGGCATCGGCCCAGGCCGCGGATGCCGGTTCCGGGCCGGCGCAAACGCCGGATCAGGCCGGCCAGGTCGTGGACGACAAGGCGGTGGACCTGGGCTCGGTCACCGTCACCGCGCGCAAGCGCGACGAACGCAGCCTGGACGTGCCGATCGCGGTCACCGCGATCACCGGCGAACAGATTGACGCGATGGGCATCGACAACGTCGGCGATGCGATTTCGTTTTCGCCCGGCGCGGCCGCCTACGATGCCGGCGGCGCGTTCACCTACATCCAGATCCGCGGTGCGTCCGCGCGCCAGGGCAGTAACGAGAACGGCTACTACCTAGACGAAGTGCCGTTCAATGGCGTGACGGTGCCGTGGTATCCGGAAACCCGGTCCTTCGACATCGAGCGCATCGAAATACTCAAGGGACCCCAGGGGACTCTGTTCGGCGAGGGCTCCATGGGCGGCACGGTGCGGGTGATCACCCGCAAGCCGGAGTTCAACGAATTCCGCGCGGGGGTGGAAACCTCCTTCAGCGACACCCAGGGCGGCACGGATGGCTGGGGCGTCAAGGCGATGGTGAACGTGCCACTGGTGGACGACACGCTGGCCTTGCGCTTCGGCGTCACCGACGAGTCGCTGTCCGGCTGGCTGAAGAACCGCCAGACCGGCGAGGAGAACATCAACGAGCAGCGCATCAGGACCGGACGCGCCAAACTGCGGTTCGCACCGAACGAGCGCTTCAACCTGGATCTGTCCTACTGGAAATTCAAGGCGCATTCGCCGGGCGGCTTCGAGGCGGCCTATAACGACATGACCGTGGATTCCTACTACGACGTGCGCAACGAATGGGACTCCGGCAGCCTGACCGCGAGCTATGCCTTCGAGGATTCGCAGTTGCTGTACGTGTTCTCGGACGGCAGCCTGTGGCGCGGCCTGAGCGGCATGATCAACGCGACCACCGCCTACGCCGGTACGGTCGATATCGGCGTGCGCACCCATGAACTGCGCTGGTCCTCCACCGGCGAACGCGCGCTGGACTGGACGATGGGCTACTACCTGCGCAAGGCGATACGCCGGGATTCGTCCGCGATGACCGGCCTGTCGCCAACCCGTTCCTCGCAGACCAACGATTCGTTCTCGCTGTTCGGCGAGGCGACCTGGCACATCAACGAGAAGTGGGCGGCGACCGCCGGCGTGCGTTACTTCGAGGACAAGGTCGACTCGATGGATGTCAGCGAAACCACGCGCAACACGCTGCAGAAGACCTTCACCAACACCAGCCCGCGGCTCAGCCTGTCCTACGCCTTGAACGAGGATTCGACTCTCTACGCGAGCGCGGCCAGCGGCTATCGTTCCGGCCAGTTGCAGCCGATCACCTCGATCGAACTGGCGGAGCAGTACGGGATCGACCTGCCGGTCGGCACCAAGCCGGATTCGATCTGGAGCTACGAGCTGGGCTACAAGGCGGTGTTCGACGAAGGTCGCCTGCTGTTGGAAACCGCGGTGTTCTACAGCGACTGGAAGGACGTGCCGGTCTACATGTCGCTGGCCGACGGCCTGTACAGCGGCATCCTCAATTCCGCGGGATCCACCCAGCGGGGCGTGGAACTGGGGATCACCTGGATGCCGAACAAGGCCTGGGCGTTCAACTTCGGCGGCAGCGTGATCGACGCGGTCTACAAGGAGGATCTGGAAGGCACCCAGTTCCACAAGGGCACACCGGTGTTCAACGTGCCCAAGACGACGCTCAGCGGCGGAGTGGCCTACAACTGGCCGGTCGGCGATTCACTCAAGGGCATCGCCCGCAGCGACGTGATGTACCACTCGCGGCGCGAGACGTCGGCCACCGCGGGCACCGAAGGCGGCGATCCCATTACCCGGGTGGCCGCGCGCGTGGGCCTGGAATCGCCCAGCGGCTGGGCGGCCTATCTGTTCGGCGAGAACCTCACCAACGAGGACGGCGCGACCGATGCCCGCAGCATGACCGGCGCGGCAACCCGCCTGAGGCCGCGCACCTTCGGTGTCGAGTTCCGCTACAACTATTGAGCAAACCGTTATTGAGCAAACCGTCCCTCCCGGTCAGGCCGGGAGGGACGGGCGGGGGAGGGTCACCGTCATTGATGCAACGCAGCACTTGACAGCCCGCCCGCACTTCGTGTCCCCTACGGGAATGCGCCCGAACGTCCCGTCCACCGTCGATTCCGCACGCCCGGCCCCGTTGCCGGCGACGGCTTTCGCCGGGGCCAGGGCCGCGTCGGTCGCCACCACTACCACCACCATTACCACCCCGATTAGCAGGGTGCGGCTGGTTGTGTTCGCGTAATTCGCAAACCACGGCCCCGCACCCGAATCAGGATGCGGGGGAGCCCAAAGCCTGATCCGTGTACCGGGCCTCCTACCGAGGTTCCGCCCATGTCGTCCAGCGTCGCCGCTCCGCCCCAGCTTCCGTCCCGTACGTTGCAGTCCCCTACGGTCGTCCACAAGTTCGGCGGCACGTCCGTGGCCGATGCCGATCGTTACCGTCATGTGGCCCAGTTGCTGCTGGCGCGCGGGGAGGTCCAGCAGATCACCGTGGTCTCGGCGATGAAGGGCGTCACCGATGCGCTGATCACGCTGGCCGAAATGGCGTCCGGCAACCTGGCCGAATGGCGCGATCGCTGGCATGAACTGCGCGCCCGGCACCGCGGTGCGGCGGTGGCGCTGCTGGCCGAGGATGCCGGCCCGACCCTGGAATGGATGGATGCGCGCTTCGACGAACTGGCCGAGATCCTGGCCGCGCTGGCGGTGATCGGCGAGCTGCCGCGCGAGGTGCTGGATCGGGTGCAGGGCCTGGGCGAGGTGTTTTCCGCGCACCTGCTGGGCGAGTACCTGATGGCACGCGGCGAGGACTGCGCGGTGCTGGACGCGCGCGACGTGCTGGTGGTGGACCGCGGCGACCTGGGCGTGGACGTGGACTGGCTGCAGAGCGCGCAACGCCTGTCGGACTGGCGCGCCGGCCATCCGCAGCGCCGGCTGGTGGTCACCGGATTCGTCGCCCGCGATCGTTCCGGCCGCATCACCACCCTGGGCCGCAATGGCAGCGACTACAGCGGCGCGATTTTCGCGGCGCTGTTCAACGCCGACGAACTGCACATCTGGACCGACGTGGACGGGGTGCTGTCGGCGGACCCGAGGGTGGTGCCCGAAGCCGTGCAACTCAGCGCGCTCAGCTATGACGAGGCCTGCGAACTGGCCTACTTCGGCGCCAAGGTGGTGCACCCGCAGACCATGTCGCCGGCCATCGAGCGCGGCCTGCCGATCGTCATCCGCAACACCTTCCATCCCGAGCACCCCGGTACCCGCATCACCGCGGCCAGCGATGCGCACGGGCCGGTCAAGGGCCTGACCCTGAGTCCGGATCTGGCGGTGCTCAACCTGGAGGGCACCGGCCTGATCGGCGTGCCGGGCACCGCCGAACGCGTGTTCGCCGCGCTGCGCGACGCGCGGGTGTCGGTGGTGATGATCTCGCAGGGCTCCTCCGAACATTCGATCTGCTGCGTGGTCAGGAGCGCCGAGGCGCAGCGCGCGCAGAACGCGCTGCTCAACGCGTTCGCCCACGAACTGACCATCGGCCAGGTCCAGCGCGTGCAGCGCACCGACGGGGTCAGTGTGCTGGCCGCGGTCGGCGACGGCATGGCGGGCACGCCGGGCGTGGCGGCGCGGCTGTTCGAAGCGCTGGGGCGGGCGCGGGTGAACATCCTGGCGATCGCGCAGGGTTCGTCGGAGCGCAACATCTCGGTGGCCATCGACAGCGCCGACGCGACCAAGGCGCTGCGCGCCGCGCACGCGGGATTCTGGCTGTCGCCGCAGACCTTCTCGGTCGGCGTGATCGGCCCGGGCAATGTCGGCGCCACCCTGATCGAACAACTGCGCGCGGCCCAGCCGCAATTGCTGGGCAAGGCGAATGTGGATCTGCGACTGCGCGCGATTGCCTCCAGTCGCCGGATGCTGCTCGACGAACGCGGCATCGGCGCGGACTGGCGCGAGCGCTTCGAGGCCAGCACGCAAGCGGCGGATCTGGATCGCTTCACCGCGCACCTGCTGTCGGCGCATCTGCCGCACGCGGTCATCGTCGATTGCAGCGCCAGTCCGGACGTGGCCGAACGCTACGCCGACTGGCTGGCCGCCGGCATCCACGTGGTCACCCCGAACAAACAGGCCGGCGCCGGATCGCTGTCGCGCTACCAGGCCATCCGCGACGCCGCGGCCACCAGCGGTGCGCGATTCCGCTATGAGGCCACGGTCGGCGCGGGACTGCCGGTGATCTCGACCCTGCGCGATCTGCTCGATACCGGCGACGCCGTGGTGTCGGTCGAGGGCATTTTCTCCGGCACGTTGGCCTGGCTGTTCAACAAGTACGACGGCAGCGTGCCGTTCTCGCAACTGGTCACCGAGGCGCGCGCGATGGGCTACACCGAGCCGGACCCCCGCGACGATCTGTCCGGCACCGATGTCGGTCGCAAGCTGGTGATCCTGGCCCGCGAGGCCGGCCGGGCGCTGGCGCTGGAGGACGTGGAGGTGGAGAGCCTGGTCCCGGCGTCGCTGCGCAACGCCAGCGTCGAGGACTTCATGGCGCGGCTACCGGAAGTGGACGCGGACTTCGCCGACAGGCTGGCGCAGGCGAAAGCCGCCGGACAGGTGCTGCGCTACGTGGCGCGGCTGGACGGCGAGGGCCGCGCCAAGGTGGGCCTGGTCGCGCTGCCGGCCGCACATGCGTTCGCCAATCTGCGCCTGACCGACAATATCGTGCAGTTCAGCACCCGCCGTTACTGCGACAATCCGCTGATCGTGCAGGGCCCGGGCGCCGGCCCCGAAGTCACCGCGGCCGGCGTGTTCGCCGATCTGCTGAGGGTCGCGGCGGGCCAGGGAGCCAGGTTGTGAAGGAGGAAAAGGTGGAATCAGCGGCAATGGTCGACACGGCGAGCGCGTTCTCGCCGGCCTCGGTGGGCAATGTGGGCGTGGGATTCGACATCCTGGGCCATGTGATCGAAGGCGCGGGCGATACCGTGCACGTGCGGCGCATCGCCGCGCCGGAAGTGCGCATCGCCGATATCCGCGGCGCCACCGTGGATTTGCCGCGCGATGCCCCCGGGAATACCGCTGGCGCGGCGCTGATTTCGCTGCTGGAGGCGGAGCGTCCCGGCTTCGGTTTCGAAATCGAGATCGAGAAAGGCATTCCGCTGGGATCCGGCATGGGCGGTTCGGCCGCCTCGTGCGTGGCCGCGCTGGTGGCGGCCAACGCGCTGCTGCCGCGGCCGCTGTCGCGCGAGGCGCTGTATCCGCATGCGCTGGTGGGCGAGGCGGTGGCCAGTGGTGGACGTCACGGCGACAACCTCGGCCCGATGCTGCTGGGCGGCCTGGTGCTGTCGACGGCTGATCGGCTGGTGCCGATTCCGGTGCCCGAAGCCTGGCATTGCGTGCTGGTGCATCCGGACGCGGTGCTGGAAACCCGGCGCGCCCGCGCGGCGCTGGCCGGCGCCTACGAGCTGAAGGAATTCGTCGCCCAGAGTGCGCATCTGGCGTT
The DNA here is from genome assembly GCF_057773145.1 of Pseudoxanthomonas sp. 68-E7. Lineage (NCBI taxonomy): Bacteria > Pseudomonadati > Pseudomonadota > Gammaproteobacteria > Lysobacterales > Lysobacteraceae > Pseudoxanthomonas > Pseudoxanthomonas sp. 68-E7. Next base: position 187,196 of record NZ_JBYMTI010000005.1, on the reverse strand, counting down.
GCTGCTGGCTGGTTGCCAGCGCGGCGACGCCGCGTTGGTGCGTGAAGGGTTGAATGACGTGCTGGTCGAACCGCGCCGAGCGCCGCTGATTGGCGGTTTCGGCGCGGCCAAGGCGGCGGCGTTGGCGGCGGGCGCGATGGGCGCGAGCATTTCCGGCGCCGGACCCAGCGTGTTCGCCTGGTTCGAGACGCGCGCGCAGGCGGAAACCGCGGTGCCTGGCATCCAGGCGGCCTTCGTGTCCGCCGGATTCGACAGCCAGGCCTGGGTATCGCCGATCGCAGCCCCCGCGGCGCGCTTGTTGTAGGCGCGCTGCCCTGCGATGGCACCGCCGCGGTCCGGCAGGTGCTTGCTCGCGGTCGTTCGCTTCCTTCCTGTTCCGAAATCCTGCCGGACCGCCCACGTCCGGCACTCCCATGATGGATGACCGATGAACTTCATCTCCACCCGCAATCCTTCACTTCCCGTCGGCCTGAGCGCGGCGATCGCGGCCGGGCTCGCGCCCGACGGCGGGTTGTACGTTCCCGCGCAGATCCCGCCGCCGCGCGTCCTGCAGGCCGGTGCTTCGCTGGCCGACACCGCCGCCGGATTGCTGGCGCCTTTCTTCGCCGGCGATGGCCTGGAGCCGTCATTGCCAGCGATCTGCCGGGAAGCCTTTGATTTTCCAGCGCCGCTGCGCGCGCTGGCGACCCCGCATGATCACGTGCTGGAACTGTTCCATGGGCCGACCGCCGCCTTCAAGGATTTCGGCGCGCGCTTCCTCGCCGCTTGCCTGGCCCGGTTGCGTGCCGGCGACGGGCAACCCTTGACCATCCTGGTGGCGACCTCGGGCGACACCGGTGCAGCGGTCGCCGCCGCCTTCCATCGCCAGCCGGGACTGCGGGTGGTGGTGCTGTATCCGGATGGACGGGTTTCGCCGCGACAAGCGCACCAGTTGGGCTGTTTCGGCGACAACATCACCGCCCTGCGCGTCGCCGGTTCCTTCGACGACTGCCAGGCGCTGGTGAAGCGCGCGCTCAACGACGGCGAGCTGCAATCGCGGGTGCCGCTCAGTTCGGCCAACAGCATCAGCCTGGGGCGGCTGCTGCCGCAGATGAGCTATTACGCCGACGCCGCCCTGCGCCATCACGCCGCCACCGGGCAGGCGCTCAACCTGGTGGTGCCGACCGGCAACCTGGGCAACGCACTGGCCGCGATCCTGGCGCGCGCGCTGGGCATTCCGCTGGGACGGATCGTGCTGGCGACCAACGCCAACCGGGTCCTGCCGGACTATTTCGATGGCCAGGCGTATGCCGCGCAGGCGAGCGTGGCGACCATCGCCAACGCGATGGACGTCGGCGCGCCGAGCAATTTCGAACGGCTGCGCTGGCTGTACCGGAACGACGATGCCGCCTTGCGTGCCGCGTTCACCGCGCGCAGCGTGGACGACGCCACCATCCGCGAGACCATCGCGCGCCGGCATGCGGACTTCGGCGAAGTGTTTTGCCCGCACACCGCCACCGCGGTCAACGTGCTGGAACAACTGCGTGCGGAAGGCGGGGGGGGCCATTGGGCGGTGGCCGCGACCGCGCATCCGGCCAAGTTTGAAAGCGTGGTCGAACCGCTGATCGGCCGGCCGGTCGGGGTGCCGCCCGCGCTGACGGACCTGCTGGCGCGGCCGGCCCATGCCGAACCAATGGCGCCGGACTACGCCGCCTTGCGCGATCGGCTGGCGGCCCTATCCTGATCGGCATGAGAAAACCCCTTGCCATCGCCCTGGCCCTGGGCTGCGCCCTGGGCCTGTCCGCCCTGGTTGCCACCGCCCAGACCGCGCAGGACGCCAGCCGGCTCAAGCCGGGCGAGTACATCTGGGCGCCGCAGGTCGCGCCGGAAGGCCCGGTGGTGCTGGTGGTCAGCCTGGACGAGCAGCGCGCCTACGTGTATCGCAACGGCATCGCGATCGGCGTGTCCACCATCAGCTCCGGCAAGCCGGGCAAGGACACCCCGACCGGCGTGTTCACCATCCTGCAGAAGAACAAGGACCACCGCTCCAACCTCTACAACAACGCGCCGATGCCCTACATGCAGCGGCTGACCTGGGATGGCATCGCCCTGCATGGCGGCCATCTGCCCGGTTATCCCGCCTCGCACGGCTGCGTGCGGCTGCCGCAGGACTTCGCGGAGCAATTGTTCGGCATCACCCAACGCGGCGACACGGTGGTGGTGGCCAACGCCAAGGCGTCCCCGGCCAGCGTGGTGCATCCGGCCGTGCTGGCGCCGGTGACCCGCGGCGGCCAGGCGGTGGCCGCGCCGATGGGCGAGTTCGAAGTCTATTGGGACGAGGCGGCCGCGCCGCAGGGACCGGTCAGCATCCTGGTCAGCCTGTACGACCGCCGCGTGTCGGTGCTGCGCGATGGCGTGCTGATTGGTTCGGCCCCGTTGCAGCGGGTGGGCGATCTGGAACTGAATGGCACCGTGCTGTTCGTGATGACGACGGAGATGGAGGATATTCCCAGTTTGCTGGATCCGCAGCGGCACCAGCATCGCTGGGTTGCCCACCGGGTGCTGGGCGAGGATGGCGCGGCGATGCCCACGCTGGAGTTGCTGGGCAAGTCCTTCTGGGTGCCGGAAGCGTTTTCGCGCCGCCTGTATGACATCCTGCAACCCGGCACCACCGTGCTGGTCTCGGATCTGCCGGGCGTGCGCGCAACGCCGGCCGAACAGCCGGCCGAGCCCGTCTTGGAATCCGATCCCGGCGGCCCCATCCAGCACTGACGCGACCGCCAGCGGAACGGCACTCGCTTTCTTCCTCCGTTGCCCGTGGTTCCGTATGCCGTCCCGTTTCCGCCTGCTCTCCCTCGCCAGCCTGCTCGCCAGCGTCGCCCTGCCAGGCCATGCGCAGAACGCGCACACGGCCGGCCTGGTCGACCAGCTCGCGCGCAGCGCGCCGAAACTGGATCGCAAGGTGTTGTCGCTCGCCACCCAGGCGATGTCCTGCGCGCTGCGCGGTTCGACGCTGCCGCCCACCCTGAGCGTGATCGACTATTCACGGCCATCCACGCAACCCCGCCTGTGGGTATTCGATCTGGCACGGCAACGGCTGCTGTTCGAGGAATGGGTGGCGCACGGCCGCAACACCGGCGAGAACCTGGCCAGCCGCTTCTCCAACGAGAACGGCAGCTACATGTCCAGCCTGGGCGCGTTCCGTACCCAGGAAGCGTACGTCGGCGGCAATGGCTACTCGCTACGCCTGGAAGGGCTGGAGCCTGGCATCAACGACCGCGCGCGCGAGCGCGCCATCGTCATCCACGGCGCACCCTATGTCAGCGAAATCCTGATCCGCCAGCAGGGCCGGCTCGGACGCAGCCTGGGCTGCCCGGCGGTGCGCACCGCGGTCGCACGACCGCTGATCGACACGATTCGCAACGGTTCGTTCGTGTTTGCCTACTATCCGGATCAGGACTGGCTGCGTCATTCTCAACTGCTTGGCGCAGCCTGCGATGGCGGTACCTCCGGTACGACCACCGCGCGCGCCCAACCCTGATTTCCATCCGGAGCTGATCCATGAGCGAGAACCCGCGCCTGACCGTCACCCTGCACCAGGAGCAGGATTTCCAGTTCCGGGTCCGCTTCGACGGCACCGCCATTCCCGAACTGCTGACCGACGAGTCCGAGCCGCTGGGGCAGGGCGCCGGCCCGAGTCCGGCGCTGATGCTCACCACCGCGATCGCCAATTGCCTGTCGGCCAGCCTGTTGTTCGCGATGCGCAAGTTCCGCAACCAGCCCGGTCCGTTGGTGACCACCGCCACCACCGAACTGGTGCGCAACGAGCAGGGCCGGCTGCGGATTGGCCATGTCCAGGTCGACATCCAGCTGGCCGAAGCCGCCACCGCGCACCAGTCGCTGGAACGGTTGCTGTCCCAGTTCGAGAACTTCTGCACGGTGACCGAGAGCGTTCGCCACGGCGTGGACGTGTCGGTCAGTGTCCGCGACGCCGACGGCGTGCAACTGCATGGCAGCATCGAGGTTCCCGCCAACCCCTGAGTATCGGCCAGGCGCGGTTGCAGCCGGAGGAGCGGCCCGCTATCCGCGTACGATGCCGCCGGCGCGGCCGCATGGCATGATGCGGGGGTATGCCGACCATGCCCCGTCCCTCGTGATCGCTCCCATCAAAGGCAAGGCCACGTCGCTGGACATCGCCCACCTGGCCGGCGTGTCCCAGCCCACGGTGTCGCGCGCGCTGCGCGGCAGCCCGATGGTGAACGAGGAAACCCGCCGGCGCATCCAGGCGATCGCCGCGGAACTGAACTACAAGGTCGACAAGAACGCCTCCAACCTGCGCCGCCAGCATTCGGGCACGATCGCGCTGCTGTTCTTCGAGGATCCGACCCCGGATGATTCCCAGATCAATCCATTCTTCCTGTCGATGCTGGGCTCGATCACGCGCGCCTGCGCGTTGCAGTCCTATGACCTGCTGATTTCGTTCCAGCAACTGTCGACCAACTGGCAGGCCGACTACGAGGACAGCAACAAGGCCGACGGCCTGATCCTGCTGGGTTATGGCGATTACCTGGAAGCGCAGTCGCGGCTGGAGCAACTGGTCCAGCAGGGCACCCACTTCGTGCGCTGGGGCGCGGTGTTGCCGGGACAACCGGGCATCTCGATCGGCTGCGACAACTTCCAGGGCGGCCATGACATCAGCGTGCACCTGATCGGCCAGGGTCGCCGCGACATCGCCTTCCTCGGCCACGCCTCCAACCACTATCCCGAGTTCTTCGAGCGCTATCGCGGCTACGCGCAGGCGTTGCAGGACGCCGGCAGCCCGGCGCAGCCCTCGTTGCAGGTGGACGCGGTGACCAGTGAACAGTCCGGCTACGAGGCGGTGCAGGAACTGCTGAAGCGCAAGGTCCGCTTCGACGCCATCTTCGCCGCCAGCGACCTGATTGCGATCGGGGCGATGAAGGCGCTGCACGAACATGGCCGGAAAATTCCCGACGACGTGGCGGTGGCCGGCTTCGACGATATTCCACTGGCCGCGTTCGTCACCCCCGGATTGTCGACGGTGCAGCAGGACACCAAGCGGGCGGGGCAGATCCTGGTGGACAGCCTGCTCCGGCTGATCAACGGCGAAAGCGTGGAAAGCCAGTCGATTCCGGCCCGGGTGATCCTGCGCGGGTCCACCGGCGCCTGAGCGCACGCAGGCGCCGGGCCGGCGCCTCGGAATCCGGCGTCAGTCGGCTTTCGGCATCTTGCGCAGCATCAGTTCCCGCAAGCGGGCCAGGGTATCGGCGCGGGTGATCTCGCCATCGAAGAAGAACACCCGCACGCCGTGCGCGGGCACTTCCGCCTGCAATTCGTCCGTGACCGGCACCGGTTTGTCATCGAAGGCATCGCGCCATGGGCCGGCCTGCAGATGGTCGGTGACCCGCATCGTCGCCGGCCGGTCCGCCTTGTTCAGCAGCACCAGCGCGGCCTGGCGCTGCCCGGCGTGGTCGTAGATCCGGTAAAACGCGGCCTGGTCGCCCTGCAGCCTGACGTTCAGCTGCAGGCCGCGCTGCAGGGCGATGGAATCGCGACGCAGGCGGGCGATGCGTTTCAGCGCGACGTGGATGCGATGCGCCGGCGCGGCGTCGATGCGTTCCTGCCCGAAGTAGTTGCGGTTGCCGGCGTGCTCGGCCCTTCCGCGCATGAAGCCGACTTCCGAACCGTAGTAGATCACCGGGATGCCACGCGCGGTGAACAGCCAGTTGTGGGCATCGATGAAGCCGTCGTCGTCGGCGTTCATGCGGGCCATGTCGTGGTTGTCGTAGAACGTCATCAGATCGTACGGATTGGCGTAGGGGCCATCCTCCAGGTACAGCGCCTTGCCCAGTTCGGCGAAATCGCCGCCGGGCTTCTCGAACACCTCCACCAGCTTCGCCTTGAGCGGGAAGTCCAGCACGCTGTAGCCGCCATTGCGGCGCCAGGTATGCCCGGCGATGCTGGCAGCGTCGTAGTTGAAATTCTCGCCGAACATGAAGAAACCCGGGCGCTTGGCGCGGATGCGATCGGCGAAACGCTTCCAGAAATCGTGCGGCATCCAGGCGATGGTATCGATCCGGAACGCGGCCGCGCCCTGGTCCATCCACTGCTCATAGGCGCCGACGAGATAGTCGAGCACCGCCGGATTGTCCTGGTTGAAGTCGGACAACTGGGCCAGGCCGCCGCCGGTGTTGTAGAAGGCGTGCAGCGGATTTCCCTTGGGGTCTAGCCGCTCCGGCCGCAGGTTCTGGTGATCGGCGACCAGCCGGCCATCGCGGTCCCACAGCTTGCCGTACTGCGCCTGCGGCGCGGGCATGGTGTAGGCGGGCGAGCCGTGGTTGGCGACGATGTCCAGCACCACGTCGAGCTGTTGCGCCTTCATCGCACGGGTGAAACCCGCGAAATCCAGTCCGGGACTGGGCAGGTGTTCGTCGAGGCGGTAGAAGTTGATGCCCCAGTAGCCGTGGTAGCCGGTCTTGCCGCGATCGGTGAAGGCGCCATTCCAGGTCACCGGATCGCCGCCGGTGAACGCCTCGTCCGGATTGTCGACGATGGGCGTCACCCAGACCGAGGTGAAGCCCAGGTCGCGGAGGTAGCCGGCATTGTCGACGATGCCCTTGAAGTCGCCGCCCAGGTAGCCGACGTTGTCGGATTCGCCGGCCGGCGCGCCGGGCGTGGGCAGATCGAAGCTGCGGTGCGCGCCGCCTTGCTGGCGCTGGTCGTTGCCGGGATCGCCGTTGACGAAGCGATCGGTGAGGACGAAGTACACCGCCTCGCGGGCGAACGGTTCGGTGGTGCCGTAGAAATCATCGGCCCGGACCGCCGCGGAGAACAGGAGGCCGGGCAGCAGGGCGACCAGCAGCGTGCGCACGGGGGCTTGCATCAATGCACCTGGGGAGAGAAGGGGGCCGTGGCCGACGGCGCGGCGTGCTCGCGCACCCGCGCCAGCGACAGGGCGGCCAGCAGCAGGCTGGCGCCGCTGATCACCAGCGCGAAGATCGGCTGGTTGCCGAAGAACGTGCGCAGGACCGGACCCAGCAGGGTGGCCGCGACGATCTGCGGGATCACGATGAACATGTTGAAGATGCCCATGTAGATGCCCATGCGATCGGCCGGCACATGGCTGGACAGCAATGCGTAGGGCATCGACAGGATGCTGGCCCAGGCCACCCCGACCAGGGCGAAGGACAGGATCAGCCAGCCCGGCTGCGGCACGAACCACATCGACAGGAAACCAAGCCCGCCCAGTACCAGCGAGCCCGCGTGCACCGCCTTGCGGTTCAACGGCAGGCGCGCGGCGTAGATCGACAGCAGCAAGGCCACCAGCATCGACGAGAGTCCGTAGTAGCCCATGTAGGAGCCCACCAGGTCGGCGGCATCCTGGAAGGCCGCGTTGGCGCGCTGGAACGCGGCGGCCTGCGCGGGCACGGCCATGTCGAAGCCGGCGGGATCCGGCGCCGGGGCCTTGAATACGTGCTCGGTCAGGCCGGGCGTGGCCATGCTCCACATCGCGAAGAACGCCAACCAGCTGAAGAACTGGACCACGCCGAGCCGGCGCATCTGCGCGGGCATGTGGATCACGTGATGCAGGACCTCGGAAACCAGGCCACCCTGGGCGCGTCGCGCGGCGCGGAACCGTTCGGTGTCCTCGGGCGGATACTCGCGCGTACTCAGCACCGTGACCAGGATGCTGGCCAGGAACACGAACGCGCCGATCGCGAAGGCGATCTTCACCGAAGGCGGAACCACGCCCGGGCCGGCTTCGTTGGGAACGCCGAGGCGGGTGACCAGCCAGGGCAGGTTGCTGGCCAGCCAGGTACCGATGCCGATGATCAGGGTCTGCAGCACGAAGCCATAGGAACGCTGGCTCTCCGGCAGCTTGTCCGCGACCAGGGCGCGGAACGGCTCCATGCTGATGTTGATGGAGGCATCCAGCACCCACAGCAGGCCCGCGGCCATCCACAGGGTGGGCGAGTGCGGCATGAACACCAGCGCGATCGAACTGAGGATGGCGCCGGCCAGGAAGTACGGGCGACGCCGGCCCAGCCGCGGGTGCCAGGTGCGATCGCTGAAATAGCCGATCACCGGCTGCACCAGCAGGCCGGTCAGCGGCGCGGCGATCCACAACAGCGGCAGCGCGTCCTTCTCCGCGCCCAGGGTCTGGAAGATGCGCGACATGAAGCCGCCCTGCAGGGCGAATCCGAACTGGATGCCGAGAAAGCCGAACGACATGTTCCAGATCTGCCAGAAGGACAGGCGCGGCTTCGGGGTCATGCGGGTACCTGGGTGAAGTTGATGCGGGCGTCGCCGGAAGGTGCGCGATTAGGTGTGGTCGAATCTTGCAGGATCGCGTGGCGATTCCATGCTGCACCGCAAACAGGATTCTTGCGGCCGCCGTCCATGAAAAATTCCGGATTCAACGAGCGATGAACAGAAAAACGCCTTGTTTTTGGCTGTTTAGTGAGCTCGCGCGGTTTCGAGTGCGCAGGAGGCGATGGGAGCCGCGGGCGGCTTCCCATCGATTTCCTGCATACGTATTCATGCCGGCCCGGGGCTTCGTCGCCTCTCCGCCGGTGCGCGGACATGGAATAGTGGCGCCCATTGCGTGACCTGCCGGCACGCCGAACCCAATCGAGATCCGGGGAAGCGATGGACAACAAGCACTGGTGGCGTGGCGCGGTGATCTACCAGATCTACCCGCGCAGCTTCCTGGACACCGACGGCGATGGCGTGGGCGATCTGCCCGGCATCGTCGACAAGCTGGACTACATCGCCAGCCTGGGCGTGGACGCGATCTGGATCTCGCCGTTCTTCAAGTCGCCGATGGCCGACTTCGGCTATGACATCGCCGACTACCGCGACGTGGATCCGTTGTTCGGCACCCTGTCGGATTTCGATCGCCTGCTGGACAAGGCGCATGCGCTGGGCATCAAGGTGATGATCGACCAGGTGCTGAGCCACTGTTCGGTCGAACATCCCTGGTTCAAGGAAAGCCGCGAGAGCCGCGACAACCCCAAGGCCGATTGGTATGTGTGGGCCGATCCGAAGGAGGACGGCACCGCGCCCAACAACTGGATGTCGCTGTTCGGCGGCGTGGCCTGGCGCTGGGAGCCGCGGCGCGAGCAGTACTACCTGCACAATTTCCTGGCCGCGCAGCCCGATCTCAATTTCCACAATCCCGAGGTCCGCGCGGCGACCCTGGACAACGTGAAGTTCTGGCTGGACCGGGGCGTGGACGGCTTGCGCCTGGATGCGATCAATTTCTGCTTCCATGACCGGCAATTGCGCGACAACCCGCCCAAGTCGAAGGAGAAGCGGGTGGGGCGCGGTTTCAGCGCGGACAATCCCTATGCCTACCAGTACCACTACCACAACAACACCCAGCCGGAGAACGTGGCGTTCCTGGAGGAACTGCGGACGTTGATGGATCGCTATCCGGACGTGGCCGCGCTGGGCGAGATCTCTTCCGAGGATTCGCTGGCGACCACCGCCGAGTACGTCACCGACCGGCGCCTGCACATGGGCTACAGCTTCGAGCTGCTGACCGACGATCACAGCGCGGCCTACATCCGCGGAACCGTCGAGCGGCTGGAAGCGGCGATGACCGAAGGCTGGCCGTGCTGGGCGGTGTCCAACCACGACGTGCAGCGTGCGGTCACCCGATGGGGACGCAACGAGCCCTCGGCGGCGTTGGCCGCCCAGCTGGTGGCGCTGGTGTGTTCGCTGCGCGGCTCGGTCTGCCTGTATCAGGGCGAGGAACTCGGACTGCCCGAGGCCGACGTGCCCTACGCGGATCTGCAGGATCCCTATGGCAAGACCTTCTGGCCGAACTTCAAGGGCCGTGACGGCTGCCGCACGCCGATGCCGTGGACCACGCAGGACCGCGCCGGCTTCAGCGCGGGTCGGCCCTGGTTGCCGATTCCGGGGGAGCATCGCGCGATGAGCGTGGCCATGCAGGAACAGGATTCCAGCTCCGTCCTGTCCCAGGTGCGCCGTTTCCTCGCCTGGCGTCGCACCCAGCCGGCGTTGCAGGTCGGCGCCATCGCCTTCTTCGACGCACCGGAGCCGATCCTGGCGTTCCGTCGCGATCACGCGGGTGAGTCGCGGCTGGTGGTGTTCAACCTGTCCGCCCACCCGGTGCGCTGGCCGATACCCGAAGGACTTTCGATACAGCCCATCGGGGGGCCGGGACTGGCCTCCGGAGAACTTGATGCGGGCCAGTTGCAGTTGCCCGCACGCAGCGTGTACTACGCGCGCATCGATTGATCCCGGCGTTCTTCGCTGGCGGATTCAGATAACCACGCCTCCGCGCGCGGTGCTTGCCGCGTGCCTGCTCGGCGCGCGCGGAACACGGGTTACATGCGTCGGAAAATGCGGATGAATACGTATGCAGCGCGATTTGTGCGGTGGTTTCGGCCACTACCATGGCTTCACGTTCCAGCGGCGGTCCATCGTCCTGGCGCGCCAGACCCGGACGATCGCCCGCGACGCATCCGGTTCATCGCACACAACGTCCTTGGAGAGGGGAACATGTTGCAACACAAGCGCAATCTGCTGAGCGCGGCGCTGGCCTCGGCCATCGCACTGGCCGCGACCGGCGTGCAGGCACAGACCGCCGGCACCACCACCGAACAGAAGCCGCAGGCCGACGCCACCGAGCTCGACACGGTCACCGTCACCGGTATCCGTCGCGGCATCGAGGAAGCGATTTCGGTCAAGCGTGATTCCACCTCGATCGTCGAGGCCATCTCCGCCGAGGACATCGGCAAGCTGCCGGACATCAGCATCGCCGAATCGCTGGCGCGCCTGCCAGGCCTGGCGGCCCAGCGCGTGGCCGGCCGCGCGCAGGTGATCAGCGTGCGCGGCCTGTCGCCCGATTTCTCCACCACCTTGCTCAATGGTCGCGAGATGGTCAGCACCGGCGACAACCGTAGCGTCGAGTTCGATCAGTATCCCTCCGAGCTGATGAGCGGCGTGACCGTCTACAAGACGCCGGACGCGGGCCTGGTCGGGCAGGGCCTGTCGGGCACGCTGGACATGCAGACGGTGCGTCCGCTGAGCTTCGATGAACCCGTCGGCGCGATCGGTTTCCGCGGCCAGCGCAACTCGCTGGGCAAGGCGGCCGATGCCTCCGCATATGGCGAGCGCATCAACGCCAGTTACATCACCCAGTCCAAGGACCGCCGCTTTGGTTTCGCCGTCGGTTATTCGCATTCCAAGACGCCCATCCAGGAAAACCAGGTGGGCCTGTACGAACCCTGGCAGGCGGTGGGTGACAACTGGCGTCCCGGCGTACCGGCCGGCACCTTTTACTCGGATGGCATCAAGGCGCTGCGCCGCACCGGCGAGACCAAGCGCGATGGCGTGATGGCGACCCTGCAGTTCCGTCCCTCCAACGCCTGGACCAGCACGCTGGATCTGTTTCATTCCGAGGCCGAACAGGTCAACACCGCCAACCAGTTCGAAGTGCATATCGGCGACTACAACGGCGGCTACGGGCGCCTGAACGTCACCAATCCCATCATCAACGGCAACAACACCTTCACCGGCGGCACCGCCAACAACGTGTACCCGCTGGTCCGCGGCATGTACAACCACCGCGAAGACGAAATCAACGCGTTCGGCTGGAACAACGAGTTCAACCTCGGCCAGGTCCGGCTGGTCGCCGACGTCAGCTATTCCAAGACCAAGCGTGACGAGGTCAACCTGGAGAACAACACCCAGCTGTTGCCGGCGCCGCAGCTGGATTCGATTGCGCTGGCCTACCGCAAGAACAACTTTTCCCAGCTCAATCCCGGGCTTGACTACTCGAACCCGGAAGCACTGTTCCTGACCAACACCATCTACGGTTCCGGCTACGGCAAGACCCCGAAGGTCGAGGACGAACTGAAGGCCATCAAGCTGGCGGCGTCGCTGCCGCTGCCCGAATCCTGGGGCTGGTTCTCCGATCTGGACGTGGGCCTGAACTACGCGGACCGCCACAAGTTCAAGCGCCAGCCGGAAGGCAACATCAACCTCGGCGCGCAGGGCATCACCGCGATCGGTTCGGACCTGCAGTACGGGCTGGTGGACCTGAACTTCGCCGGCGTCGGCTACATCCCGTCCTGGAACGTGCCAGCGGCGGTCGCGCGCTACATGGTGTTCAATCCGGTCGACAACCTGTCCTACCTGATCCCGAAGGCCTGGGACGTGGACGAGGAAATCTCCACCGGCTTCATCCGCGCCAACATCGATACTGAATGGGGCGGCGTGCCGGTGCGCGGCAACATCGGCGTGCAGGTACAGCACGTCGATCAGCAGTCGAAGGCGCGCTACTGGGACAGCACCCAGCCGGCCGGCAGCAACATCCAGCCGCTGGATGGCGGCAAGACCTACACCGACGTGCTGCCCAGCCTGAACCTGGCCTTCTCCTTCCCGCACGAGCAGACCCTGCGCGTGGGCCTGGCCAAGCAGGTCGCGCGTCCGCGCGTGGACGAGCTGCGCTCCTCGCTGGAATTCGGCGTCAACACCGCGACCGGCGAGCCCGGCGCCAGCGGCGGCAATCCGAACCTGGATCCGTGGCGCGCCTATGCGTTCGATCTGTCCTACGAGAAGTACTTCGGCACCAAGGCGTATGTCTCGGCCGCGTTCTTCTACAAGGACCTGCGCACCTACATCTTCACCGAGAAGCGCTACGGCTACGACTTCACCGACTTCCTGGTGGACTACGTGCCGGGTCCGAACGAACCGCCGACCCAGACCACCGGTCCGTTCACCGCGCCCTACAACGGCACCGGTGGCAGCTTGAAGGGCCTGGAGCTGACCGCCTCGCTGCCGCTGGATCTGTTCAGCGATGCGCTGCAGGGCTTCGGCATCATCGCCAGCGCCGGCTTCAACGACAGCGACATCACCATCCCGCCGCCGCCCAATGCGGTGAGCAGCGTGGGCAGCCAGAGCATCATGCTGCCGGGCCTGTCCAAGCGGGTGTACAACCTGACCGCGTACTACGAGCGCAACGGCTTCGAGGCCCGCGTCAGCCAGCGCCGCCGTTCCGACTTCATCGGTGAAATCGGCAACTTCGATGGCGATCGCTCGCTGCGCTACGTGGTCGGCGAGGACATCACCGACGCCCAGGTCGCCTACAACTTCGGCGACGGCAGCGCCCTGTCGGGCCTGAGCATCCTCTTCCAGGTCAGCAACCTGACCAACTCGCCGTACCAGACCTACGCCGGCAGCAAGGATCGCCCGCTGGAGTACATCGAATGGGGTCGCACCTACCTGTTCGGGGTGAACTACCGGTTCTGAGCCGGCATGGCGCATCTGCCGCGCCGTGATGCAACACATGGACTGCCGGCGAAAGCCGGCAGTCCTGTTTTGGCTGCGGATGCGTCGCGGGGATCCGACGGGTGGCGAAGTTCCCGGACGGCTGGTGAAATTTTCGCCAACCACCTTGACAGCCTTGCGGTGCCTGGGCGAACGAAGGTTATCCACATCTTTGTGCAGATTTCATCCACACGGGCTGTGGACAAGCGCGGCATGGACAGTCGCTCGGGACAATCCTGTCGTGGCCCGCCGCGACACACGCAAAAAGAAAGGGCCAGACTCGCGTCTGGCCCTTCCGGTATTTTTGGTGGAGAGGATGGGGATCGAACCCACGACCTCGTCATTGCGAACGACGCGCTCTCCCAGCTGAGCTACCCCCCCACGAGGGTGAGACAAGTCTAGCGCCTCGCGCTCCGGTTGCCAACCGGGAGGGTTCAGCGCTGGTTGCCGCCGGCATGCCAGCGCATCGTTTTCCGGTCCGGGCGCAGGGGTTCTCGCGAAGATCGCGTGGTCAGACGGCGGCGGTTGCCTCGCTTCCCAGCAGTGGCTCGAGTTCGGCCTTGCGCCAGCCGGACAGGGCCGTGGGCCACTGGCCCGATTCCAGCAGGACCTCGAGATAGCGGCGTGAGGCGAGCACGCCGTCGGGCAGGCCCAGTTCGGCGCTGCGGCGGGCCACCGCGTCCTGCAATTTGCGCAGGGCAGCCTTGTCGCGATCGGTGGCCGCGTGCGCCAGCGGTGCCTCTGCTTCGTCCGCCAGTGGCGTGGACAGGCTGTCCCACAGGGCGTCGGCCAGCTTGCGCGGCGCCTTGGGCTGGGCGTCCAGCCAGCGTCCGAGCGCGATACGATCGGCAGGGGGCGTGCGCGCCAGCGCGACCGCCATTTCGTTGTCCAGGATCCAACTGCGCGGCTTGTCGCTGCGGCGCGCGGTGGTGTCGCGCCAACGCAGCAACCGCAGCAGGCGGTGCTGGGCGGGCGCGTCCAGGAACTGCGCGCTGCGCATGGCCAGGTGCGGCCAGCGCTCGCCTTCTTCCTGGGTGGCGTTCTCCAGCAGGCGCTGGCAGTCCTCCGCCAGCCATCCGGTGCGTCCCTGTTCCTGCAATCGCGAGGCCAGGGCGTTATGCAGCGCGAACAGGTAGTGCACGTCCTCGGCGGCGTACCTGAGCTGGGAATCGCTGAGCGGCCGACGCAGCCAGTCCGAGCGGGTTTCGCCCTTGGCCAGCACGACGCCGGTGACCTGTTCCACCAGCTTCTGGTAGCCGATGCCGGCGGCGACGCCGGCCAGGGCGGCGGCGATCTGGGTATCGAACAGTGGTTGCGGCGCGACACCGCAGGTGTAGCCCAGCGCCACCAGGTCCTCGCTTGCGCTGTGCATGACCTTGAGGATCCGGGTGTCAGCGAGAATCGTCGCGAGCGCCTGCGGCATGCCCGGCTGCAGCGGATCGATGAGCAGGATCTCCTCGCCGATCGCCATCTGGACCAGCGCCAGCTGTGGCCAGAAGGTGCGTTCGCGGACGAACTCCGTATCCAGCCCGATGCGGGCGGGCGGCGTGGTGAAGAACGCGGCGAGGGCGTCGGGGGTTTGAATCCAATGGGGCACGAAATCTCCGCTGAATGCATCGGTTGCCGAGTCGGGAGACAATAGCCTACCGTCGCGGGACGGATTTCGTGAGGGTGGAGGGCGGTTTTGCGCGCATTTGGCCTGCTGGTGCTGACCGGTCTGGTGCTGTGCGGTTGCTCGCGCGAGGCCGCGGCGCCGCGCGGTTCGGGGCGTGACGCCGGTGAAGTGCGCATGCCGCGAATCACCGTCACCGGCGACGACAGCGTCAATGCCGCACTCAACTGGCAGCCGCCGGCGGTCGTGCTGACCCGGGAGGACATCCCGGAAGCACGCAGGCGGGCCTCGGAAGCCCTGGCTGCCGGACGCCTTTATGCCGGGGCCGACGATGCGATTCCGCTGTATCTGGCGATCCGGCGGCTGGAACCGGACGACGCGGCCACGCGCCGCGGCCTGGACCAGGCCCTGGACCGCCTGCTGGAGCGCGGCGAACAGGTCGTGAAGACCGCCGAGGACCGTGACGAGGATGCGCGCGAGGCCGCGGAAATCGCCGCCGTGGCGCGCGCCATCGATCCCGACGACGAAGCCGTGCTGGCCTACCTGTCACGGGTTGACGAAATTGAACAGCTGACCCGGCTCAACCTGGCCAGCGAGCGGGCGCTCAACCTGGGACGGCTGGGCGAGCAGGGCGGTGGCGCGCTGGCCGGTTTCCGCGAGGTCCTGAAGTGGAAGCCGGGCCAGGCGCGTGCATTGCAGGGCATCGCGGCCGTCGAAAGTGCACTCATCCGGCGGGCCGAGGACGTGGCGCAGGCCGGGGATTTCGAGTCCGCGAAAGTCTGGCTGGATCACGCCGGCAAGGTCCGCAGCAATGCGCCCACCGTGGCCGACGCGCGCCAGCGGGTCGAGGCCATCCGCACCGTACGCATCGCCGGCCTGCGCGAATCCGGGGTGCAGGACCTGCAGTCGCCGCTGGGATTGAAGGCCGCGCGTGAAAAACTGGCGGAAGTGCTGCGCATCGCGCCCCCCGGCGATCCGGTGGCGGCCGATTTCCGCCAGCGCATCGAACTGGCGACCCACTATGGCCTGTTCCGCCCGGGCCAGGCTTTCACCGACGCGCTGGGCAACGGCGGGCGCGGGCCGGAAATGGTCATCGTGCCGCATGGTGGCTTCCTCATGGGCGCGGACGAGAACGAACTTGGCGCCGCCGACGCCGAGAAGCCTGCCCATTACGTGCGCTTCGATCGCGGCTTCGCGATGGCGCGCAACGCGGTCACGGTCGGCGAGTTTCGCCGCTTCGTGCAGGCCACCCAGTACCGCCCGCGCGCGACCCGGCGCGGGCATTCGATCGTCTACGACGAGCGCAGCGGCAACTTCGTGCGCCGCAGCGGGGTGGATTGGCAATCGGACTACAGCGGCATGCCGGCGCGCGCGGACATGCCGGTGCTGCACGTCAGCGTGTACGACGCCGAAGCCTATGCGGACTGGCTGGCCAAGCAGACCGGGCACGGCTATCGCCTGCCCAGCGAGGCGGAGTTCGAATACGCCCTGCGGGCCGGCGTGCAGGGACGCTATCCGTGGGGCAACGGGGTGCCGCCGCCCCGGGTCGAGAACCTGACCGGCGGCAACGATACCTCGCCCAGCGGCCGCCACTGGAACAATGCCTTCGTCGGCTATGGCGACGGGTATTGGGGACCGGCGCCGGTGGCCAGCTTCCCGCCCAACGCCTGGGGACTGCACGACCTGGGAGGCAACACCAGCGAATGGGTGGCCGACTGCTGGCATGCCAGCTACCGGCGCGCGCCCGCCGACGGAGCGGCCTGGTTCAACCCCGGTTGCCGCTCGCGGGTGGTGCGGGGCGGCTCCTGGGCCAGCGCGCCGGTGCAGGCGCGGGCGGCATGGCGTTCGTCCTCGGATTCGGATATGACTAATGCGCGGGTGGGCTTCCGCGTGGTGCGTGGCATCTAGCCGGCGACTGGGAGAAGGCGATGAGGAACGATCCGTTCGGGCAAGGAAGATACGAGCAGGGCGGCGCGCCGCGCCGGCGCGGCCTGTTCGGCAACGTGCGCTGGCTGATCCTGCTGGGATTCGCCATTTATGCAGGGATTTACTGGTTCTCCAACCGGGTGACCGATCCGTATACCGGCGAGAAAGTGCTGATCGACAGTTCGATCAGCGTCGAGGAGGAAAAGGCGCTGGGATTGCAGGCCTACCAGGAAATCCTGTCGCAGGAACGCCCGGTGGATCCGAACTCGCAGATCGCCCAGCAGGTGCGCACGATCGCGCAGCGGCTGATCAACAAGATTCCCGAGGTCGAGGCGGCCATCGCGCAGGAGCGCGGCACCCAGCCCAGCGGCAACTGGCGGACCTTCGACTGGGACGTCAACGTCATCCAGTCCGAGCAGGCCAATGCGTTCTGCCTGCCGGGCGGCAAGATGGCGGTCTATACCGGGTTGATTCCGGTGGCCAAGAATGCCGACGCGGTGGCGGTGGTGATGGGCCACGAGATTGCCCATGCGCTGCTGCGCCACGGCGCCCAGCGCATGTCCCAGCAGAAGCTGACCCAGATCGGGCAGATGGCCGGCGCCATGAGCGGCATGGATCCGCAACAGCAGCAGATGGTGATGGCGGCGATGGGCTACGGCTACCTGCTGCCCTATGCGCGCACCCACGAGACCCAGGCCGACGAGGTTGGACTGATGCTGGCCGCCGCGGCCTGTTTCAATCCGCAGGAGGCCGTGCCGCTATGGGAGCGCATGGGCGAGGCCAGCGGCGGCCAGGCGCCTCCCGAGTTCTCGTCCACCCATCCCAATCCCGGCACCCGCATCCAGAACCTGACCGCGCTGATGCCCAAGGCGATGGAGTACCGCAACCGCTTCTGCAAGGAAGCGGCGGCGCCGTGAACATGCGCCGATTCGGGGGGCTGGCGGTGGCGGCCGCGTTGGCCTGTGGCCCGGCGACAGGAGCGCGGGCGGAGGTCAAGGATCAGGCGGCCAACGGTTTCACCCTCGAAAACAGCCAATGGGTGCCGGCGAAACCGGAAGCGGCATGGAACGCGCTGCTCGCGGTTGGACGCTGGTGGCCGAAGGACCATACCTGGTGGGGCGAGGCTTCGCGCCTGAGCATCGAACCCCGCGCCGGCGGCTGCTTCTGCGAAATCGACGGCGTGCGCCAGGCGCGGCACATGACGGTGGTGTTCGCCGAGCCCGGCAAGCTCCTGCGCCTGACCGGTGGTCTGGGGCCTTTGCAGGGGATGGGATTGTCGGGCGCGATGGAGTGGCGGCTGGTCGAGGAGAACGGGGGAACCCGGATCACCTTGTGGTACCGCGCGGGTGGTTATACGCCGGATGATCTGCGCACGCTGGCGCCGATTGTGGATCGGGTGCAGGGGCAGCAGTTGATCGGATTGGCGGAGTATCTGCGCAAGATGCCGTAGTGGGAGCGTTTCTACCTCAATTGATGGGCCGCTAGTTTCGCCTGCCTTCCTCTTGCGTTTCAGTCGGGCGCTGGGGCGCGGCATTGTCATCGGTCGGCGTAGATGGTGCGCTTGCCGCGGGGCGTCACTTTGACCGACCATTCGGCTGTTGAGAAGCGCTTCTTTGCTTGTGCAAAGAACAGTAACCAAAAGAAGTGCTTCTCAACAGCCGGAGGCTGGTCAAGCACATGCCGTGCAGGTCCCGAACGCCGCGCGTCGTGCGCGGCGCCCCCGTATCAAGTACGGGGCAGGCTCTGCGGGTTTGCCCACCGTCGCCACCGCTGCTGATGGGGCCCCCGAGCGAAAGCAAGGCGATGGCCTTGTCTTTGTCGGGCGCGGACGCGCGGGATTGCTGTCGGTAGTCATCGATGGTGCGCTTGCCGCGGGGCGTCACTTTTCTTTGCTTGTGCAAAGAAAAGTAACCAAAAGAAAGCACACCCCGGTCCTCGCGCCCCAACGGCTGCGCCGTTGGGGTCCGTGTCGCCGGTGGGAATTTTGGGACGGCACATCCTTGTGCCGACCCAAAACGCTGCACATCCATGTGCAGCGCCCTTCGGGTTTACCCACCGTCGCCACCGCTGCGGATGGGGCCCACAGGGCAAGAGCAAAAGCCAAAGGCCTAAGCCGGTAGGCCAGCTTTGGAAGGAGCCGCCTCCAGCCGCGAACTTCTGCTCTGCTGTTGTTGCCCTGCTTTTGCTTTGGCCTTTCGGGCCCCCGTTTAGGCGTGGCAAGCGGGCCGGGTAAAACCCGCAGGGCGGCGCACAAGGATGTGCGCCGTTTCCGGCAGGGGCAGGATGCCCCTTCCGGAAATTCCCGAGCCGATTGCGGACCCTGTGCGCGCAGCGCGCAGGGCACGCCGCCAGGGGTGTGTTTCTTTGATTCTTTCTTTGCACAAGCAAAGAAAGAATGCCCCGCGGCGAGCGCGCGATGGTTGACAACCAATAACAACCCCGCGCGTCAGCGCCCAACAGCGCAAACGAAAAGGGGCAGGGCGCAAAGGCAGCGGAGCAAGCTCCGCTCCACGTCAGAGCTTGCTGAAAACCGTCGCCGCCACCAGCAACCCGAATCCCCCCACCACCAACCAGAACGCATGCGGCGCCAGCACCGGGATATACCCGAACCGCGCGGCGATGCCGCCGCCGCCAAGCAGCAGCGCGATGAGCCAGACGCCGAAGGTGGGAGGGGTGAGTTTCATCCGGTTTCCTTGATTGTGCGGGTGTGCGGCGGAATGCTCAGGATAGCCGCGGATCAGAAGCTCATGAAGAGGCCGCCGTTGACCGGCAGATTGGCGCCGGTGATGTAACCGGATGCCTCGTCGGCCAGGAACGCCACCGCGCGCGCGATGTCGTCGGGCGCGCCGATCCGGCCGACCGGCACCGAGGCGATGGTGCGCGCGCGGACGTCTTCGGGCATCGCCCGGGTCATCGGCGTTTCGATGTAGCCGGGCGACACGCTGTTGACGGTGATGCCCTTGGCCGCGACCTCGCGCGCCAGCGACATGGTGAAGCCGTGCAGGCCGGCCTTGGCGGCGGCGTAGTTGGTCTGGCCGAAATTGCCGGTCTGGCCGCTCACCGAGCTGATGTTGATGACCCGGCCGAAGCCGCGCGCCTGCATGCCGTCGATGGCGTGGCGGGAGAGGTTGAACACGCTGCCCAGGTTGACCTCGATCACCGCGTCCCACTGTGACTCGTCCATCTTGCGCAGGGTGGAATCGCGGGTGATGCCGGCGTTGTTGACCAGGATGTCCAGCCCGCCATGCGCCTGCTGCACGTCCTGCACGAACGCGCCGCAGGCGGTGAAGTCGCTGACGTCCAGCGGCATGAAATGCACGTCCAGGCTGGCGATGGCTTCGGCGAAGGACGCCCGGCGCGCATCGTCGGCCGGCAGATCGGCGGCGATGACGGTATGGCCGGCTCCGGCCAGGCGCTTGCAGATGGCGGTACCCAGCCCGCCGATGCCGCCGGTGACGACCGCGACGCGTTTGCTCATGAGGACTTCCCCGGAAATTCTGGAAAAACGGACGACATGAAAAAGCCCGCGCCGGAGGGCGCGGGCCAGGCAGGCAAGGCGGGAATCAGCGGGCGCGCGTCTTCGGCGTCTCGCGCGGCGTTTCCTTCGGCTTGGCCGTGGCCGGGCGACCCAGGCCGCCACCGCTGAGGTTGCGCTGGAATTCCTGCCACAGCTCCATGTTGCGCTCGGTCAACTGGTTCATCATGGTCCAGGGGGTCTGTCCCAGCAGGTTGCCCATCTGGCTGCGGAACTGCTGCTGCTGCTCCATGAAGATCTGCATGCTGCGCTCCAGGTAGTTGCCCATGAAGCCCTGCAGCGAATCGCCGTAGAAACGGATGATCTGGCTCAGCAGCTGGGTGGACAGCACCGGCTCGCCGTCCTGCTCCTGCTCACTGATGATCTGCAGCAGGACGGTACGGGTCAGGTCGTCGCCGGTCTTGGCGTCGCGGACCTCGAAGTCCTCGCCGTCGACAATCAGCTGGCGGACGTCCTCGATGGTGATGTAACTGGAAATCTCGGTGTCGTAGAGACGGCGGTTCGGGTACTTCTTGATGATGCGGATCGCAGCCATGAAGCAATCACTCTAAAACGCAGTGCGGAGCAGCATGACGCAGCGCAGCAGCCCTTGCAACAGGCCGCAGGTCAGGGGTGCCCTGTTCAGGAAGAAAGCCGGGACAAAAAAATGCTGCGGGTGCCAGCCGCAGCATTTTTCAGGTCATTCCGGTACCGGGGCGGCTACCAGCCCATGTGGTGGCCGCCGTTGATATCCAGGTTGGAGCCGGTGATCCAGCCCGCTTCGTCGGCCACCAGGAACGCCACCGCATAGGCGATTTCGTCCGGGTTGCCCAGGCGGCCGGTGGGGATGTCGGCGGCGATCTTGGCGCGCACTTCCTCCGGCACCGCCATCACCATGTCGGTGGCGACATAGCCCGGCGACACCGTGTTGACGGTGATGCCCAGCTTGGCGTTCTCGCGCGCCAGTGAAATGGTGAAGCCGTGCATGCCCGCCTTGGCGGCGGCGTAGTTGGCCTGTCCGTACTGGCCCTTGAGGCCGTTGATCGAGCTGATCTGGATGATCCGGCCCCACTTGCGATCGCGCATGCCCTCGATCACCGGGCGGGTCATGTTGAACACTGAATTGAGGTTGGTGTTGATGACCTCGTTCCACTGCAGGGCGCTCATGCGGTGGAAGGTGGTGTCGCGGGTGATGCCGGCGTTGTTGATCAGGACCTCGATCGGGCCGAGTTCGGCCTCGACCTTGCGCACGAGGGTTTCGGCTTCCTCGGCGGAAGTGACGTCGCCGGGGAAAATGGCGACGTCGTAGCCGGCGGCCTTCATTTGTTCCTGCCAGGCCCTGGCTTTTTCCTCGTTGCGGTAATTGGTGGCTACGCGATGGCCCATGTCGGCCAACTTCTTGCAGATGGCGGTTCCGATGCCGCCGGTGCCGCCGGTGACCAGCGCGACGCGAGAACTCATGTGGGGCTTCTCCTGTGGGGACCGCCCGCAAAAAGGGCGGTTCAACCGGATTCTAGACAGCGTCCGCGGCAGGCGTGTTGTGCGGCGCAGCGAAGGCCAGGCGGGCCTGGCGCGGCAATCGTTCCGGGGCAAAGGCCGCGGCCGCGGCGCGGAGCAGGGCCGGCACGCCGCCCGCCGCCGGAAGGCGGCTCCCGGGTTGCCCGAGCGCGGTCCAGGCGGCGCGCAAAGGCGGCAGCGGGTCGGCGGCGTCGATCGGCAGCGCGGCCATCGACTTGGACAGCTTGTGGCCATCGGCATCCACGATCAGCGGCAGGTGCAGATAGCGCGGCGTCGGCAGGCCGAGCGCGTGTTGCAGGTGGATCTGGCGAGGCGTGGAATCGAGCAGGTCCGCGCCGCGGACGATGTCGGTGAAATCCTGCGCGGCATCGTCGACCACCACCGCCAGCTGATAGGCCCAGTAGCCATCGGCGCGACGCAGCACCACGTCGCCGGCCTCGGCGTGCACGTCCTGTTCGAACCAGCCCTGCAGGCCATCCTCGAAGCCGATGACCGTTCCGGGTGCCACCCGCAGCCGGACGGCCGGGTGCGGGCGTTTCCCGCCACCGACGCATTGGTGGTGGACGCCGCCGGTCGCCGCCAGTTCGGTGCGGCTGCAATGGCAGAAGAAGGCCCGCCCGCTCGCCAGCAGATCGCCCAGTGCCGCCTGGTAGCGTTCACCGCGTTCGCTCTGGCGCACCACCGGTCCGTCGGAAACCAGGCCGAACGCGGCCAGCGTGGCCAGCTGCTGGTCGGCCGCACCGGCGATCTCGCGCGGGGGATCCAGATCCTCCACCCGCACCCACCACTCGCCGCCGGCGTGTCGCGCCAGCAGCCAGCTGCCGAAGGCCGCCAGCAGCGATCCGAAATGCAGCGGGCCGGTGGGCGAGGGAGCGAAGCGGCCACGGTAGGCGGGCGGGGAGTCGGGACGTGCGGACATGCGGAGGGAGGGGGCTGCAAAGCTGAATCGTCGGTCAGTTACGTGCTTGAATTCAACCGCGCACGACCGCAGATTCGCTCAACATTTCACATTGAATCCTTGCGGAGTCTCCCGTGTTCAGCCGTATCGCCCTGTTTCTCGCCACCAACCTGGCCGTGCTCGTCCTGGCGAGCGTCGTCATGTCGATACTCGGGGTCAATCCGAACCAGATGTCCGGCCTGCTGGTCATGGCGGCCATCTTCGGTTTCGGCGGCTCGTTGATCTCGCTGCTGCTGTCCAAGACCATGGCCCTGCGCGCGACCGGCGCGCAGGTGATCGAGCAACCCCGCAACGAGGCCGAGCAGTGGCTGCTGGCGACCGTCCAGCGCCAGGCGCAGGGCGCCGGCATCGGGATGCCGCAGGTGGCGATCTACGATGCCCCGGAAATCAACGCCTTCGCCACCGGCGCCAACCGCAACAATGCGCTGGTGGCGGTATCCACCGGCCTGTTGCGGGCGATGAACCGCGACGAGGCCGAAGCCGTGCTGGGCCACGAGGTCAGCCACGTCGCCAATGGCGACATGGTGACCATGGCGCTGCTGCAGGGCGTGCTGAACACCTTCGTGATCGTGCTGGCCCGCGTGGTCGGCGGCATCGTCGACAGTTTCCTGTCGGGCAACCGCGAGGGCGAAGGCCGCGGCTTTGGCTACTACATCATCGTGATGGTGCTGGAAGTGGTGTTCGGCCTGTTCGCCACGATGATCGCGATGTGGTTCTCGCGCCGCCGCGAGTTCCGTGCCGATGCCGGTGGCGCGAACCTGGCCGGCCGGCAGAAGATGATCGCGGCGCTGGAGCGGCTGAATGCGCAGCATGCGCAGAGCACGCTGCCGGCGCAGGTGGAGGCGTTCGGTATCGCCGGTGGCATCGGTCAGGGCATGAAGCGGTTGTTCCTAAGCCATCCGCCGCTGGAGCAGCGGATTGCGGCGTTGCGGGCGGGGCAGGGGACGTTTGCCTGATTGTTGCGCTGTTGATTGGATCTCTGGAAGCCCGCCACAAGGCGGGTTTCTTTTTTTTTTGTTTTTCTATTGAGCGCTGGTGCGCGGATTTGTTGTCGGTGATCGCCGATGGTGCGCTCGCCGCGGGGCGTCCCACGGCTTTGCCGTTGGGGGGCGTGTCGCCGATGGGAATTTTGGGACGGCACATCTGTGTGCCGGTCCAAAACGTCGCGCGTCGTGCGCGGCGCCCTTCGGGTTTGTCCACCGGCGCCACCGCTGCGGATGGGGCCCCAAGAGCAAAAGGCCATCGCCTTGTCTTTCCGGGCGCTGGCGCGTGGGTTGCTATCGGTTCTCGCCGATGGCGCGCTCGCCGCGGGGGCATTCTTTCTTTGCTTGTGCAAAGAAAGAATCAAAGAAACACACCCCGGTCCTCGCGCCCCAGCCGCGTTGCGGCTGGGGTTCGTGTCGCCAGTGGGAATTTTGGGACGGCACATCCGTGTGCCGACCCAAAACGCCGCGCGTCGTGCGCGGCGCCCTTCGGGTTTACCCACCGGCGCCACCGCTGCGGATGGGGGCCCATAGAGCAAAAGCCAAAGGCCAAAGCCGGTCAGCCGCGAACTTCTGCTCTGCTGTTGTTGCCCTGCTTTCGCTTTCGGGCCCCGTTCAGGCGTGGCAAGCGGGCCGGGTAAAACCCGAAGGGCGGTGCACAGGGATGTGCGCCGTTTCCGGCAGGGGCAGGATGCCCCTTCCGGAAATTCCCGGACCGATTGCGGACCCGGAGCGAAGCGCAGGGCACGCCGCCAGGGGGGTGTTTCTTTGCCTACTTTCTTTGCACAAGCAAAGAGGCGCTTCTCAACAGCCGAAGGCTGGTCAAGTAGGGCCCCGCGGCGAGCGCGCCATCCATGACCACCGACAGCAATCCCGCGGGTCAGCGCCCGTCCAGAATATCGAGGCAGCAACGGAGTCGCAGTCATTCGATGCAGGCGGACTAGTTGTCCCCAACTTTTCAGAAGATGGTGGAGCCCAAACCCTTGGCTTCCCATCCCTCACTGGTCAGCTTGAGCGCATGCCGGGATTCGTCTTTCCCGGCACCGTCCAGCATGCGCTTGATCTGCGGGAAGGCGGCCTGAATTCCCGGAGCCTTGGCCCAATCGGCCACGTCATTGATCTTGTAGGTGTAGGTGACGCCAACCTCCTGGTAGTCACCCAGCTTCATGGGACCTTCCCATTTGACCACTTTGTCCAGCGCCTTCTTGCCCCAGCAAAGGTCGATCTTGGACGGGGATCCCGCCGTATCCGAAGTGTTCGGTCTTTCAAACGGTTTGGCACGCTCGGTAAGCGTGTATTGCCTGCGGGCCGCCTTGCCGCCCGTTGGCTTGCCCATGATGCCGATGATGTCGACGTCAACCTGCTTGCTGGCGACAAGCCCCGCCGCCTCCAGCGCCGCCATCTGCGGAGCGATGCCGTACGCAAGGCTTTCGCCGAGTTTGATGTCCATGTCCGATACCTCCACCGGCCAGCGCTGGGCGCCGATGCAGAGTTCGCCCTTGGCGGCGAAATATTGGTTCATCGCGGCGGCGAAATTGCTCCGGCTCGGATCGGTCTTGCCGCCACAGGCCGCCAGGGAAAATACGCCCAACGAGGCGAACAAGAGTGCGGGTTTGCGGATTGCCATGTCTGTTCCCAATGGTTGATGGCATCCGGTGGAGGAATCGGGATGTGTGATGCCGGATGCCGCTCAATTCTGGCGCGGCTCTTCAACAGGATCGACTAACTTTGAGACTCGCCCATGTGAGTGAGCGGCGTCATGAATGGATCAGCGCGCGATGGAGTGCTGCGACGCATGGAGAGCGGCAGCACGGTGCAGGAAGGATCTGAAATCGCGACGGCAGGAACGATGCGCCGATATGGACGCGGCAGGTGGTCCGGGGGCGCGGACCACGCAGGTGGGATGACACAGGCAGTGAAGTACGGACGCCCGCGGCATTCTCCAGCGGACTATCGGTGACCCTGGCATGGCAGGGAGCGAAGCTCCCTCGGAACTACGAGAAGTCGTAACTCATCTGCGGTCCCGGCGGCGCCAGGAACTCACCCTCGACGTAATCCACCATCGCCGTGAACAGGAAACTCATCGTCGCCGCATCGGCCACGTGATCGGCGATGGTCAGGATGCCCTGCGACTGCGCACGCTCGGCAATCTCGCGGATCTTCTGCTGATGCTCGGGCGTCTTCGCCAGATCCGCGCTGAAGACCCGGTCGATCTTCAGGAACGCCGGCTGGAAATGGGCCAGCAGCTGGAACGAATCCAGGCCGG
Organism: Pseudoxanthomonas sp. 68-E7; assembly: GCF_057773145.1. Taxonomy (NCBI): domain Bacteria; kingdom Pseudomonadati; phylum Pseudomonadota; class Gammaproteobacteria; order Lysobacterales; family Lysobacteraceae; genus Pseudoxanthomonas; species Pseudoxanthomonas sp. 68-E7. The sequence goes on along the minus strand of NZ_JBYMTI010000005.1, from coordinate 161,120 downwards.
CGCCGAAATGTTCCAGGCCGACCTTGCAGCCCAGCTTGGACGCGCCGGTCTGGAATGCCTGGGCCTGGCGCAGGTGGGTGAAGACCTTGGCCTCGGAGGCTTCCAGCCACAGGCTGTCACCGGGCACGTCGTGCGCGGCCAGCTGCCTGGCGATGAGCTGGAGCAGGCGTTCGTCGCCGAACGAGCCGGGACTGACCTTGACCAGCAGCCGGGTCAGGTAGCCGTTGCGGCGGCGCTCGCCCAGCACCTCGATGGCGCGATTGACCACCCAGCGGTCGATGGCGTCGAGCAGGCCGTGTTCCTCGGCGATGCCCATGAAGGCCGGCGGCATCACCGTCTCGCCGTTGGAATCCAGCCGCAGCAGCACCTCGTAGACCTCGCCGGCCTCGCCCTGCAGGCTGACCACCGGCTGGTAGTGCAGCAGGAAGTGGTCGTTGTCCAGCGCGTCGCGCAGGCGCGCGATCCAGTTCTGCACCCGCTCCTCCTCGGCGCGATCCACCGCGCCGGGGTCGAAAATCTCGATGCGGTTGCCGCCCAGGCTGGTGGCGGTCTGCAGGCTGTCGGTGGCGCGGGTGAGGACCAGGCCGATGCTGGCGATTTTCTCGCCGATCTGCACGCCGCCGACACTGGCGGTGACCGCGGTGGAGCGTTCGCCCGCACTGAACACGTGCGACGCGAATGCCGCGCGCAGGGTGTCGGCCAGGGCCGCGGTCCGCGCATGGTTGCCCTTGAGCAGCACCGCGAAGGTACGTTCGCCGAAGCGGGCGGCGGTGGCGCTGGCATCCAGGTGCTCGGCCAGGCGCTTGGCCATCGCCGCGATCAGGGCATCGGCCGAATCGATGCCGATGTCCTGCAGGAGGCGCTGGTAGTGGTCGGGTTCCAGCAGCAGCAACGAGTAGTGCTCGCCGCGCGCGACCTGGCTGACCGCTTCTTCCAGCGCCTGCAGGAAGGTCGGACGGTTGAGCAGGCCGGTGACCACGTCGCGCTGGCGCAGGTCCTCGACCTCGCGCGCCAGTTCCGGGTCGAACTCCTCGCGGCGGCGGAACACCACCTGCACGCAGGGTTCGCCTTCGTAGGTGGCGGTGGTGAATTCGAGCGTGGCCGGGAACTGGTCGCCGTCCAGGCTGCGGGCCTCCAGTTCGAAACGCGGCGGTGGCGGCTCGCCCTTGCTCAGTCCCTTCAGCAGCTGCTTGAAGTCGTTGACGTACTGGGGGGCGACGAGATCCAGCAGCGACAGGCCCTCGACCTCGTCGAAGGACTCGAAGCCCAGCATTTCCAGGTAGGCCTCGTTGGCCCGGATGTGCATGCCTTCGTGGATGTAGGCGATCGGATCGCGCGAGGACGAAATCAGGGCGTCGCAGCGCCGCTCGAACTCGCGCAGCTGCACGTCCAGGCGGCGGACCGCGCGGCGCGTCTCCAGATCCGACCATTCGCTGCGCAGCACATGGAGCAGGTGTTCGGCGCGGCCGCGCAGGACCATGCCGCGGGCGCCGCCGGCCTGGTCGGACAACCAGTCGGCCTCGTTGATGGCCTCGGCCAGCACGATGACCGGGATGTCCTTGCCGCTGGCGTCGACGGTGGAAAGGACGCCGGCCAGGGGAATCCCGCGGGCCGAGCGCGCGGCCAGGACCAGGTCCATCGGCTGGGAAGCGACCATCTGCGCCAGTTCGTCGGCGTCCAGCGGCCGCAGCGGCCGCACGGCAATGCCTCCGTTCCGCAGCGTACTGACGATCGCTTCGGCGTCCTCGCCGCTGTCATCGACGATCATCAAACGGAGGGTGGAGTCTTTGCCGATCTGCATGCAGCGGTTCCGCCTTGGGAGGGCGTTTAATACACGAAGGGGGCGGGAGCGTCCAATGCGGGCGTCGCAAAAAAGCGGGACGGGCGCGTCACGGCGGCGGGTTCAGAGGGGACGCTTGCCGGTGTCGCCGGGGATTTCGCGGACCAGCCGGGGTACCAGGTAGCCGGACAGGCGCGCGCGCAGCCCGGCATGCAGGGCCAGTGCCTGCTCGTCGGGAACCTCGAAATGGGCCACGCCCGCGACCCGGTCCAACTGGTGCAGGTAGTAGGGCACGACCCCGGCGGCGAAGCTGCGTTCGCCCAGGGCGGCCAGCGCTTCCACGCTGTCGTTGACGCCCCGCAGCAGCACGGCCTGGTTGAGCAGTTGCGCCCCCGCGCCGCGCAGGCGGGCCAGCGCGGCGTCGACGCCGGGGTCGAACTCGTTGGCGTGGTTGGCGTGGATGACGAAGGCCACCGGCCAGGGCAACCCGGCCAGCCAGCGCGCCAGCCCGTCGTCGACCCGTTCCGGCAGCACCACCGGCAGGCGGCTGTGGATGCGCAGGCGCCGGACATGCGGGATTCCGGCCAGCGCGTCGGTCAGTTCGGCCAGCTTGGGCGTGGCCAGCGACAGCGGGTCGCCGCCGGACAGCAGGACTTCCTCGACTGCGGTGTCGGCGCGGATGGCCTCCACGGCGTCGCGCCAGCCCTCGCGGGCGGCGGTTTCCTCGGCATAGGGGAAATGCCGGCGGAAGCAGTAGCGGCAATGCACCGCGCAACTGCCGGTGGCCACCAGCAGGGCGCGGCCCCGGTATTTCTGCAACACCCCGGTGGCGGTCCGGGCGGCGGCGTCGCCGACCGCGTCCAGGCCGAAGCCGGGCACCGGCCGCATTTCCTCGTCCAGTGGCAGCACCTGTCGCAGCAGCGGATCGTTCGCATCCCCCGGGACCATGCGGGCGACGAAGCCGCGCGGCACCCGCAGCGGGAACTGGGCGGCGGCGGCGTCCGACAGGCGGCCGGCCAGCCGCTCCAGTCCCAGCATCGCCAGCAGTTCGCGCGGGTCGCGCACGGCGTCGCGCCAGGCCTCCTGCCAGCGGGCGCGGGGCAGGGGGGCGGGCTGCATGGGAAGGGGGGCTGCGGTTATCATGTGCGGGTCTGAAAAACAAAACGCCCGCCGGTCCCGGCGGGTTCCCCATTCTATCCGGCCAGCCGCCTCCCGCGGCGGGTTTGTCTTACCCCAAGGAGTACCCCATGGCCAGTTACGGCATGAACGACGTCAAGAACGGGATGAAGATCCTGGTCAACAACGAACCGTCCATCATCACCGACACCGAATACGTGAAGCCGGGCAAGGGCCAGGCCTTCACCCGCGTGAAGTACCGCCAGATCCGCACCGGCCGCGTGCAGGAAATCACCATGAAGAGCACCGACTCGGTCGAGGCCGCCGACGTGGTGGATACCGACATGCAGTACCTGTACTCCGATGGCGAGTACTGGCATTTCATGCAGCAGGAAACCTTCGAGCAGGTCCAGGCCGACAAGGCCGGCATGGCCGGCGCCGAGAAGTGGCTGAAGGGCGAGGAAGAGTGCGTGGTGACCCTGTTCAACGGCACCCCGATCCAGGTCACCCCGCCGAACTTCGTCGAGCTGAAGATCGTCGAGACCGATCCGGGCGTCCGCGGCGACACCTCGGGCGGCGGCGGCAAGCCGGCCACCCTGGAAACCGGCGCGGTCGTGCGCGTGCCGCTGTTCGTCGGCCAAGACGAAATCATCAAGGTCGACACCCGCACCGGCGACTACGTCAGCCGCGTGAAGTGACGCGACGGCGCGCCCGCGCGCGGGCGCCCCTGCCGTTGCGTCATCCCGGCGAAGGCCGGGATCCATTTTGCTTTTGCGGTCGCGCCTGCTGTTGAAGCCCGGACCACCCGCTATGTCAAAACGGGTCCTGGCCTGGGCCAGGACGACGAGATACCCCGGCGGCGGCGAGGTGAGCGCACCACGCGAACCGAACCGCCTCCGACCGGAAACCCGAAGCCGGAATCTCCGGTCGGGTTCCGGCGCCCCGCGGAACCACGGATACGAGGACGCATGACCCACGACATCCAGCCCGAAGCCTGTGATCTCCTCATCGAAGCCGGTTTCGTGATCCCGGTGATGCCCCACGGCGTGGTGCTGGAAGACCATGCGGTGGCGGTGAAGGGCGGCGTGATTCTCGCGATCCTGCCGGTTGCCGAGGCCCGCCGGCGTTTCGCTCCCGCCAGGACGGTTGCCCGGCCCGACGCGGCGCTGCTGCCGGGCCTGGTCAACGCGCATACCCATAATCCGATGACGCTGCTGCGCGGCATCGCCGACGATCTGCCGCTGATGGAATGGCTGCAGAACCATATCTGGCCGGTGGAAGCGGCGGTGATCGGTCCGGAGTTCGTGGCCGACGGCACCGCCCTGGCGATCGCCGAGATGCTGCGCGGCGGCACCACCTGCGCCAACGAGAACTATTTCTTCCCCGACGTGCAGGCCGCGGTGTACAAGCGCCACGGCTTCCGCGCGCGGGTGGGCCTGCCGGTGATCGACTTCCCGACCGCGTGGGCGAAAACCAGCGACGAGTATTTCGACCGTGCCGGCGAGGTCCATGACCAGTGGCGCGGCGATTCGCTGGTGGACACCGCGTTCGCGCCGCATGCGCCGTATACGGTGAGCGACGTCAACTTCGAGCGGGTGCGCATGCTGTCGGATCAGCTCGACGTGCCGGTTCACCTGCACACCCACGAGACCGCGCAGGAAATCGCCGACTCGCTGAAGCAGTACGGGCAGCGTCCGCTGGCGCGCCTGGATCGCCTGGGCCTGGTCAACGATCGCCTGATCGCGGTGCACATGACCCAGCTGACCGAGGCGGAAATCCACCTGTGCGCCGAGCGCGGCGTGTCGGTGGTGCATTGCCCGGAATCCAACCTCAAGCTGGCCTCGGGATTCTGCCCGGCGTGCGCGCTGCAACGCGCGGGCATCAACCTGGCCATCGGCACCGACGGCTGCGCCAGCAACAACGATCTGGACATGTTCAGCGAGACCCGCACCGCTGCGCAGCTGGCCAAGGCGGTGGCCAACGATGCCACCGCGCTGGACGCGGCGACCGCGCTGCATGCCGCCACCCTGGGCGGCGCGCGCGCGCTGGGTTATGGCGATCGCATCGGTTCGATCGAACCGGGCAAGCAGGCCGATCTGATTTGCGTGGACCTGGGCGCGCTGGAGACCCAGCCGCTGCACCACGTGGTCTCCCAGCTCATCTATGCCACCGGCCGCCACCAGGTCAGCGACGTCTGGATCGCCGGCCAGCCGCGGCTGGCGCAGCGTGAACTGGTCGACATGGACACGGCCGCCCTGATCGCCAACGCGCGCCAATGGCGCGAGCGCATCCGCACGCTGCATGGCGGATGATGATTGTTCTCCCGCCGGCGTCCGCATCCGATGCGGCCAACGGCACCTGCCGAGGTGACCCCATGACCTCCACCGCTTCCTCCGCGCCTTCCGGCGACAACTTCGATCAGGCCGAGCTCGACAAGTTCGGCGCACTGGCCAACCGCTGGTGGGACGAGCAGGGCCCGCAGAAGGCGCTGCACGCGCTCAACCCGGTCCGCCTGGACTACGTGCGCCAGCGCGCGTCGCTGGCCGGCGCACAGGCATTGGACGTGGGCTGTGGCGGCGGCCTGCTCAGCGAGGCGCTGGCGAAGGCCGGCGCGCAGGTCACCGCCATCGATCTTGCGCCGGAACTGATCAAGGTCGCGCGACTGCACAAGCTCGAATCCGGGGTGCAGGTCGATTACCAGCTGCGTTCGGTCGAATCGCTGGCCGAAGAGCGTCCGGGCGGCTTCGACGTGGTCACCTGCATGGAAATGCTGGAGCACGTGCCGGATCCGGCCGCGATCATCGAGGCCTGCGCGCGCCTGCTGAAACCCGGCGGCCGGTTGTTCCTGTCCACGCTCAACCGCACCCCGGCCGCGTTCGCGCTGGCGATCGTCGGCGCCGAGTACGTCGCCCGCCTGCTGCCTACCGGCACCCATCACTACCAGGACTTCATCAAGCCGTCCGAACTGGCCGCCTGGCTGCGCCAATCCCATCTCCAACTGGAGGACGTCAGCGGCCTGGCCTATGAGCCCTGGCGGCAGCGCGCGCGGCTGGCGCGCCGCACCGACGTCAACTACCTGGCCTGCGCGGTGAAGGCGGTATGAGCCTGATGGATCGCAACGACCCACAGGCACGCGCCGGATTCCCGCGGGTGGCGCTGTTCGATCTCGACGGTACCCTGCTGGACAGCGCGCCGGACTTCGTCGCCACCGCCAATCGCATGCTCGTCGCGCGCGGACGCGCGCCGGTGACCCTGGCCGACCTGCGCCCCCACGTGTCCAAGGGATCGCGGGCGATGGTGGGCGCGGCATTCCCGGATCTGGACGTCGCCGCACGCGATGCTCTGGTGCCGGAATTCCTGGTGATCTACCAGGAGGAACTGGGGCGCCACAGCCGTCCTTTCGACGGCGTGGAGGCGATGCTGGCCGCGCTGGAAGCCGCCGGCACGCGCTGGGGCATCGTCACCAACAAGCCCGAATACCTGGCCCGCGACGTACTGCCGGCCGAAGGCTGGCAGGAACGTTGCGCGGTGCTGATCGGCGGCGACACGCTGGCCGAACGCAAACCGCATCCGCTGCCACTGCAGGTGGCCGCCGAGCGGCTGGGCGTGAGTTGCGCCGAGTGCGTCTATGTCGGTGATGACGAACGCGACATCGTCGCCGCGCGTGCGGCCGGCATGCCCTCGATCGCCGCGCTGTGGGGTTATCGCCTGGACGGCGATGATCCGGAAAGCTGGCAGGCCGGGCGCATGTGCGCCGAGCCCGGCGAACTGGCCGCGCCCGAAGCCTGGCAGCTGGCCACGAACGCGGCCTGATCCATCCCTCCGATTCCGCCGCCGTCACCTGCCGTGTCCGATTCCTCTGCCCTCGACAGCTTCCTCGACAAATGGCGCCACCGCTGGCCGGAATGGCAGGTGGCGGAGATTTTCGTCCCGCCCGAGCGGCGCGCGCTCGCGGAAGCCTGGTTCTCGCTGCTGCAGGAATTCGACGACATCCTCAACATCGCCGGCGATCCGCTGCCCGCCGATGCCAAGCTGGCCTGGTGGGGCGAGGAATTGCGCGGGTGGGCCAATCGCCGCTCGCGCCATCCGCTGGGTCGGCGACTGGAACCGGTGCCGGCACCGTGGGCGGAACTTGCCGACGCGTTGCCTGCGCTGATCGGCGCGCGCGAGGCCGCCACCGATGCTGACGCCGCGTTCGCGGGACTGCGCGGCTACGGTGCCGCCGTCGCGGCGGTGGAAGCGGCGATCCTCGGGCGCCGGCCGGATCCACAGGCGGTGGTCGCGCAGGCGCTGGCGACGCGGCTGGCGGAATCCGCGACCGCGGCCGTGCCGCATGAAGTCCAGGGCGACGACGACCGCGCGCGCCTGCGCGATTGGGCGCGGACGCTGGCGCGACGCTGGCCCTCCGCCTCCGTCGCGGCCCGCGAGCGGCGCATCGTCGCCGCGTTCGCCCGGGGGCGCCTGCGCCGCTTCGCCAGGACCGGCGAGGCCACCGCGCTGCCGTCGCGGCTGCGCCTGCTGCTCACCGCCTGGAGCGCGGCACGCGGCGGCTGACACCACGTCGGGCACGCGTCGATGGAGGGAGCCCATCGGCGCGATAGGCATCCCGACCCGTCGTAACGGTCTGTTTCATCTGGTGATTCGGGGCAGGGGGTACAATGCCGGCCTGTTGTCTCCCCGTATCGACCTCCCCCGTATCGACATGGCTTCCGTCCCCCCCGTGGCGCCGCGCGCCGATCTTCCCGATGTCGCCCACCAGAGCGTGCCGCTGGCGCGCGCGCTGGACTGGGTCGGCATGGAAGGCATTGCCCTGCCGGTGCGCATCACCGATGGCGAGGGCGGGCAGTTGCAGGTGCCCGCCACCATCGATGTGTTCGTCAACCTGACCAACCCGGACGCCCGCGGCATCCACATGTCGCGCCTGTACCTGCACCTGCAGGAAGGCCTGTCGCGTGAGGCGATCACCCCGGCCGGACTGCGCCACCTGCTGCAGGAAGGCGTGACGTCCCAGCAGGGACTGGCGGACCAGGCCCGCATCCGCCTGCGTTACGACGCGCTGCTGCGCCGGCGTGCGCTGGAAAGCGGGAACGCCGGCTGGAAGCGCTATCCGGTCGAGATCGACGCCACCCTGGCGGACGGCCATCTGCATCTGGCGTTGTCGTTCTCGGTGGAATATTCCAGCACCTGTCCGGCGTCGGCGGCGCTGTCGCGCCAGGCCAATGCCGAGCGCTTCGCCGATGACTTCGCCGCCGCGCATCCGCTGTCGGTCGGCGTGGTCCGCGACTGGCTGGCGTCCGAACGCGGACTGGCGGCCACGCCGCATGCCCAGCGCAGCCGCGCCAGCGTGCGGGTGGAACTGCGCCCGCAGTTCGACGAACTGCCGCTGGTGGCGCTGATCGACGCGATCGAGGCGGCCCTGGGCACGCCGGTGCAGACCGCGGTCAAGCGCGTCGACGAGCAGGCCTTCGCGCGCCTGAACGCGGAGAACCTGATGTTCTGCGAGGACGCCGCGCGCCGGGTCGCCGCCGCCCTGTCGCAGGACCCGCACGTGGCTCGCTTCGACGCCACCGTCGCCCATTTCGAGAGCCTGCATCCGCACGACGCGGTCGCCCGCGTCAGCGGCAGCAACAGCAACAGCTGAACCACCCCGGCTTCGTCGGCCGCTCCCCGGGAAAGCTCGCGACTCACGTCGCTCCCACACGGGAACAACTCTCGTAGGAGCGACGCCAGTCGCGACCGCATGTTGCGGCGCATACGGTGATTCTCTCGTCGCCGATGAAATGAATCGCGTTCCTGCAAACATCGGATGCTGCCCGATTCATCGTGGCCTGCTGGCAGGGCTCGCGACTGACGTCGCTCCTACAAGGGGGAACAACGCCTGTGGGAGCAACGGCCAGTCGCGACCGCAGGTTGCGGCGCATACGGTGATTCTCTCGTCGCCGATGAAATGAATCGCGTCCCCTGCAAACACGGGATGGCGCCCGACGCATCATGGCTTGCTGGCAGACCGCGCGCCGCGCGGCAAGGGCCTACTTCGCCGCGGCCGCCTGCGCGCGCTCCAGCACCAGCAGCGGATCGATGCGCACATCGAACCAGTTCATGCCCCAGTGCAGGTGGGGGCCGGTCGCACGCCCGGTCGCGCCGACCGCGCCGATGACCTGGCCCTGTGCGACCCGGTCGCCGACGTTGACGTCGATCCGCGACAGGTGCAGGAAGTTGGAGCTGACGCCGTAGCCGTGATCCAGCAGCAGGGTGCCGCCGGTCAGGTACAGGTCCGGCGCGGCGAAGGTCACCACGCCCGCGGCCGGCGCCTTCACCGGCGTACCGCTGGGCGCGGCGATGTCCATGCCCGAATGGCCGGCGCCGGGCTGTCCGTTGTACACGCGTGCGTTGCCGAAGCGGCCGCTGATGCGGCCCTGCACCGGCCAGATGAATGCCTGCGCGAAATCGGTGCGATCGTCGTCGCGCACGCGCGCGGAGGTGACCTGCGCCTGCTCGCGCCGGATCCGCTCGGCGATGGCCGGCGGCGGGTTGACCGTCTTGGGCGGCACGCCGTTGATCCGTTCCAGCGGCCAGTCACGCGGGGTCACCGCGATGCGCGCGGTCTCCCGGCGCCCGGACGGCATCGTCAACTCGACCACCAACGGGCCGGCTTCGTCACGGCCCACGCCGAACACCACCGTGCCGTAGGCACTGGTGCGCAGGGAGCGGCCCGCATAGCGCACCTGGCTGCCGGCGGGCACCTTGCCGAACACCAGCGCACCCTGCGAAACCTGCGCAGGAAACACCACCCGTTCGTCCTGCGGGGCGGGGGCGGGAGACGCGGTGCCGTAGGTGCCCTCGGCGAGCACTTCCTGGGCCGGCAGCCGTACCGGTGACCACATGGCGAGCAGCGCCAGCGCGCCGGCGGCGCCGGCCCGCCAGCTCACCGATCGAACTCCAGTCGCTGCCCGTTCGGCGTGCCGACCAGGTGTTCGCCGTTCCAGACCAGGCGACCGTTGACCCAGGTCGCGCCGATGCGCGAACGGAAAGTGGTGCCTTCGAAAGGCGACCAGCCGCACTTGGACAGCACATCCTCGCGGCGCACGGTGAATTCGGTGTCGTCCACCAGCACCAGATCCGCCCAGTAACCCTCGCGCAGGAAGCCGCGTTCGCGCACGTCGAACAATTGTGCCGGTGCATGCGACACCTTCTGCACGATCTCGGTCATCGTGGCGCGGCCCTCGTGGACCAGTTCCAGCGCCGCCACCAGCGCGTACTGCACCAGCGGCAGGCCGGATGGTGCCTGCGCGTAGGGCCTGGATTTCTCCTCCAGGGTGTGCGGGGCGTGGTCGGTCGCCAGCACGTCGATGACGTCGTCGGCCAGCGCCTTGATCAGCGCCTCGCGGTCGCTGGCGTCCTTGATCGCCGGATTGCACTTGATGAAGTTGCCCAGGCGCGCGTAGTCGGCGCGGTCGAAGCGCAGGAAGTGGATGCAGGTCTCGGCGGTGATCCGCTTGCGCTTGCCGGAGGCATCGATCAGCGGGCCAGGGGTGAACAGGGCCAGTTCGTCGGCGGTGGAGATGTGCAGCACGTGCAGGCGGGTGTCGTGCCGGCGCGCCAGTTCCAGCGCCAGCCGGGTCGACTTGATGCAGGCTTCGCGGCTGCGGATGTCCGGGTGGTGTTCGACCCCCAGCGCATCGCCGTAGCGGGCCTGGAACGCCGCCATGTTGGCGTCGATGGTCGGCGTGTCCTCGCAGTGGGTGATGATGGGAGTGGGCGCCTCGCGAAAAATCGCGTCCAGGGTTTCCGGGTTGTCGACCAGCATGTTGCCGGTGGATGCGCCCATGAACACCTTGATGCCCGGCGCGGTCTTCGGATCCAGGGCGCGGATGGCCTCCAGGTTGTCGTTGCTGGCGCCCAGGTAGAACCCGTAGTTGCCCCAGGCGCGTCCGGCGGCGCGCTGGTACTTGGCTTCCAGCGCGTCCGAATCCAGGGTGGGCGGCACCGTATTGGGCATGTCCATGAACGAGGTCAGGCCACCGGCCACGGCGGCGGCCGATTCGGTGGCGATGTCGCCCTTGTGTGGCATGCCGGGCTCGCGGAAGTGGACCTGGTCGTCGATCATGCCCGGCAACAGCCAGCGTCCGGCGGCGTCGACGACCTTTTCATCCGCGCCGGCCGACAGGCCGCTGCCGATGCGGGCGATCCGGCCGTTCTCGATGCGCAGGTCGCCTTCGAATTCGCGGCCTTCGCTGGCCATCCGGGCATTGACGATGAGGGTAGAGGGCATCAGTGCTTTCCTGGACAAGGGGCGGAGGAGGGGGAATCGGCATGCGCGGGAGGCACCGGATCGTGGCCGCCCGGGTGGAGGGGATGGCAGCGGCCGATGCGCCGGGCGGCCAGCCAGCCGCCTTTCATCGGACCGAAACGGGCGATGGCTTCCATCGCGTATTCCGAGCAGGACGGGACGAAACGGCAGCGCGGACCCAGCAGCGGGCTGATGAAGCGCTTGTATACCCGCAGGACAGCAATGAGTACCTGGCCGATCATGTCCGGATGATAACCGTGTTGGGTTGCCGCTGCCCGCAGGGTAGGCTATAAAGTCGCGCTTTCCCGATGCTCGGGAAGAACAAGGAAGCGCTGTTCGTGGCTGCTAAGAAACCTGCAAAGAAGGCCGCCAAGGCCGCCAAGAAAACCGCCAAGCCCGTCGCCAAGAAGCCTGTCGTGAAGAAGGCTGTCGCCAAGAAGCCGGCCGCCAAGCCGGTGGCCAAGAAGGCGGCGCCCAAACCCGTCGCCAAGAAGGCCGTGGCCAAGAAGCCGGCCGCCAAGCCGGTAGCGAAGAAGGCCGCGCCCAAGCCTGCCGTCGCCAAGGCCAAGCCGGCACCAGCCAAACCCGCCGCCAAACCGGTGGCGAAGAAGGCCGTGGCCAAGAAGAGCGCTCCCGTCGCAGCACCGAAGACCAAATCCGCACCGAAGCCCGCCCCCAAGCCGGCTCCGGCCAAGACTGCTCCCCCGAAGGCCCCCGCACCGCGCCCGAGCGCACCTGCCGCACCCCGGCAGGACGCCAAGCCCGCACCGGTGGCCAAGGCTCCATCCCCCGCAAAGCCAGTGCCCGCACCGAAAACGACCAGCAAGACCGCCAATCCCGCCCCCGTGACCAGCAAGCCTGCCATCGCTCCCCGTTCCACCGGCAAGGTTGCCGTGGCCGTGGCCGCCAAGCCGCAGGCTCCCGTCGTCCGGGAAAAATTCAAGGTGGTGCCGTACAAGACCGACGATGCCACCGGTCGCCCGATCGTTCCCCAGGGCTACAAGCCCACCGTGGACGAGGAGTACATGAGTCCGCTCCAGCTCGAATATTTCCGCCAGCGCCTGCTGCAGTGGCGTGCGGATCTGGTCGAGGAATCCAAGCAGACCATCGAGAACCTGAAGGACGAGGTCCGCGACATCGGCGACGAAGCCGAGCGCGCCACCCGTGAAACCGAGAACTCGCTGGAACTGCGCACCCGTGATCGCTACCGCAAGCTGATCGGCAAGATCGACAGCACGCTCAAGCGCCTGGACGCCGGCGACTACGGCTACTGCGTCGACACCGGCGAGGAAATCGGCCTGGAGCGCCTGGAAGCGCGCCTGACCGCCGAGCGCACCATCGACGCGCAGGAACGCTGGGAACACATGCAGAAGCAGCAGGGCGACTGACCGGCGTCGGCTGTCGAACCCGTGCAGACCCCGCCCTGGCGGGGTTTGCTTTTTGCGCGAACCGCACAGGAGGCGACATGGACCACGAAGACTTCATGCGCGAGGCCCTGGCCCTGGCGCGCGCCAACATCGCCGAAGGCGGACGCCCGTTCGGCGCGGTGCTGGTCCGCAGGGGCGAGGTGATCGCCCGTGCCGGCAACGGCATCCACCGCGATCACGATCCGACCGCGCATGCCGAACTGCTGGCGATACGCCAGGCCGGCCAGCGCCTGGGAACCCCGCGGCTGGACGGCTGCGTGATCTACGCCAGCGGCCATCCCTGTCCGATGTGCCTGGCGGCGATGCACCTGTGCGGCATCCGCGAAGCCTGGTTCGCCTACTCGAACGAGGATGGCGAGCCCTACGGGCTGTCCACCGGCGCGATCTACCAGGAAATGGCGCGGGCGCCGACCGCGCACGCCCACCTGCGCCTGGCCGCGCTGCGGCCGCCGGGCGAGGAAGGTCTTTACCGGGAGTGGCAGGGCTGACGCCCGCTGTCCGGCGCCCGGCCGCGCACGGTCGGCCGTTGGGTGGGTCACGTCGATATGGCCCCTGGGCAACCGGTTATTGCGGCGCAACGTGCGCCGGTCGTGGATGTGGGCCTAGAGTCTGGGCACGTACCCGACCGTATGCAGCGTCCCGGCATGGCCCGAAAGCCGCCGGCGAGGTCGGATGTCCTCCCGTTGGAAACGATCGCCAGACAGGGGTTGCCGGTGTCCGATCCTTCGCCATTCGCCCAGGGCAATCCCCGTGCCGACGAGGGCAATGACGGACGCGACGAGCTGCTGCACGCCATTTCGCTTCGCTACCGGGCGCCGCTGCGCGGTTTCTTCGCCAAGCGGGTCAGGGATGCCAGCGAGGTGGACGACCTGACCCAGGAGGTGTTCCTGCATCTGCTGAGGCGCGCCCGCGGCGGCGCCATCGAGCACGTGGAACAGTACGTCTTCCAGGTGGCGGCCAATGTGCTGCGCGACTGGGCTCGCCGGCGCAAGGTCCGGGCGATGGATGTCCAGGAGTCGTTCGACGAGGATCTTCACCAGCCGGCTACGGATATTTCGCCGGAGCGCGTCTTACTGGGGGAGGAGGCGGTCCGGGTGATGACCGCCGTCCTGCGGAGCCTGCCCGAACGGACCCGCGATGTTTTCGTGCTGCGGACCATGGAAAAGCGCAAATACACTGAAATCTCGGTCATGCTGGGCATCTCCGTCCGGGCTGCCGAGAAGCACATGGCCAAGGCGCTGGCCCGGTTGGGCGGGGCATTGGGCGGGACACCGGGGGGCGAATGACCTTCGCCGGACAAGGAAACACCAGAGGCTGACGAAACGCATCCATGAACCCGCGGAATCCTCCAACGACCTGGGCGATGGACTTCACGGCGGACAACGCCGATGAGGCGGCCGCGCGCTGGAGCGAGATCCTGCGCGACGCGCCCGACCAGGCGCGCCCGCGCGAGGAGTTCGAGGCCTGGTACGCGCGGGCGCCGGAGAACGCGGCGGCCTGGCGTCGCGTCCAGGCCGCGAATCATTGGGTACGGACGCTCTCGGATTCGCCCGAAATGCAATCGCTGCGCAGGGAGACGCTGGCGCGCGTGGCCGAGGGACGGCTGCGTTCCTCGCGACGGTGGCGACGGCTGTCGTTGGCCGCATCGGTGCTGCTGCTCGTCGGCATCGGCTTCATCGCATTGCGGCCGGAGTCCGCCCGCCGCGTGTTTTCCGGCACGGGTGACACCCTGGCCGGCAACGTCTATCAGACGGCTGTTGGCCAGCGCAGCGTGGTGACGATGGATGACGGGTCGGTGGTGACCCTCAATACCGACAGCCGGCTGTCCGTGCATTACCGCGACGACCTGCGCGCGGTCACCCTTGAACGCGGGCAGGCGCTGTTCAAGGTCGCCAAGGACCGTTCGCGACCGTTCGTGGTCACCGCGGGTGGAAAGCGGGTGACCGCGCTGGGCACCGAATTCGACGTCCGGGTTGGGGAACGCCTGTTCGAGGTCACGCTGCTGGAAGGCCGCGTGGGCGTCTCGACGGAGAAGGGCGCGGCGTCGGCGGGCGCGAATGTCGCGACCCTGGCCGAACTGCATCCCGGGCAGCAATTCGTTGCCGCGGGCGGAGCGCGTCCATTGGTGCGGGTTGCCGATGTCGGTCGCGTGGTCAGCTGGCGCAATGGCCAGATCGTGTTCGAGAACGAACGGCTGGATGCCGCGGTGGCCGAGATGAACCGCTATTCGCGAAGGAAGGTGGTGCTTGGCGATCCGCAACTGGCTTCGCTGAAAATCAGCGGGGCGTTCAATGCCGGCGACACCCACACTTTCGTCGAGGCGTTGACGAGCTATTTTCCGATCCAGCGCGATCCACGCGACGACGAGCGCGTGGTGCTCGAATCGCGACCCCGATAAGCGCGCGCGTCCGGCGCCGTCATGCGCATGGGATGACCCGGTTGCGGTTGCAGCCGGTGGCGCGAGCAGCCATTGCTGCGCCGCAAAACAGTCCTCGCGAGTCCAGTATTCCGGACGATGATCTTTTTTTCCGATCATGGTTCGGGTTTCGCGCGGGTGCGCGTCTGTATGGAAGTGCGTCGCCATGACGATGCGCACGCGCCATCGGAAAAACTCGGGGAGGAAGCATGGGAGTCCGTTCGTCTCGATTCGCAAAGCGCGTGCTCAGGCCCTGCGCCCTGGCACTGGCCCTGTCGCCCATACTCGCGGCGCAGGCGCGTGACGGCACGGACCCACCGGCGCGATTCGAGATACCCCAGCAGACCCTCAGTGCGGCCCTGTCCGACTACGCGCGCCAGAGCGGCAAGCAACTGTTGTACTCGCCTGAACTGGCCGTCGGCAGGAGCGGGCGCGCGGTGGTCGGCAGCAAGGCGCCGACGCAGGCACTGGAAGAACTGCTCGAAGGTACCGGGCTGACCTATACCGTCAGTCCGTCGGGGGCGATCCTGATCAAGGATCCCGCGCAGGCTGCCCGCGAAGCGGCGGCGAGGCGGGACAAGCCGGGCGGGCCGCAGGGAAACGGACAGGAGGTCGCCGCCCTGCAGTCGGTGACGACCTCCGGGACGGTGGCCCAGCAGACTGCAAGCGAAGCCGCGACAAAGGCTGTTGAAGGACGTGGCGAGACCACGCTGGACACCCTCGTGGTCACCGCGCAGAAGAAGGTGGAGAACATCCAGAAGGTTCCCATCGCCATCAGCGCGTTCAGCGGTGATGATCTCAATGATCGCAAGATCGAGACCGGCGGCGATCTGGTGACCGCCACGCCGAACGTCACCTTCTCCAAGACCAATTTCGCCAGCTACAACTTCCAGATCCGCGGCATCGGCACCCAGGCGCTGTCGGTGACCACCGATCCGGCGGTCGCGGTCAGCTTCAACAGCACACCGATGATCCGCAACCGCCTGTTCGAGCAGGAGTACCTGGACGTGGAACGCGTGGAAGTGCTGCGCGGCCCGCAGGGCACGCTGTACGGGCGCAACGCCACCGCGGGCGTGGTCAACATGATCCCGAACCTGGCCGACCCGGAAGGCTTCGATGCCAGCGTGAAGGCCGAACTCGGCAATTACGATTCGCGCCGGGTCAACGCGATGGTCAACGTGCCGCTGAGCGAAACCTTCGCCTTCCGCGTGGCGGCGCAGTACACCAAGCGCGATGGCTACGATCACAACACGGTCACCGGAAAGGACGTCAATGACCGCGACCTGATGACCACGCGGTTGTCGGCGACCTTCCGACCCAGCGATCGGTTCGGCGCCAGCCTGGCCTGGGAGCATTTCCAGGAAGACGACATGCGCGCCCGCACCGGCAAGCAGATCTGCCACAACGATCCCGGACCGGCGAGCATCGGCGGCTACGAGCCGACCTTCGGCAATGCCCGCAACTATCTCAGCCAGTCCTGCAGGGACGGCTCGCTGTATGGCAACGATGCGTTCGGCGTGCCCAATGCCGCGAGTCTGCCTTACATCCTGGGTGCGTCACCGGTGATCCTGGGTTTGCTGCTGGACGAGAATGGGTTTCCGGTAGGCGGCGTGCCGCTGCTGCCATTGGGCGTCGATCCCTATGCCGGTTTGCGCCAGTCGACCGATCTGCGCGAAATAGCCACGACCTACGATCCTCGCTTCGAGGCGAAGAACGACGTCGTGCAGATCAACCTCGATTTCGGCCTGACCGACCAGTTGGATCTGGTATCGCAGACGTTGTACACGCGTGATCGCTACTACTCCACCCAGGACTATGGAAGGTTCCAGTCCAATCCGATTTTCAACGACAGCAACGATGCTCAGCAGTTCCTGCCGGACTTCACCCTGGGGCCGGCCTATCCGGCCACGCCGGGCGGGGTTTATTGCGATCCGCAGTTGGGCTGTTCGAACCGGATGTTGAGCGTGGATCTGGTCGACGCCTACAGCACGCAGTGGTCGCAGGAGTTCCGGTTGCAATCGGCGTTTGACGGCAAGTTCAACTTCAGCGTCGGTGCCAACTACCTGGAATACGAGATTGATGAAAGCTACTACGTGTTCAACAACGTGTTCAGCGCGCTGACGCAGTTGTTCTTCAATGGCAACGGCGGCGGCACCGCGCCAGGCAACTGCCCGGCCGGAAGCGCGACCCGGTTCGACCCGAACCAGGGCATCGAGGTCCCTTGCGTGTACATGGACCCCAACCCACTGCGCGCCATCGATGGACAGGGGCACAACTATTTCCGCAGCCGCAATGTCGCCAAGACAAGGTCGGCAGCGATTTTCGGCGAAGGGTACTGGCAGTTGTCCGATACCTTGCGCCTGACCGCGGGCCTGCGCATCACCCGCGACCGCAAGACCACCACGCCCTATCTGAGTCAGACCCTGTTGGGCAATTCGAATGGCGGCGACAACCCCTTGTTCGGCGGCTACACCGGCTACGGCTATCCGGCCAGTCCGGACATCCGCCAGACCTGGACCAAGCCGACCGGACGCCTGGTGCTGGATTGGTCGCCGGACCTGTCGTTCACCGACAGCACCCTGGTCTATGCCTCTGTGTCGCGTGGCTACAAGGCTGGCGGCACCAACTCGCCGGGTGTTGGTGCGGATCCCAGGTCGCTCAGTTTCGAACAGCGCAATCCCGTATTCCAGCCGGAATACGTCAATGCGTTCGAGATCGGCACCAAGAACGTGCTGGCGGACGGGCAGTTGATGTTCAATGCCACCGCGTTCTACAACGACTACAAGGACTACCAGGTCTCGCAGATCCAGGATCGCGCCACCCTCAACGAGAACTTCGATGCGCGCACCTGGGGTGCCGAGTTCGAACTGGTATGGCGGCCGACCGACGCCTTCCAGCTCAGCGGCAACGTGGGCCTGCTGCGCAGCCGCATCGGCGCCAACCAGTACTCGATCGACGTGATGGACCGGACCGCGGGAAATCCGGAATGGACCACCGTGCGCCCCTGGATGCAGATGGCGTCGAACTGCATCGCGCCCACCGCGCTGGTGGCGCTGGCGCTGGAGAACTACTTCGCCGACCCGTTCAACCAGATGTACAGCAACGCCGGCTTCCTCAACAGCTTCTGCACCCTCAACTACTACACCGCGACGGGCGGCTTCACGGCGAACCGCGGTGTCAACGGAGGGCCGGGCCAATATGCCTATCTGCTGGACGGCGCGTACTACGACCCGGAAACCGACGCGCCCAACGGCGGCGCGGGCTTCGCCAAGAACGTCGGTGGCAATGAACTGCCCAACGCACCGCACATTACGGTCAGCCTGAGCCCTCAGTACACGTTCCTGCTGGCCGACAGTGAGCTGACCCTGCGCGCGGACCTGTACTACCAGGGCAGGAGCTGGGCGCGTATCTACCAGGATCGGATCGATCGGCTCAAGGAGTGGGGCAACGTCAACCTGTCGTTGACCTGGTACAAGCCCGCCACCGATCTGACCGTGCAGTTGTACGTGAAGAACGCGCTGGACGAGGAAGCCATCACCGGCACCTTCCTCAACAGCGACGACACCGGCTTGACCTCCAACGTGTTCATCCAGGATCCGCGGATCATCGGATTGTCCATCCGCAAGGGATTCTTCTGAGCAAGGGAGATGCCTGCACAGGTCGACGCGGAACCGGAAAAAAACGCCAGGCACCGTGCGCCGATGATGTCATCGCGCAGCCACCCGGCGACACGATGCGCTTCAAACAGGAAACAGCCATTTGGGTGCGTCCGCATTCAAATACACCAGCAACCCTCCATCGGAGAAGGCACCATGTCAAAGTTCAAGGTAAGCATGCTCGCAGTCGTATCCGCTGCCGCGCTGTTCGGCGCCGCATCGGCATCCGCAGCCACTTTCCAGGTCTTGACCGGCAGCACCTGGGGTGACGGCACGACCCATTTCGTCGGCACCACCACCGCGTCCTACTTCGGCAACAACCTGCCGTGCGCTTCGGCGGACTTCACCGTCGTGGTGAGTGGCGGCGTCGCCAGCATCACCGCCGTCAGCTTCGGCGGCAGCGCCGCCTGCGCGGCGATCGTGCCGCGTGGCCTGCCGTGGAAGGTCAGTGTCACCGCGACCAGCGGCTCCGGCGCCACCCTCACCATCGGCGATACCGCCAGCACGACGACGACGGCCAGTGGCGTGAACGTGTTCATTCCCGCGCCGCTCAACGCGAACTGTCCGAGCGCTGGCGGGCGCGTGCCGCTGCCCAACGTGGCTCTGACCAACGGCTCGTCCAGCACGGCCGCGAGCATCCAGTTCAGCGGAACCCTCGGCGCCTGCGCCGTCGCATCGACGGCGCCCACCCATCTGCGCACCACCGGCTATCCGGCGGCACGGGTGATTCCGTGATCTAGCGCGTTCACTGCCAGGGGGCTGCCCCAGGGGCGATGCCGCCCGTGGCGCGCCCCTCCCGCCACGGTCCCACGCATCGAGGCAGCCCCCTGAGCAACTTTCCGTCCCATCGCCGATCCGGGCAGACCGGATCACCACGCCGGAGTTCGTCATGTCGAAAGCTTCGTTTCCCCTCGCGCTCGCCGCGGTGCTGGCAGGCCTCGCCGCCGTCCCCGCCGCCCACGCCGGGACGCCTTCGGGCCCGTACGCGATGTTCAAGTATTGTCCCTACACGAATCCCATGGTGGGATCCTGCGTGATCAACACCACCCATTCGGGTGTGTTCGTCATCGGCAACACCACCTTGCCGATCGACAAGCCCATCGTGCTGCAGGGAGGAGTTGAGAACCTGGGACCCTCGCCGCTGTACCAGGCGGTCGGCGCGCCGACGCTTTCGTCGCCTCCGGCCAAGGTGCCGGGCGGCTTGCTGGGCATCATGAATCCGGCGCCCAACTGGCCCGGCCCGTTGTGGACCGCGTTCTGGGCGATCGTGGCCACCGTCAATGACGTGACCGCCACGATGGAACCGGTGGCGCCGGCGCAGACCAATTTCAGCAACGCACTGTTTCCGCCGACCGACGGCAGCGATCCCACCGCGGCGCAACTGGCGGTGCGCGTGCGCCTGCAGAACCCGTTCCTGGGCAACAACTGCTACATCGGATCGCCGCAGAACCCGATCCTGATCAAACTGCAGACCGGCACCACCCAGCCGCCAGCGCCCAATCAGCCCATTGCGGGCAGCCCCGGCACGGTCGAGACGATCATCACCGATGAAGAGAATTTCATCGGCTACCTGCAGATCACCGATGCCACGTTCGTCGACAACGCGTTCTCGGTGCCCGCGGTCACGGGTTGCGGCAACATCGCGCTCGGCTTGCCGATCCTCACACCGATCCTGGAATCGCTGGTCTCCGGCGCGGTCAACCTGAAGGTGGGCCTGCCATCGGCGGCCGGCAAGAACACCGCAGTGCTCAACAGCGATGCCGCGATCGCCGCCTCGGCCTTCGTGCTGGGGAGCGAGCAGTAAACGGATGCACGGCGCGAAAGGCCGGCAGGGCAGGATGCCATTACCAGGGAACGGTGGCGGAGGGCGGCCAGGGATGGCCGCCCTGCGCGTATGCTGCTGATCCATGCGCAAGATCCATCTCATCGTTCCATTGATCCTGCTGGCGCTCGCCGGCGCCTATTGGCTGGGACGTTCGCAGCTACGACTGGCAAGGAGTGGCGCGGATGGCGCGGAGGGAGTAGATGTCGGCGCATCCGTGGAAGCGGCGGGCCGGCGGGACCCGGAACAGGCCTTGTCCGCCGTGCCGGGCCGCGGCGCCGCACGGGGTTACTTAGCCGAACTCCAGGCGGCCGCGGATGCCGGTGATCTCACCGCATCGACCCGGTTGTATCGCAGCCTGGACCTGTGTCATCGCCTGCGCGCCTCGGACTGGAGCAACGCGCTGCTGGCCAACGAACTGCTGGAAGCGCAGACCCGCGGCATGACGCCGGCGGAACTGGAAAACTATCGGGCGCAGCTCGACGGCATCGAATCGCGCGAACGGAATGCGCAGCGGATCAACGAGCGCTGCGCCGGTGCGGATGCGGCGACCCTGGACACCCTGGTGCCCAGCATGAGGCGCGCCGCCCAGCTCGGCGAGCCCCATGCCCGTGCCTGCTACCTGGCGATGGGCCCGGGCTTCGACAGCCGCGCACTCGCACGGCATCCCGAATGGCTTGATCAGTTCCGGGGCAGTGTTCCGGGCTTGATCGACGCCGGCATGGCGGCGGGCGACTGGACGGTGGTGAACATCCTGCGCAACGCCTACCAGCCCGACGCCGGAGGATTGCTGGCCGGCGTGCTGGGGCCCGACCCCGCACGTCATTTCCGCTATCTCAAGTTGTACCGGCTTGGCGCCGGGCCCGGTGACATCGCCGCGCTGGACCAGCAACTGGCGGTGGCTGCCGCCCGTCTCTCGCCGGAGCAGCGCTCGGAAGCGGAGATCTGGGCGGAAACCACGTTCCGCCGGGACTTCAATGGGCGATCGTCGGTCGACGCGCCGGGCCTGGATCGGGATCCCTGCGTGTTCCCGCAGGACTGACGCGGGGTGATGATGGACATGGGTGAGGACAGGGCGATGGAGCGAAGCGGCACATGAAGCGAAAGCACCTGATCATGGCCTGCACCGCACTGGTGGCGGTCGCAGGCGTCTACGCACTCGGACGCTGGAGCGCGATGCCGGCCTCGCCACTTGCCTCCGGAGCGGATGGCAGGGGCGTGCCGGCGGCCGCCGTTTCCGCGCCCGGTCTGGCGACATCGCCGGTACAGGTGCGAAAAGGAGGCCCGTTGCCGCCGCCCACGCAGCCGCTCGGGACGACGTTCACCGATCTGCAGGCCCGCGCGAACGCGGGCGATGCCGACGCGGCGCGACGACTGGTCCACGATCTGGATCGCTGCAGTCGCCTGCGCGCCGCGGAATGGAACAACGCAGGCACGACCAACACCTTGCTCGAACGCAGGACCGAAGGCATGAATGCAGCCCAGCTTCGTACCTACCAGGCTTTGCTGGACGCGATGGACGTGCGCCGGCAGACCGCGGGCAAGAGCCGGGAACTGTGTGCCGGCGTGGATGACAAGATGCTCGACACCCTGGTGGCGAACATCGCCCAGGCCGCCCGGCTCGGCGATGCCGATGCGCGCGCGTGCTATCTCGGCCAGGGGCCGCTGTACGACGTCCGCAGCCTGCTTGAAAACCCGGGCATCCTGCAGAGCTATCGCCGTGATGCCACCGCGATGATCGAGAGCGGTGTCGCCGCGGGTGACTGGAGGGTGGTGGATTTGTTGCAGCGGGCCTATGAACCGGGCGCGCAGGGCATGCTGGCCGGCATGCTGGGACCGGATCCGGCACAACACTACCGCTATCTGAAGCTGTACCGGCTGGGCGCGGAATCCCATCGCACCGCCCAGCTCGATCGGCAGATCGCCGCGGTCGCGGCCAATCTGCCTCCGGAAGAGCGCTACGAAGCCGACCGCTGGGCGCAGACGGCCTTCAAGGAGAACTTCAATGGCCCCTCGACCACCGCGACCCCGCAAGGCTGGGATGCCTGCACGTTCTGAGCCGCGCAGGTGATCGGCCGGCTCAATGCAGATCCTTGAGATCCAGCCGGCGCAGGCGGGGGGCGCGCCAGGCGGTGGTGGCGACCACCGCGAGAATCGCGCAGCCGCCCAGCAGCACCGCCGGAATCAAGCCCAGCACCCGTGCCATGGTGCCGGCATAGAAGGCGCCCAGTTCGTTGGATGAACTGATGAAGATGCCGTTGATCGAGGACACCCGGCCGCGCATCTCGTCCGGCGTGGACAATTGCAGGATGGTCGAACGCACCACCACCGACACGCCATCGCACATGCCGTAGGCCAGCAGGATCAGCGCAGACAGCCAGAAGCTGCGCGACAGTCCGAACGCGATCACGCACAGGCCGAACCCGGCCACCGCGAACATCAGCACGCGGCCGGCGTGCTGCTGCAGCGGCCGCCGCGCCAGCCACACGCCCACGCAAACCGAGCCCAGCGCCGGCGCCGCGCGCAGGATGCCCAGGCCCTCCGGGCCATGCTGGAGGATGTCGTGGATGAAGGCGGGCAACATCGCCACCACGCCGCCCAGCAGGACCGAGAACATGTCCAGCGCCATCGCGCCCAGCATGATCTGGTTGCCCCAGACGAAGCGCGCACCTTCGGCGATGCTGGCGAAAATCGGCAGGCTGGTTTCCGGCGGACCGGGTTCCTCCACCCGCAGCCGCGCGAGGACGCTGCCGGCGAGCACCGCCAGCAGCGCCGCAACGCCGTACGACAGGGCGTTGCCGCCGAAACCGACCAGCAGCCCGCCGATGGCCGGGCCGGTGACCATCGCCGCCTGGAAGATCACCGTGCCCAGGCCGGCGCCGCGCACGAAGTCCCCGCGCGCCAGCACCTTGGCGAACAGGGCGTTGTAGATCGGGCTCAGGAACGAGCGCGCCATGCCGGTGAGGGCGATCGCCGCGTAGATCGGCCACAGCCGCGTGGTTGGCAGCCAGCCGGTCGCGGCCAACACCAGGATCACCGCGGTCAGGGTCAGGGCCGCGCATGCGGCCATGCCCAGCTTGCGGCGGGGCAGGTGATCGACCAGGTAACCGGCGAAGGGCGCCACGCAGAAGAACGGCAGCACTTCGGCCAGGCCGATCAGGCCGAGCGAGAACGGGTTGCGGGTCAGTTCGTAGATATGCCAACCAACCGTCACCGCGACGATCTGGTAGGACAGCAGGGCCAGGATGCGGTAGGCCAGGACCGTGGTGAACCCGCGATTGCGCAGCAGCGCCCTGACCGGAGAGGAGTTGCCCGCCGCGCTCACCGGGCCGCCGCGGCGGTCTCGCGGATGAAGGCCAGCAACGAGGCCAGGCCGTTGCTGCGGGTAGGCGACAGATGCTTGGCCAGGCCGATGTCGGCGATGTAGTCGGCGTCGGTGGCGAGGATTTCCGCCGCCGGCCGTCCCGAATACACCCGCAGGGCCAGGAAGATCAGCCCGGACACGATGGCCGAATCACTGATCGCCCGGAACTCCAGCCGATCGGCGTCGCCCTGCGGAACGATCCAGACCAGCGATTGGCAACCGAGCAGGCGATGCTCCTCGGTCTTCCACTCCTCCGGGAATGGCGGCAGCTTGCGGCCCAGATCGATGAGGTACTGGTAGCGCTCGGCCCAGTCGCCGAAGAACGCGAATTCGTCCTTGATGGCCTGCTGGGCCTCGGCGGCGGTGGGTTCGAGCGGGAAGGCGGTGTCGGTCATGGCGGTTGAGGATGCGCCCTTCCGGGGAAGGGGGGCGGCGACACACGTCGGTCGCCTGTCCCGGCGCGGCAGGCGCCGGGGTGGAGGGAAGGCTCAGGCCCGCTTCCAGCGGACACCCTGCGGGGTATCTTCCAGCAGGATGCCCTCGCTGGCGAGCTGATCGCGGATCGCGTCGGAACGGGCGAAGTCGCGCGCCTGCTTGGCCGCGGCGCGTTCCTCGATCAGCGCCTGGATGCGCGCGTCGTCGTCGCCGGACGCGCCACGCGCGAACCACCCGGCCGGATCCTGCTGGAGCAGGCCCAGGGCGAAACCGGCACCGAGCAGTTCGGCGTGCAGGCGCGCACGCTCGGCGGGCGTGGCGGCCTTGCGCGCATCGGCGGCAATGCGGGCGATTTCGGCCAGCGCCAGCGGGGTGTTGAGATCGTCGTCGAGCGCTTCCTCGATCGCGACCGGGATCGCGGCCTGACCGGAACGCGGCGCACCAGCGTCCTGGAGGTCGCGCAGGGTGCCGTACAGCCGGTCCAGCGTGCGCACGGACTGTTCGATCAACGCATCCGACCAGTCCAGCGGCTGCCGGTAGTGCGCCGACAGCAGGGCATAGCGCAAGGCTTCCGGGGGATGCTGTTCCAGCAGATCGTGGACACGCTCGATGTTGCCCAGCGATTTGCTCATCTTGGCGCCGCCGAAGTTGAGCATGCCGTTGTGCAGCCAGAACCGGGCGAAGGTCTGGCCCCCGTGCGCGCATTCGCTCTGCGCGATCTCGTTTTCGTGGTGCGGGAACTGCAGGTCCACGCCACCGGCATGGATGTCGATGGTCTGGCCCAGGTGGGCGGCGGCCATTGCCGAGCACTCGATGTGCCAGCCCGGCCGGCCACGGCCCCACGGGGATTCCCAGCCCGGCAACTCGTCGCTGGAGGGCTTCCACAGCACGAAATCGCCGGGATCCCGCTTGTAGGGCGCCACGTCGACGCGGGCGCCGGCCAGCATCTCCTCCGGATCCCGGCGCGAGAGCTTGCCGTAGCCTGGGAACGAGGCCACCGCGAACAACACGTGTCCCTCGGCCGCGTAGGCGTGGCCGCCGGCGATCAGGTCCTGGATCATCGCGATGATCTGGGGAATGTGCGCGGTCGCTTCCGGCTCGATGTCCGGCGGGGCGACGCCCAGCCGGGCCATGTCCTGCCGGTAGGCGGCGGCGAAGCGCTCGGTGATGGTGCTGATCGGTACGCCCTGTTCCAGCGCGGCCGCGTTGATCTTGTCGTCCACGTCGGTGATGTTGCGGGCGTAGCGCAGCGTGCCATGGCGCCGCCGCAGCAGGGCCGCCAGCACCCCGAACACGACCGGGCCGCGGGCGTTGCCGATATGGACGTAGTTGTAGACGGTCGGCCCGCACACATACAGGGTGGGGCAGGCGGGGTCGAGGGGAACGAAATCCTCGACCCGGCGGGTGAGGTTGTTGTGGAGGCGCAGGCTCATCAGGCTGGGGCGTGGGGAAGCCGGGTGATTCTACAGCCTGGCGGGGCCGGGACGGCCCCTGGCTGGGCGCGAGGGGGATGGTTCAGCCCCTCTCCAGCCTGGTCGCCTACACTAGCGCGCAGGGATTTCCACCAACGGGTCGCATGGTTCGTTTCCGTCATTGCTTGCTGCCACTGCTGATGTTGCCGATCGCCATGGGCGCGATGGCGCAGGAGCGTGTGGTCCAGGCGGAGAACGTGCGGCTGGACTACGCCCAGGTGCTCAACGTCGAGCCGGTCTACCAGACCCTGCGGGCCAGCCGGACCGAAGAGGTCTGCGACGAGTTGCCCACGCTGCCGACCACCACGGTCCATCCGACCAGGGAGCAGAGCCGCTGGGCGCGGTTCCTGGAATCGATCAAGGGCGTGTTCTCCGGCGACGACGAAGCCAAGGCCCAGGCCGAGGACGCCAGGGCGGAAGCGGGCCAGTCCACCGAGCCGGCCCGGCTCAACTGTCGCAGCGTGCCGGTGGAGCGTGAATTCCGTCGCCCCATCGCCTATGACGTGGACTACGTCTACAAGGGCACCAAGTATCGATCCCGCCTGGCCGAGGACCCCGGCAACCGCCTCCGGATCCGGATCTCGGTGATGCCCTTCGTGCCGACCGTGCCCCCGGTCGAGGCGCCCGCCCCCTGAATCTTGCGCTGCGCCGCAGCACATGCGACGATGCGCCCCCTATGAAGATGAACGCACACGCTCACGCTGACAGCGCGGCCCGCCAGGCCTCGGGCATGACTTCGCGTGCGCGTCGACCGGAATCCTGCTCCTAGCTGGGTCGCCCGGACGTTTTCGCCTGTCTTGACGGAACCCAGCCAGAGGCTGGGTTTTTTCGTTTCCGTCCCCCGAATTTCCGCAACATTCCCGAACCAGGATGCCGTAATGAAGCACTTCTTGAACACGCAGGACTGGAGCCGCGCCGAACTGGATGCCTTGCTGGCGGAGGCGGCGCGATACAAGCAGGACAAGCTGGGCGAGGCGCTCAAGGGCAAATCGATTGCCCTGGTGTTCTTCAATCCGTCCATGCGCACCCGCACCAGCTTCGAGCTGGGCGCCTTCCAACTGGGCGGACACGCGGTGGTCCTGCAGCCGGGCAAGGACGCCTGGCCGATCGAGTTCAACCTGGGCACGGTGATGGACGGCGATACCGAGGAGCACATCGCCGAGGTGGCGAAGGTGCTGGGCCGCTATGTCGATCTGATCGGCGTGCGGGCGTTCCCGAAGTTCGTCGACTGGGCCTACGACCGCCAGGACACCGTGCTCAAATCGTTCGCCAGATATTCGCCGGTACCGGTGATCAACATGGAGACGATCACCCATCCCTGCCAGGAACTGGCCCACGCACTGGCGCTGCAGGAACATTTCGGCACCACCGATCTGCGTGGCAAGAAGTACGTGCTGACCTGGACCTACCATCCCAAGCCGCTGAACACCGCCGTGGCCAATTCGGCGCTGACCATCGCCACCCGCCTGGGCATGGACGTGACCCTGCTCTGCCCGACGCCGGACTACGTGCTGGATGAGCGCTACATGGGCTGGGCCGAGCAGAACGTGGCCGAGAGCGGCGGTTCGCTGATCGTCAGCCATGACGTCGAGAGCGCCTACCGCGGCGCGGACGTGGTCTACGCCAAGAGCTGGGGCGCGCTGCCGTTCTTCGGCAACTGGGGACCGGAAAAACCCGTCCGCGACCAGTACAAGCACTTCATCGTCGACGAGGCCAAGATGGCCCTGACCAACAACGGCGTGTTCTCGCACTGCCTGCCACTGCGCCGCAACGTCAAGGCCACCGACGGCGTGATGGATTCGCCGCAGTGCATCGCCATCGACGAGGCCGAGAACCGCCTGCACGTGCAGAAGGCGATCATGGCCGCCCTGGTGGGCGGCCGGGATTCGTGATTCGGGATTGGAGATTCGCAAACGCGGGTCTCGCATCCCTGACCAACTTCAACTGAGAGATACCCCATGTCGCAACAGAACGCCTCCACGAATCCCCAATCCCCAACCCCCAATCCCGGCTCCAAGGACATCGTCCTCGCCTTCTCCGGCGGCCTCGACACCAGTTTCTGCATTCCCTACCTGCAGGAACGCGGCTGGGCCGTGCACACCGTGTTCGCCGACACCGGCGGCGTGGATGCCGAGGAACGCGCCTACATCGAACAGCGCGCCGCCGAACTGGGCGCGGCCAGCCATGTCACCGTCGATGGCGGCCCGGCGATCTGGAACGGCTTCGTCAAGCCCTTCGTGTGGGCGGGCGAGGGCTACCAGGGCCAGTACCCGCTGCTGGTGTCGGATCGCTACCTGATCGTCGACGCCGCGCTCAAGCGCGCCGCCGAACTCGGCACCAATGCCATCGCCCACGGCTGTACCGGCATGGGCAACGACCAGGTCCGTTTCGACCTGGCGGTCAAGGCCTCGGGCGACTACCGCATCGTCGCGCCGATCCGCGAAATCCAGAAGGAACACACCCAGACCCGCGCCTACGAGCAGCAGTACCTGGAAGAACGCGGCTTCGGCGTGCGCGCCAAGCAGAAGAGCTACACCATCAACGAGAACCTGCTGGGCGTGACCCTGTCCGGCGGCGAGATCGACAAGTGGGAAGCCCCGGGCGAGGGCGCGCGCGGCTGGTGCGCGCCGCGCAGCGAATGGCCGGAACAGGCCCTTCGCGTGACCATCGGTTTCAGCCGGGGCGAGGCGGTGAGCCTGGACGGCCAGGCGCTGGACGGTGCCCAGCTGCTGGCGAAGTTGAACGCGCTGTTCGCCCCGTACGGCGTGGGTCGCGGTATGTACACCGGCGACACCACCATCGGCCTGAAGGGCCGCATCGTGTATGAAGCGCCGGGCCTGGTCGCGCTGCTGGCCGCGCACCGCGCCCTGGAGGAAGCGGTGCTGACCAAGCAGCAGAACCGCTTCAAGCCGGACGTGGCGCGCAAGTGGGTGGAGGTGGTCTACGAAGGCTTCTTCCACGATCCGATCAAGACCGACCTGGAAGCCTTCCTGGCCTCCTCGCAGGCGACCGTGAATGGCGAGGTGGTGCTGGAAACCCGCGGCGCCCGCGTCGACGCGGTGGCGGTGAAGTCGCCGCACCTGCTCAATGCCAAGGGCGCGACCTACGCGCAGTCGGCCGACTGGGGCGTGGAGGAGGCGGAAGGCTTCATCAAGCTGTTTGGCATGAGCAGCACGCTGTGGGCGGAGATCAACCGCTGAGCCGACCACCGGAGTTCCCGAACCCATCGCGGCGCCACTGAAAACAGGTCCCGTCATTCCAGCGCAAGCTGGAATCCATCGGCTTCCCGCCACCAGGTGAAGAAGCAGCCGCAAGATGGATCCCGGCTTTCGCCGGGAGGACGATCCGAGGTCATCGGCGCGTCAGCAGGGGAAGGGATATCCCTTCCGAAACCAGAGCCATTACCCGTTGCAGAGTGCCCCTACATGCTTGACCAGGTTCTCCAACATCTCGAACAACTGGTGTCCCACGACACCCGCAATCCGCCGCGCGCCATCACCACCGGCGGGATCTTCGACTACATCCGCGCGCAGTTGCCGGATTTCACGGTCGAGGTAATCGACCATGGCGCCGGCGCGGTGTCGCTGTTCGCAGTGCGCGGGCAGCCGAAGCGGGTGTTCAACGTCCACCTGGACACCGTGCCCTCATCGCCGGCCTGGACCGCCGATCCGCTGACGCTGAGGATTGAGGGCGATCGCGCGATCGGCCTGGGCGCCTGCGACATCAAGGGGGCGGCCGCCGGGTTGATCGCCGCCGCGCAGGCGACCACGGGCGATGCGGCGTTCCTGTTCTCCAGTGACGAGGAAGCCAACGATCCCCGTTGCATCGCCGCGTTCCTCGCCCGCGATCATGGATTCTCCGAGGCGATCATCGCAGAGCCCACCCAGGGCCAGGCGGTGCTGGCGCACCGGGGCATCAGTGCGGTGCGGATGGCGTTCAAGGGCCAGGCCGGCCACGCTTCGGCCGAGAACGCGCTGTCGCTGAGCGCGCTGCACAATGCGATGCGCTGGGGCACCACGGCGCTGGACCATGTCCAGGCCCAGCATCACCTGCGCTTCGGCGGATTGACCGGGCTGCGCTTCAACATCGGCCGGGTCGAAGGCGGCATCAAGGCCAACATGATCGCGCCCAGCGCCGAGGTGCGGTTCGGCTTCCGGCCGCTGCCGTCGCAGGACATGGACGCGCTGCATGCGCAGTTCCGCGCGTTCGCCAATCCCGAGGCGCTGGCCGAGTACGAGGAAACCTTCCGTGGTCCTTCATTGCCGTCCGGGGATGTCGCCCGCGCGGAGGAGCGACGGCTGGCCGCGCGCGACCTGGCCGACGAGCTCGGCCTGCCGGTCGGCAACGCGGTCGACTTCTGGACGGAAGCCTCGCTGTTCTCGCAGGCCGGCCTGACCGCGCTGGTGTATGGCCCGGGCGACATCGCCCAGGCGCATACCGCCGACGAGTGGGTCGCGCTCGAGCAACTCCAACAGTACGCCGCCACCGTGCAGCGGATTTTCACCGCATAACCGAGACCCGCAGAACCGATGGAATCGAACAAGCAAACCCGGCAGACCATCATCCGGCTGCTGTCCAGCATGGCCAGCGCCAAGGAGATCTCGCAGTACGTCAAGCGCTTCTCGCAGCTGGACGCCAAGCGTTTCGCCGTGGTCAAGGTGGGCGGCGCGGTGTTGCGCGACGACCTGGAGGCATTGACCTCCTCGCTGACCTTCCTGCAGGAAGTCGGCCTGACCCCGATCGTCGTGCACGGCGCCGGTCCGCAGCTGGACGAGGAGATGGGGGCCGCCGGCATCGCCAAGCAGACCGTCAACGGCTTGCGGGTGACCACCCCGGAAGTGCTGGCGATCGTGCGCAAGGTGTTCCTGCAGCAGAACCTGGCGCTGGTGGAAGCGTTGCAGCAGGGTGGCGCGCGTGCCACCTCGATTGTTTCGGGCGTGTTCGAGGCCGAGTACAAGGACCAGGCGACCTATGGCCTGGTCGGCGACGTCACCCGCATCAACCTGGCGCCGATCGAGGCCAGCCTGCATGCCGGCTCCATCCCGGTCATCGCCAGCATGGGCGAGACCGTGGGCGGCCAGATCCTCAACATCAACGCCGACTTCGCCGCCAACGAGCTGGTGCAGGTACTGCAGCCGTACAAGATCATCTTCCTGACCGGAACCGGCGGCCTGCTGGACGCCGATGGCAAGGTGATCGACTCGATCAACCTGTCCACGGAATACGACGAGTTGATGGCGCAGCCGTGGATCAACGGTGGCATGCGAGTGAAGATCGAGCAGATCAAGGACCTGCTGGATACGCTGCCGCTGACGTCGTCGGTGTCGATCACCAAGCCGGCGGAACTGGCCAAGGAACTGTTCACCCATCGCGGTTCCGGCACGCTGGTGCGGCGCGGCGAACGGGTCCTGCGCTTCGACTCCTGGGAAGGCGTGGACCGGCAGCGCCTGCGGGAGCTGATCGAATCGAGCTTCGGGCGCCGCCTGCTGCCGGATTACTTCGAGCGCACCACGCCGCATCGCGTCTATATCAGCGAGAATTACCGTACCGCGCTGATCCTGACCCGCGAGGACGGATTCGCCTACCTGGACAAGTTCGCGGTCCTGGACGATGCCCAGGGCGAAGGCCTGGGCAGGGCGGTCTGGCACGTGATGCGCGAGGAGAATCCGCAGCTGTTCTGGCGTTCGCGCCACAACAATCCCGTCAATATCTTCTACTACGCCGAATCCGACGGCTGCTACAAGCAGGAGAAGTGGAAAGTGTTCTGGTACGGCATCGAGAGTTTCGACGATATCGAACGCTGCGTGGCGCATTGCCGCACCCGCCAGCCTACCCTGGTGGACTGAGATGGCGGCCGCGCTTCCCGAATCCTGGCGGCAGCCGCCACGGCTGGAAGGCCGCCACGTGCGGCTGGAGCCGCTGCTGCGCGAACACGCCGACGGCCTGCGCGCCGCCCTGGACGGCGATGCATTGGCCGGCCTCTGGTACACCAACGTGCCGCGTGCGACCGAGGTGGACGCCTATCTCGACGGCGTTTTTGCCACCCAGGCGCAGGGGCGGATCCTGCCGTTCGCGGTGCGTGACGCGGCCGGCGAAATCGTCGGGAGCACGCGCTTCTATGACCTGGAGCCGGGCGTGCCGCGGGTCAGCATCGGCTACACCTGGTACGCGCCGCGCGTGCAGCGCACCGGGCTCAACACCGAGACCAAGCTGCTGCTGCTGACCCATGCCTTCGAGACGCTGGGCTGCATCAGCGTGGTCTTCGAAACCAGCTGGTTCAACCAGCGTTCGCGCGCGGCCATCGCCCGGCTGGGCGCGAAGCAGGACGGCGTGCTGCGCAACCACCGGCGCCACGCCGACGGCAGTCCGCGCGACACGGTTGTCTTTTCCATCCTCGACAACGAATGGCCGGCGGTGAAGCGCAACCTGCTTTCGCGCCTGGCCCAGCAAGAGTCTTCCCCATGAGCAGAAAAACCGTCGGCATCGTCGGCGCGCGCGGACACACCGGCGCCGAACTTATCAGATTGATGGATCGCCATCCGCACCTGGAGCTGGCGTTCGTGTCCTCGCGCGAGCTGGACGGGCAGAAGGTGAGCGATCACATCGCCGGTTTCACCGGCGATCTGCGCTACGAGAACCTGGGCCATGAACAGGTGGGCGGCAAGGGCGCCGATGCGGTGATCCTGGCGCTGCCCAATGGCAAGGCGGCCGAACTGGTCGCCGCCATCGACGCGCGGGCACCGGAAACGGTGGTGGTGGATCTGTCCGCGGACTACCGTTTCAACCAGGACTGGTACTACGGCCTGCCGGAGCTGACCCGTGGCGGCTATGCCGGGCAGAAGCGCATCAGCAATCCAGGTTGCTACGCCACCGCCATGCAGCTGGCGATCGCGCCCGTGCGGGACCAACTGGCCGGTCCGCCGCAATGCTTCGGCGTTTCCGGCTACTCCGGCGCCGGCACCACGCCGTCGGACAAGAACAACATCGAACTGCTGCGCGACAACCTGATGCCATACGCGCTGACCGACCACATGCACGAGCGCGAGGTCAGCCGGCACCTGGGCGTGCCGGTGGAGTTCATGCCGCACGTCGCGCCGCATTTCCGTGGCATCACCATGACCGTCAACCTGTACTTGCAACAGGCGGTCAGGATCGAGGACATGCGCGGCCTGTACCGGCAGCGCTATGCGGGCGAGCCGCTGATCAGGGTGCTGGACGATGCCCCGTGGGTGAGCCGCATCGCGGGTCGCCATGGCGTGGAACTCGGCGGCTTCACCCTGGCCCCGGGCGGCAAGCGGATGGTGGTGGTGGCGACCCTGGACAACCTGCTCAAGGGTGCGGCCACCCAGGCGATGCAGAATCTCAATGCCGCCTTCGGATTCGACGAACTGGAGAGCATACCGATGGACATGGTCCACGCCGGGGAGAATGTGGCATGAGCGATCTGCTGTGGCAGAAACCCGGCGTCACCGTCGACGCCGAGATCCAGCGGTTCCTGGCCGGCGACGACGTGCTGCTGGATCGCGAGTTCTTCCTGCATGACATCCAGGCCAGCGCCGCGCACGCCGAAGGCCTGCAGCGCATCGGCATCCTGTCGGCGGACGAACTGGCCGGGCTCACGCATGAACTGGCGGTGCTGGCGGAAGACTTCCGCACCGGCCGCTTCGTGCTGGACGAGCGCTACGAGGACGGACATTCGGCCATCGAGGCGCGCCTGACCGAACGCCTGGGCGATGCCGGCCGCAAGATCCATACCGGCCGCAGCCGCAACGACCAGATCCTGGTCGCCACCCGCCTGTGGTTGAAGGAGAAGCTGGCGCGCGTGGCGGCACTGTCGCGTGAAATCGCCACGGTGGCGTTGCAGCGGGCGGTGGCCGAGCACTCCCTGCCGCTGCCCGGCTACACCCACATCCAGCGTGCGGTGGTCTCCTCGGCGGGCATGTGGTGGGCGGGCTGGACCGAGGCCTTCATCGACAACGCCATCCGCGCGCGCGACACGCTCGCACTGGTCGATGCCAATCCCCTCGGCACCGCGGCCGGCTATGGCGTGAACCTGAAGCTGGACCGTGAGCACACCACCGCCACGCTGGGCTTCGCCCGCATGCAGATCAGTCCGATCTACGCGCAGCTCTCGCGCGGCAAGTTCGAGATGGCGGCACTGGAAGCGCTGGGCGCGGCCACCCTGGACCTGCGCCGGATCGCCTGGGACCTGTCGCTGTTCACCAGCGCCGAGTTCGGCTTCGTCGCGCTGCCGGCGCAGTACACCACCGGCAGTTCGATCATGCCGAACAAGCGCAATCCCGATGTGATCGAGCTGATGCGTGCGACCCATGCCAGCGTCGCCGCCGCGCGCACCGAGATCGAGCAATTGCTGTCCCTGCCTTCCGGCTATCACCGCGATCTGCAGGCCAGCAAGGGCGCGATCTTCCATGGCTTCAGCCGTGGCCTGCTGGCGCTGGAACTGTTGCCGGCGCTGCTGGCCAATCTGGAATGGCGCGAGGATCGCCTGCGCGCGGCCATCGACTCGGGCATGTACGCCACCGACGTGGCGGTGGAAGCGGCGATGGCGGGCATTCCGTTCCGCGAGGCCTACAAGGCCGCTGCCGCCGCCGCCGATACGGCCGGGCAGGGGCGCACCCCCGAAGGCAGCCTGGCCGCGCGGGTGTCGCCGGGCGCCGGCGCGGATCTGCGGCTGGACGCGCTGCGCCAGCGTCTGCAGGCGCTGGAAGGCTGAGCCATGTCGCCGGTCAGTCGCGCCAATGCCGAACACTACGCGTGGGGCCAGGGCTGCGATGGCTGGCATCTGCTCAAGCACGACGGCCTGAGCGTGATCGAGGAGCGGATGCCATCGGGCACTGCGGAAGTGCGCCACTATCACCTCCAGGCACGCCAGTTCTTCTACGTGCTGGCCGGACAGGCCGAACTCGAGGTGGAAGGCGTCACGTCCGTGCTCGACGCGGGCGAGGGCCTGCACGTCGCGCCGGGCCAGGCGCACCGGATGCGCAACCGTTCGAGCGCCGACACCCGCTTCCTGGTGATCTCGTCGCCGCGTGCGCATGGCGACCGCGTGCCTGCGCCGTTGACCGTTCCGGAGAACGACCGATGAAGA
The DNA here is from genome assembly GCF_057773145.1 of Pseudoxanthomonas sp. 68-E7. NCBI lineage: Bacteria > Pseudomonadati > Pseudomonadota > Gammaproteobacteria > Lysobacterales > Lysobacteraceae > Pseudoxanthomonas > Pseudoxanthomonas sp. 68-E7. Next base: position 126,233 of record NZ_JBYMTI010000005.1, on the reverse strand, counting down.
CGCGTTACCTGGTGATGGCGATGCGGACGCCCGGATTCCGCGAGGACGTCATTGCCCCGCATCACGCCTTTCTGGACGGCCTTCGCGAAGCCGGCCTGCTGGAAATGACCGGCGGCTTCAGCGATCGCACCGGTGGCGCCTATCTGCTGACCGGCCTGGCCTCGCTGGAAGAGGCGCGCACCCTTGCCGCCCGCGACCCGCTGGCCATCACCGGCAGCTCGGTCCTCACCGTGCACGAATGGAACACCCGCTGAGTCCATGAGCCAGGCCATATCCCCCTTCGCCGAACAGATCCTGCCGACGTGGAAGCGCGCGGTGCTCAAGGTGGGCAGCAGCCTGCTGGCCGCGGATGGGGAAGGACTGAGTCCGCGCCACGCGCTCAATCTGGCCCAGTTCGTCTCCTCCAGCCTGCTGGCGGGTCGCGAGGTGGTCATCGTGTCTTCCGGCGCGGTCGCCGCGGGACGCGGGCTGCTGCACCGCAAGCCCGCGAGCGGCGCGGCGATGGCGGAGCGGCAGGCGCTGGCGGCGCTGGGGCAGGCGCAGCTGATCGGGCTGTGGCAGCGGTTCTTCGAGCGCCCGGTCGCGCAGGTGCTGCTGACCCATGACGATCTGCGCAACCGACGGCGCTATCTCAACGCGCGCGCCACCCTGCAGGAGTTGTTGGCGCTGGGCGCGCTGCCGGTGGTCAACGAGAACGACACTGTCTCGGTGGATGAGCTCAAACTGGGCGACAACGACAACCTGGCCGCGGTGGTGGCCGCGCTGATCGACGCCGACGCGCTGTTCATCGCCACCGACATCGATGGCTTCTATTCGGCCAACCCGCGCACGCACGCGGACGCCCAGCCCATCCTCGATGTCGAAGCACTGACGCCGGCCTTCTTCGCCATGGCCGGCGGTGCCGGCAGCGGCGTCGGCACCGGCGGCATGCACACCAAGCTGGAAGCCGCGGCCAAGGCGGCGGCGGCCGGCATCGAAACCTGCCTGTTCAACGGCACCCATGCCGGCACCCTGTCGGCGCTGGCGGCGGGCCGCCTGCACGGCACCCGCTTCCGGCCCGCGCAGAACCGCCTCGCCGCGCGCAAGTACTGGCTGCGCAACGTGCCGGTCGAAGCCGGGGCGATCCTGATCGATACCGGTGCGGCCGGCGCGGTGCGCGAACGCGGCGCCTCGCTGCTGCCGGGCGGCGTGGTCGGCGCCGAAGGCGATTTCAGGCGTGGCGACATGGTCGAGGTCCGCCTGCGCGACGGCGGCGATCACTGCATCGCGCGCGGCGTGAGCCAGTATTCGGCGATCGACATCCGTCGCATCGCCCGTCGGCACTCGCGCGAGATCGAGAGCATCCTCGGCTACACCTATGGCGAGAATGTCGTGCATCGCGACGATCTGGTCGTGCTGTGAGCCAGCCCTTCGACTATCTGCAATGGAACCGGAAACGATGAGCGACATCCAGCAACAGGCGCTGCAATGCCGCGATGCGGCGCAGGCGATCGCCCAGCTCTCCACTGCCGCCAAGAACACGCTGCTGCGGGCGATGGCCGAGGCGCTGGAGGACGGGCGCGAGACCATTCTCGCCGCCAATGCCCGCGACATGGAGGCGGCCGCCGCCAAGGGCATCACCGGTGCGATGCTGGACCGGTTGAAGCTGGACGAAAAACGCCTGGCCGGGATCGCGTCGGCCGTGCGCGAAGTCGCGGAACTGCCGGATCCGGTCGGCCAGGTGACCCGCGAGGAGACCCGCCCCAACGGCATCCACATCCAGCGCATGCGCGTGCCGCTGGGCGTGGTGGCGATGATCTACGAGGCGCGCCCCAACGTCACCGCCGATGCCGCCGCGCTGTGCCTGAAGGCCGGCAACGGCGTGATCCTGCGCGGGGGCTCCGAGGCCATCCATTCCAACACCGCCATCGCCGCCGCGCTTCGCGGCGCCCTGTGCGCGCAGGGCCTGCCGGAAGCGGCGCTCACCCTGGTCGAGGACCTGCGCCGGGAGACCATGGTCGAACTGCTGCAGCTCAACGATGTCATCGATCTGGCGATCCCGCGCGGTGGGGAAGGGCTGATCCGGTTCGTCGCCGAACACGCGCGGGTGCCGGTGATCAAGCACTACAAGGGCGTCTGCCACCTGTTCGTGGATGCCAGCGCGGATCCGCGGTTGGCCCTGCGCCTGCTGCTCGACGGCAAGGCGTCGCGGCCGGGGGTGTGCAATGCGCTGGAAACCCTGCTGGTGCATCGGGACATCGCATCGTCCTTCCTGCCGATGGCCGCGGAAGCGTTGCGCGGACGCGGCGTGCAGGTGCGCGCCGACGACGTCGCACGGATGTCGATGCCGGAAGCGTCGCCGGTGACCGAAGACGACTACGCCGCCGAATTCCTGGACCTGATCATCGCGGTGAAGGTGGTGGACGGCCTGGAGCCGGCGATCGAGCACATCCGCCGCTTCGGCTCCGACCACACCGAGGTGATCGCCACCGGCGACGCCGGCCACGCGGAGCGGTTCGTGCAGGCGCTGCGTTCGGCGGTGGTGATGGTCAACGCGTCATCGCGCTTCAGCGACGGCGGTGAACTCGGCCTGGGTGCGGAAATCGGCATCTCCACCACCCGCCTGCATGCCTACGGCCCGATGGGCGCGGAATCGTTGACCGTCGAACGCTTCGTGGTCCGCGGCGAAGGCCAGGTCCGCCATCCGGATCTGCTGTAGAGCGGATTTGCTCCGCTGCGGGAGCGTTGGAGGGGAAGCAGTCGGGCATGCAAGGTTCTACGCTTGCACTCATCCCGAATCCCCAATCCCGGATCCCGGCCCTTCACCAGGTGTCTTCCAGGAAGCGCGGCTTGCAGGCCAGGTAACCGCCGATCAGCAGCACGCCGATGCACAGCAGCAGGAAGCCAAACGGCCAGGTCCAGCCGTGGGTGTGTTCGTGCAGCAGGCCGAACATCAGCGGGCCCAGGCAGGACAGCGAGTAACCCACGCCCTGCATGAAGCCCGACAGCGAGGCCGATCCCCCGGGCGTCCGCGTGCGCAGATTGATCATCGTCAGCGCCAGCGGGAAGGTGCTGGGGCCCATGCCGAGCAGCGCGACCCACAGCGCGGGCGCGGCCATCGGCGCCCACAGCAGGCCGGCGAAGGCGACCAGGTAGAACGCGACGCAGGCCAGCACGACCGAGTACGGATTGCGCATGCGCACCGCCAGCGCGGGCATGGTCAGCGATGCGACCAGGCCGAGCGCGGAAAACAGGCCGACCATGGTGCCGCCCAGCGCTTCGCTGCCCCCGGCTTCGATCAGCAGCTTGGGCAGCCAGGTGAACATCGAATAGGTCACCAGCGAGGTCATGCCGAACATCAGCGCCATGCCCCAGGCCACCGGCGATCGCCAGACCCGGCCATGCGCGGGTGGCGAGGACAGCTCCGGTGCCTCGTCGCTGGCGCTGACCGCTTGGTCATGCGCCTGCGCCATCGGCGTGTCGTGGCGCCGTTCGATCCACAACACGCCGATCCACGGCAACGCCGCCGCCATCGCGAACAGCGACCACAGGCCCAGCGAGACCTGCCAACTGCTCGCCGCCATCACCGGCACCGCCAGCAGCGCCGGCAGGATGGTGCCGGCCTGCAGCACGGTGATGTAGAGGGTGCTGACGGTGCCGACCCGGTCGGCGAAATAGCGTTTCACCAGCGGCGGCAGCACGATGTTGCCGATACCCATGCCGGCCAGCGCCACCGCCGACGCGGCGAGCAGCGCGCCGCTGCCCCCGGCGAAGCTGCGCAGCAGCAGTCCGATGGCGGCCAGCGACATCGCCAGCAGCGCGGTCCGCTCCAGGCCGATGCGATGGGCAAGGCCCGGGGTGAGCACGCCGAACAGGGCGAACGCGGCGGTCGGCAGCATGCCGAACACACCGGTCATGGTGGCGCCGAAACCGAACAGATGGCCCAGTTGATCCAGCAGCGGGGTCAGCGAGGTCACCGCCGTGCGCAGGTTGAACGCGGACAGCACGATGCCGGCCAGGATCAGGCCGCGGCCAGACCAGAGCGAAGCGGTGGGAGCCAGGGTGCCGGAAGGGGGGGAAGGGTGTTGCGCGGATTTCATCGCGCGCATTATCGCCGATCGCGCCTGTACGACGGTGTGCCGCCGGGGCGACACACCGTCCTGAAACGTCTTTTCCGCGGGGATTGCGGAACGCGGGATCAGCCGGCCGGCATGGCCGCGAGCGCGGGCGTGCTCATCGATTCCGGAATCGCCTGCTCGTTCATGTGCAACAGGGTGACCTTGGACTGGCCGAGCCGCTGCGCCAGCGCCAGGTCGGCGCCCAGTCGCTGCGCCACCTCGTCCACGCGGACATCCTCCTGTGGGCTGCGACGGTCCTGCGAGGCAAAGCGCCAGCGGTTGTACTCGGCCCAGCCAATCAGCACCAGCGCGCAGACCGCGGCCATGACGGGAATGGCGACAATCAGGAACGGTTCCACCTGGTGCTGGCGGGTGTACAGCTCGAAGAACGCGGTGCGCACGCCCAGCAGCCACAGGATCAGGGTGACCAGCGGCAGCCAGAGGTAAATGTACAGACCCCAGAAGGCGGCGGTGACGAAGCCCCAGGCCGCGCGCTTGAGGCGCGGCTGGGCATAGGGTTTGCGGATGAGGCGGGAATCGTATTTCATCGGATACCTCGATCAGGACTGACCCACGTGGCGCGCTTGCCACGCCGTTTCAACAGGGTCTTGGGAAGCGCGACCACGGTGGTGAACAGGCTCAGCAGCCAGTACGCCATCGGGTACCAGATCATCCAGAAGTAGTTGCGGCCGACCTGGGTTTCGTAACGGCGGTCGATGATGATGCTGCTGGCGAACTGCGCCATGCAGACCATCGCCAGGATCACGCCGTGCCACGAGGGCAGGATGGTGTGCACGTACAGCGCCGGCGGCAGGGCGATGAACTTGCCCAGCGCCCACAGCACGATGATCATCAGCATGGTGTAGGCCCACAGCACGCTGAGCAGGTACTCGATCAGCACGCCCCACATGCGTCGCTTGCGCCAGCTGAAGAAATCGCGGCCATGGCGCAGCAACACTTCCACGCCGCCCTGCGCCCAGCGCAGGCGCTGCCGCCACAGGCCCCGGAGGGTCTCGGGCATCAGGATGAAGCACAGCGCGTTGGGCTCGTAGCGGATGTCCCAGTGGTCCAGCTGCAGGCGCCAGCTGATGTCGATGTCCTCGGTCACCATGTCGTCGGCCCAGTAGCCGATGCGATGCAGGGCCGTGCGGCGGAACGCGCTGATCACGCCCGACACGGTGAAGATGCGTCCGTACACGCGCTGCGCGCGCTTGATCATCCCGATGATCGAGGAGAACTCACCCACCTGCAGGCGGCCCAGCAGGGTGGAGCGGTTGCGGATGCGCGGATTGCCGGTGACCGCGCCGACCCGCGGACCCGAGGTCAGATGCCAGATCATCCAGTGCGCGGCGTACTCGTCGAGCAGCGCGTCACCGTCGATGCAGACCAGGTATTCCGACTGCGCGGCGAGGGCGCCCATGCGCAGCGCGTTGGCCTTGCCCAGGTTGCGGTCCAGGTGGATCACGCGCAGGCGGTCGTGGCGCGCGGCCATGGCGTTGAGCACCTCGGCGGTGTTGTCGCGACTGCCATCGTTGATGGCGATCACCTCGAAGTCGGGGTACTTCTGCAGCAGGGCGCTGCCGATGGTCTCCTCCGCGTTGGCACCCTCGTTGTGGCAGGGGATGAGGATCGAGACTTTCGGATAGCTCGCCAGCGGCGGCGGATCCGTGCGCTGGCGCTCGTGGCGTTCGCGGCGGAAGTAGTAGTAGAGCCCGCCCGACATCCAGAAGAACGACATGATGATCGGGTACAGGAAGGCGAATTCGAAAAGTACGGCGAGGATCTTGTCCATGATCAGCGCTCCTCGTACGGAAAGCCGCGGGCGGAGATGCCGGCGCGGGCGTCGGGCATGCGGGGCAGATCGCCGATGAAGTCATCCGGATACCAGCCCAGATGGCGCACGCCCTGCGCCTGCAGGCGCCGGATCAGGGCATTGATGCGCTTGCCGGGGATGGGCTTGCGGGTGTTCCAGTCGACCGTCTGCAGTTCGAACAGGGTCTGGGACAGTTGCGGGTCCTGCGTGCGCACGGCGGCCACCAGCTGATCCAGCCACTTCTCCGGATGCCGGCTGCCTTCCATCCACGGCATCGCCATCAGCGCGGTGTGATCGTAGGCGCGGTTGAACAGATCCAGCCGTTGCGCGAACCAGGCCTGGCTCTGCGGCTCCAGCACCGGGCGCGCGTACAGGTTGCGCACGGTCCTGAGCTTGGGGCGCCAGCGTTCCGCGGCGTTCTTCAGTTCCAGGGTGAAATCGATCAACGCCTGGGTGCGCGCCTCGATGTTGCTCGGGGCGAGCGAGGCCAGTTCGGTGTCGCGCAGATAGGCGTCGTCATGGAACAGCAGTCCTTCCATGTAGGAGGCCACGGCCAGGTCCTCGTAGATGCCGGCGATGGTCCGGCGCACGTCCGCGCGGGTGAAGTCCAGGCGCGGGATGCCGTCGGCCTCGCGGCTGGCGATGGCCATGTCCGGCGCCTGTTGCGGCAGCTTGTAGGCCATCACCGGCAACCAGGCGTACACCTTGACGTGCGCGCGGGTGTACAGCTGCCAGGCGACCCGGTTGTACAGATCCGCGCGCACCGGCATGAAGCGGTTGGGGAAGTACAGCGCATCCGCGGCGCCGTCGCCATCGGGATCGGCGAAGGCCTGCAGGAACACGTGGGTGGGACCGATGCGGTTGACCCGCTCGATCAGCGCATCCAGGTTGCGTGCTTGCTGCTGCGGATCCGGGTCATACACCGCGTCCAGATCGACCTGCAGGGCGCGAATGCCCTCGGCTTCCGGATCATGGCGGAGTTCGTAGGCAAGCTCGGTCACGGTCGGGTTGTCCATCACCAGCAGGCGGGCGAGACCGTGCAGGTCCCGGGTCACCGGTGTGCTGGGTCCTTCCAGATCGAACGACACCGACATGCCCAGCGTCTCGGCGATGTCGTTGCTCACGCTGCTGTAGGCGGCATACGGCCACACGATGGAGCGGGGCGCCTGGCCCAGATGCTTGCGGATCAGAGCGCTGCTGGTGGCCAGATCCGAACGCACGCGCTCGCGATACGCGGCTTCGGTTTCGTACTGGCCGGCGGCCGGGTCGTAGATGCGCGTGATTGCCGCGGGGGTCTGGTTGCCCTGCGGATTGGACTGCACGCCCTTGTGCATGGCGTTGGTGTGGCTGGCGATTTCGACCAGGCCGGTGGCCTGCATCTCGCGCAGTTGATCCCAGGTGACGAAATCGTCGCGGTTGAACATGCGCGGGCCGTAGTCGATCTCCTGGCCGGCCGGCATGTCGACCCAGCCGGTGATGACCGCGGCCAGGGCCGGGTAGTTGTACGCGCGCAGCAACGGGAAGGCGTGCGTGTACAGGCTGCGCAGGCCGTCGTCGAAGGTCAGCAGCACCGGCTTGGACGGCAGCGGCGTGCCGCCGCGCGAGGCTTCCACCACCTGCGACAGCGACACCGGGTGGTAGCCGTGGCCGGACAGCCAGTCCAGGTGCGCGGCAAAATTCTGGGTGCTGACCGCGTAGGCATCGGCGTCACCCTTCTTGGCGACATCGTCGCGGATGTCGTGGTAGCTCAGCACCAGCAGCGGCTCGGCGGCGCGTGCGGTGAACACCGGCGCCAGCAGCGCCAGCGCGAACAGGCCCAGCAGCAGCCCGATCGGACGTATGGACTTCATCATCATTCTCCCCACCGCAGTTCGGCGTCGAAGCCGAAGCGCTCTTCACGCACGCCGTCATAGACCGGGCGCGACCAGTTGATGCCGTAGGTCAGGATCCGGCCCAGGCCGAACTGCCATTCATGCTCGTAGCGCAGCGACGGTACCCACGCGGTCCCGAAGCCTTCCTGCCAGTAGCGTCCGGCGGTCGCGGTGAAACGGTGGCGGAAGTGGCGCTCGTATTCGCGCCATGCCAGGTGGTCCGCGCGCAGGCCCAGTTCCAGCGTGCCGTCGCGCGAGGGATTGAAATAGGGCGTGTCCTGGCGGCTGGCGCGGCTGGCGGATACGCCGGCCAGGCCATCGAGCAGGAAATGCGGGCGGGTGAACAGCCGCTGCTGCGCATCCAGGTTGAGCGCGGTGCGGCGATTGCCATCCTCGTAGCGCCAATGGGTCAGTCCGCCGCCGAAGCGCGTGCGTTCGTTGCGCTCATAGGCCAGGCCGACCGTCGCGCTGTCCGCGGTGATGCCGGCGTCGCGCGCCTGCAGCGAGGCGTCGGCGTCCTTGCGGCGCAGCGACAGGCGTCCATCGAGGGTGTCGCTGAAGCGCCAGCCCACGTCCAGACCGATGCCGGTTCCCCCCACGCGATCGCTGGAGTGGTAGACACCCAGATGCGTGTCCAGGCGATCGTAGGCATAGCGCACGCCCACGCCCTGGCGGCGCTGGTGGATGCGGTCGCGGTCGAAATCGGCCCAGCGATCGTCGATCGCGGCGGTCAACCGCCAGCGATCGTCGATCAGCGGCGACTGCACTTCCACGCCGTATTCGCCGTCGCGATTGCCGAACGGAGTGTTGCCGGTGCCGCCGCGGCTGCGCGCGCCCGCCACGTAGGCGCGCCATTGCCAGCCGCGATGCTGGCGCCAGAGTTCGTCCATGCGCTGCACGTTCGGCTGGTCACCGTATTCCTTCACCAGCAGGCCGTGCAGATCGCGCGCTTCGTCGTCGCGGCGCAGGGTGACCAGCGCTTCGACCTGGCCAACGCGCGCGTTGACGTCGCGTTCGTCCAGGGTGGAGGCCATGCGGAAGCGCTCCAGCGCGCGTTCCGGCCAGCCCCGCATCATGTAGACCTGCCCGAGCGAGGTCTGCATGCCGGCGTTGTTGGGGGCGATGCCGAGCATGTCGGTCAGTTCGCGCTCGGCGGTCGGCAGATCCTCGGAAAACGCACGCAGCATCGCCAGGGTGCTGTCGGTGTCGGCGCGACGCCAGTTCTGGCTGCCCTGGCGGGCGCCGGGGGCATACAGCCAGGCCGGCTGGGTTTCCCGGTAGGTTTCCAGTTGGCGGATGGCGGTGGTCGGCTGTTCGCTTTCCAGGTAGGCATAGGCCAACTGCATGCGCACGTCGCTGTTGTCCGGATCGGCCTGCAACGCCGCTTCCAGCACCGGCGCGGCCTCGACCGGGTGCTTGAGCGCCATCAGCGAATCGCCGACCGCGGGCAGGGCATAGGCGGGGACGGTGTCGCCCAGCGCGCGATATTCGTCGACGACCTGCTGGTGGCGCCCCATCTTCGACAACAGCAGCAGGCGGTCGTAGCGGATGCGGGTCGGCAGCGCCGGATCATTGGCCGGCGAGAGCCGCAGGTATTCGTCGATGGCCGTGTCGGCCACGCGCGCCTCGGCCAGGCGGTTGCGCTCGTTTTCCGGATAGGCCTGCGACCACAGGATCAGGCGCGCGAGGTAATTGGCTTCGAACCGTTCGCGCTGCGCGGCGTCGAACAGGTCCGGCCGGGCGCGGTACATCGACCAGGCCTGGTAGCTGTTGCCGATATCGCCCAGGGTCAGGGTACGCAGGCGGTACAGGTTGGCGTCATCCGGACGCTGTGCCTGCAGGCGCTCGAAGATGGCCAATGCGTCCAGCCAGCGCGACTCGTCACGCAGGCGTGAAGCCTGTTCGAGCGAGGCGTCATGGCCAGGATCGGTGGTGGGTGAATCGGGAGTTCCGGCGGGTGCCGCTGCCAGTGCCGGCAGACCGGTCGCACCCATGGCGCATGCCAGCGCCCAAGACAAAGTGGTTCTTTTCAAAGCGTTCCGCCCCTGTAGCTAACAGAAAGGCCTCCGGAGGGAGACCTGCTGGTGGTCCATGATTTGTGATGAGAAGCACAAATCTTGCCAACTCCGGGAAACCTCCCCGAAGGGGTCTGTAACGGGACGATTCTGTTAATAATCCATAAATTTATGTGATGTAAATCACCAAAAATCACCCTGTCTGGACCCGATTCATCGGTTGCGGGCAGGGCATGGAGCGTGGCGGGAGCCAGCAGATGGGGTTCCTAAGCGTCTGAACCGGTGCCCGCGCCCAGAAGCAGGCGTCGGTGGTATCCGGGGCCTGTTTGCTCGGGCCTGGCTCAAGGTGACGGGCCAAAAGTGACCTTCTGCGTCACTAAATAGTGATTTAAATCACGAAATTTGAACGGAGAGGGGGAGAGCGACCGAGAGGAGTCCGCCGGGAGGGCATCCGGTTGGCACGCGATTTGCTCAGTTCCCGGCACATTCCGAGTTTCCGTGCCCGCCGCCATGTATGACGCCCATTCGCCTTCAGATGCCCCGCCCTGGGATGGGATCCGTGCCCGGCCGCCGGAGCCCCCCACGCCGGCACCAATTCCGGTGCCGGAATACCGGCGCTTCTACCTGCCGATACGGGTCAAATACCTGCTGGTGCTGACGGTTGCCCTGGCCTGGGCGGCCCTGAGTGTCCGCCTCTCGCAACCGTGGCTGCAGGAACTGTCGATCCACGTGGGCTTTGCGGCGGCGCTGGTCATCATCGCCTTCATCGCCTACGTGCCGGGCTTCATGAATGCCTTCCTGATCGGTTCCATCCTGGCCGACCGGCGTCCGCGCCTGCGCAGGTTCGAGCGGTTGCCGGAGGTGTGCGTGCTGGTGGCCTGCTACAACGAAGCCGACAACATTGCCGACACCCTGACCAGCCTGGCCCGCCAGGACTACCCGGGCGAGATCGAAGTGGTGGTGATCGACGACGGCTCCACCGACGACAGCCTGGCCATCGCCCGCGCGGCGGCGGCCGAACAGGGCCGGCCCGGCCTGCGCGTGCGCGTGCTGGCGCAGCCCAAGAACGGCGGCAAGTCCAAGGCACTGAACCGGGGATTGGCCGAAACCCGGCAGGCCCTGGTGGTCACCGTCGATGGTGATTCCTACCTGCGTCCGGATGCGCTGCGCAAGCTGGTCGAACGTTTCCTGTGCGATCCCGCCGGCACCGTGGCGGTGGCCGGCGCGGTGCTGGTGCGCAACTCCCGCGAGAACTGGCTGACCCGCAGCCAGGAGTGGGACTATTTCCATGGCATTGCCGCGGTCAAGCGCATGCAGAGCATGTACCACGGCACGCTCGTCGCACAGGGCGCATTCTCGCTCTACACCCGCCAGGCCCTGGAACAGGCCGGCGGCTGGCCCGAATGCGTGGGCGAGGACATCGTGCTGTCGTGGGCGCTGCTGAAGACCGGCGCGCGCATTGGCTATTGCGAGGAAGCCTGCCTGTTTACCCGGGTGCCGGAAAAGCTCGGCCAGTTCTCGAAGCAGCGCCAGCGCTGGTCGCGCGGCTTGATGGAGGCGTTCGCGCGCCACGGCAGCCTGCTGTTCAAGCCGCGCATGACCACGCTCTTCATCTGGTGGAACCTGCTGTTCCTGCCATTGGATCTGGTTTACACGCTGGCCTTCATTCCCGGCCTGATCCTGGCGCTGTTCGGCTATTACTGGATCGCCGGTATCATGACCCTGCTGGTGCTGCCGCTGGCCGCGCTGTGGAACCTGATCATCTTCCGGGTGCAATCGAAGATGTTCAAAAGCCAGGACCTGCGCGTGCGCCGCAACATCAGCGGCTTCCTTTTCTACACCCTGGCCTACACCATGATCCTGCAGCCGGTCTGCGTCATGGGGTATGCCGCCGAGATGCTGCGCCTGCGCAAGACCTGGGGGACCAAATGAGCAAGTGTGTCGTCGCCGTCGCCCTCGGATGGGCGCTGGCGGTTCCCGCGGTCCCGTCCTTCGCCGAAGACATGCCCGCCGCGCGTCCGGCGCTGCGCACCGACCTCTGGATCGGTTCGGACGCGGACGACAACGAGACCCGCAAGGTCGCGCTGGGCTGGGACATCCAGCATCGGGACATCGAACACTGGTGGGGCGTGAAGGTCGAGCGCGCGCGGTTCGCCGGGCGCGACTGGTCCGAGTTGGAGAATCGCGCCTACCTCAGCGGCGCCGGCAGCCTCGGCAAGGACTGGCGCTGGGACGGCGACATCGGCAGCAACGGCGATGATCTGCTGGGCCGCGCGTCGATCCACAGCACCGATCCCTGGCGCAAGGAGTTCTTCGTCGAGCGCGATGTGTTGGAAACCCGGCGTGGCGCGCGCGAGGGCTGGGTACAGACCTTCGCCGGCGCGGCGATCGACATGCCATTCAGCGACCGCTGGTCCGCCAGCCTGGTCGCCGGCCTGCAGGACTTCGGCACCGGTGACAACCTGCGCACCCACCTGCGCGGCAATCTCGTCTATGCGTTCGCGCCGGAGCAGGGCCTGAGCGCCCAGTTGCGCACCCGCTACTACCGCAACAGCGAAGCCTTCGAGGCCGATTACTACTCGCCGCCCTGGTATGGCGAAGCGCTTGGCGTGCTGGCCTGGCGCCGGCACATCGGCGGTTACCAGTGGAATGCCCGCGCCGGCTGGGGACGCCAGCGCAGCTCCGAGGAAGGCTGGAAGCGTGCGCGCCTGGTCGAATTCGGCGTCGAGACCCCGCGCTGGAAGGACGCCTGGCTGCGCCTGGACGCCGGTTACACCGACACCCCGGTGCTGACCGACACCGGCACCGGCAGCTATGCCTTCCGCTACGTGCGCCTGCAGGCGTTCGTGGTGTTCTGACGCGGAATCAATGCTGGCTGGCCGCCGGGCACGCCAGCCAGCCGTACGCATGGGCGGTGCTTCCGGCGGTTGTCCGGCGGAATACCCGGCCGCCGGCCCAAGCCCGGGCAGGCCGTGGCGTGGCTCGCAGGCACAAAAAAACCCGAAAAACCGTCGTTTTCCAGGCTTGCTTGCGACCCATCGATTGGTCGGGGAGACAGGATTCGAACCTGCGACCTCTACGTCCCGAACGTAGCGCTCTACCAGACTGAGCTACACCCCGTGTGAGCCGGCTATTCTATTCAGGACGCGGGCGGTCGGCAACAGTTTTTTGCGTGCCTGCCCGGATACTGCGTTCAGTCTTAGAATGGCGGGCCTTTCGTAACGGGTCGTCTCCCCGGAGTTTTCGCTTGATCAAGCCACGCACGCCGCCCGGAGTGATGGAACTGCTGCCGCGCGAGCAGATTGCGTTCCAGCGCATGCTGGACACCATCCGCCGCAATTACGAGCGCTTCGGCTTCCTGCCGGTGGAAACGCCGGTGTTCGAGCTGTCGGAAACCCTGCTGACCAAGTCAGGCGGCGAGACCGAGCGCCAGGTCTACTTCGTTCAATCCACCGGCGCGCTGGCCAAGACCGAGGCGGGCTCCGCCGAGGGCTTGCCGGAGCTGGCGCTGCGCTTCGATCTGACCGTGCCGCTGGCGCGTTACGTGGCCGAGCACGAGCACGAGCTGACCTTTCCGTTCCGGCGCTACCAGATCCAGCGCGTCTATCGTGGCGAGCGGGCCCAGCGCGGGCGCTTCCGCGAGTTCTACCAGTGCGATATCGACGTGATCGGCAAGGATGCGCTGAGCATCCGCTTCGACGCCGAGATCCTGGCGGTGATCCATGCGGTCTTCAGCGACCTGGGCATCGGCAGGTTCACCATCCAGCTCAACAACCGCAAATTGATGCGCGGTTTCTTCGAGGCGCAGGGCATCGCCGACGGCGAGCGCCAGGCGCTGGTGCTGCGCGAAGTCGACAAGCTGGACAAGCGCGGCGCGGACTACGTGCGCGAGACCCTCGAAGGCCCCGATTTCAACGTCCCGGCCGAAGCGGTCGCGCGGATCCTGGACTTCGTCGCCATGCGTTCGACCAGCCACGCGGACGCGCTGGCCAAACTGGAAGCGCTGGGGCAGGGCAACGAGACCCTGGCCCAGGGCGTGGCCGAACTGCGCGAAGTACTGGAACTGGTGCATGCGCTGGGCGTTCCCGAAGACGATTACTGCCTGAACTTCTCCATCGCGCGCGGCCTGGACTACTACACCGGTACCGTCTACGAGACCCAACTGGACGACTATCCGCAGATCGGCTCGATCTGCTCGGGCGGCCGCTACGAGGATCTGGCCAGCCACTACACCAAGTCCAAGCTCCCCGGCGTGGGCATCTCCATCGGCCTGACCCGCCTGTTCTGGCAGCTGCGCGAGGCCGGCCTCATCGCCGGCAGCGACGAGAGCAGCGTGCAGGCGATGGTGGCCTTGATGGACGACGGCGCGCTGGCCGATTCGCTCGACATCGCCCGTCGCCTGCGTGCCGCCGGCATCAACACCGAGGTGCAGATGGAAGCGCGCAAGCTGGCCAGGCAGTTCCAGTATGCCTCGCGTGCCGGCATCCGTTTCGTGGTGCTGGCCGGTGAAGACGAGCGCGTGCGCGGCGCGGTCACGGTGAAGGATCTGGTCCGTGAGCAGCAGTTCGAGGTCAAGCGCGAGGAACTGGCCAGCAGCCTGAAGGTCGAGCTGGAACAGGCCCGCGCGCTGGCCGGGCGATGAAAAAGCAAATGCATCGGTAGAGCGGAGCCTGCTCCGCCGGATGTCGCAGGCCCCGAGCCGGGCGATTTCGGCTCTATAGCCCAGCGAGCTTGCCCTGATGTTTGTCGAAAGGCATGGGGCGATGGAGCGGTGCCATCGGCATCGGTCGTACTCCTGCCTACCTGGGGCGCGCGCGGTTCCGTCGCCCCGCTTTTCGTCATCCCGCTTCCCATCATCACTTCCCGTCATCCCAGCGAAAGCTGGGATGCACTTTCGCGGGAAGATGAAAATCAGCCGGCCCCTGCATCGCGCCAGGATGGATCCCGGCTCCGCGGGCTGACGAGCAAGTCCATGCGACGGTGCCAAACGCGCCTCCATCCGCCCTTCGGCTACCTTCCCCCGCAAGCGGGGGAAGCCCTGCCCTACAGCGTGCGGACGCAGTCCCGGCCTTCGGCCTTGGCGGTGTAGAGCGCCTGGTCGGCAACCTGCAGCGCGGAGTCCAGGCTGTTCTTGTGGGCGTCCACGCAATGGACGCCGATGCTGGCGGAGATCGGGATGTCCAGTTCACCGCTGCGGCAGGGGCGATCACGCAGGCGCTGCCGTAATTCCTCGGCCACCGCGCTGGCCTCCTCCAGATCCATGTCGGGCAGGGCGGCGATGAATTCCTCGCCGCCGAAACGCGCGACCAGCGCACCGTAGGGGCGCAGGGTCTCGGCCATCGTATTGGATGTCCAGCGCAGGCAGTCGTCGCCGACCAGGTGGCCGTAGGTGTCGTTGATGCGCTTGAAGTGATCCAGATCGATCATCAGCAGCGAGATCGGCTGCTCGGCGTTGCGGGCCTGTGAAAGCAGGTGTTCGAAGGCTTCGCGGAAATGGGTGCGGTTGTACAGTTCGGTCAGGCCGTCCAGCCGGCTGAACTCGCGCAGGCGCAGATGCGCCGCTTCCAGCTGGTCCAGCGCGCTGCGCAGTTCCGTGGTGCGCTGCTCGACCTTGATTTCCAGTTGGTCCCGCGATTCGCGCACGATCCGTTCATTCTCGTTGCGCAGCGACGCATAGCGGTAGCCGAGCGCCACCGACAGCAGCAGCATCTCCAGGGCCGAGCCGATCTGCACGCTGTACTCGGTGACGAAATTCTTGGGCAAGACGCCAAACGCGACCATCGCCACCATCGCGATGCCGGTCAGGAACATCGACCACGCCAGCAGGAACAGCTTCGCCGGTTTGTAGCCGCTGCGCATCGCGACCACCGCCTCGACTGCGATCCAGGCCACGCTGAGGATCACCGCGATCACCGCCAACTGGGTGGACAGGCGGATGGGGATCCAGGTGGTGGCGATGCCCAGCACGATGAACAGCGCGATCATGCCCAGGCCGATGTAGTCGCCCAGCGGCCAGCGCCGGCGCAGGCCGAGGAAGTTGCGGGCGAACTGCTGCATGCCGATCTGCGCCAGGCAGATGGACAACGGCACGGATTTGTCCGCCAGCCATGGCGAGCGCGGCCACAGGTATTCGAAGCCCAGGCCATACAGGGTGAACAGCACCAGCCCGAACGCGCTGATGTGGAACATGTACCAGAAGTAGCTGGCATCGCGCAGGGTCAGCCAGAGCACCAGGTTGTAGGTGAACAGCGCCAGCAGGATTCCGTAATAGATTCCCATGGCGAACTGGGCGTCGCGCGAGAGCTCGGCGAATGCGGTGGGCGTATACAGGGCCAGCGGCACCTGCATCGAGCTCTGGCTTTCCACCCGCACGAACAGGTCGGCCGGCTGGCCGGGCGGCAGATCCAGTTGGAAATTCGGATGGCGGTAGCGGACGCTGCGCTGCTCGAAGGGGTGGTGGTCGCCGCCAGCCTGGTGGAACACCCGTCCATCGGGATAGCGCACATACACGTCCAGCCGGTCGCTCAGCGCGTATTGCTGCACCAGCAACCAGCGCGGCTCCTGCAGGTTGCGGTTGAGCAGGCGCACGTGGAACCAGTAGGCGCCGGGCTGGAAACCGAACGAGGCGTCATCGCCGGGCAATGGAAGAAAACGTCCCGATCGCAGGGTGTCCTCGATGCCGTCGAGATCCGCGCGGCCATCGGTGTCGTGGAAGTAGCCCGTATGGGCGGCGAGGGGATGGGTTGCCGTATCGCCGGACATCACCAGCGGTGCCTGTTCCCGCGGCGTCTGCGCCTGGGCGAGCGCGCAAAGCAGGGAAAGCCCCGCCAGCAGCCAGCGAAACCTGCGAATGGCCTCCCTCATCCGGTTCACTTCCCCGTTCTCGTGCCCGCCCAGACCGGCGGACGCGTCGCCAGTTTAACCATGTAGGTACATCCGACCAGAGAGGGGGCAGGGGCCGGGTTGACGACGACGGGGAGGTGGATTAATGTATTAACGCGTTAATACATTGATTGGCCGGCCACCGGCCCGGCATCTGCCTCGGAACCCTGATGAAACGTCGCCCCACCGCCTCCGATGACCCGACCGAAAGCGCCTCGCTGCAGGCGCTCTCCGAGGCGCTGGCCCGCCTGGCCGAGGTCGGGCAGGTACGGGCATTCCTGGAAGATCTGTGCACGCCGGCCGAACTGGAGGCCATGGCGGACCGCTGGCGGGTGGTTCCGCTACTGCTCAAGGGCGTGCCGTACCGCGAAATCCACGAGCTGACCCAGGTCAGCGTCACCACCATCGGGCGGGTCGCCCGCACCCTCGAACGCGGCACCGGCGGCTACGCCACCGCGTTCCAGCAGCAACAACCGCGCGCCAACGGCGCCTCCCACTGAGTTCCCTCCCATGAGTCCCAGGGTTGTACCCGCGACGCGCGATCGCCTGCGCATCGCCATCCAGAAAAGTGGCCGTCTGGCCGAACCGGCGCGCGCGCTGTTGGCCGCGTGCGGACTGAGCTGGCGCGAAAGCCGCGACAAGCTGTTCTGCTACGGCGAATCGCTGCCGATCGACCTGCTGCTGGTGCGCGACGACGACATTCCCGGCCTGATCGCCGATGGCGTCTGCGATTTCGGCGTGGTCGGACGCAACGAGCTTGACGAGCAGGCCGGCGAGCGCACCCGCATCGGCCTGGCGCCCGCGTACCAGGAATTGCGCCCGCTCGGTTTCGGCCAATGCCGGCTGATGCTGGCGGTGCCGGACAACTGGGAATGGCAGGGCGCGGCGCAACTGCAGGGCCTGCGCATCGCCACCAGCTATCCGGCGATCCTCTCGTCGTGGTTGCAGCGGCAGGGCGTGGAGGCTGGCGTGGTGGAACTGTCCGGTTCAGTTGAAATCGCGCCGCGCCTGGGCACGGCCGACCTGATCTGCGATCTGGTCTCCAGCGGTGCCACCCTTGCGGCCAACCAGCTCAAGCCGGTGGAAACCCTGCTGGACAGCGAA
Organism: Pseudoxanthomonas sp. 68-E7; assembly: GCF_057773145.1. NCBI lineage: Bacteria > Pseudomonadati > Pseudomonadota > Gammaproteobacteria > Lysobacterales > Lysobacteraceae > Pseudoxanthomonas > Pseudoxanthomonas sp. 68-E7. Next base: position 108,451 of record NZ_JBYMTI010000005.1, on the reverse strand, counting down.
GCGGTTCTGGCTGGCCCGGTGCGCGAATTCGACGACGAACGCGCGGGGCTGGCGGCGATGCTGCTGCGCCGGGTCGATGGCGTGCTCAAGCTCAAGGACAGCAAGCTGCTGATGTTCCGCGCCCACCGCGACACCGTGGCTGAATTGTCGCGGCTGCTGCCGGATGCGGAGCCGCTGGTCCAGTTGCCTGGTTCGGGTGAAGGCCCGCTATCGCTGCAGACCATGTGCCACGGTGCGATCACCTGGCAGCGGCTGGAGGAACTGGAGCGGGCCGGTGCGCAGGGATTGATGGTGCTCTCGGTCGAGAGGTCGCTGGCATGAACCGGCTGATCTGGTCCCGCCTCGATGGCGAACAACGCCGCCTCGCCCTGCGCCGTCCGGTCCAGGCGGTGGCGCAGCGCACCCGCGATGCAGTCGCCGCGGTGCTGGCGGAAGTGCGCCAGCTCGGCGATCCCGCGCTGCGCGAATTCACCAGTCGCTTCGACGGCGTCGCGCTGGACGATTTCGAAGTCGGCGCCGCCGAATTCGCCGCCGCCGAGACGACCGTTGCGCCGGCGCTGAAACAGGCGATGCAGGAAGCCGCCACCCGCATCGAGGCCTTCCACCGTGCCGGCATGGCCCAGCCGTACGCGGTCGAAACCGCGCCCGGCGTGGTCTGCGAACGGATGATCCGGCCGATTCCGAGGGTGGGCTTGTACGTGCCCGCCGGCAGCGCCCCGTTGCCGTCCACCGCCTTGATGCTGGGCGTGCCCGCGCAGCTGGCGGGTTGCCGTGAAGTGGTGCTGTGCACGCCGCCACGCGCCGATGGCAGCGCTGATCCCGCCGTGCTGGTGGCGGCGCGGCTGACCGGCGTCACCCGCGTGTTCAAGCTGGGTGGCGCGCAGGCGATCGCGGCGATGGCTTTCGGTACCGGCAGCGTCCCGCGTTGCGACAAATTGTTCGGCCCCGGCAACAGCTACGTGACCGAAGCCAAGCAGCAGGTCGCGCAGGCCGGCCTGGCCGCGATCGACATGCCGGCGGGCCCCTCGGAAGTGCTGGTGATCGCCGATGCTGGCGCGGATCCGGCGTTCGTCGCCGCCGATCTGCTGTCGCAGGCTGAACACGGCCCGGACTCGCAGGTCCTGCTGCTGTCGGACGCGCCGACGCTGCTTGATCGCGTCGCCATCGAACTGGAGCGCCAGCTCGCGGCGCTGCCGCGCGCGGCGATCGCCCGGCAGGCGCTGGCGGCGTCGCGGCTGATCGAAGTGGAGCGGCTGGACGATGCCTTCACCATCAGCAATGAGTACGCGCCGGAACACCTGATACTGGCATTGCGCGACCCGCGCGCATGGCTGGAGCGGGTGGAGGCCGCGGGCTCGGTATTCCTGGGTGATTACACGCCCGAGGCCCTGGGCGACTACTGCAGCGGTACCAATCACGTGCTGCCGACCAGCGGCGCCGCGCGTGCCTACAGCGGCGTGAGCGTGGCCAGTTTCCAGAATTTCGTCAGCGTGCAGGCGGCCAGCCGCGCGGGCATTGGCGGCATCGGCGAATGCGCGTTGACGCTGGCGCGTGCCGAGGGCCTGGACGCGCACGCCAACGCGGTCGCCCTGCGGCTGGAGGCGGCATGAACGTTTCCAGTGCGAACCCGGCGGTTTCCGGTGTGCTGGATCTGGTCCGGCCGGATCTGCGCGGCTTCGGTGGCTACAAGTCGGCGCGCACCGAAGCGCTGCGCGGCGATGTCTGGCTCAACGCCAACGAATCGGCCTGGGCCAATCCTGCCGATGCGGGCGCGACCTGCCAGCGTTATCCGGAGCCGCAGCCGGGCGCCCTGCGCGCGGCGCTGGCCGGTCTGTATGGCTGCGCGCCGGAACAGCTGCTGATCGGACGCGGCAGCGACGAGGCCATCGATCTGCTGGTACGCGCGTTGTGCGTGCCGGCGCGCGACGGCGTGGTGATCAGCTCGCCGGTGTTCGGGATGTATGCGGTGTCGGCGCGATTGCAGGACGCACCGCTCATCGACGTGCCGTTGCGCGATACCGAACAGGGCTTCGAACCGGATCTGGATGGGTTGGCCGCCGCCGCGCTGGCGAACGATGCCAAGCTGGTGTTCCTGTGTTCGCCGGCCAATCCCACCGGCCGGGCCTGCACGCTGGAGGAGATCGCGGGTCTGGCCGGACGCCTGGCCGGCCACGCGCTGCTGGTGGTCGACGAAGCCTATGTGGAGTTTTCCGATGTTCCCTCGGCGGCCTCGCTGATTGCGCGGTTTCCGAACCTGGTGGTGCTGCGTACCCTGTCCAAGGCGCATGCACTGGCCGCCGCGCGGATTGGCGTGGCGATCGCCGCGGCGGAACTGATCGCCGTGCTGCGCGCCTGCCAGGCACCGTATCCGGTGCCCGCGCCCTGCGCGGAACTCGCGCTCGCCGGTCTGGCGCCCGCGGCGCTGGCGCAGACCCGGCAGCGGGTGGCGCTGATGCGCAGCGAGCGCGAACGGATGCGCGGCGCGCTGGCGGCGCTTCCCGGCGTGCGCCGGGTGTATCCGTCACAAGGCAACTACCTGCTGGCGCGGTTCGACGACGCCGACCGCGCATTCGCCGCATTGCTGTCCACCGGCGTGGTGGTGCGCGATCAGCGCGCCGCGCCGCAACTGGGCGATGCGCTGCGGATCAGCATCGGCAGTCCGGAACAGAACGACCGGGTGCTGGCGGCGCTGGCGGTGCGGGAGGCGGCGGCATGACCCCGATCCTGTTCATCGATCGCGACGGCACGCTCATCGAGGAGCCGGCCGATTTCCAGATCGACGCCTACGAAAAGATCCGGTTCGTGCGAGATTGCATTCCGGCGCTGCTGAAGCTGCGCGACGCCGGCTACCAGTTCGTCATCGTCAGCAACCAGGACGGCCTGGGCAGCGAAGGCTATCCGCAGGCGTCCTTCGATGGCCCGAACGACCTGATGCTGCGGATCTTCGAGAGCCAGGGCATCCGCTTCCGCGACGTGTTGATCGACCCGAGCTGGCCGGAAGAGAACCGGCCGACCCGCAAACCCGGCATCGGCCTGGTCCTGCCTTACCTGCAGGATCGTGGCATCGACTGGTCGCGTTCGGCGATGGTCGGTGATCGGCCCACCGACATCCAGTTCGCCGACAACCTGCGCATCCGCGGTTTCCAGCTGAAGACGCCGCAATTCGGCGGCGAGTGGGATTGGTCGTCGATTGCCCACGAACTGGCGGATGCGCCGCGCCGGGCCAGCGTCCAGCGCGATACCCGGGAGACCCGCATCCGGGTGGACGTGGATCTGGATCGCATCGCCGAGCCGGCCATCCACACCGGCTTGCCGTTCTTCGACCACATGCTGGAACAGATCGGCAAGCACGGCGGCTTCGCCTTGGCCATCGATGCGCAGGGCGACCTGCACATCGACGAGCACCACACGGTGGAAGACACCGGATTGGCGCTCGGGCAGGCGCTCAAGCAGGCGCTGGGCGACAAGCGCGGCATCGGCCGCTACGGCTTCACCCTGCCGATGGACGAAACGCTGGCCAGCGCGGCGCTGGATTTCAGCGGCCGGCCGTATTTCGTGTTCGAGGGTGAATTCCGCCGCGAGCGCGTGGGCGACCTGCCGACCGAACTGGTGCCGCACTTTTTCCGTTCACTGTGCGACGCGGCCGGGCTGAATCTCAACCTGAGCGTGCGCGGCGACAACGATCACCACAAGGTCGAAGCCTGTTTCAAGGCGCTGGCGCGCGCGTTGCGGCAGGCGATTCGCCGCGAGGGCGCGGAGCTGCCGTCGACCAAGGGAGCGTTGTGATGCAGGTGGCCCTGGTCGATGCCGGCGGCGCCAACATCGGTTCCGTCCGTTACGCGCTGGAGAGATTGGGCGTGAATGCCACGCTTACCGCGGACGCGGCGGTCATCCGCGCGTCGGACCGGGTCATCCTGCCGGGCGTCAGTACCGCCGCCACGGTGATGGCGCGGCTGCGCGAGCAGGGCCTGATCGATGTGCTGCGACAACTGGAGCAGCCATTGCTGGGCGTCTGCGTGGGCATGCAGTTGCTGTTCGAGCATTCGGAAGAGGACGACACGCCCTGCCTGGGCCTGCTGCCGGGCCGGGTGGCGCGGCTGCCGTCGCGTCCGGGTATCCGGGTCCCGCACATGGGCTGGAACACCCTGCAGGCACGGCGCGAATCCGGCCTGACCGCCGGACTCGCGGGCGGCCATGCGTATTTCGTGCACAGCTACGCCGCACCGGTGGGCGCGGACTGCCTGATGAGCAGCGAACACGGCCAGTCGTTCGCGGCGGTGGTGCAGCGCGGCCGGGTGGCGGGCGCGCAGTTCCATCCGGAACGTTCGGCAGAGGTCGGCGCGAAGCTGATCGGGAACTTCATCGAAACAGGATTGCAGTAATGGTCACCGCATCGGAAGACAGGATCCAGGCCGCGGATTTCCAGGCCTATCCGGCCATCGACATCCGCGACGGCCGGGTGGTGCGGCTGGCGCAGGGCGACTATGCGCGTGAGACCCGCTACGGCGACGATCCGCTGGCCATCATCCGCGGCTATGCGGAGCAGGGGGCCGACTGGCTGCATCTGGTGGATCTGGACGCGGCACGGGCCGGTGGCTACACCCTGGCGCCGTTGCTGCGCGATATCGCCGCCACCACCGGTCTGCGGGTCCAGACCGGCGGCGGCGTGCGCTCGCGCGATGATGTCGCGCGCGTGCTCGATGCGGGCGCGGCGCGGGTGGTGATCGGATCGCTGGCGGTGCGTGATCCCGACGCGGTGCTGGCCTGGCTGGGCGAGTTCGGCGCCGAACGGCTCACCATGGCGCTGGATACGCGGCAGGATGCCGCGGGTGTCTGGCGGTTGCCGGTGCACGGCTGGACCGAGGATGCGGGCGCCAGCCTGGACGCACTGGCCGCGCGATTCGAACGCGCCGGCCTGGTCCACCTGCTCAGTACCGACATCGCCCGTGACGGCATGCTCTCCGGCCCCAACCTGGATCTCTACCGGCACCTGCGGGCCATCGCGCCGGGCCTGCGGGTGCAGGCGTCCGGCGGTGTACGCGCGCTGGACGACATCGCCGCCGCGCGCGCGCAGGGGTGCGCCGGCATCGTGCTGGGCCGCGCGCTGCTGGAAGGCCGTTTCAGCGTGGCGGACGCCCTGTCATGCTGAGCCGGCGGATCATTCCCTGCCTGGATGTCCGCGACGGGCGGGTGGTCAAGGGCGTGCGCTTCCGCGATCACGTCGACATGGGCGACATCACCGAACTGGCGCTGCGCTATCGCGATGCCGGCGCGGACGAACTGGTGTTCTACGACATCGGCGCCAGCCCGGAAGGACGGTCGGTCGACTACGCCTGGGTGGAGCGGGTCTCGCGCCTGCTGGACATCCCGTTCTGCGTGGCCGGCGGCATCCGCGACGTGGACACCGCGCGACGGGTGCTGCATGCCGGCGCCGACAAGATTTCGATCAACACGCCGGCGCTGGAACGTCCCGCGCTGATCGGCGAGCTGGCGCGGGCCTTCGGCGTGCAATGCGTGGTGGTGGGCATCGATTCGGTGCGCGAGGACGATGGCCAATGGCGGGTGCGCCAGTACACCGGCGATCCTTCGCGCACCCGCGCGCTTCCGATCCGCACGCTGGACTGGGTACAGCAGGCGCAGCGCCTCGGCGCCGGCGAGATCGTGCTCAACTGCATGGACAGCGATGGCGTCCGGCGCGGTTACGACATCGCCCAACTGTCCGCCGTGCGGGCGCTGTGCGAAGTGCCGCTGGTGGCCTCCGGCGGCGCCGGCGAGCCGGCGCACTTCGCCGATGTGTTCCAGCAGGCCGACGTCGATGGCGCGCTCGCGGCCAGCGTGTTCCACAGCGGCCGCATCGCCATTCCGGAATTGAAGCGTTTCCTGCGTGCGCAGGCCATCGAGGTGCGAGATGCCGTTTGATGCGGGACAACTGGATGCGGAGCGACTGGACTGGGGCAAGGGCGATGGCCTGCTGCCGGCGGTCGTGCAGGATGCGGCGACCCTGCGGGTGCTGATGCTGGGCTACATGAACCGGGAAGCGCTGGACGCGACCCTGGCCAGCGGAAAGGTGACGTTCTACAGCCGCAGCAAACGGCGCTTGTGGACCAAGGGCGAAAGCTCGGGCCACGTGCTGGAACTGCGTGCCATCGAGACCGATTGCGACAGCGACACCCTACTGATCCGGGCGGTGCCGCACGGGCCGACCTGCCACCTGCAGCGCACCAGCTGCTTTGCCGACGCGCCTGGCTCGTTCCTGGCCGAACTGGATGCGCTGATCGCGCGCCGCGAGCGCGAGCGGCCCGCCGGCAGTTACACCACCCGCCTGTTCGAGGAAGGCGTGCGCCGGATCGCCCAGAAGGTGGGCGAGGAGGGCGTCGAGACCGCGCTGGCCGCGGTGGCGCAGGACGAGACCGCCCTGCTGGGCGAAAGCGCGGACCTGCTGTACCACCTGCTGGTGCTGCTGCGCAGCCGCGGTCTGGGGCTGGCCGAGGTGGAAGCATTGCTGGCCGCGCGCCATTCGGGCTGAAAGCGGACATCGGACTACCCCTGGACGCGACCGGAGAACGATAATCGGCGGGTTGCCCGTGGGGCGTTGCCGGGAATCCGTTGCACATGACCAAGCGCGCATTGGGGTGGTCGCTCGCCACCTTGTCGTTGATGGCCGCCGCAAGCGCGACGGCATCGTCGTCGGCGCAGGATCCGGTATCCGTGGCGTCCTCCCCGGCGGCCGAGGTGACGGGCACGATCTATCTGGATGCCAACGGCAATGGACGCCGGGACCCGCGCGAACGGGGGCTGGCCGGCGTCAAGGTATCCAACGGCCGTGATGTCGCCGTCAGCGACGCGCGGGGCGCCTACCGGCTGCCCGGGCGCGAGCGCGCCACCGTGTTCGTGATCAAGCCGGCGACGCATGCGGCGCCGACCGGCGCCGATGGCCTGCCACGGTTCTGGCAGCATCTGTTTCCGCAGGGATCCCCGTCGCTCAGGTACGGCGGCATTGCGGCGACGGCGGCGACCGCGCAGGTGGATTTCGGCCTGCTGCCGGCAACGCGCCCCGCGGCGGATGCCAGCCTGAAGATGCTGGTGTTCGGTGACCCGCAGCCGAAGACACGGACCGACGTGGACTACTACGCCCGCGACATCGTGCAGCCGCTGGTGGGCCGGCACGACGCCCGCCTGGGCCTGAGCGTGGGCGACATCGCCAATGATGATCTGAGCCTGTATCCGGCGATGAACCAGGTGACCGCGCGCCTGGGCGTGCCCTGGCTGCACGTGGCCGGCAACCACGACCTGGATTTCGACGCCTCGGCCGACGAGGCGTCGCTGCTGAGTTTCCGCAATGTCTACGGGCCCGACACCTACGCCTGGGAGGAACCGCAGGCCAGCTTCATCGTGCTGGATGACGTGGTCTACCGTCCCGGCCGGAAACCCGCCTACATCGGTGGCCTGCGCGAGGACCAGTTCGATTTCCTGCGGGGGTACCTGGCGACCCTGCCGAAAGACCGCCGGGTGGTCATCGCCGCGCATATCCCGTTCTTCGATCCGGTGCCGGGCGTGGAGACCTTCCGTCGCGCGGATCGCGCGCGGCTGTTCGATCTGCTCCGGGATCACCGCCAGGTCCTGCTCATCAGCGCGCACACCCACAACCAGCGCCACTACCGGCACGGCGCGGACACCGGTTGGCATGGCGCGCAGCCGCTGCACGAATACAACGTGGGTGCCACCTGCGGCGCGTTCTGGTCGGGGGTGAAGGATGCGCAGGGCATTCCCGACACCACTATGAGCGACGGCACGCCGAACGGTTATGCGTGGCTGACGATCCAGGCGGATGGCCAGTACGCACTGCGCTATCAGGTCGCACGGGCGGCGGGGGATCCGGTCATCGGGCTGCATGCGCCGAAGGTGCTGCGGCAGGGCGCGTATCCGGCCTACGGCGTGTACGCCAACGTCTACATGGGCGAGGCCGATACGCGGGTGGAGTACCGGATCGACGGTGGCGAATGGAAGGCGATGCGGCGGGTGCTGCAGCCGGACCCCGGCCTGCTGGCGGAGAACATCGCCGACGATGCCGCCGATGCGTTGCGTGGTTACGATCGATCGCCGGAGGCGGACATTTCCACCCATCTGTGGCGTGGCACGCTGCCGACCGACCTGGAGGTGGGCGAGCATCGCGTCGAGGTGCGGGCATTCGACCGCTGGCAGGGCGAACAGGCCGCGTCCACGAGCTATCGGTTGCAGCGGGCCAGGGAATAGCGGTACCTGCGCCGAACACGAGAAACAGTCCCCCAGGAGCGTTGCCGATGGCCACCGATGCGCTGGATTTGCCGATCAAACTGTTCCGTGATTCCGCCGCCTGGGAAAAATGGCTGGCGGCGCATCCGGAATCTTCCGGGCTGTGGTTGCGGATCGCGAAAAAGGAAGCGGACCTGGCCTCGGTGAGCTATGCCGAAGCCATCGAGGTGGCGCTGTGCCACGGCTGGATCGATGGACAGCGGCGAAGCTTCGACGCGCAGAGTTTCCTGCAACGGTTCACGCCACGGCGCCCGCGCAGCCTGTGGTCGAAGATCAACGTCGGCAAGGCGGAAGCGCTGATCGTCGCCGGTCGCATGCGCGAGGGCGGCCTGCGTGAAATCGAACTGGCGCGCGCCGATGGGCGCTGGGAAGCCGCCTATTCGGGGGGCGCGGCGATGGAGCTTCACCCGGAACTGGCCGATGCGCTGGCGAAGAACCGGAAGGCGGCGGCGTTTTTCGAGACCCTGGACCGGACCAACCGCTACGCGGTGTGCTGGCGGGTGCAGACGGCGAAGAAACCGGAGACGCGGGCGTCACGCATCGAAAAGCTGGTCGCGATGCTGGCGCGTGGCGAGCGAATCCACGGGAAGTAGTCCGCCGGAAATGAAAAACGCCCCATGGGGGGCGTCATCGAATCCCGGCTGGCTGGCGATCGCTGGCTGGCGGGACGTGCTGGCGAGCGTTTGCTGGCTGGCAACGGCGCGCAGTCTACCGTTTGCCGTCGCCAGATGAGGGAATGCGAATCGCTCGCAACAAGAATCAGTGCGGCAGTTCGATGGCGTCGAACCCGACCACGCGCGGATGATCGTGGGCGGCGCCGTCCAGGCGTGGCTGCGGGTAGTCCTGGGGACGATCGATCAGCTGGGTGCGCATGCCAGCTTCACGGGCGGCGTCCAGTTCCTCGACCACGTCGGAGAGGAACAGGATTTCACCGGCTGGCGCGCCAATCTGTTCGGCGATGCGGCGATAGCTGCCGGCTTCGCGCTTGCCGCCGACTTCGGTATCGAACCAGCCGGAGAACAGCGGGGTCAGGTCACCGGCGTCGCTGTGGCCGAAGAACAGCTTCTGCGCCGGCACCGAGCCGGAGGAATAGACGTGCAGCGAGTAGCCCTGTTCGTACCATCGCTTCAGCGCGGGCGCCGCGTCCGGATAGATGTGCGCGGTGAAATCCGCATCGCGGTAGCCCGCGTCCCAGATCATGCCCTGCAGGGCCTTGAGCGCGGTGTGCTTGCGATCCTGGTCAATCCAGCCCTGCAGCGTCTCGACGATGACATCGTCGCTGCAGATCGCACCGTGTTCGGTGGCGACCACGTCCAGCCAGCGGCGCACCTCCGGTTCCTGGCCATGCTCGCGGACGAAGCCGGGCAGGGCGCGGCGGGCGTAGGGGAACAACACGTCCTTGACGAACGAGATGCTGCTGGTGGTGCCTTCGATGTCGGTCAGGATGGCGCGGAGCATGGGAATGGCGGATTCGGGGAGACGGGAGCGAATGAAGAACGGCACCGGACTGCGCGTGGCGCCCGGTGCCGGATGACGGCACCGCTTACTCGGGCCGGGTCGGGCCGTGGTAGCGCGGGAATTGCTGGGCGATGGTGGTACCGGTGAAGTGGCCGACCCAGCCGTCCGGCTCGGTGAAGAAGCGGATGGCGACGAAATGCGGTTCCGGCCCCATGTCGAACCAGTGCAGGGTACTGTCCGGCACGGCGATCAGATCGTCCTGGACGCACTCCACCTCGTAGACCTTGTCGTCCACGTGCAGGGTGAACAGTCCCGAGCCGGCGACGAAGAAGCGTACTTCGTCTTCCTTGTGGTAGTGCTCGTCGAGGAACTTGGCGCGCATTTCCTCGCGCTTGGGGTTGTCCGGCGCGATGCTGACCACGTCCACGGTCTTGAAACCGCGTTCGGCAATCAACCGGTCGATGTCGGCGCGGTACGCGTCCATCACGGCCTCCGGCGCCGCGCCCGGCTGGATCGGCTGGTTGGCCTTCCAGCGCTCGAAGGTCACGCCGACCTTCTGCAGTTCGGTGGCGATGAAGTCGGGATCGTAGCTGGCGAACTCCGGGGTGACCGGGTCGCTTTCATGGAAGATGCGGAGGCGGCTCATGGCGGTATGGCTCGACGCGTGGGGAATTCAAGGTTAGCAGGCGCGGGGTTGCGGTCCAGTTACCTGGCGGGAACGCGGGCGCGCCGCGGGTTATCAGGCCACGCCGGGCCTCAGCGCCGGCAACCCAGCTTGCGCAGCTCCAGTTCGCAGTGGAACAGGAACTCGAAGGCTTCCAGGTGGCGGCGCGCCTCGGCCATGTCGCGGCCCCAGGCGTACAGGCCATGGCCGTCGATCAGGTAACCCCACAGCGGCTGCTGATCCAGCAGGGCATCCACCTGGGCGGCCAGGGTCGGCATGTCCTGGGTGTTGCTGAACACCGGTACCTGGATCTCGGTCTCGTGGGTGGTGTTGCCATGGAAGGCCTTGAGCAGTTCGTAGCCTTCCAGCCGGATGTGGCCGACGCCGGCATACAGCCGCGAGGCGATGGTCTGCACCGGGGAATGGGTATGCAGCACGCAGCCGATGTCCGGGAAGCGGCGATACAACTGGGTATGCAGCAGGGTTTCGGCGGACGGGCGGTGGTCGCTGCCAACCGCCTTGCCATCGAAGTCCACGACCATGATGTCGCTTTCGACCAGCCGGCCCTTGTCGCGGCCGGAGACCGTGATCGCGGCGTGCCGATCGTCCAGGCGATGGGAGAAGTTGCTGCTGGTGGCCGGCGTCCACCCCGCCTGCGAAAGCTCGCGGATGTTGTCGATCAGCAGGCGGGCCAGTTCGCCCAGGCGGGCGGCGTCATAGGGCAGGGGGGCGTTCATGGCCCCCATTTTAGCGCCTGCCGCCGTCACGGTGCGGACAGGCGCGGGTTCTCGCACGGGCTCAGCGGCGCAGCTTGCTGTGGCGGTGGCCGTACAGGAAGTAGATCACGAAGCCGACCACCGTCCACACCGCCATCAGGAACCAGTTGTGCGCGGTCATGGTGGACAGCAGCGCCAGGCAGCAGAAGATGCCCAGGGTGCAGATCAGCCAGGCGGCCGGAATCCGGAACGGGCGCGGCAGGTCGGGCTGGGTACGGCGCAGGATCAGCACGCCGGCGCAGACGGCGGCGAAGGCGATGAGAGTGCCCATCGAAGTCAGCTCGCCCAGCACGTCCAGCGGGAACAGCGCCGCCAGCAGGGCGATGCCGATGCCGGTGATGACCGTGTTGATGTGCGGGGTGCGGTACTCGGGATGGATCTTGGTGAACACCGGCGGCAACAGGCCGTCGCGGGCCATGATCATGAAGATGCGCGGCTGGCCGATGATCATCACCAGCACCACCGAGGACAGGCCGACCAGCGCGCCGATTTCGACCACCACGCGCAACCAGCCCAACTGCGGATGCGCGGCCACCGCGGTGACCACCGGTTCGTCGGTGCCCAGCAGGGTATAGGGGACCAGGCCGGTCATGACCGCTGCCATCGCGATGTAGAGCACGGTGCAGATGGCCAGCGACAGCAGCATGCCGATGGGCATGTCGCGCTGCGGGCGGTGCGATTCCTGCGCCGCCACCGAGACCGCCTCGAAACCGATGTAGGCGAAGAACACCATCGACGCGCCACGCAGCACGCCTTCCCAGCCGAACTTGCCGGGACCTTCGTTGGCCGGGATGAAGGGTTGCCAGTTGGCCGGATCCACGTATTTCCAGCCGACCGCGATGACCAGCACGATCAGGCCGCTCTTGAGCAGCACCATCGCCATGTTCATCGCCGAGGACTTGCGGATGCCGACGTAGCAGACCCAGGTCAGCAGCAGCACGATGGCCGCCGCCGGCAGGTTGGCGATGGCGCCGGTCGGCTGCAGCTTGGCGTCCAGCGGCGCGCTCACCAGCGCCGCCGGCAGGTGGATGTTGAAGTGATCCAGCAGGCTCAGGAAATAGCCGGTCCAGCTGACCGCCACCGCCGATGCGGAGACGCCGTATTCCAGCACCAGCATCCAGCCGATGAACCACGCCGACAATTCGCCCAGGGTGGCGTAGGTATAGGTGTAGGCGCTGCCGGATACCGGCACCATCGCCGCGAACTCGGCGTAGGCCAGGGCGCAGAAGGTGCAGCAGATCGCCGCCAGCACGAAGCTCAGCATGATCGCCGGGCCGGCATGGTTGGCCGCCGCCTGCCCGGTGATGACGAAGATGCCGCCGCCGATCACCGCGCCGATACCGAGCGCGGTCAGTCCCCAGGGGCCGAGGGTGCGGTGCAGGCTCAGCCCTTCGGCGTCGCTGTGGCTGGCATGGGGGTGCTTGGTGGCCCAGAGTTGTCCGAACATCAATCCACTTCCAATCGTCGTTCTTCATCAAGACGTACGGACGGGCGATTTCCCGGCCATCATCGTGATGCGTGCAATAAAAAAGGCCGGCGCCGTGCGCCGGCCCGATCGGGCCCTCAGGCCTTCTGCCGCAGTTTGCTGTGGTGGTAGCCGTAGCTGAAGTAGATCAGCAGGCCGAACACCGTCCAGCCGACGAAGATCGGCCAGTGCTCCACGAACGGCTGCCAGAACAGGTAAAGGCAGGCGGCCGCGCCCACCGGGCAGATCACGATCGCCAGCGGCACTCGGAAGGGCCGCGGCAGTTCCGGCCGGGTATAGCGCAACACCAGCACGCCGACGCAGACGGTGGCGAAGGCGAGCAGGGTACCCATCGACACCAGTTCGCCCAGCACGTTGAGCGGCATCAGGCCGGCCAGGATCGCGGCGAGCACGCCGACGATAATCGTGCCGACGTAGGGCGTGCGGAACTTCGGATGGACCTTGCCGAACAGCTTGGGCATCAGGCCGTCCTTGGACATGCTGTAGAAGATGCGCGGCTGCGCCATCAGCATGACCAGGATCACCGACGACAGGCCGGCGATGGCGCCGATCTCCACCGCGGTCTTCAGCCACGACAGGTCCGGGAAGGCTTCCAGCGCGGTCGCCACCGGCTTGGGCGTGCCCAGCAGGCTGTAGTGGGTCATGCCGGTCAGCACGGCGCAGACCACGATGTAGATGACCGTGCAGATCGCCAGCGAACCGAGGATGCCGATCGGCATGTCGCGCTGCGGGTTCTTGGCCTCGCCGGCGGCGGTGGAGACCGCGTCGAAGCCGATGTAGGCGAAGAACACGATGGCCGCCGCGCGGGTGACACCTTCGAAGCCGAACTTGCCCGGGCCTTCGTTCGGCGGAATGAACGGGGTCCAGTTGGCCGGATCGATGTGCTGCAGGCCGAAACCGACGAACAGGCAGATGACGGTGACCTTGATCGCCACCACGATCGCGTTGACGAACGCGGACTGGGTAATGCCGACGTAGCACAGGCCGCTGATGGCGGCGACGATCAGGATAGCCGGCAGGTTGAACAGGCTGCCGGTGGAAACGAAGTCGGTACCGTTCCAGTCGATCGGCGCCGTGGTGAGCTGCGCGGGGAAGGGCAGGTGCAGGGTCGTGGTGATGAAACTGACCAGGTAACCCGACCAGCCCACCGCGACGGTGGAGGACGCGAACAGGTACTCCAGCACCAGGCACCAGCCGATGAACCAGGCGACGAACTCGCCGAGGGTGGCATAGGAGTACGAATAGGCGCTGCCGGACACCGGCATCAGCGCGGCGAACTCGGCGTAGCACAGGCCGGCCAGGGCGCAGGCGAAACCGGCCAGCACGAAGCTCAGCATGATGGCGGGGCCGGCGTGGTTGGCGGCGGCCTGGCCGGTCAGCACGAAGATGCCTGCGCCGATGACCGCGCCGACGCCCAGCATGGTCAGGTGCTTCGCTGTCAGGGTCCGCTTGAGGGTGGCCTCGCCATCGAGGCTGCCTTCGAAGGGTTCACCGGCATCCACATGGCCGGCCGGTTCGACCGGCTTGACCCTGAACAAAGATTTGAGCATTCGCGACTTCCCCGGAGTGGGCGACCGGTCTTGGCCGGTGCCTGTCATTTGGCGGTCACGGGTGTGTGGGTCACCCGCACGGAAGCGCCGTACCTTGCCAAAGCGAGTCGCGGATCACAAGCGCGGGTGCAGCACGGGGAGGGATAATGCGCACGAGCATCATTCCCCGTATAACTGAACAGGGCAGCCGCGTGTTTGAATCACCGTTGATGGAACAATTGCACGCCTACCGGACGCGCTGGCCGGACGAGGCGGCGACCGTGGAGGACTTCCTCCAACTGCTGGCGGATCCCCGGAACCCGTTCGTGCGCGAACGCCTGGAAGGACACTTCACGGGGGGCGCCTGGCTGGTCAGCGCCGATGGCCAGCGCACCCTGCTGACCCACCACCGCAAGCTGTCGCGCTGGTTGCAGTTGGGCGGCCACGCCGACGGCGACACCGACATGGGCCAGGTCGCGCTGAAGGAGGCCGAGGAGGAATCGGGGCTGCCGGGCCTGCGCCTGGAGGAGGCGGCCATTTTCGATCTGGACCGGCACTGGATTCCCGAACGCAAGGACGTGCCGGGGCACTGGCACTACGACGTCCGCTACGTGATCCGCGCAGGCCAGGACGAACGCTACGTGGTCAGCGAGGAATCGCTGGATCTGGCGTGGCGCGAGATCGCCCCGATGGCCGGTGAAACCGATGAATCCCTCGGCCGCATGGCCCGCAAGTGGCTGGCCCGGCAGCGCTGAGGAAACATCAGGATCAGACCCGCCGATGAGCGCAGCGCACCGGCGGCGTCGGGAGCAGCCCGCCGGCGCCGCCGCGCTTCAACTGCGGGCCACCACCTCGTCGATGTGGCGCAGCAGATCGGCCGGATCCTCGTACACCCGGAATGCACCGGAGCGCTCCAGTTCCTCCTGGCCGTAACCGCCGGACAGCAGGCCCACGCCGAGCGCCCGTGCGCGCTGCGCGGCCAGCATGTCCCAGATGCTGTCGCCCAGCACCAGCGAGCGGGTGATGTCCACGCCCAGCCGGTCGGCGGCGGCGATGAACAGATCCGGATCCGGCTTGGCGTGGCGCACCAGGTCGCGGGTGATCACCGGCACCTGCGCCGGATCCACGCCCAGCGCGTGCAGGTTGTGCGCGGCGGTTTCCATCCGACCGCTGGTGGCGATGCCCCAGGGAATGCCCTGTTCGGTCAGGAACGCCAGCAGTTCGCGCGCGCCCGGCAGCGGCTGCACCGCGCGCTGTTCCGATTGCCGCGAGTACGCCTCGGCATGCCAGCGGCGCAGGCGATCCAGCCGTTCCTCGGTGATGTCCATCCCGGTCTCGCGCAGCAGGATGTGGGTGAACAGGCCGCCGCTCATGCCGATCTTGCGGTGGATGCGCCACACCGACAGGTTCACGCCTTCGCGGTCGAGGGCTTCCTTCCAGGCCAGCACGTGCTGGTAGACGCTGTCCACGAGCGTGCCATCGAGATCGAACAGGAATGCGGTGTCTGCGCGGGGCATGGTGGTCCTCCTCCGGAAACGATGCGGGCGGCCAGTGGCCGCCCGTGGGATGAACTCAGTACAGGATGCGTGTCCGCAAGGTCCCGGGAATCGCCGACAGCGCCTCCTTCAGGTCGGCGCTCTGCTCCTCGTTGGCGGTGACATCGATCACCACGTAGCCGACCTTGGGATCGGTGCGCAGGAACTGGCCGTCGATGTTGACGTTGTGCTTGCTGAAGATCTCGTTGATCTGCGACAGCACGCCGGGCACGTTGCGATGGATGTGCAGGATGCGGCGGCTGCCGTCGTGGCCGGGCAGGGTGACCTCGGGGAAGTTCACCGCCGACAGGGTGGAGCCGTTGTCGCTGTAGCGGACCAGCTTGGCCGCCACTTCCACGCCGATGTTGTCCTGCGCCTCCAGCGTGCTGCCGCCGACATGCGGGGTCAGGATCACGTTATCGATGCCGCGCAGTGGCGATTCGAAGGCCTCGGCATTGCCCTTGGGCTCGACCGGGAAGACGTCCACCGCCGCACCGCCCACGGCGCCGGAGACCAGCGCGGCGGTCAGCGCGTCGATATCGACCACGGTGCCGCGCGAGGCGTTGATCAGGTGGGCGCCGCGCTTCATCTTGGCGATCTGCGTGGCGCCGAACATGCCCTGGGTCGATGTGGTTTCGGGAACATGCAACGTCACCACGTCGCTGCGCGCCAGCAGATCGTCCAGGCCGCTGGCCGAGCGCGCGTTGCCCAGCGACAGCTTGGTTTCGATGTCGTGGAAGATCACGTTCATGCCGATCGCTTCGGCCAGCACGCCGACCTGGGTGCCGATGTGGCCGTAGCCGATGATGCCCAGGGTCTTGCCGCGCGCCTCGTGGCTGCCGGCGGCCGACTTGGACCAGCCGCCGCGATGGCATTCGGCGTTCTTCTGCGGAATGCCGCGCATCAGCATGATCGCCTGCGCGATCACCAGTTCGGCCACGCTGCGGGTATTGGAATAGGGCGCGTTGAAGACCGGGATGCCGGCCAGTTCCGCCGCTTCCAGATCCACCTGGTTGGTGCCGATGCAGAAGCAGCCGATCGCTATCAGCCGGCGCGCGTTGGAAAGCACGTCTTCGGTGAGCTGGGTGCGCGAACGGATGCCGATGATGTGCGCTTCGGCGATGCGGCGCTTGAGTTCGTCTTCCGGCAGCGACTTGTCGTGCAAATCGATCTGGGTATAACCGGCGGCGCGGAAGGTTTCCACCGCGGTCTGGCTTACTCCTTCCAGCAACAGTACGCGGATGTCCTGCTTCGGGTAGGAGGTCTTCTTGGTCGACATTGCGGGCGCGGCGGAATGAGGAGGGAAGGCTTTCCACTATGCCAGAAGCAGCCCGTGTTTGCTGCATCGCCACATGCCCGGCAAGGCTGGTCCACAAATGGTTTCGGGTGCAACCAGGGCACCGTCTGGACGCGCCGCAGCATCGCTGGCACGCTGGCGCTCCCCCTCCGCCGCCCATCCCACCCGAACGATGACCGATCCGCGTTTGCAGGCGCTGCAACAGGCCGTGCCGGAGTTGCGCCTGACCACCGAAGCCGCCGAGCTGGAACATTACGGCCGCGACTGGACCCGTCGCTGGACCCCGGCGCCACTGGCCATCGCCTTGCCGTCCACGACGGAGGAAGTGCAGGCGATCGTGCGCTGGGCCAACCAGCACGGCGTGGCGGTGGTGCCGTCCGGTGGCCGCACCGGCCTGTCGGGCGGGGCGGTGGCGGCCAACGGCGAACTGGTGCTCAGCCTGGAACGCATGAACCGGGTGCTGGCCTTCGACGCGGTGGATCGCACCCTCACCGTGCAGCCGGGCATCGCCCTGGAGGCGGTGCACAACGCGGCGCGCGAACACGGGCTGGTCTATCCGGTCGATTTCGCCGCGCGCGGTTCCTGTTCGCTCGGCGGCAACATCGCCACCAATGCCGGCGGCATCCGGGTGATCCGCTACGGCAATACCCGCGAGTGGATCGCCGGGCTGAAGCTGGTCACCGGCAGCGGTGAACTGCTGGATCTGAATCGCGGACTGATCAAGAACTCCAGCGGCTACGACCTGCGCCAGTTGGTGATCGGTTCGGAAGGCACCCTGGGCATCGTGGTCGAGGCCACCCTGCGGCTGACCGATCCGCCGCCGCCGACCAACGTGATGCTGCTGGCGCTGCCCTCGTTCGAGGTGCTGATGCAGGTGTTCGCCGAGTTCCGCGCGCGCCTGCAACTGGAAGCGTTCGAGTTCTTCACGGATCGGGCGCTCGGGCACGTGCTGGCGCATGGGGCGCAGGCACCGTTCGCGGAGGTCCATCCGTACTACGTGGTCACCGAGTTCGCCATCGGCGACGAAGCGCGGGAAGCGGCGGCGATGGCCGCATTCGAGGCCTGCCTGGAGCAGGGCTGGGTCAGCGACGGCGTGATCAGCCAGAGCGATGCCCAGGCCGCCCAGCTGTGGCGCCTGCGCGAGGGCATCACCGAGGCGCTGGCGCGCTACAAGCCCTACAAGAACGACGTGTCGGTGCGGATCTCGGCGATGCCGGCGTTCCTGTCCGAGACCCAGGCGCTGCTGGGCCAGGCCTATCCCGACTTCGAGGTGGTCTGGTTCGGCCATATCGGCGACGGCAACCTGCACATCAACGTGCTCAAGCCGGACGGGCTGGACGACGCGGAATTCGTCCGCCAGTGCGAACACGTCACCAAGCTGCTGGCGGCCTCGCTGCAACGGCATGGCGGCAGCATTTCCGCCGAACACGGCATCGGCCTGGTCAAGAAGCCCTATCTGGACAGTACCCGTTCGGCGGCGGAGATCGCGGTGATGCGCGGCATCAAGCGGGTGCTGGATCCGAACGGGCTGATGAATCCGGGCAAGCTGCTGGACGCCTGACCGGCGGCTTACGCGCGCGGTGTGTCTTCATCCCGCCGGCCCCGATTGCGGTTAGTCTTGGCGCGCCGCGCGAACCGCGGCATCCCGCCATCCAGGTCCCTCCAGAGAGACGGAATGTCCATGTCCCGATTGCTTGTTGCCAGCGCGCTGCTGGTCCTTTCGATTCCGGCTTTCGCCGGCAGCTTCGCCGGCAGCTCCGCCGGTGCCTCCTCGGCCGGCTCCTCGGCGTCTTCCGGTAGCTCCTCCGGCGACGACAAGGTGGTGATGCAGGCGCGTGACGACGCCGCCAGCTTCGTCGCCAGCGAAGGCCGCATCCGCGGCGCGCGCCTGGATGCCGCGCTTCGCCACCTGCGCGAGCATGATGAGAATGCGCGGGAGGCCACCGACATGGCCCTGGCGCAGGCCATCCTCGCGCTGTGAACCCCGCCTGCCGGGACCCGCGCCGCGCCGGCGCGGGATTCCGGGCGATGGCCGCGCTGGTGCTGCTCGCGGGCGCGTTCGGCGCGGCGCAGGCATCCCCGCGCCTGCACCTGCAGACCGATGGCCTCGCGGCGGCCGAAATGGCCGCCACCGACGCGCTTTTCCGCGCCGCCGGGGCACGGCTTACCCCGGCGATGCGCGAACAACTGGCGCACGACATCCCGGTGCGCTGGAGCACGGCGCTCGACGAAACGGTGCATGGACGCGCGCGCCGCGATGGCGTCCTCCTGCTCAACCGCCACCTGCTTCCGGGCCTGCTGGCGCAGGGCCAGGCGCGTGCAGGCGCCGAGGCGGCTGCCCTGGCCGCGCTGCTGCACGAACTGGCCCATTTCCTTGACCGCGCTGATCCCGCCGGGCCGATGTCGCGGGACCCGCGCCTGCTGGATCTGGCCGGCTGGCAGGTCCGGGCCACGCCCGGGCTGACCCGGCTGATGGGGCGCACGCGCGAGAACCGCTTCCGCGAACGCAGTCCGGACCGCTATGAGCTCGACGACCCGCGCGAGTATGTCGCGGTCAATCTGGAACACTACCTGCTGGATGCGGATTACGCCTGCCGGCGGCCGGCGTTGTATCGCTACTTCGAACGGCGCTGGGGCGCGCCAGCGGGCGCGGGCGCGGGTTGTCCGGGTGACTTCGCGTACGTGGATGCCGGGGACGTCGGCGTCGACGCGGATGCCGCGATGGCCACCGGTGGACGGCTGGGAATGCTGGACCCCGAGCGCATCTACCAGGTCGACTACCTGCTGGCCGAAGGCAACGACGCCATGATGAGCCGCTGGGGCCACAGCATGCTGCGGCTGGTGATCTGCGCGCCCGGCCGGCCGCGCGGACCGGATTGCCGGCTGGATCTGGAGCACCACCGGGTGCTGTCGTTCCGCGCCTTCGTCGGCGACGTGCAGATTTCCAGCTGGCGCGGGCTGACCGGCCGCTACCCCTCGCGGTTGTTCGTGCTGCCGCTGGACCAGGTGATCGACGAGTACACCAAGGTCGAACTGCGTGGCCTGCAATCGCTGCCGCTGCGGCTGGAGCGCGATGAAATCGCGGCGCTGGTGGAACGGGCGGCGCAGTTGCACTGGAGTTACGACGGCCGTTATTTCTTCCTCGGCAACAACTGCGCGGTGGAGACCTACAAGCTGTTGCGCGACGGCGTGCCGCGGATCGGAAGCATGGATCTCGGCGGCATCACCCCGAACGGCCTGTCGCATCGCCTGCAGCGGGCCGGTCTCGCCGATGGCGGCGTGCTGGCCGATCCCGCCCGCGCGTTGCGCGAGGGGTATCGTTTCGATTCGATGCGCGAGCGTTTCCAGACCCTGTTCGAGGTGGCCCGCCGGCAGGCCAGGCTGCCGCAGCGGCGGGTCGAGGACTGGCTGGAGGCCTCGCCGCAGCAGCGCCGGCCGTGGCTGGATCGGAGCGATCTGAAATCGGCCGCGGCCCTGCTGGTGCTGGAACAGGCGGCGCGGCGCCAGCAGCAACTGCGCGTACGCGATGCCTTCAAGCGGCGCTATCTGCAGCAAGGCGGACAGCCAGGGGAACTGCGGGACGCCGCCGGCACCCTGCGGACGCTGCTCGAGGAAACCGCCTGGATGAGCCGGCCCGCCGACCTGCTGGCGGATGCGGGCTATGGCCTGCCGCAGGTGGATGAACGTGCCGCGCTCGAAGCCGGCAGCGAGCGCCGGCGCGAACAACTGAGGAAGCTGGAACAGCGGCTGGAGCATCAGGTCCGCGCACTGCTCGATCCGGCACAGGCCCGGGATCTGGACGCGGCCGATGCCAACATCGCCTGGCTGGGCACGCATCTGCGCGAACTGCATCGCCAGGCCGGCGGCCTGCGGCTGGATTGACCGTCCGGCATGCCGCCAGCCGGGCGGCCGCATCGCGCGCCGTGAAGCGCGAAGTGACAAGTGGACGGAAAACAAAAAGGACGGGCCCGACGGACCCGCCCCCCTCACGGCATGGCCGGGTCAGTCGGCGCGGCCGCCGAACTCGCCGGTGGTGGTGTTGACCAGGATGCGTTCGCCGGTGGTGATGTACTCGGGCACCATGATCTCGATGCCGGTACTCAGCTTGGCCGGCTTCGGACGCTTGGTGGCGGTGCCGCCCTTCAGTTCCGGCGGTGTTTCCACCACTTCCAGGGCCACGTGCTGCGGCAACTGCAGGGCGACCGGCAACTCGTCGATGACCTGCACGTAGCAGCCGGCCAGGCCGTCGGTGATGTAGCCGGCATCGTCACCCAGCACATCCGCGTCCAGCGTGTACGGCGTGTAGTCCTCGTCATCGAGGAACACGAAGGCGTCGCCGTCCTTGTACGAGAAGGTCGCCTGGCGGCGCAGCAGCTCGACTTCGGTCAGGTTGTCGTCGGCATCGAAGCTGGCATCCAGCTTGTTGCCGCCCGGCACGCTGTACATGGTGAAGCGGAAGCGCACGTTGCCGCCGCGGCCCTGCGGCGAGCTGCGGTCGATGTCGCGGATCTGGTACACGCCGCCGTTGTGTTCAACGACGTTTCCTTTCTTGATGTCGAAAGCTTTCATGGTGGTGACGGGAATCGGGAATGGAGAATCGGGAATGGGAGCCAGGACGGAGGAAGCGGTGCCGGGACGATTCCCGATTCCCGATTCTCCATTCCCGGCCGTTATTACTTCGGTGCCAGCCGGACGGCGCCGTCCAGGCGGATGGTTTCGCCGTTGAGGTAGGTGTTGCCGAGGATGTAGGCGACCAGGTCGGCGAATTCGTCCGGCTTGCCCAGGCGCGAGGGGAACGGAATCGAGGCACTCAGCGACTGCTGCACGGCCTCGGGCATGCCATCGACCATCGGGGTCCAGAAGATGCCCGGCGCGATGGTCATCACCCGGATGCCGAAGCGCGACAGTTCGCGCGCCATCGGCAGGGTCATGCCGACCACGCCCCCCTTGGAGGCGGAGTAGGCGGCCTGGCCGATCTGCCCTTCGTAGGCGGCCACGCTGGCGGTGTTGACGATCACGCCGCGCTCGCCGTCGGTGCCGGCCTCGTTGTGCTGCATCAGGTTGGCGGCGGCCTTGGCGACGTTGAAGCTGCCGACCAGGTTGACCATCACCGTGGTCTGGAAGGTCGACAGCGGCATCGGCGCTTCCTTGCCCAGCACGCGTCCGGCGCCGAGGATGCCGGCGCAGTTGATCGCCGCGTTCAGGCCACCGAGGAACTCGCGGGCGGCGGCCAGGTTGGCGGCCACGCCGGCTTCGTCGGTCACGTCGGTGCGGAAGTAGCGGGCGTTGGCTTCACCCAGCGAGGCGACCGCCGCCGCGCCCTTGTCGTCGTTGACGTCGAACAGTGCGACCTTGCCGCCCTGGGCGACCAGATGCTGGGCCACGGCGAAACCAAGGCCGGAAACGCCGCCGGTGATGACGGCGCGGGTAGCGGACAGTTGCATGCGGGAAACCTGGGACGGAAAGACCCGCATTTTACGCGAATGACCGGCGCGGCCGGCAGCGGGGCGCTCAGCCGTTGGAGGCGCGATCCAGCGGCAGATCCAGGCGGCGGGCGAATTCGTCCGGCGACAGGCCCGGGGCGAACAGGAAACCCTGGCCCACCGGCACGCCCAGTTGCAGCAGGAACTGGCGCTGCGCCTCGGACTCCACGCCCTCGGCGACCAGGCCCAGGCCGAGGCTGCGGGCAATCGCCGAGACCGCCTGGCACACCGCCACGTCGGAACGGTTCTGCGGCACGCCCTCGGTGAACAGCTGGCTGAGCTTGAGGCCGTGGATGGGCAGGCGGCGCAGGTAGTTGAGCGCGCTGTAGCCCTCGCCGAAATCGTCGATGGTCAGGACCACGCCCAGCGCCTTCAGCCCGGCGAAGGTGCGCAGGGTGGATGGCGCATCCTCGATCAGCACGCGCTCGGTGAATTCCAGTTCCAGCGCAGAGCCCGGCAACTGGTAGTCCTCCAGCAGCCGGCGGACCTTCTCGGCCAGGTCCTCGCCGACGAACTGGCGGTAGGAGACGTTGACCGCGACACGCACGATGCCCAGGCCCTGGTCGCGCCATTCGGCGACCTGCCGGCAGGCTTCGCGCAGCACCCAGCTGCCGATGTTGACGATGTCGCCGGTGGTCTCGGCGTGGCTGATGAACAGATCCGGGCGCAGCTCCCCCAACTGGTGGTTCTGCCAGCGGATCAGCGCCTCGGCGGCGACGATCCGGCCCTGGCGCAGATCCACCTGCGGCTGGTAGACCAGCCGGAATTCCTGGTTGTCCACGGCGCGCCGCAGCTGGGTCTCGATCTGCAGACGGTCCTGCTGGCGCTGCGCCAATTCGGGCGAGAACACCTGCCAGCCGTTGCGGGCGCGATGCTTGCTGTCGTACATCGCGATGTCGGCGTTCTGGATCAGCTGCTGCGGGCGCTGGCCGTCGTCGGGCGCGCGGGCGATGCCGATGCTGGCGGTGATCGAGAATTCGTCCTGGTCGAAGCGGAAGGCCTCGGCGAAGGCGCCCAGGATCGCGTCGGCCAGGCGTTCCGGGCGCGCCGGTTCGTCGCTGGCATCGCATACCACCAGGAATTCATCGCCGCCGAAACGCGCGATCATGCCGTCCTCGCCGACCGCGTCGCGGATGCGATTGGCTGCCTGCACCAGCAGTTCGTCGCCGGCGTTGTGGCCGAGCACGTCGTTGATCATCTTGAAGCGATCCAGATCGATGTACAGCACCACGGCCTGCGGGTGCGCCGGATCGGCCAGGCGCTCGGCGATCTCGGTCAGCACGGCGTCGCGGTTCATCAGCCCGGTCAGCGGATCGGTGCGGGCCTGGATGCGCAGGGTTTCCTCGGCCTGCTTGTCGGTGGAGATGTCCTGCAGGGTGCCGGTGATGCGCGAGTTGCCGGGATCGCCGGGCTCGGCGTCGCCGATCACCCGGATCCAGAACGGCTGGCCGTCCTGGCGCCTGCCCTGCAATTCCAGATCGAAGCCGCTGCCGCCGGTGGACACGCGTTCCACCGCGCAGCGCAGGCGTCGCCGATCCGGATCGCGCAGGCAGCCCAGCAGCGCGTCCAGCGTATCCGGCGGCAGGGCGGCGCCGAGGATGCGGATGGCTTCCTCGGTCAGGTACATCCGGTCGCGGGCGATGTCCCACTCCCAGCCACCGATGTGGGCCAGCGACTGGGCGCGATCGAACAACGCGCTGTCGCGCTTGAGCTCGGTCACGTCGCTGAAGAGCGAGGTGACCTGGGCGGGACGGTTGCCGCCGGGCAGGAACTGCGGCACCGAGGTGACCGTCAGCCAGATCATCTGCCGGCGCTGGCGGTGGTACATGCCCAGCAGCGCGCTCTCCACCACGTGCCCGGAATCCAGCGCGCGCTGGGCGGGAAACTCGTCGCGGCGCAGTTCGCGTCCGTCCGCGCCGACCACGCGCCAGTGCTCCATCCGCATTTCGTCGCCGGCGCGCTGGTCCTCGCGGATGCCGAAGATCCGCATGGCCGCGCCGTTGCAGTAATGGATGTCCAGGTCGTGGCCCTGCACCACGATGCCCTTGTCGATGGTTTCCATCAGTTCGCGATAGCGCATTTCCGCTTCCCGGCGCGTGCTGATGTCGCGCGCCACCGCGACGATGCACTTGCGTCCATCGAAGGCGATGTTGGCCGAATGCACCTCGACCGGGAAACGGCTGCCGTCGCCGCGCATGTTGGTGACCTCGATGACGTAGGTGTCACCACGGTTGAGCGTTTCCCACACCGGCACCAGGTGATCGCGTGGCAGGTCGGGGTTGAGGACGTTGATGTTCTTGCCGACGATCTCCTCGCGGGGCCGGCGGTAGGCCTGCATGCCGGCGCGGTTGAGATCCATCACGGTGCCGTCCTCGGCGATGATGCTGACCGGATCGGGCACGGCATCGAACAGGTTGCGGTAACGCTGGCGCTCGGCTTCCGCCCGGGCCTGCGCCGCCAGCAACGCCTCGCGCGCGCGCGCCAGCAGATCGCGGGTTTCCGCCGGCAGGGCCGGATCGGAGGCGGCCCGTTGCAGGGACTGGAGTGAGTCGTCGGTATCCGACGCGCCGGGGACGACCGCCGCTCTGGCGGAATCGCCCGGATCCGGTGCGCCGGCGGTGCTCATGTCGCCGCCATCGCCTTGCCGGCCTTGCTGCCGGTTTCGCGGCCGAGCAGGGCCGCCAGCCAGCGTCCGGTCTCGCTCAGGCGTTCCAGGTCGATGCCGGTGGCGATGCCCATGCCGTGCAGCATGTAGACCACATCCTCGCTGGCCACGTTGCCGCTGGCGCCCTTGGCGTAGGGGCAGCCACCGGTGCCGGACACCGCCGCGTCGACCACCCGCACGCCTTCTTCCAGGCAAGCCAGGATGTTGGCCAGCGCCTGGCCGTAGGTATCGTGGAAATGCACCGCCAGCGACGACAGCGGGACCACGCTGGCCACCGCCTGCAGCATCGCGCGGGCCTTCAGCGGCGTGCCCACGCCGATGGTGTCGCCCAAGGAGATCTCGTAGCAACCCAGTTCGTACAGGCGGCTGGCGACCTTGACCACGTCCGCCACCGGCACGTCGCCCTGGTAGGGGCAGCCGAGCACCGTGGAGACGTAGCCGCGCACGCGCACGCCGTCGGCGGCGGCGCGCGCCAGCACCGGGCGGAAGCGTTCGATGGACTCGTCGATGCCGGCATTGATGTTCTTGCGGTTGAACGCCTCGGAGGCGGCGGTGAACACCGCGATTTCCTCCACGCCCACCGCGCGGGCGCGGTCATAGCCGGTCTCGTTGGGCACCAGCACCGGATAGGCGACGCCGGGTTCGCGGTGGATGCCGGTGAATACCTCGGCGGCGTCCGCCAGCTGCGGCACCCAGCGCGGGCTGACGAAGCTGGTGGCCTCGATGGTGCGCAGGCCGGTGCGGGACAGGCGATCGATCAGCGCGATCTTGTCGGCGGTGGCGATCACCGACTTCTCGTTCTGCAGGCCGTCGCGCGGACCGACCTCGACGATGCGGACGAAATCGGTCATGGCGTCGCCTCCGTGCCGGCGCGGCGCAGGCGCGGATTGCGGGAGGCCGGATCGAACGGGTCGAACAGTCCGGGATCCTCGGACAGCCGCCTGCGCAGCGTCCCGGCGTCGCCTTCCACCAGGTAGACCATGGTGTCGGCTTCGCGCACGCCGCGATCTCCCTGCTGGACGAGTTCGAGTGCGCGGCTGGCCTTGGGCAGCGCGACTTCCAGCACCTCGTCGGCGATGCGGTACTTGAGCAGGAGCACGCTGGTCGCCGGCAGCTTGCTCTTGCTCTCCGCGCGCTTGCCGTCGTTGAACAGATCGCGCATGTCGTCCTGGTCGAGGGCCAGGTAGCGCTGCCCGTCGAGTTCGAAGCCCAGCGCGCGGAACCGCGAACGCGGCGCGTTCCCATGCTCGACCAGCGACACCTGGCATTGCGCGTCGATTTCGGCGTAGTCGCCGGCGCCCAGCGGCATCTTCTCGGTGTCCGCACCGGGCAGCGGCAGCCAGCGGCCGACCAGCGCCGGATCGCAGGCCAGCTCGGCCGGCGCGCGCTCGAACATCACGCAGCCGGGCAGGACCGGCAGCAGCAGCGCCAGCAGCAGCGGCAGGGACGACCGGCGGCGACTCATTCCAGCGTCACCAGGACGGCGTCGGCCTCGACGAAGTCACCGGCGCTGGCGCGCAGTTCGCCGACCACGCCATCGCGCGGGGCTTTCAGCGCCAGCTCCATCTTCATCGCTTCCATCACCAGCAGCTCCTGGCCCGTGCTCACCCTGTCGCCGGCCTTGGCGCGGACCACCACCACGCGGCCGGGCATCGGCGCGCGCACGCGGTGGTCTCCCCCGGCATCGGCGGTCGCGGCCCTGCGATAGGCGGGCACCTGTTCCAGCACGACCCGCTGCTGGCCGTCATGGACGGTGATGCGCTCGCCTTCCCGCAGGACGCGGAAACGTCGTGCCTCGTTATCAATACGCAAACCAAGCAGGTCGCCGGTCAGGCGCGCGCCCTCGATCAGATGGTTCCGCCCGTCCCATTCGACCCGGTAACGCCCGCCGGCGCCCTGCGCCTTCAGCGCGAAGGTCTGGTCGCGATGGATGAAGCTCAACGGGCGATGCCCGGCATGGCCCAGCCGCCAGCCATCGGCGATGGCCCAGGGCGAGCCCGGATCGCGGGAAGCCCGCGCATCGGCGCTGGCCTGCGCCTCCTGGGCCAGCAGGGTGGCGGCGGCCGCGGCCAGCAGGGTGGCCGGCGCGGGCGCACCGCTGGCGATGAACTCGTCCAGGTGCCGATCCAGGTAGCCGGTGTCGATGCGGCCTTCCAGCACCGCCGGGTGCCGGGCCAACCGTTCCAGGAACGCGATGTTCGATTTGGGCCCGGTCACGTCGCACTGTTCGAGGGCGTCGCGCAGGCGTGCCAGCGCGGCGGGACGATCGCGGTCGTGGACGATCAGCTTGGCGATCATCGGATCGTAGAAGATGGTCACCGTGTCGCCTTCGATCACGCCCGAGTCCAGGCGCACGTGCGCGTCGCCGGCGGGCAGGCGCAGGCGCTCCAGCCGCCCCGAACCGGGCAGGAAACCGGCTTCCGGGTCCTCGGCATACAGGCGCACCTCGATGGCATGGCCACGCTGCGCGATCGCCTCCTGCGCCAGCGGCAAGGGTTCGCCGGCCGCCACCCGCAATTGCCATTCGACCAGATCCAGGCCGGTGGTCATTTCGGTGACCGGGTGCTCGACCTGCAGGCGGGTGTTGATCTCCATGAAGAAGAATTCGCCATCCGGGGCGACGATGAATTCGACCGTGCCGGCGTTGACGTAATCGATCGCCTGCGCGGCCTGGATGGCCGCCTGGCCCATCGCCGCGCGCTGCGCCGGGCTCAGGAACGGGGAGGGGGCTTCCTCCAGCACCTTCTGGTAACGCCGCTGCGCCGAGCACTCGCGCTCGTTGAGGTGCAACGTGTGGCCATGGCGATCGGCGAACACCTGGATCTCGATATGGCGCGGCGTGGAGACGTAGCGCTCCAGCAGCACGCGATCACGGCCGAAGGCGTTGGCGGCCTCGCGCTGGCAGCTTTCCAGCTGGGCGATGAAGTCGTCCAGGCGATGGACGATGCGCATGCCCTTGCCGCCGCCGCCGTGCGCGGCCTTGATCATCAGCGGGAAACCGATGCGTGCGGCTTCGCGCGACAGCGTATTGGGCGATTGATCCTCGCCCGTGTAGCCCGGCACCACCGGCACGCCGGCCGCGGCCATCAGTTCCTTGGCGCCGGCCTTGCTGCCCATCTTGCGCATCGACGCCGCGCCGGGGCCGATGAACACCAGCCCGGCCGCTTCCACCGCATCGGCGAAATCGGCGTTCTCCGACAGGAAACCGTAACCGGGATGGATGGCCTGCGCGCCGCTGCGGCGCGCGACTTCCAGGATGGCGTCGCCGCGCAGGTAGCTGTCGGCCGGACGCGGCCCGCCGATCGGCCAGGCTTCGTCGGCCTGGCGTACGTGCTGGGCGTCGGCGTCGGCCTCTGAATAGACGGCGACGGTGCGGATGCCGAGGCGGCGGCAGGTGCGGATCACGCGGCAGGCGATTTCGCCGCGGTTGGCGATGAGGATCTTGTCGAACATGCGGTCGGGAGTTCCGTGTCGGCGCGGATGGGAGGCGCGGGGCGTGTGGGTCAGGCCGGCGCGTGGCAGACCGCTTCGACGTTGTTGCCGTCGGGGTCGATCACGAACGTCGCGTAGTAGTCGGGATGGTAGTGCGGGCGCAATCCTGGCGCGCCGTTGTCGGTCGCGCCCGCGGCCAGCGCGGCGGCATGGAACGCGTCGACGGCGGCGCGATCGGGGGCCACGAAGGCGACATGGGTGCCCGTGCCCGGATGAGCGCCGGTACCCACCCAGAACGCCGGATGGCGCGGCGGACCGAATCCGCAGCCCTGGTAGCCGCCCGGTCCGGTCTCCCGCTCGGTTACTTCCATGACCACCGCGTAGCCCAGCGGCGCGAGTACCTGCGTATAGAAGGCGCGACTGCGCGGATAATCGGCGACGGCAAAACCAGCATGGTCAATCATGTCGATACCCTTCGATGTAATGGAATGCCGACGCATCCACTGCGCCGACCATGTCCGCGCGATCAGCCTGCCGGAACCCAGGCCGGGGCGCGCTTTTCGAGGAAGGCGGACAGGCCTTCCTGGCCTTCGGCCGATACCCGCAGTCGCGCGATCAGGTCCGCGTTGCCGGCATCCAGCGCATCGCGGTCACTCCCGGCCGCCACCCGCGCGACCAGTTGCTTGGCGGCGGCGGCGGCATGCGGGCCGGCCTTGAGCAGCAGATCGATCTGGCGCTGCACGGCGGCGTCAAGCGCATCGGCTTCGACCACCTGGTGCAGCAGGCCGATGTCCCGCGCGGTGGCGGCATCGAAAATCTCGGCGGTGGCGAACCAGCGCCGCGCCTGGCGCGGCCCGATGGCGGCGATGACGTAGGGCGAGATCACCGCCGGCAGCAGGCCCAGCTTGCTCTCGGTCAGGCCGAACTTCGCTTCCGGTACGCCAATGGCGATGTCGCAGCACGCCACCAGGCCCACGCCGCCGCCGAAGGCCGCGCCGTGCACGCGGGCGAGGGTGGGGCGCGGCAGTTCGTCCAGGACGCGCATCAGCCGGGCCAGCGCCAGCGCATCGTCGCGGTTTTCCGCCTCGCTGGCGGCGGCCATGCCGCGCATCCAGTTCAGATCCGCGCCGGCCGAGAACGAGGCGCCGGCGCCTTCCAGCACCACCACCCGGACCCTGGAGTCGGCTCCAGCTTCTTCCAACTCGCGGGTCAGCTGCGCGATCAGGTCGGCGTCGAACGCGTTGTGCAGTTCCGGACGGTTCAGCCGCAGCCGCAGCACGCCGTTTTCCAGATGGCGGGCGAGCGCCTGCGCGTGCGGTTCCGTCATGTCTGCTCCTCCCCGAAAGCCCCAAATGATAGCCGCTGCGTCCGGTTTGGCCTTCGTGCGCTGCGGCGATGCTACAATGAGAATAGTTCGCATTTGAGAGTTGCCGCGTGATGCTGACCGAATTGGCCCCCCGGACTTTGGCGATCGTCGAATCCGTCGACGACAGCCATCCCAACGACAACATCGCCCGCCGCCTGCGCGAGCTGGGGTTTGTCGACGGCGAGGAGGTGCAGATCGTCGCCAAGGGGCCGCTGGGCGCCGAACCACTGCTGGTGCAGGTCGGCTTCACCCGTTTCGCCCTGCGTCGCAGCGAGGCCGCGCGGATCCGGGTCCGCCCGGCGGGAGCGGTCGCATGAGCGCGCAGCCCCTGCGCCTGGCGCTGGTCGGCAATCCGAACTGCGGCAAGACCGCGCTGTTCAACCAGCTGACCGGCAGCCGGCAGAAGGTCGCCAACTACGCCGGCGTGACCGTCGAGCGCAAGGAAGGCCGGCTGCACACCGCATCCGGGCGCAGCTACGCGCTGCTGGATCTGCCCGGCGCGTACAGCCTGCACGCGGCCAGCCTGGACGAGGCGGTCACCCG
Organism: Pseudoxanthomonas sp. 68-E7; assembly: GCF_057773145.1. NCBI lineage: Bacteria > Pseudomonadati > Pseudomonadota > Gammaproteobacteria > Lysobacterales > Lysobacteraceae > Pseudoxanthomonas > Pseudoxanthomonas sp. 68-E7. Next base: position 77,925 of record NZ_JBYMTI010000005.1, on the reverse strand, counting down.
TGACTTCTGCCGCGGCTTCCTGCCCGGCGAGGCGCCGCCGGACGTGCTGGTGTGCGTGGTCGACGCCACCAACCTGCGCCTGCACCTGCGCTTCGCGCTGGAAGTGCGCGAGCTCGACAAGCCGATGATCCTGGCGGTCAACATGATGGATGCCGCGCGCCGTCGCGGCATCCGCATCGACCTGGATGCGCTGTCGCGCGAACTGGGCGTGCCGGTGGTCGAGACGGTGGCAGTCAGGCACAACGGCGCGCGCGCGCTGGTCGAGCAGATCGAACGCATGGCCGAAGCGCCGCATCCGCCACGCCACCGCCTGGGTGGCGATGCGGACCTGCACGCGGAAACCCGCCGGCTGCTGTCACTGGCGGTGGACATGCCGCAGCGCACCGCGCGGGTGGACGACGCGCTGGATCGCTGGCTGCTGCACCCGGTGTTCGGCTTCGTCGCGCTGATCGTGGTGATGTTCCTGATCTTCCAGGCGGTATACGCCTGGGCCACGCCCTTGATGGACCTGATCGAGGCGGGTACCGGCGCATTGGGCGAATGGATAGGCGGCACATTGCCCGAAGGTCCGCTCAACAGCCTGCTGGTGGACGGCATCATCGCCGGTGTCGGCGGGGTCATCGTGTTCCTGCCGCAGATCCTGATCCTGTTCGCCTTCATCCTGGCGCTGGAGGAATCCGGTTACCTGCCACGCGCCGCGTTCCTGCTGGATCGGCTGATGGCCTCGGCCGGCCTGTCGGGCCGTTCCTTCATCCCACTGCTGTCGAGCTTCGCCTGCGCCATCCCCGGCATCATGGCGACCCGCTCGATCCAGGATCCGCGTGATCGCCTGGCGACCATTCTGGTGGCGCCGCTGATGACCTGTTCGGCGCGCCTGCCGGTGTATGCGCTGCTGATTGGCGCGTTCGTTCCGCAGAAGCAGATCGGCATGTTCAACCAGCAGGGCCTGGTCCTGTTCGGCCTGTATGCGGCGGGCATCCTCAGCGCGCTGGCGGTGGCCTGGGTGATGAAGAAATGGCGCCGCGACAAGAGCGAACATCCGCTCATGCTGGAACTGCCGTCCTATCGCATCCCGCATCCGCGCGACCTCGCCATCGGGTTGTGGGAGCGCGCCTGGATCTTCCTGCGCCGGGTCGGCGGCATCATCCTGGCGATGACCATCCTGTTGTGGGTGCTGCTGAACTTCCCGGCGCCGCCGGCCGACGCGGTGGGACCGGCGATCGACTACAGCTTCGCCGGCCGCATCGGCCATGCGATGGCGGTGTTCTTCGCGCCGCTGGGCTTCAACTGGCAGATCTGCATCGCGCTGATTCCCGGCATGGCCGCGCGCGAGGTGGCGGTGGCGTCACTCGCCACGGTCTACGCGCTGTCGGCCGCCGATGACGACGCGGCCGCACAGGCACTGTCGCCGCTGATCAGCGACGGCTGGTCGCTGGCCACCGCATTGTCGCTGCTGGTCTGGTACATCTACGCGCCGATGTGCATCTCCACCCTGGCGACCATCAAGCGCGAGACCAACTCCTGGAAGCAGATGTCCTACGCGATGTTCTACCTGTTCGCGCTGGCCTACCTGGCGTCGCTGCTGACCTACCAGGTCGCCAAGGCGCTGGGAGCGGGCTGATGGACGGTTCGCTGGCCCTGCAGTACGCGATCATCGGCCTGCTGGTGCTGGTCAGCATCTGGGTCGTGCTCAAGAAACAGTTTCCGGGCGCGCTGCGCAAGGCGCGGGTGGCACTGGCGTTGCCATTGCTGCGCGAGGGACGCCCGGGCTGGCTGCGCGCGCTGGGCCGCTGGATTGCGCCCGAGCCCCGGGGCTCGGGTGGCGGCGACGGCTGTGGTGGCTGCAACAGCTGCGGGCCGTCGTCGAAAGTCTGAGCGGCTCGCCTCAGAACACCCGCATCACGATCCAGCCGAGGAAGAAGGCATACGAGGCCACGGTGGTCCAGCGATTGCCGGCGGCGGCGGGTAATGGAATCGCATGACGGCGTGCATACAGTCCATCGAACAACGCCAGGCCGATCGGCACCATCGCGAAACCGAGCACGCCCGGGTCGAGGGCGCTCGACAGGCCAGCAGGCAGCACGCCCTGCATTGCAATGCCGCCCAGCAGGAAACGCAGGGCATCGAACGTCCGCCGCCAATGCAGCAGCGCGGCAGGCACTGCCAGCAGATAGGCTGGCCAGGCCTGTGGCAAGACGGCGGCCAGCAACAACCCCGTCAAGGCCAGGCCAACCGGGATCAATGATCGCAGCGTCTGTCGATCGCCGTGGGTGTCGCCCAGGGTCATCGCGTGCAGCCAGAGCATCAGCTGCCAGCCGACTTGCAGGGCGAGAGTGGCGCCGCCCAGGATCAGTGCCCAGCTGGGATTCGCCTGCGGCTGTGCGGAAACCACCACGGGCAACAGATAGCCGAGCAGACCGGCGGCCAGCGACCGCGCCAGGATGGGCAACCAGCGCCAGACGCCGAGATAGTCCTTGCGGGCCAGCTGCCGGAAGAACCGATCCTGCCCGGGATCGATGCCGTCCGGCAGATCGCCGTAGTCATCGCCCAGGCGCTGCGACAGCCGGGCGATGCGCGTGGACAACCCCGGCACGCAGGCGATGGCCAATGCCTGCGGCCAGCGGAAGGGGCGTTTGAGCTGGCGAACCGCCAGCGGACGCGGCTCGTCGTAGCGCGAGGTCTGTTCCTGTTCGATCGCCCATCGCACCGCCATCCGCTGCGCCAGCCAATAGTCCTGCTGGCCGAAGAAGGTTTCCAGGACGGACAGGCTTGCCGGTGGCATGGCGATGCCGTCGTAGCCCAGCCGCTGGAACAGCGCCTCGCCGACCGACTGCTTCAGTTCCAGGTGGTAGAGGTCATCGCGCGCCGCGAGCCAGGTGGAAAACGCGGCGGGAGGCGTGTCGCGCGCGCGCTCCATCGTTTCCACGAAGAAGCCGTCGAAATCGAAGCGCCGGTTTTCCGCATCCGGAACGGCGGAAGCGGCGGCCGCGGCCGCGGACGGCAGATGGGGCATGCGCCCGGCGATCAGCGCCTCCAGTTGTTCCGCATCGAGCAGGACGGTGTGGGCGGTATCCGCATCGGCAGCCCCGGGGACGCCGGTTTCCACCGGATCCGTTCCATGGCCCGCCTGGTGGATGTGCGCACCCCCGACATCGACGGCCACGCTTTCCCCGTCATCGGCGTCATCCTCCCCGTCGTCCCACGCCGCCGCCATCGCCCGTTGCCGGCAGTGCTGCAGGGCCTGCCGGTAGGCCTCGTGCAGGCGCTGGAAACCTTCCGGGTCATCGTCCGGGCGGGTGAGTTTCAGGCGCCGCGCGTAGGCGCGCTTGATGGTGGGTTCGTCCGCATCGCCGGGAACGCCAAGCAGATCGAACGGCATCTCAAGCCTGCGATTCGATGTGCTGGAGCATGGCGGCGAAATGCGTGCGATGTTCGCGGATCAGATCCGGATCCTGGCTGTCCAGGGCACCGCGGAAGCGCACCAGCGCGTCCTGCAGGTCGCCGCGCGCCCACAGCAGTTCCTCGTACAGGCGCTCGGCGCGGGCGATCAGGCTCAGGTTTTCCTGCTGATCGCGCGGGTGGATCTTCAGCGCCGTCAGCGCGGCCAATCGTTCGCGGATTTCGGCGGGGGAGAGGATGCCCGGATTCTGTTCCAGGATGACTTCGTGGGTTTCGCCGGTGGCGACCACCGTGGCCTCGACCTGCAGCAGGCCGTTGACGTCGTAGGTGAAGCGGATGTCGACCGGGTTCTCGTGCGCGGCCTTGGCCGGGACACCGACGCTGATCTTGCCCAGGCGCACGTTGTGCTCCACGCGCGGGCTTTCGCCCTGGAAAATCTCGAACTCCACCTGTCGCTGCCAGTCCTGCAGCGGCTGGTAGCGTTCGATCCGGCTGACCGGCACGGTACTGTTGCGGTGGATGATCGGCGAGAAGATGCCGCTGGTGACCTGGCCGTTGGCACCCTGCTGGCTGGTGCCCACGCCGAGGGTGTGCGGACAGACGTCGGTGAGGATCACTTCCTCCAGCTTCTCGTCGCGGGCCTTCATGCCCGCGGCGATGGCCGCGCCGACGGCGACGGCTTCATCGGGATTGATGTGGCGCAGCGGCAGGCGGCCGAACATGCGCGACACCAGCCGCGCGGTCAGCGGCATGCGCGAGGCGCCGCCGACCAGCACGATATCGTCCAGTTGCGCGGGCGTGAGCCGGGCGTCGCGCATCGCCCGTTCCAGCGGCGCGCGCAGCCGCTGCACCAGCGGTTCGCAGAGCCGGGCGAAGCGCGGCTCGTCCAGTTGCCAATGGCGGTTCTGGCCTGCCAGCACCAGTTCGATGCCGTGTTCGCCGGATGCGTGCGAGAGATCCCGCTTGAGTGTTTCCAGCCGGCGCAGCAACTGCGCGGATTCGGCCGGTTGCAGGGTCCCGCGGGCGATGCCGAGATCCTGCAGGCAGGCGTCGCGCAGGGCATGCAGGAAATCCTCGCCGCCGAGGAAGTTGTCGCCGGCGCTGGCATGCACTTCCATCACGCCCTCGAACATTTCCAGGATCGACACGTCGAAGGTGCCGCCGCCCAGGTCGAACACCAGGAAACGGCCACCGCCCTCGCGCTGCTGCAGGCCGTAGGCCAGCGCCGCCGCGGTGGGCTCGTTGATCAGTCGTTCGACCTTGATGCCGGCCAATTCTCCGGCGATGCGGGTGGCCTTGCGCTGGGCGTCGCCGAAGTAGGCCGGCACGCTGATGACGGCCTCGGTGACCTTGTGGCCGAGATGGGCCTCGGCATCGGCGATCAGCGCGCGCAGCACCAGCGCGGACAGTTCCTCGGGCCGGAAGGCGTGCTTGCCCAGCCGGGTAACCCGATCGGTGCCCATCCAGCGCTTGAAGTGGGCGACGCTGCGTTGCGGGTGGGTGACCAGGCGCTCGCGCGCGGCTTCGCCAACCAGCACCGCCTCCTGGTCGTCCACGCTGACCGCCGAGGGGGTCAGGTAGTTGGCCAGCGCGTTCGGAATCAGCTGCGGTCCCTGTTCGCCGTACACCCCGATCAGCGAATGCGTGGTCCCCAGATCAATGCCGACAATCATTCAGTCCCCTGGATCCTTCCCTGCATCGGCGATCAGTGTAAGGGCAGGGACGGGGGCGACGCCAAGCGTACTCAGCGGCGCGACCCGCGGCCGCCCGGCCGCGGGAACATCTCCACGCTGAGGGTGAAGGTGCGTTGCTCGCCGGGCTGCATCGCGCCGACCCCGACCACCTGGCGGGTGACTTCCTCGCCGCGGTCATTGCGGATGCTCATCACCACCGAGTATTCCCACGGGCCGCCGTCGGCGGGATGGCGGACGCTGCCTTCCACCTTCAGCGGCACCACGGTCTGCGCCGTGCGCGCGGCGGCCAGCGACGCTTCGTCGAAGCGCAGATGGTGGCGGCACGCCGGGCAGACCGCGGCGCTTTCCAGGATGGTGGCCTTGCAGTGCGGGCAGGTGCGGGTCGCTCCGGCCATCCCCGGGCGCGGGCTGCTCATGCGTCAGCCGGCGTCGGTACCGTTGGCCGCCTTGGCGGTGCGCGAGGCGCCCTTGTCCTCTTCCCAGCCGAAGTCGGCCTGGCCGCGCATGCGCGAACCGGCGGCCACCGTCAGCGAGCCGGCCTTGACGTCGCCGACCAGCACGCCGGAGGCCAGCAGCTCCACCCGCGAGGCGGATTCGATGTTGCCTTCCAGTTCGCCGGCGATGATGACCTTCTTGGCGCGGACGCCACCATTCAACTTGGCGCCGTTCTCGATGGTCAGATCGCCCTGCACGTTGACGTCGCCCTTGAACTTGCCGGCGATGCGGATGTGGCCGGCGCCTTCGATCTTGCCCTCGATGGTCAGATCGGCGGCGATCAGTGATTCCTTGGCTTCGCGTTCCGGGGCCGGCGCGGCGCGCATGCCCGGCGGGTTGCTGACGGTCGGGGAAAAATCCGCAGCCGCCGTCACTTCGCGCGCAGGCGCGGGCGAGGATTCCGGCGGCGGCGGAACGGCATCCTTCTTGGCGGGGCCTTGGTCTTTCCAGATGGACATAAAACGGCAACTCCGGGCGATGTGAACGCCCGACTATCGCGCCTCGCCGGCGCCAAGGTTGTGACCGCCTTTGCCCATTGGTCGGTTCGTCCGTGCGGGTTCACGCGCGGGTTGGTGATGTGGAGATCTTCCTCACGCAGCTGAAGAGGGCGGCTCAGCGGCCGCCGGCGACATCCACAATCGCGCCGCTGCAGTAGCCGGCTTCCGCCGACAGCAGCCACAGGATGGCGTTGGCCACTTCCCCGGGTTGTCCGCCGCGCTTCATCGGCACGAACGCCTTGACCCGTTCCACCCGGTCCGGCTCGCCGCCACTGGCATGCATGTCCGTGTGGATGAAACCGGGACGCACCGCATTGACCCGGATGCCATCGGCGGCGACTTCCTGGGCCAGGCCGATGGTGAGGGTGTCCACCGCGCCTTTCGACGCGGCGTAGTCGACGTATTCGCCGGGAGAGCCGGTGCGCGCCGCCACCGAGGAGACATTGACGATCGCGCCGCCCTGGCCGCCCTGGCGGGTCGACATGCGCCGGATCGCCTCGCGGCAGCAGAGCAGGGGACCGACGACGTTCGTCGCCAGGATGCGCTGGATCCGCGCAGCGTCCATCGCCTCGACCCGCATCTGGGTTTCCAGCACGCCGGCGTTGTTGACCAGCGCCACCAGCGGGCCGAGCGTCCGGTCAACGTCGGCGAACAGGCGGACGACATCCGCCTCGTCGGCGATGTCGGCGGCAAACGCGGCGGCACGCCCGCCCTCGGCGAGGATCCGTTCGACCAGTGCCTGCGCGGCCGCCGCGTCGCGCCGGTAGTTGATCGCGACCGCGTAGCCGCGCGCGGCGGCGAGGTGGGCGGTGGCGGCGCCGATGCCGCGGCCGCCGCCGGTGACCAGCAGGACGGGGGCGGTCATCGGTTACATCCGGAACACGCCGAAGCGCGCCGGCGCGATGGGAGCATTGAGTGACGCCGACAGGCCCAGTCCCAGCACGCGGCGGGTGTCGGCCGGATCGATGATGCCGTCATCCCACAGGCGCGCGGTGGCATACCAGGGGCTGCCCTGGGTTTCGTACTGCTCGCGGATCGGTGACTTGAAGGCTTCCTCTTCCTCCGCGGCCCACTGGCCGCCGCCAGCCTCGATGCCGTCGCGCCGGACCGTGGCCAGCACGCTGGCGGCCTGCTCGCCGCCCATCACGCTGATGCGCGCGTTCGGCCACATCCACAGGAAGCGCGCGCCGTAGGCGCGCCCGCACATCGCGTAGTTGCCGGCACCGAAACTGCCGCCGATGACCACGGTGAACTTGGGCACCGACGAGCAGGCCACCGCGGTGACCATCTTGGCGCCGTCCTTGGCGATGCCGGCGTTCTCGTACTTGCGGCCGACCATGAAGCCGGTGATGTTCTGCAGGAACACCAGCGGGATGCCGCGCTGGTTGCACAGTTCGATGAAGTGCGCGCCCTTGAGCGCGCTCTCGGAAAACAGGATGCCGTTGTTGGCGATGATGCCGACCGGATAGCCGTGCAGGTGGGCGAAGCCGGTCACCAGGGTCTTGCCGTAGCGCGCCTTGAACTCGTCCAGTTCGCTGCCGTCGGTGACGCGCGCGATGACCTCGCGGATATCGAACGGGCGGCGGGTGTCCTTCGGGACGATGCCGTACAACTCGTCGGCCGGGTACAGCGGCGGGTGCGATTCGCGTACCGCGACCGGGACGTCCTTGCGGCGGTTGAGATTGCCGACCAGGCGGCGGGCGATCTGCAGGGCGTCGCGATCGTCCTCGGCGAAATGATCGGCCACGCCGGACACGCTGGTATGCACGTCGGCGCCGCCCAGCGCCTCGGCATCGACCACTTCGCCGGTCGCCGCCTTCACCAGCGGCGGACCGCCGAGGAAGATGGTGCCCTGTTCCTTGACGATGATCGATTCATCGCTCATCGCCGGCACGTAGGCGCCACCGGCGGTGCAACTGCCCATCACCACCGCAATCTGCGGGATGTTGTCCGCGCTCAGCCGCGCCTGGTTGTAGAAGATGCGGCCGAAATGCTCGCGGTCCGGGAACACCTCGTCCTGCAGCGGCAGGAACGCGCCACCGGAGTCGACCAGATAGATGCAGGGCAGGCGGTTCTCGCGCGCGATCTCCTGCGCGCGCAGGTGCTTCTTCACCGTCATCGGGAAATAGGTGCCGCCCTTGACAGTGGCGTCGTTGGCGACGATCACCACTTCCTGGCCCATCACCCGGCCGATGCCGCAGACCATGCCGGCGGCGGGCGCGGCGCCGTCGTACATCTCCTCGGCGGCGAGCGGGGCGATTTCCAGGAACGGCGAGCCGGGATCGAGCAGGGCGGTGATGCGATCGCGCGGCAGCAGCTTGCCGCGCTCGGTATGGCGCTGGCGCGCCTTGTCGCCACCACCGTCGGCGGCCCGCGCCAGCCGGCGATCGAGTTCGGCGACCAGCGCCCGATGGTAGTCGGCGTTGTCCAGGAATTCCTGCGAACGCGGATCGAGTTGCGAAGTGATGGCGGACATGCGGCGACCGGAACGGGAAAGGCGGCATGTAAACACAAAGCCGCAGGTCCGCCAAACTTTCCGTGTCGCAAAAAACAAGGCCCGCTTGCGCGGGCCTTGTCGTGTTCGGCGTTGGCCGGACGATTACTTCTTGGCTTCTTCAGCCTTGGCGTCAGCCTTGTCGGCCACTTCGGCAGCCTTGTCGGCGGTCGCCTGGGCGGCGTCGGCCACGGCGCCAGCGGCGGTGGCAGCAGCGTCGGTGGTGGCAGCGGCAGCGGCGTCGCCAGCCTGGGCAGCGGCGTCGGCGGTGGCGGCGGCAGCGTCGGTGGCGGCAGCAGCAGCAGCGTCGCCAGCGGCGGCGGCGGCATCACCAGCGGCGGTGGCGGCGTCGCCAGCAGCGGTGGCGGCCTGGTCGGCGGCGGCGGCGGCGTCGGTCGCGGCGGCGTCGGTGGTTTCGCTCTTGTTGCAGGCGCTCAGGGCCAGGACGGCGGCGGCCAGCAGGATGTAGAACTTGGTCTTCATTTGGATCCCCAGTGAGGTTTGGTTGAGAGCAAAACGGGTGAGCGTCCTTGCCCGCTGGGAACAGCGGCGCCAGTGCCCGGGCCCGGGTACAGAAAAAGCCGCCAGTCAACCGGCGGCTTTTTCAATTTTAACGCTATGAAGCTAAGAAGTGATTACTTCTTTTCTTCGGCCGGAGCGGCAGCGTCCTTGGCAGCGTCAGCGGCCTGGCCGGCAGCGTCGGCAGCCTGGCCAGCGGCGTCGGCAGCAGCGTCGCCAGCAGCGGCGGTGCCAGCAGCAGCGGCGTCGGTCGCGGCGGTGGCGGCAGCGTCGGCAGCGGTGGCAGCGGCGTCAGCCGACTGCTGGGCGGCGTCGGCGGTCGCGGTGCCAGCCTGGGCGGCGGCGTCGGCAGCAGCCTGGGCTTCGGTCGCAGCGGCGTTGGCGTCGGCAGCGGCGTCAGCAGCCTGTTCCTGGTTCGAGCACGCAGCCAGGGCGAAACCCAGGGCCAGCGCGATCAGAGCCTTGTTCATGGTCATGTTGCATTTCCTCGTCGTTAGTTAGGCAACGCGCTAGTGCGCGCCTGCAACATGATGACAAGCCAGTTACGCCTGTCAAGCGGTCCGCTGGTTATTTTTGTCAAACCTTCGTTAAAGCGACCATCGGACCGCCAAAATGGCAAGCGGCCGGGTATCCGCGGGATGACCACGGCCGCTCGAACCGCCCGTCGGGACTCAGACGATCTCCACCGCGATGGCGGTCGCTTCGCCACCGCCGATGCACAGCGAAGCCACGCCACGCTTGCCGCCACGCTGGCGCAGGGCGTTGATCAAGGTCACCACCAGGCGCGCGCCGGAGGCGCCGATGGGATGGCCGAGCGCGCAGGCACCGCCATTGACGTTGAGCTTGGCGTGCGGGATGCCGAGATCCTTGATCGGGGCCATGGCGACCACGGCGAAGGCTTCGTTGACCTCGAACAGATCCACCTGGTCCACCGTCCAGCCGACCTGCTTGAGCAGCTTGTCGATGGCGCTCACCGGGGACGTGGTGAACCACTCCGGCTCCTGCGAGAAGGTGGCATGGCCGACGATCTTCGCCAGCGGCTGCAGCCCGCGCCTGGCCGCTTCCTCTGCCGTCAGCAGGACGGTGGCGGCGGCGCCATCGGAAATGCTGGACGAACTGGCGGCGGTGACCGTGCCGTCCTTCTTGAATGCCGGCTTGAGGGTCGGGATCTTGGCCAGGTCGGACTTGCCCGGCTGCTCGTCGGTGCTGACCTCGACCTCGCCCTTGCGGGTGGCGACCTTGACCGGAACGATTTCGGCGTCGAAGGCGCCGGACTGCTGGGCGGCCTGGGCGCGCTTGACCGACTCGGTCGAGTAGGCGTCCTGCTCCTCGCGGGTGAAGCCGTACTTGGCGGCGGTGGCTTCGGCGAACACGCCCATGGCCTGGCCGTCATACGGATTGGTCAGGCCGTCCCACGCCATGTGGTCGACCGCCTGGAAGTTGCCGAAGCGGTTGCCGGTGCGCGAGTTCGGAATCATGTGCGGGGCATTGGTCATCGACTCCATGCCGCCGGCGACGACGATGCCGGCGGAGCCGGCCTTGATCAGATCGTGGCCCAGCATGATGGCCTTCATGCCCGAGCCGCAGACCTTGTTGATGGTGGTGCAGCCGACCGCGGTCGGCAGGCCGGCGGCCAGCGAGGCCTGGCGGGCCGGCGCCTGGCCCAGGTTGGCGGGCAAGACGCAGCCCATGATGACTTCAGAGACGTCGGCGGCGGGAACGCCGGCCTGTTCCAGCGCCGCGCGGATGGTCGCCGCGCCCAGGGTCGGGGTCGGCACGCCGGTGAACTGGCCCATGAAGGAACCGATGGCGGTGCGCTTGGCGGCGGCGATGACGATATCGGACATGAAACGGAACCTCGTGTAGGGGTGGCCGGATTATCCCGCTCGCGGTGCGGTGCAGCAATCGGCCGTTCGGACAGGGGAGAGCCGCCCGGCGGATCGGGCGGCGGCGAAGTGCCTGTTCAGCTCAGGCGCGGCCGTCGAACAACTCGCGGCCGATCAGCATGCGGCGGATTTCGTTGGTACCGGCGCCGATGGCGTACAGCTTGGCGTCGCGCAGCAACCGGCCGGTGTCGAACTCGTTGATGTAGCCATTGCCGCCCAGGGCCTGGATGGCTTCCAGGGTGACCTGCACCGCGGCTTCCGAGGCATGCAGGAGGCAGCCGGCCGCGGCCGCGCGCGAGCCCAGGCCGGCGTCGTAGTCGCGGGCGACCTGATAGGCGAAGGCGCGGCTGGACTGCAGCGCGGTGTACATGTCGGCGAGCTTGCCCTGCATCAGGCCGAAGGTGCCGATCGGCGAATCGAACTGGCGGCGTTCGCGCACGTAGGGCAGGGTGATGTCCAGCGCCGCCTGCATCAGGCCGATCGGGCCGCCGGTCAGCACCAGCCGCTCGGTGTTCAGCCCGCTCATCAGGACGCGCACGCCCTGGTGCACTTCGCCCAGCACGTTCTCCGCCGGGATCTCACAGTTCTCGAATACCAGTTCGCAGGTGTTGCTGCCGCGCATGCCCAGCTTGTCCAGCTTCTGCGCGGTGGAGAACCCCTTCATGCCGCGCTCGACGATGAAGGCGGTCATGCATTTGCTGCCCGCTTCCTTGCCGGCGGTGCGCATGTAGACCAGCAGCACGTCGGCTTCCGGTCCGTTGGTGATCCACATCTTGTTGCCGTTGGCCACCCACACGCCGTCCCGCAGTTCGGCGCGGCAGCCCATCGAGCCGACCACGTCCGAGCCGGCGCCCGGCTCGCTCATCGCCAGCGCGCCCTTCCATTCGCCGCTGCACAGCCTCGGCAGGTACTTGCGGCGCTGGGCGTCGTTGCCGTTGAGGAACAGGTTGGACACGCACAGGTTCGAATGCGCGCCGTAGCTCAGACCGACCGAACCGGACGCACGGGAGATTTCCTCCATCGCCACCAGGTGCGCCAGGTAGCTCATGCCGCTGCCGCCGAAGGACTCGTCCACGGTCATGCCCAGCAGGCCCATTTCGCCCAGCTTGGGCCACAGGTCCTGCGGGAAAACGTTGTCGTGGTCGATCTGCGCGGCGCGCGGGGCTATTTCGGCGTCCGCGAAACGGCGCACGGCGTCACGCAGCGCGTCGATGTCCTCGCCAAGTGGAAAAGCAGCGATTGAAACGGGTCGCATTCGGTCCTCCCTCCTATTGCGGCCTGTGGATGTCGGCGATCAACGCTCTCCGCGCAGATGCCCCATGAAACGTGGTGCGGTCCGGCCCAGCGGCAGCTTGAGCTTGCCGATGGCGGCGATGCGCGCCTCGGCGATGCGGTCGGCGGCGTACTGCGGCGCGATGTCCTCGCGTTCGGCCAGATCGAAGATCTTGCCGACGGTGTGGTAGATGGTGCGCATCATCCGCATCGCGCGCTCGCGGTTGTAGCCGTCGATTTCCAGCGACACGTTGATCACGCCGCCCGCGTTCACCGCGTAGTCCGGCGCGTACAGGATGCCGCGCTTGGCGGCCTCCACGCCGGTGACGTGCGACATCTGGTTGTTGGCGGTGCCGCAGATGACCTTGGCCTTCAGGCGCGGCAGGGTCTCGGCGTTGACCGCGTACTCCAGGGCGCAGGGCGAGAACACGTCGACCGGCAGATCGTAGATTTCATCCGGCTTGACCGCCTCGGCGCCGTATTCCTCCACCGCGTACTCCACCAGCTTGGGGTTGAGATCGGTGACGAACAGCTTGGCGCCGCGTTCCTTCAGCAGTTTGACGAACTCCATGCCGATGTGGCCCAAGCCCTGCACGGCGAAGCTGTACTTGCCGATTTCCTCGTTGCCGAACTTGCGGTTGAGGGTGGCCATCAGGCCCTGCAGCGCGCCGTAGGCGGTGAACGGGGCGGGATCGCCGGAGCCGCCGTGCACCTGGTGCACGCCGACCACGTACTCGGTCTCGCGGTAGACGTTCTCCATGTCGTTGACGTCGGTGCCGACGTCCTCGGCGGTGATGTAGCGGCCGCCCAGCGAATCGACGTAGCGGCCGAACGAACGGAACAGCACCTCGGTCTTGTCGACGGTGCTGTCACCGATGATCACCGCCTTGCCGCCGCCCACGTTGAGGCCGGCGAGGGCGTTCTTGTAGGTCATGGTGCGGCTGAGCCGCAACGCATCGGTCAGCGCCGCCTGGCTGTCGGCATAGGGGCGCATGCGCACGCCACCGAGGGCCGGACCCAGGACCGTGCTGTGGACCGCGATGATGGCCTTCAGGCCGGCGTCGGGGTTGTGGCAGAAGACGACCTGCTCATGGCCGGACGTGTCGAGGGTTTCGAAGATCATCTGGGGCTCCGTGCGGCGTGGGGCCGCTGGCTACGCCGGGTGGCTTTGGCTAACCGCTTGTTCACAAAACAAAAAAGCGACGTTTCCGGCTCGCCGTCATCGTCGCAGGCGGGCATTCTAATCCATACGGGCGGTGGGGAGCGGTTTGTGGAGTGGATCCCGTTTTCGAGGCCCTCCCGGGCGGGCTGACAAAAGCGAACGACCGTGCTATTTTGCCGGCTATGAACCTCTGCGCCGCCACCAGCAAGGGCACCGCCACCCGCGAGATGATCGTCGAGCGGGCCTACGCCATCGCCTGCCGACAAGGGCTGGAGGGGCTGTCCATCGGTGAGCTGGCGCAGGCGGCGGGCATGTCCAAGAGCGGCGTGTTCGCCCACTTCGGTTCCCGCGAGGACCTGCAGATCACCGTGCTGGACTGGACCGCGCGCCGCTTCGGCGAGGCGGTGATGGTCCCGGCGCTGCGGCAGCCACGCGGGCTGGCCCGGTTGCGCGCGATCATGGAGGGCTGGTTCGCCTGGGTGCGTGCCAACCCCGACGGTTGCGTGATCCTGGGCGCGGCCAACGAATATGACGCCCGCCCGGGAATGATGCGCGACCGCGTCATTGCCTGGCTGACCGAGTGGCGCGGCGTCGTCGCCAAGGCCGCGCAGATGTGCATCGACAACAGCGAACTGGCCGCCGACACCGATCCGGTGCTGGTGTCGTTCCAGTTGTTCGCGATCACCGAAGGGCTGCACAACGCCCGTCTGTATGACCCCGCCCAGGCCGAAGCGCTGGCCCGGCGGGCGCTCGACCACCTGTTCGCCTCCTACGCCGCCTGATCCGGAGAGACCCCCATGGCCGCCGTCGTTCCGCCACAAAAAAGCACGATCGTTCGTAAAAATGTCCGTCTGCTCCCGCTGCGCTCCGCCTTCGCCGTGGGCAGCTGGCTGATGCCGGAGGCCACCCTCCAGCGCGCGTTCCGCCTGTTCGGCACCCCGATGCCGGGTGGACGCGAGAAGGCGCGCCGCAGCGACACGTGGGGCGCGAGCGTGCATACCTTCGTCCATGGCCGCGAACGGCTGACCTGGTACGCCTGGGGCGATCCGCAGCGCCAGCCGGTCGCGCTGCTGGCGCACGGCTGGTCGGGCTATGCGCTGCAACTGCTGCCCTGGGTGGAACCGCTGCGCCGCGCCGGCTACGCGGTGGTCGCGCTGGATCAGATCGCGCATGGCCGAAGCAGCGGTTACCGGGCGACCCTGCCGATGTTCGCCGACGTCCTGCATCGTTTCGCCGAGCGTTTCGGCACGGTGCAGGCGCTGGTGGCGCATTCGCTCGGCGGCGCGGCCGCCATGATCGCGCTGGCGCGGGGACTGAAGGCGGAGCGCGCGATCCTGATCGCGCCGGCCGCCGATCCGATCGCCGCGGCGCAGCGCTTCGGCGGTTTCGTCGGGCTGGCGACCCATCTTTCGGCGCGCCTGTTCGACGAATTCGAATCGCTGACCGGCATGGCGGTGGATGGATTCCAGGCCCATCTCAACGCGCCGCGCATCGCCAGCCCCGCGCTGATCGTCCACGACCTGGAGGATCGCGAAGTGCCCTGGTCGGAGGGCGAGCGCTATGCGCGCTACTGGCCGGAAGCGCGCCTGCTGAGCACCACCGGACTGGGACACAACCGGATCCTCACCGATCCGGGCGTCATCGCCGCCGGCCTGTCGTTCCTGGACGGCCGCGCGGTGGGACAACGCGTCGTCTCCACGCCGAACCTGCCTTACGGCTTCTGCTGAACAGGCATCCTATCCGGCATGCGCCGCCGCGCCAGACGGCGGCGTAGGGTGCCTCGACCCAGGGCGTCATGGGGCGGAACTCCGCCGCGCGCTACAATTCCGCCTCTAATGCATGCAATACGCGAGTGAGGGCGCGAATGAGCACACCGGCTTCCCAGCTTCCAGCAGCACGCGCGGATGTTTCCCCGCTGCGTTTCGTCACTGCGGCCAGCCTTTTCGATGGCCATGACGCAGCGATCAACATCATGCGTCGCCTGATCCAGGGGCAGGGCGCCGAAGTGATTCACCTGGGCCACAACCGCAGCGTCGAGGATGTGGTCCGCGCCGCGCTGCAGGAAGATGCCGACGGCATCGCCCTGTCCAGCTACCAGGGCGGCCACGTCGAGTACTTCAAGTACATGGTCGACATGCTCAAGGAACGCGGCGCCAGCCACATCCGCGTGTTCGGCGGCGGCGGCGGCACCATCACCCCCGAGGAAATCGCCGAACTCCAGGCCTACGGGGTCGAGCGCATCTACCACCCCAACGACGGCATGAAGATGGGGCTGGTGGAGATGATCGAGGATGTGGTCGCGGGGGGGGGGGGGGGGGGGGGGGGGGGGGGGGGGGGGGGGGGGGGGCGGCCCCCCCCGCCCCCCCGCCCCGCCCACGCAGGCGCGCCCCATGAAGTGGGGGCTGGTGGTGCTGCTCGCGGTTGGGGTCGCGCGCGCCCCCGGCGCGCGGGAATCGGGAATCGGGATTCGGGATTCGCAGAAAGCACAAGCCGACGGCGCCGAGAACGAGGCCGCGATCGGCCAGATGCTCAGTGCCATCGAAGATGGAGAATTCTCGGAGGCCGAGCTGGACAAGCTGCGCAAGCAGTGGGCAGTGGGCCGGTCTTCCGATTCCCCATTCGCCAATCCCCAATCCCTCCGGCGCGCAGCGCCGGTCATCGGCATCACCGGCACCGGCGGTGCCGGCAAGTCGTCGGTGACCGACGAGTTGATGAACCGCTTCCTGTCGAGCTTCCCGCAGATCCGCATGGCGGTGATCTCGGTTGATCCGACCCGCCGCCGCACTGGCGGCGCGCTGCTGGGCGATCGCATCCGCATGAACTCGCTGCGCAGCGAGCGCATCTACATGCGCTCGATGGCGACCCGTCGGCAGAACGTGGCGACCAACGCGGTACTGAAGGACTGCATCGCCTACCTGAAGTCGCTGGGCTTCGACCTGATCATCGTCGAGACCGCCGGCATCGGCCAGAGCGATTCGGAAATCGTCGACCTGGTCGACTTCCCGATGTACGTGATGACCAGCGACTACGGTGCGGCCAGCCAGTTGGAGAAGATCGACATGCTCGACTTCGCCGAACTGGTGGTGCTGAACAAGTACGACAAGCGTGGCGCCGAGGACGCGCTGCGCGACGTGCGCAAGCAGTGGAAGCGAAACCGGGTGGCGTTCCAGACGCCGGACGCCGACGTGCCGGTGTATCCGACCATCGCCAGCCAGTTCAACGATCCGGGCATCAGCTGGATGTTCGCCAACCTGTGCCGGCTGCTGCGCGAGAAACTGCATCTGCCCGCCGACAAGTGGACGCCGGGCATCGATACCTCGCTGAAGGAGCCGCGCGCCACCGTGCTGATTCCCGGCGCGCGGGTGCGCTACCTGGCCGAGATCGCCGAGCAGGGCCGCGGCATCAACCGCCGTATCGAGACCGAGGCGGAAACCGCCAGCCGCGCGCAGTCGTACTGGCAGTCGCTGCGTGATCTGGACGATCCGGCCCTTCCCAAGGCCCTCGATCTCTACGCTGCCGAAGATCTCCTTCCCCCGCCTGCGGGGGAAGGTGCCCGAAGGGCGGATGGGGGCAAGCCCGATGACACCAGTCCCCACCCCAACCCTCCCCCGCAGGCGGGGGAGGGGGCAGGTCGGGTCGATCGCTCGCTGTTGATCCTGCGCCAGCGCTACCAGGACGCCGTGCAGTCGCTGTCCAGCGACGCGCTGAAGCTGCTGCGCGAGTGGCCGGCGCGGTTGAAGGCGGCGACCGAGGAGGTCAACGAGTACGAGGTGCGCGGCAAGACCATTCGCATCGAGAACTACCGCGAGTCGCTCAGCCACCAGAAGATTCCCAAGATCGCCGCGCCGAAGTACCGCAGCTGGGGCGAGCTGCTGACCTTCCTGCAGAAGGAGAACCTGCCGGGCAGCTATCCCTACACCGGCGGCGTGTATCCGTACCGCCGCACCGGCGAGGATCCGATCCGCATGTTCGCCGGCGAAGGCACCCCGGAGCGGACCAACCGCCGCTTCCACTACCTGAGCCTGGGCCAGCCGGCCGCGCGCCTGTCCACCGCCTTCGACAGCGTGACGCTGTACGGCGAGGACCCGGCGCCGCGCCCGGACATCTACGGCAAGATCGGCAATTCCGGCGTCAACGTCCCCACCCTGGACGACATGAAGAAGCTGTATTCCGGCTTCGACCTGTGCGCGCCGACCACGTCGGTGTCGATGACCATCAACGGTCCGGCGCCGATCATCCTGGCGATGTTCATGAACACCGCCGTGGACCAGCAGGTGGAGAAATACCTGAAGGCCGACGCCGGTCGCTGGACCGAGGCGCAGAAGAAGCTCGACGAGCTGTTCGCCGGCCGCGAGCGCCCGCGCTATTCCGGTGATCTGCCCGCCGGCAACGACGGCCTGGGCCTGGGCCTGCTGGGCGTGACCGGCGATCAGATGGTCGACGCCGACACCTACGCGCGGATCAAGGCCGAGACCCTGAAGACCGTGCGCGGCACCGTGCAGGCGGACATCCTGAAGGAAGACCAGGCGCAGAACACCTGCATCTTCAGCACCGAGTTCGCCCTGCGCATGATGGGCGACATCCAGCAGTACTTCGTCGACAACGGCGTGCGTAATTTCTACTCGGTGTCGATCTCCGGCTACCACATCGCCGAAGCGGGCGCGAACCCGATTTCGCAGCTGGCCTTCACCCTGTCCAACGGCTTCACCATCGTGGAGTACTACCTGGCGCGCGGGATGAGGATCGACGACTTCGCGCCCAACCTGTCGTTCTTCTTCAGCAACGGCATGGATCCGGAGTACACGGTGATCGGCCGGGTGGCCCGCCGCATCTGGGCGCGCGCGATGCGCGAGCGCTACGGCGCCAACGAACGCAGCCAGATGATGAAGTACCACATCCAGACCTCGGGCCGCTCGCTGCACGCCCAGGAAATCCAGTTCAACGACATCCGTACGACGTTGCAGGCGCTTTACGCGCTGTTCGACAACTGCAACAGCCTGCATACCAACGCCTACGACGAGGCGATCACCACGCCGACCGAGGAAAGCGTGCGCCGGGCGGTCGCGATCCAGATGATCATCAACAAGGAACTGGGCCTCAATTTCAACGAAAACCCCTGGCAGGGCAGCTTCGCGGTCGAGTACCTGACCGATATCGTCGAGGAAGCCGTCTACAAGGAGTTCGAGGCGATCAGCGAGCGCGGCGGCGTGCTGGGCGCGATGGACACCATGTACCAGCGCGGCAAGATCCAGGAAGAGTCGCTGTACTACGAGCACAAGAAGCACGACGGCAGCCTGCCGCTGGTGGGCGTCAACACCTTCCTGCCGAAGGAGCACGGCGGTGAGATCGCCACCGAGATCGAGCTGATCCGCTCGACCGAGGAAGAGAAGGGCCAGCAGATCACCAACGTGCGTGCCTGGCAGGCTTCGCGCAACGGGCTGGCGCCGGAAGGCGAGACCGACCATGGCCATTCCACCGCGCTGGAAGAGCATGCCGACGCCGAGGTGCACGATGGCCATGGCCTGGCCTACCTGCAGAAGGCCGCGCGGGATCGCCGCAATGTCTTCGTCGCCCTGGTCGAGGCGGTGAAGACCCACAGCCTGGGCCAGATCAGCCACGCGTTGTACGACGTGGGCGGAGAGTACCGCCGCAACATGTGACCTGAACGGAAAGCCACGGGCGACGCCGGAGGGTTCAAATCCGATGACGCCCGGCGCTCGTGTTTGCCGGTAGTGGATATGCAGGCCAGTGGTGGCCTGCATCACCCCATACCGAGGAGACACCCACATGCGCAAGTTCATCGTCAGCTCCACTTCCCTGGCCGGCCTGCTGCTGGCCGGCGCCGCGATTGCCGGCGGCCCCATCAATCCGCCGCCCGCGTCGTGCGCGGTGGACGAGGTCTACAAGTGCCAGAACATCGGCGGCCAGACCTACTGCAAGTGCGCCAAGCGCGATCTCAGCGCCGCGCCCCAGCGCGGTGACGATCCGCGCCGCCTCAAGGGCAAGCCGCAGCACCTGGTCAACCATGGCGCCGGCGCGACCGGGCAGACGCCGACCGCGCCGCAACCGGCGCCGCGCAAGGCGGACCAGCGCTGAGAAAAGGCGGGAGAGGGCGCCTGGCGCCCTCGTTCCCCGCAGGCGGGGTTCACATCAGCAGGCAGTCCATCCCGTCCAGCGCGATATGGATGAGCAATCCGATGCCGAACCAGCGCGTCGTGCGTGGCACGACCAGCGCGCCGTACACCAGCATCGCCGGCCAGGTGTGCAGGGGATGGAAGCCCAGGCTGCAGCGGCCGGGCGCGTAGATCGGGTCCGCGAGCAGATGATCCAGATCGATCAGCCAGCCGGCCAGCATCCACAGCGCGGCGCGTTTCCATTCGCGTGGCCAGAACAGCCGCGCGACCACGAGGGGTACCGCCGCGTGCAGCAGCAGATGGAGCCAGGGGCGGAGTTCGAGGTCGGGCATGCAGCCAGTCCCAAGGCAGGGCGTCAGGCCCGGTTCGCCAGCCAGCGATCCAACTGGTTGGCGAACGCCTGGCGATCACGGGCGTTGAAGGCGGCCGGCCCGCCGGTCTGCACGCCCGCGCCGCGCAACTCGTCCATGAAATTGCGCATCGACAGCCGCTCGGCAATGTTGTCCCGGGTGTAGCGGTCCCCACGCGGATTGATGGCCTGCGCGCCATTGGCCAGTACCCGGGCGGCCAGCGGTATGTCCTGGGTGACCACCAGGTCCCCGGCGCGCGCGCGTTCGGCGATGGCGTCATCGGCCACGTCGAAGCCGCCCTGCACCTGCAACGCGCGGATATAGCGCGAAGGCGGCGTGCGCAGCCATTGGTTGGCGATCAGGGTGACCTGCACGCGGGCGCGCTCGGCCGCGCGGAACAGGATCTCCTTGACCGGGGCGGGGCAGGCATCGGCATCCACCCAGATACAGGCGGGGGCCGGCCCGGTGTCGTCGTTGTTCATGGCCCGGTGCTTCCGGGCGTGGCGGCATCCAGTGCTGCGGGCAGAGGCATGGGCGTCGTGGTTCCTGTGGCGGGCCATTCTTGCATACCGGACGCTGCTGGCCGGCACGCAATGAAGCAGGCGCGACCGGCCGCGCGACCGGCCGCGCGGCCGGAAAGCGGGACCAGCGCGGGGACGGGGGCTTTACGCGGACTGTGGGAGGGTGTCGATTTCCGGTATCCCGGACCGTCGAAAGAGAGAGAAACCCATCCACAGGAGCCATCCGCATGTCCCTGGCAAAGCCCATCACTCCGCATCTCTGGTTCGACACCCAGGCCCGCGAGGCCGCTGATTTCTACTGTTCGCTGTTCCCGGATTCAAGGATCGATTCCCTCGTCCGGCTGCGCGACACGCCCTCCGGCGACTGCGACCTGGTGTCGTTCACGCTGGCCGGTCAGCCGTTCATGGCCATCAGCGCCGGCCCGGTGTTCACGTTCAATCCCTCGATTTCCTTCCTGGTCCATTTCGACCCGGCGCGCGAGCCCGACGCCCGCGCGGCCCTGGATGCGGCCTGGGCCAGACTCATCGAGGGCGGCAAGGCGCTGATGCCGCTGGACGCGTACCCCTTCAGCGAGCGCTACGGCTGGGTCCAGGACCGCTACGGCCTGTCCTGGCAGCTGATGCTCAGCCCGCCGGGCGCGCCGTCGCGGCCACGCATCGAACCGGCGCTGATGTTCACCGGCGAGGTGTACGGCAAGGCCGAGGAGGCGGCGACGTTCTACCGTTCGGTATTCGACGACTCCGAAGCCGGGCAGATGGCCCGCTACACCGAGGACACCGCCAACGATCGCGCCGGCACGGTGATGTTCTCCGACTTCCGCCTCGGCGATACCTGGATGGCGGCAATGGACAGCGGCTATCCGCACGGCTTCGGGTTCAACGAAGCCATTTCCTTCCTGGTGACCTGCCGCGACCAGGCCGAGATCGATCGCTATTGGGCACGGCTGTCGTCGGTGCCCGAATCCGAACAGTGCGGCTGGTGCAAGGATCGCTTCGGCCTGTCCTGGCAGGTTTCGCCGCAGGTGCTGGACGAGTTGATGACCTCGGGCGACGAGGCCCTGGTGGCGCGGGTGACCCGGTCCTTCCTCGACATGCACAAACTCGACGTCGCGAAGATCGAGGCGGCGGCACGCGAGGCCTAGTCGTGGCCCGGACAGGAGCGGACACGATCCGCTCCTGTCCGAAGCGGGCTTCGGCTATGGCTGCTTCCTGTAGGTAATCTCCATCATCTTGGCTTCCTTGCCATCAGGACCGGGCGCATACATTTCCAGCACCTCGGTACGTTTGTCGTGCCAGCGGCTGACCATGCGCGAAGTCACCGGTTTCTTGCTGACCGGATCGTGGTAGGTGCCGGTGTAGGTGCAGGTCTGCTCGTCGTCGCAGGTGCCTTCGCTGACCATCAGGCCAGTGCTCATGCTGTCGTTCCAGATCGCCCAGTACTTGCCCGTGACGTTGTCGTAGCCATGCAGGCCCTGGCCGCTGAAGGCCTGGCCCATCATCTGCGAACTCACTTCCTCCACCTGGACGCGGCCGCCGAGGATCATCTTGCGGGTGGCGATGCCGGTATCGGTGCTCGGCGGCGCATCGGGGCTGTGCCAGCTCTTCACGGTCAGGTCATAGGTGCCGTCCAGCGCGGCCAGTCTCCGGTGTTCGGCACCCGGCGTGCCGGCTTTCTGGAAGGCTTCCATCATCGCCTTCATCTCGGGCGTCATGGGCGGTGCCTTGTCGTCCTGCGCCGAGGCCGAAGCAGCGGGCAGCAGGCAGGCGAGGGCGAGGGAAAGAATGGAACTGCACTTCATGGCAGGACCTCCGGAACATGGCCAGATTGCGGTGGGCATGGGGGTGCGCCGTATTTGCACCAGTCCGCGCTCAGTTGGCGTGAAGGCGGACGTCCGTTCGTCAGCAATGGAGAAACTTGTGGACGTGGCGCACGACCGGCCGTCCGGACCGCGTGCCCGCGCGACCCTGCTAAAGTGCGGCTCCTTTTCCGCTCCCGCCCGCCGCATACGCATGAACACGACCGACCGCTTCTATCCCATCGGCACGCCCGGCCAGCCTTGGGGCGCCGCCGAGAAAGCCGAATGGCGCGCCCGCCAGACCGTCCAGCGCAGCTACGCCGCCGACGTGCTGGCGGTGATCGAGCGCCTGCGCGCGCGGTTCGACGTGGCGCAGTACGGCGAGCTGGACTACGGGACGGATGGCCGCTACCCGCTGTTGGCCGTGCGCAGCCGCGACTGGGATCCGGCGCTGCCGGTCATGCTGGTAACCGGCGGCATCCACGGCTATGAGACCAGTGGCGTGCATGGTGCGCTGCAATTCCTCGAACAGCACGCCGCGGACTACGCCGGTCGCGCCAACCTGCTGGTGGTGCCGTGCGTGAGTCCGTGGGGCTACGAACGCATCCATCGCTGGAATGCCGACGCGCTCGACCCGAACCGCTCCTTCCGCGACAACAGCCCGGCGCAGGAGTCGGCCGCGCTGATCCGGCTGGTCGCACCGATCCGCGACGTGGTGGCGATGCACATCGATCTGCACGAAACCACCGATACCGACGAGAGCGAATTCCGGCCCGCGCTGGCGGCCCGCGACGGCAAACCGTTCGAGCCGGGCGGGATTCCCGACGGTTTCTACCTGGTCGACGACAGCGGGAACCCGCAGCCGGATTTCCAGCGGGCGATCATTGCCGCCGTGGAGAAGGTCACCCATATCGCCCCGGCCGACGCCAGCGGCGAAATCATCGGCTCGCCGGTGGTGGCGCCGGGCGTCATCGAGTACGCGTTCAAGCCGCTGGGCCTGTGCGCCGGGGTGACCAACGCCCGCTATACCACCACCACCGAGGTCTATCCGGACAGCCCGAAGGCGACCCCGGAACAGTGCAACGACGCCCAGGTGGCGGCGGTGCGCGCGGCCATCGACTACGCGCTGGCCCATGCTTGAAGCCCACCGGTCGCGGCCCCATTTCACTCCGTGAACATCGTTCCAGGCACCGGGTGTAACCTCATCCGGTGACACCGCAGGAGGGCAGGGCCATGGCAACCGGATGGGCCGGCGACGGCGCCGTACAGGATCAAATCGACGCGACCGTGAAGGACGCGATTGCGCGTGCGCGCCGGAACCTGCCGACCGGCCCCAGCCTCAGCCATTGCGAGGAGTGCGACGCGCCGATTCCGCCGGCGCGCCAGAAGGCCGTGCCCGGCGTGCGCCTGTGCGTGACCTGCCAGCAAGCGGCCGATCAGGCCCAGGAGCAGGGCCAGATGTACAACCGGCGCGGGAGCAAGGACAGCCAGTTGCGCTAGGGCGGACTGACCGGCAGGACTGCCGCAAACGCGGAATGAGCTTCAGCGGGGAGACTCGTCCACGGCGTCTTCTGCCGTTTCTTCTTCTTCGCCTTCCGGGCCGACCCACCAGTTCCCGCCTTCCCGGTACTCCGGGACCGGGCATTCGCGGGTTTCGATGGCATCGACCGAACGGCCAGGTGCCTGCGATGCCCAGCCCTGCAGCAGGGCTTCGATCGAGTGGCGGCTTTGCGCGGCGATGCCGAGATGGCGTTCGACCCGCCAGCCACCGTCCGCCTCGTCCTTTTCTGCGTGACGATGGGGAGCGCCATAGCTGCAGCGCATGCAGTAGTTGCGGATGCTGCCGGTCCAGTCTTCGGTGTAACCAAGCCCGGGCACGCTGGCAGCGAGCAAGGCTTCCAGGTCGTCGGGCCCGGGACAGGAAGCGAACACCACGAAGGTCTGGAATTCGGAGGCGACCAGCCGTTCCAGTTCGTTGAAGACCGGCACTTCGCGTTCGCCATCGAGGCGACTGCCCGTCGATGCGCCGTCATGCAGCACGATGTCGCCGAAGCGATGCCCGCTTTCGGGCAAGGGAACGTTGAGCAGGCGGGCACGGACCGGATCGATGCGCCGCATGAATACCGTTTCGCCGGCATGCCAGGGGTTCAGGCGGACCACCGCAACGCCATAATCGCCTTCGATGGGGCCTTCGCCTTCCTGCACGCGGACGCCACAGTCGGCCCACAAGCGGCGGGCCTGCGCCCATTCACCCAACGCGGTGGCCGCGATGGCGGCATTCCAGTGCTCTGCCTCGTCCATCTCATCCGCAAGCTCGATTGCGCGCAGGTTGTGGTGCAACGACACCGGCCAGTCCAGCAGGTACTTGTGCGCAAGTCCGCGCATGTAGTGGTAGTAATGCTGGTCCGGGCGTTGCGCGAGCAGGCGTTCGAACGCGAGCGAAGCCTCGCGCAGATCGCCTCGATGCATGGCGTCGTAAGCCTTTGCGTGCAGGGCGGCGAGTGCTTCCGGGGAGGAGTCGGTCATTGTTGCCCGTGATTCGGATGGCGCGTGCATTATGCCCCCGGCAATGACCGGAGCGGATTGCCTATCATGTGGCCTTCAATGGCCGTGATGCGTCCGCGCCGGTACAGGCGCGCAAGAGGAGGCAGTCGATCGTGGCGAACCATCAGGATGATCTTTTCGGTAGTGCGCCGCAGCCGCTGCACCGGCTTTTCTTCGCACTGCTGCCCTCCGCAGCGGAACGCATGCAGGTGGCCACCGTGGCGAGCGGACTGCGTGCCACCCATCCGCAGACGCGCTGGGTGAATCCAGAGCGCTATCACTTGACCCTGCACTACCTGGGCGAAAGCAGCGGTCCGCGCGAGGACTGGACGGTGCGGGCACGGCAGGCGGCGGATGGATTCACCGGCGAGGCGTTCGAACTGCAACTGGACCATCTCCTGGCGCTGGGCAATCCACGGCGACCGGCGCTGACGCTGGCGGCTTCGTCGTCCTCCCCGAAGTTGACGCGCTTCTGGCGCGGATTGCAGGAATGCCTGATCCGCGCCGGCTTCAAGGATCATGTCGGCAGGAATTTCATTCCCCACCTCACCCTGGGGTACGGCGAACCGCAGCCGGCCACGCCGGAAGTCGCCCCCATCAGCCTGGCGCCCTCGGGATTCGCCCTGGTCCAGAGCGTGGAAGGGCAGGCCGACTACACCTTCCTCGGCCGCTGGCCGCTTCGCGCCCCCTGACGCCAGTGGTGGTCAGCGCGGCTGCGGCCCGAAGATGCTTGGTTCGCGTGGCCGTCGCAGGCGCTCGAGCTTGGCCTGGTATTGCGCACGGGTGGCGCCTTCGGTGAGCACCTGCGCCTTTGCCAGTGCGCGGCCGGCGCGTCGTGAATCGCCCAGATGCAGGTAGGCACGCGCCAGGCCCTGGTAGAACCGATGTTCCTGATTGTAGAGGCGGATCGCACGCAGGTAATAACCGACGGCGCCCTTGTAGTCGCCGGAACGCTCGTGCTCCAGGGCCAGCAGGAACTGGTCGAACGGATCGCGGGCGCGCACACGTTCCAGTTGCTTCTGCAGCAGCCTTGCCTCGCTGCCGCGTCCGCTGCGGTTGTAGAACGTGACCAGGTTGAACAGCGCGGAGGAGTAATTCTTGTTCAACGCGAGTGCGTGCAGCAGCAGTTTCTCGGCGCTGTCCATCCTGCCCTCGCGCAATGCGGCGACACCGGCGTTGCTCCAGAACGCGGGATAGTCCGGGCTAAGCGCGCGGGCCCGGGCCAGATAGGCGTTGGCCTGCGGAATCTGGCCCTTGCCCAGCAGATCCACGGCACGGTTGTTGTAGAACATCGCGAATAGGTGGGAGTCGGAGATGGCCTTGGGCGGGTGGCGGGTAATCACTTCGTCCCAGGCCACGTCCACGCTGAAGCGCTGGTGCCCAATGCGGATGCCGGCATTGACGTGGTTGTTGCGGTAGACGGTGTTGCCCTCCTGGTACCAGGTCAGCACGTCCTCGATTTCCTGCGCGTACGCCTGCAGCCCGTCGGCGCGCGCCAGCGCCACCACCATCAGGGTGAAACTCAGGCAGTTGGCATGGCGCATCTGGTACGCCTGGGCGACCGTGTAGGTGGCGTCCGCGCGGTATTCCATGCCCAGGCCGCCTTCCTTGGAAAACATGAACTCGACCAGCCGATCGAGCCGGGCGGGAGACGGGGGGGCATCGACTTGGGGCATCCACCGGCGGAACTGGGCGTCCAGTTCCGGTGGAATGGCGAGTACCTGTTCGGTAGTGGGGATATCCGGCGGGACAAACGCGTCCGGCAGCGCAGGCTGCGGCGAGAGCGCCAGTGCGGCGGCGAGCAACCACGTGGCCATACGCGTACCTCCACGTCTTCGGCCAAACTCCGGTCGACGCCAGTCTAGTCCTTTCCGTGGCGGCTGGAGTGAAGGCAGATGCTTCGCCGAGAAACGAGAGCGTGGATTACAGGCCCGTGCCGGCCGCGGGCATGGCAAGCTATTCGGATGAAAATCGATGCCGCTGCGCCCGCCGATCTCCCGCGTCTGCTCGAAGTGTGGGAATCGGCCGTACGCGCCACCCACCATTTCCTGGCCGAAGCCGACATCCAGTTGTTCCGGCCGCTGGTCCGTGACGGCTATCTCCCCTCTGCCGAGTGGCTCGCCGTGGCACGGGACGCGGACGGCCAGCCCTGCGGGTTCGTGGGTGTGGAAGCGGGGAAAGTGGAGATGCTGTTCGTCGATCCGGCCCATCACGGGACCGGGGCCGGCAAGGCACTCCTGCGCCATGCCGTCGAGCAGCGGGGCGCGGAT
Organism: Pseudoxanthomonas sp. 68-E7; assembly: GCF_057773145.1. Lineage (NCBI taxonomy): Bacteria > Pseudomonadati > Pseudomonadota > Gammaproteobacteria > Lysobacterales > Lysobacteraceae > Pseudoxanthomonas > Pseudoxanthomonas sp. 68-E7. The sequence goes on along the minus strand of NZ_JBYMTI010000005.1, from coordinate 50,892 downwards.
CGGGTGGACGTGAACGAGCAGAATCCGGGTGCGGTGGGCTTCTACCTGCACATGGGCTTCCAGGTGGAATCGCGTTCCGAGCTGGATGGACTGGGCAAGCCGTTTCCATTGCTGCACCTGCGCCTGCCGGATGGGGGAGGGAGGCCCGCATGACCGCCGCGACCTGGCTGCTGCCGTGCCCGGACTGCGGCGCGATGAACCGGCTGCCACCCGAGCGGCTCGGCCAGTCGCCGCATTGCGGACGGTGCCATCAACCGCTGTTCCGGGGACATCCCCTGGCGCTGGCGACCGGCGACTTCGACCGCCACGCGCTGCGCAGCGATCTGCCCCTTCTGGTCGATTTCTGGGCGCCCTGGTGCGGTCCCTGCCTGGCGATGGCGCCGCACTTCGAAGCCGCGGCCGCGGTGCTCGAGCCCCGGATGCGCCTGGCCAAGGTGGACACCGAGGCCGAGACCGCGCTGGCGGCACGCTACGGCATCCGCAGCATTCCCACCCTGGTGCTGATTCGGGGTGGCCGCGAACTGGCCCGTCATTCCGGGGCAATGACCCGCGACCCGATCGTGGCCTGGGCGGACCAGGCCCTGGCGGGTGCCTGACCCGCTGGAGGCATGACTTCAGTCGGATACCGGCTCGGCTGCCGTCCATGCCACCATCGGCGGTTACCGTGGTTCCCGCCTTGCACCGACCGGAGTCCAGACACCGATGAAGTCCTCCTGCCTGACGCTTGCCCTGTCCCTGAGCCTGTCCGCGGGCGCATTGGCCGAACAGCCCGACATCACCGACTTGACCCGCGATTCCGGCGTGCCGCGTGCGCCCGAACAGGAAGCGGTCGTATTCGAGCATGCGGACCTGAGTTTCAAGGTCGTGCCGGCGGAGAAAGCCATCCAAGGCGACGCCCGCCTGACCTTCCGCGCCAAGACCCCGATCCAGCGGGTGGTGGTGGATCTGGATCGCAACCTGGCGGTCAGCCGGGTGGAAGCGGACGGCGCCGTCCTGCCGGCCAGCGCCTGGCGCAATCCGGAAGGGCGCATGAGCATCGACCTGCCCGCGCCGGTGGCGGCGCAGCAGCAGGTGAAGATCCGCATCGTCTATGGCGGCAAGCCGCACGTGGCCAAGCGCGCGCCGTGGGACGGCGGGTTCGTCTGGGCGACCGCGCCGACCGGCGAACCCTGGATCGCCTCGGCGGTGCAGGGCGAGGGCTGCGACCTGTTCTGGCCGTGCATCGATCATCCGCAGGGCGAACCGTTGACGGTGGACCAGCACATCACCGTCCCGGCGCCACTGGTGGCGGCCGGCAACGGCATCGCCCTGGGCATGCAGGAGAAGGATGGCTGGCGTACCTACCACTGGCGCGCGCGGGATCCGAATACCTATGCGATTGCCCTGAACATCGGCCCTTACGAGGAAATGAAGGGCGAGTACCGCAGCCGTTTCGGCAACACCATCCCGCTGCACTTCTGGCACCTGAAGGGGCGCACGGCGAAGGCGCGCGGCCTGTTCGCCGAGTTCCCGCAGGTGTTGGATTTCTTCGAACGCAACATCGGCCCGTATCCGTTCGGCGACGAGAAGATGGGCGTGGTGGAAACTCCGCACCTGGGCATGGAACACCAGACCATCAATGCCTACGGCAACGACTACAAGAAGGACAAGTACGGCTACGACTGGCTGCTGCAGCACGAGTTCGCCCACGAGTGGTTCGGCAACCAGCTGACCAACGTGGACTGGGACGACATGTGGCTGCATGAGGGCTTCGGCAGCTACATGCAGCCGCTGTACCTGCAGTACCTGCGCGGCGAGATGGAATACCACGCGGCGCTGCTCGACCAGCGCGCCGCGCTCGTCAACAAGTACCCGATCGTCTCCGGCAAGAGCCAGACCGAAAAGACCGTCTACGATCGCGAGCACGGCCCGGGCCTGGACATCTACTACAAGGGCTCGCTGATGCTGCACATGCTGCGCGGGCTGATCGGCGACGAGGCGTTCTTCGCCAGCATCCGCCAGGCCGTGTACGGCACCGACAAGCCGGAGCCGGGCAAGTTCAAGCCGCGCTACGTGTCCACCCGCGACTACATCGAAATCGTCCGCAAGGTGAGCGGCCGCGACTATGGCTGGTTCTTCGACGTCTACCTGTATCGCGCGGCCCTGCCGGAACTGGTGGCCGAGCGCGACGCCAGCGGCCTGTCGCTGCGCTGGAAGACCCCGGACGACCTGCCGTTCCCGGTGCCGGTGCAGGTCCGCGTCGGCGGCGTGGACGGCCAGGTCCGGACCGTGCCGATGGACAACGGCCGAGGCCGGCTGGAACTGCCGGCGGGCGAGACCTACACCCTGGACCCGGAATCCAGGCTGTTGCGCGTCCTGCCGCACATCGTCGAATTCCAGCAGGATGCCGAGGCCCGTCGCAAGGCGGCCGCGGAGGCGGCGAAAGGCAAGCGGGACTGAGTTGCCGGGCGCGAATTCCCGCGGGTCCGGTGCCTTGTCATCGACTTTTTTTGCATTGCGGCGGCCAGACCGTTAGATTTCGCTCTTTGAAACCTTCGGCGGCGCGATGGACGTGCGGGGAAGCCTGGTCTGCGTGGGAACGGGGATGATGCTGGGGGCCCACATCGGCCCACGAGCGCGTAACCACATCGAGCAAGCCGATGTGGTTTTCGTGGCCGTGTCCGATCCGCTGGTCGAGCTGTGGATCCAGGGCATGCATTCGGATGTGCGCAGCCTGCAACCGCTGTACGCGGAAGGCAAGTCGCGGCGTGATACCTACCATCAGATGGTGGAGGCCATGCTCGCCGAAGTCCGTGCCGGACGACGCGTCTGCGGTGCGTTCTATGGGCATCCCGGGGTGTTCGCGCTAGCGCCGCACATGGCGGTCGAGCAGGCGCTTGGCGAAGGCTTCGAGGCCCGCATGGAGCCTGGCGTCTCCGCCGAGGATTGCCTCTACGCCGATCTGGGCATCGACCCGGGCACCTTCGGATGCCAGCACTACGAAGCCAGCCAGTTCATGCTCTATCGCCGCCGCATCGATGCTTCGGCCTACCTCATCCTGTGGCAGGTGGGCCTGGCCGGCGACCGCAGCCTGCGCCGGTTCAGCACGTCTTCCGCCGAACGGCAACTCCTGGTCGACCTGTTGGCGGAAGATTATCCGTTGGATCACGATGTCATCGCCTATGAAGCGGCGACGTTGCCGATTGCGCAACCCAGACGGGAGCAGTTCCAACTTTCGGAACTGGCGCGCATGGAACTGAAGCAAAGCACGACGTTGGTCATTCCACCGGCCAGGCCGCTGCATCCGAACGTCGAACTGCGTGAGCGTTTGGCGAAGTTGGAAGCAGGCAATTTCAACCATCACTCCCAAACGCAGAGGATGCAAGATGTCGAACACGATACGGTTGCTTGAATCGCTGGGCGGTCACGCCAGCCCCAGCGGGATTTCCCCCGAACAGTTGGAGCAGATGATCCGGTCTTTCGGTGTGGACGGGGCGGAGCGCGATGCCCTCCTGGCTGCCGACCAGGAGGCGTTGAACGACCTCATGGGCGGTCGTGCCAAGATGATGTGCCTGATTTTCGAGCCGGGTGAGGAACGCAAGGAAGGCGAAGAGCCCCTCGATCAGCCATTGGACGAACCTGCGCCCGAGCAGGAAGAGGAATGAGCCAGGCCTCGGCGTGATTATCGTCAGGCGAGCGCTCGTTGCACTCATGGCGGTGGCCCTGGCGGGGCCACTGTCTGGGCGGGCGCTTGCCGCCGTGATGTCTTCATACGACGAACAGTCCATCGAAAACCTGCTCGCACGAGCGGAGCAGGTTCGAAGCTCCGACACGAAGGCCTTTCAGGCGATCGTGCAGAACCTCGAGCATCGCCGTGGACAAGCCGAGCTGCGACAACGCGAGCATATCGACTATCTTGCGGCGTATCGGCTGGGCTTCCTTGGACGATATGAGCAGGCCGTTGCCATCGCCGGCAGGCTTGAACGCTCGTCGGCGGATCCTGATACCCAGTTCAGGGCCGGCGTTTTCATTGCCAATACCTATACGCTTACCCGGCAATACACGGAGAGCCTGCGTCACCTGGAACGGGCCATGACGCTGCTGGAAAAGGTCAAGACCGAAGAGATTCGCCATCAGGGCCTGTGGGTGGCGGCATTCACGTACAACCAAGTGGCGCAGCACGAACTCAGCCTGCGCTATGCGACCCGGATTCTGGATGAGCAACCCCCGCCCAGGACCGAGTGCTTCGCGAATCAGGCACGGTTCGAAGCGTTGTACAGCCTGGGTAGGCTTCCCGAGGGAGATGGAGATCTGCAGCAGGGGGTAAGGCAATGCTCCGAACAGAAGGAAATCGCCGCCGCCAATGCCATCCGGGTCATCCTGGCAAACAAATGGGCTGCCACTGGAAAGCGCAATGAAGCCATTGCCTTGCTTGAGTCGAACATCAGTGCGGTGGAGAAGACCGGATATGCCTATCTGATCGCGCAGGTGAAAGCCTTGCTGGCAGGCCTGCTGCTGGACGCGGGCAACCTGCCGCGCGCGGAGACCTATGCGTCCGAGACGATTAACCAGGCAAACATGGACGGGGGGGCGCTATCGCTGGCCAGCGCCTACCGGACCATGTACAGGATTGCGGATAACCGCAACGACGCGGACCAGGCGTTGGTGTATTACCGGCGCTTTGCCGAGGCAGACAAGGCCTATCTGAACGAGGTCAAGGCGCGCGAGCTGGCCTACCAGATCGTTCGCCAGGAAACCCTGGAGAAATCGCAGCAGATCCAGCGCCTGGACAGCCAGAACCAGTTGCTGAAGTTGCAGCGGAAGGTCGAACAGCAGGCGGCCCAGAATACCCGCCTGATTATTGTCCTGCTGGTGTTGTTGCTGGCGACCATCGCCTACTGGGCCTACAAGACTAAACGCGTCCAGATGTCGCTGAAGCATCTGGCGGAGACCGATGCGCTGACCGGCATCTGCAACCGTCACCATTTCACCCAGTTGGCCGAACGCACGTTGAGCCAGTGCGAACGAAACGGGGAGGAGGTGGCCGTGATCATGTTCGATCTCGATCAGTTCAAATCCATCAACGATTGTTTCGGACATCCGGCCGGCGATTGGGTGCTTCGGCGGGTGGCACTGGTCTGTCAGTCGCTCTGTCGCCGAATCGACGTACTCGGGCGCCTGGGAGGCGAGGAGTTCGCCTTGTTGATGTACGGGTGCGACCTGCGCTCGGCGGTCCGCCTGGCCGAAGATTGCCGGACCCGGCTCGTTGCCATCGATACCACCGAGACCGGGCATCGGTTTTCCGTCACGGCCAGTTTCGGGGTCGCCTCGACTCTGGTTTCGGGCTACGCGCTGGAGCGGCTTCTTTCCGATGCAGATCGCATGCTCTACCGCTCCAAGGAATTGGGGCGGAACCGGGTCACGGCCTACCGGGAGCAGGCTGGGGGGCAGGAGGAAGCCGATGTTACCCAGGCGGACTGGACGGGGCAGGCCGACGGGGCATGCTGGCCAGCCAGGACGGGCGCTCCTTCGGCCACGCCGGCTGAACCCGCACGGGCGCCATCGGAAGCGATACGCTAAAATCCGCCCAAGGGCGGCCCGATCGGGCCTACGGCGTTCCATCAGCGAGGTAGTCCAGTTTCCATGGGGGTGGGTCTGTCCGCATTGATGACGGATGCGCAAGCGCTGGCTGCGCTTATCGCGCAGGGTTTCTGACGATGCCCCGTCGCCTGCGGAGTTGCCTGCTGTGGTTCACCCTCCTGTGCCCGATGGCGGCAGCGCTGGGCGCTCCGCAGGACGGAGTGAGCGAGCTGTTGGAGCAGGCGGAATCGATCCGCAGCGCCGACCCGGCCAAGTTCGCCGCGATCATTGATGTGCTGCAGGAGCGCCGCGAGGAACTCAAGCCACGCCAGCGTGAGCAACTGGCATACCTGGAAATCTACCGACAGGGCTTTGGCGGAAATTACGATGTCGTGATCCCGCGCCTGAAGGCGCTCATCAACTCCGCCCAGGACGACAACATCCGCTTCCGGGCCAACGCGCTGCTGGTGAACCTGTACACCAAGACGCGCCGCTTCGCGGAGAGCTTGCGCCAACTGGGCACCATCCTGCCGCAACTTGACAAGGTGAAGGACCCGCAGCTGCGCGTGCATGCGCTGGTGGAAGCCGCCTACCTGCACAATGAAATCGGCCAGTACCCATTGGGCTTGCAATATGCCGAGCGAATCCTGGCTGAGCACCCGGACTCGCGCGCGCGATGCTTTGCCGAGTACCTCAAGTACGATGCGATGCGGAACCTGGCGAGGCTGCCTGCGGACAATGCGCCGCTACAGGCAGCCATCACCCACTGCGAAGGGGGCGGCGAGCGACTGCTGGCGAACCACATCCGCGTGATCGTGGCCATGTCGATGGCTTCGGAGAACAAGCGGGCCGACGCCATCAATTTGCTGAGGTCTCATCTGGCCGAAGTGGAGTCATTGCGCTATCCCTACCTGGCGGTGCTGGTCAAGGCCACGCTTGCCGAACTGCTGTTCGAGCGGGGTGATCTGAGTTCAGCCGAAAGCTATGCGTCGGAGGCGATTGCCCTGAGTGGCGCGGTGGGTGCCAGCACCCAGTCATTGGTCAGTGCGTATCGCACCATGTACCGGATCGCCGAGCGCAGGCGGGATACGGAAACCGCGCTGGTTTATTACCGTCGTTACGCGGAGGCCGACAAGGCCTATCTGAACGAGGTCAAGACGCGCGAGCTGGCCTATCAGATTGTCCGCCAGGAGACCTTCGAGAAATCCGAGCAAATCCAGCGCTTGGGCAGCCAGAACCAGTTGCTGCAGTTGCAGCGCAAACTGGAAACCAAGTCCGTGCAGAATACCCGGCTCGTGGTGGTGCTGCTGGTCATGCTGCTGGCCAGCATCGGGTACTGGGCCTATCGCACCAAGCGCACCCAGATGATGTTCAAGCGGCTGGCGCAGACCGACGCACTGACCGGAATCGGCAACCGCAGCCATTTCAGCCACCAGTCCGAGCGTCTGCTGGCGCAGTGCGCGCGCAATGGCCAGGAGGTCGCCCTGGTCATGTTCGACCTGGATCACTTCAAGACCATCAATGATCGCTATGGCCACGCGGCGGGCGACCAGGTCCTCGTGCGGGTAGCCGAACTGTGCCGCCGGATGGAACATCGGAACAGCGTGGTGGGGCGCCTCGGCGGCGAGGAGTTCGCCTTGTTGCTGCCCGATATGGATCTCGCTCGTGCCACCGAGGTGGCCGAGGACTGCCGCCAGCGCATCAGCGACATCGATACCTCGGCGACCGGCCATCGTTTCCAGGTGACCGCCAGCTTTGGCGTGACCACCACCGCGCTCGCCGGATACCCGATCGCGCGGTTGTTCTCGCTGGCCGACCGCATGCTCTACCGATCCAAGCACGAGGGGCGCAACCAGGTCAGCGCCTACGAAGGCGGCTATTCACTGCCGGAGCGCAGGTCGGGCGGGCCGGAGACGGCCCACGCCGATGCCAGTCGATGGGAAACGCAGGGCCAGGAAGCCTGAGTTCACTTCGATCGCGCGGCCGGCCTGGTCCACGCCCCCCACACGCTGCGCTAAGCTTCCCGCCTCGGCATGAGCGATGCCGGTAATTCGAGGAGCTTCACCATGATCCAGCGTTTCGATGTCGGCCCCCGCATGTCGGAAATGGCCATCCACAACGGCGTGGTCTATCTGGCCGGCCAGATTGCCGACGATGCCGGCCAGGACATCCGCGGCCAGACCCGCCAGGTGCTGGCCGCCGTGGACGCGCTGCTGGCCCAGGCGGGCACCGACAAGGGCAAGCTGCTGCGGGTGGAGATCTTCCTGAAGGACATCACCGACTTCGAGGGCATGAACCAGATCTGGGACGAGTGGGTGGTGCCGGGCCATACGCCGCCGCGCGCCACCGTGCAGGCGCGCCTGGCCAACGAGGAATGGCGCATCGAAGTGCTGGTGACGGCCGCGGTCTGAGTTCCGCGGACACCCGCGTGGCGGGCCTTCCCGGCGGGGCCGGCAAAAAAGTTTGACCAATCCGGCAGGCCCGATTAACATACGCGACCCGAGATTCGGGCGGTTAGCTCAGCGGTAGAGCACTGCTTTCACACGGCAGGGGTCACAAGTTCGAAACTTGTACCGCCCACCAGTTGCACACAAGGGCCCGGCGCAAGCCGGGCCCTTGTTTTTGCCTGCGGGTTTGCCCGCGTAGGCCTCCTGCGGCGCCAATCTCAAATCCTGCGACGGCGATGGATTGTCATGTCGGCCCTTACTGGAGGCCGCCCATGTCCGTTCCTGCCCGGCAACTCGCCCGTTCCCACCGCGATCTGCTGCCGGCCGCCGCCGCCGCCGCCGATGGCAGCCGCCTGTCCGAGCGGCTGGCGGCCAAGTATCCGGATCGGGTGACCGGGCAGCTGATGGTGCCGGGCCGGGAGGGGCGCTATGAACCGCTGCCGGCGGGCCTGCCGGAAGGACTGGCGCGAGCCCTGCGCAGTCGCGGCATCGAGCGCCTGTACGCGCACCAGGCCGAGGCCTGGACCCACGCGGCCGCCGGCGAGCATCTGGTCATCGCCACGCCCACGGCCTCCGGCAAATCGCTGTGCTACACGCTGCCGGTGGCGTCGGCGGTGATGGGAGGCAGCGCCAAGGCGCTGTACCTGTTCCCGACCAAGGCGCTGGCGCAGGATCAGGTCAGCGAACTGCTGGAACTCAACGCGGCCGGCGAACTGGGCATCAAGGCGTTCACCTTCGACGGCGACACCCCCGGCGACGCCCGCCAGGCCATCCGCCTGCACGGCGATATCGTCGTGAGCAACCCGGACATGCTGCACCAGGCCATCCTGCCGCACCACACCAAGTGGGCGCAGTTCTTCGAGAACCTGCGCTACGTGGTGATCGATGAAATCCACACCTATCGCGGCGTGTTCGGCTCGCACGTGGCCAACGTGCTGCGCCGCCTGCGCCGGGTCTGCGCGTTCTACGGTTCCTCGCCGCAGTTCATCCTGTGCTCGGCCACCATCGGCAATCCGCAGGCCCATGCCGAGGCGCTGCTGGAAGCGGACGTGCACGCCATCACCGATTCTGGCGCGCCCAGTGGCGACAAGCATGTGTTGCTGTGGAACCCGCCGGTGGTCAACCCCGATCTGGGCCTGCGCGCATCGGCGCGCTCGCAGAGCAACCGGATTGCCCGGCTGGCAATCAAGGCCGGTTTGAAGACGCTGGTGTTCGCGCAGTCGCGGACGATGGTGGAGGTGCTGACCAAGTACCTGAAGGATGTGTTCGACCACGACCCCCGCAAGCCGGCGCGGATCCGCGCCTACCGCGGTGGTTACCTGCCGACCGAACGCCGCCAGGCCGAGCGCGACATGCGCGACGGTCGCATCGACGGCATCGTCTCCACCTCGGCGCTGGAGCTGGGCGTGGACATCGGCAGCCTGGACGCGGTGGTGCTCAATGGTTATCCCGGTTCGATTTCCGCCACCTGGCAGCGCTTCGGCCGCGCCGGGCGTCGCCAGCAGCCGTCGCTGGGGGTTCTGGTCGCCAGTTCGCAGCCGTTGGACCAGTACGTGGTGCGGCATCCGGACTTCTTCGCCGACAGTCCGCCCGAACACGCCCGCATCGCCGCGGACCAGCCGATGATCCTGCTGGATCACATCCGCTGCGCGGCGTTCGAGCTGCCGTTCCTGGCGGGCGAGCACTTCGGCCCGGTGGATCCGGCGCCGTTCCTGGAACTGCTGGGCGAGGACAGCGTCGTGCACCGCGAGGGCGATCGCTATGAATGGATCGCCGACAGCTATCCGGCCAATGCGGTCAGCCTGCGCGCGGTGGCGGACGGCAACTTCGTGGTGGTGGATCGCACCGACGGACGCCAGACGATCATCGCCGAGGTCGATTTCAGCGCCGCGCCGCTGACCCTGTACGAAGGCGCGATCCACATGATCCAGTCCACGCCCTACCAGGTCGAGCGGCTGGACTGGGAGGGCCGCAAGGCCTATGTCACCCGCACACACGTGGACTACTACACCGACGCCATCGATTACACCAAGCTCAAGGTGCTGGAGCGTTTCGATGGCAGCCGCGCCGGGCAGGGCACCTGCCATCACGGCGAGGTGCACGTGGTCCGGCGCGTGGCCGGCTACAAGAAAATCCGCTACTACACCCACGAGAACATCGGCTACGGCCCGGTCAACCTGCCGGACCAGGAAATGCACACCACCAGCGTGTGGTGGCAACTGCCGCCGGAGATCCTGCATGCGGGCTTCGCTTCGCGGCAGGAAGCACTGGATGGTTTCCTGGGCGCGGCCAACGCGTTGCACATCGCCGCGACGGTGGCGGTGATGGCCGAGGGCCGGGATCTGCAGAAGGCGGTGGGCGATGGCGACGGCGCCTGGTTCGCACTGCCCGACGCGCAGGGCAGGGGACAGTTGCGTGGTGGCGAAGGGCAACTGCTGTCGCCACTGGAGGGCGACCGCTTCGTGCCCACCCTGTACCTGTACGACAACTACCCGGGCGGCATCGGATTGAGCGAACCGTTGTGGCGGCGCCAGTCCGAGCTGGTGCGGCGCGCCGGCGAACTGATTGATGGTTGCGGCTGCCGCGCGGGATGTCCGGCTTGCGTGGGGCCGATCCTGGCCGCGGACGAAACCGCCGAAATGACGCCCAAGACGCTGGCGCGACGCGTGCTGGAATTGCTGGCGGCGGCATGAGCACCGCGCTGGAACACCTGCGCCGGCTGCGCCAGCAGTCCGGACACGGCCTGGCCGCCGCATCGCCGACGCCGACACGCACGAAGGAGCAGGATGCGGTCGCGTCATTGCGGCGGATGCTGGGCGTGCGTACCCGCGCCACCACGCCACCGCGGGCGCCGGCGCACCAGCGCGGGCTGCCTGGCGAGGAGATCGCCGGCGGCCTGCGCCTGATCGAACGGGTGCTGCCCTGGCCGGGGACGCCCGCGACGTTCGATGGCGCGTTCGCGCGCGAGGACGTGTTGCCGGCCGCGGGCCTGCTGTTTTTCGACACCGAAACCACCGGACTCGCCGGCGGCACCGGCACCCGCGCCTTCATGATCGGCGCTTCCGATTTCGTGCCGCAGGGACTGCGGGTGCGCCAGTTGCTGATCGCGCACCTGGCCGCCGAGCGCGCCATGCTCGATGCCTTCACCGACTGGCTGCGTCCTGGCACGCGGCTGGTCAGCTACAACGGCCGCTGCTACGACGCGCCGCTGTTGATCACCCGCTACCGCCTGGCGCGGCGCGGCAATCCGCTGGAGGGCCTGCCGCACCTGGACCTGCTGTATCCCACCCGCCGGCGCTATCGCAGCGTGTGGGAGAACTGCCGGCTGGCGACCATCGAGCGGCGCGCGCTGGACATCGTGCGCGAGGACGATCTGCCCGGTTCGGAAGCGCCGGCTGCCTGGCTGGGCTACCTGCGCGGCGGTTCGTCGGAACTGCTGTGCCGGGTGGCCGAACACAATTTCCAAGATGTGGTGACCCTGGCCCGTCTGCTCGCGCATCTGTCGGTCCTGGGACCGGTGGAAGGGCGCGCGCTGCCCGGAATCGCGCCAAAAAATTGACGAATCCGGCGTGCGACACGGCGAGATGAAGCCGGTTGTGTGAAGGGCTGCGCAATATCACGCGATGGCCCTTCAGGAATGTCATCGCGCGGCCGAAAAATCGGTAGATTTTCGCGCGGGCGTGTATCCGGAACAGGGATGCGCCGTCGAGCAACGCCATCGAGCAAAGTTCAAGGGGAAGTGTCTTGCGGATTCTGTACGTGGGCGATACCGCCTGTTTGCCTGACGATCTGTCCGACTACATCGGCGACATGGGCGACGAATGGAAGGTCGAGTTCGCCGCCGACGGCAACGCGGCCATGTTCGCGGTGGCCAATTCCCCGATCGACGTGCTCATCGCCGGCCCGAACCTGCCGGATTTGCCGCCGGCCACCCTGCTGGGCCAGATCCGCACGCTGCGCCCGGAAACCATCCGCATCGCCCTGCTGGACAACACCGAAGCCGGCCTGTCGCCGCCCATCAAGCTGATTGGCGTGGCCCACCGTTTCCTGCCGTTGCCGCTGGCCTCCGAGACGGTGCTGGAAGCCATCCACAGCCTGGAAGAGCTGCGCGATCTGCTGGACAGTCCGCGCCTGCGCCGTGTCATCGGTCGCGTCGAGCACCTTCCCTCGCCGCCGCACCTGTACTTCGCGCTGACCCGCGCGCTGGAAGACGAGCAGGGCGACAGCACCGACATCGCCCGCATCGTCTCGGGTGATCCGGCGATCGCCGCCAAGGTGTTGCAGCTGTGCAACTCGGCTTATTTCTCCAACGGCCGCGCCATCACCGACCTGCGCGCCGCGGTCACCCGCCTGGGCCTGGCCACGCTGCGTGACCTGGTCCTGGCCAGCGAAGTGTTCTCGATCAAGACCGGCAGCAACGTCGATCGCCTGGCCCTGCAACAGCGCGCACTGATCGCCTCGCGCCTGGCCGCGCGCATCCTGCCGCACACCAGCGCCGAACTCGGTGCCACCGCCGCGCTGCTGGCCGACGTCGGCCTGCTGCTGCCCGGCGTGCGCGACGAACGCGAACCGCTGCCCGAAGGCGACGACCGTCCCGGCCACACCGAAGCCGGCGCCTACCTGCTCGGCCTGTGGGGCCTGCCCATGCCCATCGTCGAAGCCGTCGCCTTCCATCGCCAGCCGCAGCGCTCGAGCCTGCGCAGCTTCTGGGTCCCCGGCGCCGTGCACGTCGCCGGCGCACTGGCCAGCAACGAGCAAGTCGACGAGGACTACCTCAAATCGCTGGGCGTGCTGCATCAACTGGCCGGTTGGCGGGAGATGGCGGACAACCTGATGGATCGGATGGCGAGCGCGGCTTGAGATGTCGGGTATGTTCCAGTTGCCGCGATGGCGAGAAGAGTGGAAATGGGTACTGGACGCCGCAATGCATTCGATTTCTTGCCGGTAACATTCCTGCGTCTGGTACCTTTTGTTTTAGGTCGACCTGTGACGTTCTGATGATCACAACTCCGCAGGGTCCGATGTGACCCGAGTGCGACATCCATGCGCCCATTGACTTTCCGCGTGCTCGCTCTCGCTATCTCACGCTTTGGCGACCTGGGCGTGAGCGCCACCACTGGGCGGTAATGCGAATTACTTGACGCGTCTGGGCCTCGCCTCCAACATCCGGTCATGGGGACCATCCTTCTTCGGGGTGGCAGGACATGACAAGGAAGGGGCGACGAAGGATGGGTGTTCTAGAACGGACGATGTGCGCGCTGGCATTGGGGGGACTGATCGCACCGGCAGTGCATGCACAGTCCAGCGTCACGATTTTCGATGAGTACAGCAAACTCATTCAGAGCCGAGAGGTCGTTGGAGCGCTCGGAAATGACCTGTTTGGCGAGCAGGTGAGCATGTACTCCGGTTCACTGGAGTTCCAGCAGACCGACATCAGCCTACCGGGCAACAATGCGTTGCCGATGGCTGTCGGCAGGCAGTTTTCGCCCAATCAGGACATGTATCCCGGCGGGCACTTCGGCGACTGGCAACTAGAAATCCCCCGCATGCAAGCGGTGTTCGATTCCCAGCGTGCCTGGACGGTTCCGGTTGACGTAGGGCACCCAGCCTCTGACGCTTATCTGCGCTGCACGAACTTCGGCGCCCCTCCCGCGGCTACGGGTACCTCGGCCGGGGGAACGTTCGACGCCCAGGAATACTGGCAGGGCAACTTCCTCTATGTACCAGGCTCCGGCCAGCAGGAAGTCCTGCGCCGCTCTGTCGCACCCGCGCCCGCGGACGGAAAATCCTACCCGTTGGTGACGAAATCGGGATTTGCGGTGGGCTGCCTGGCGAACCTGGCACCGAACAGCATGGACCAGGGGGAGGGCTTCGAAGCGCTTTCACCGGATGGCATCCGCTATCGCTTTGATCATCTCGTCAAGCGCTACCACCCCGCGTTGACCAAATCCAACCCTGGACCGGTGACCGCGCGGGCGCCCACGGGGTATCTGCTCAGGCGACAGGAGGTATGGCTTCTTCCGACCTTGGTGACGGATCGTTTCGGCAATACCGTGACCTATCAGTGGAACGCCACGGATCCGTGGCGTCTGGACAGCATCACGGCGTCGGATGGACGCCAGCTGACCTTCTCGTATGTTGAGGGAACCCACCAGATTGCTGCGATAAGCGACGGTCCCCGTAGTTGGACCTACAACTACGTCGCCTTGAATGGCACATCGACGCTGGAGTCTGTGACGTTGCCGGATGCAAGCAAGTGGACGTTTCAGCTGAACTCCATCCGGATGATGACGCCCTATGTCGAGGGAGGCAGTTGCGGTCACCCGGGAATGGCCAATTTTGGTCCGCGAACCGGAACCATCACGCATCCCAGCGGAGCGGTGGGCAGTTTCACCGTGGCCCCGGTAACTTTCGGGCGTTCGTGGGTTCCGCTGGATTGCCGCGACATGGCCAGCGGCGGCGGTGGAGAAGGCGGCTCGCAGGGTTATAGCCGCATCCCGTCTGAACACATCGCGCCTGCGCTATCCGAAAAGAAGTTGTCCGGACCGGGATTGCCCTCCATGGGGCTCGTCTGGAGCTATGCGTATGGCGCCGCGAATGCCTGCTACGCGCCGGGTGGTCCATGGCCTCAGATTGGTGTCCGTTGCGCGACAGGCGCGCCCGTCACGCGCACGGTCACGGTGACCGATCCGGAAGGCATCGTCACCCGGTATGTCTTCGGCAACCGCTTCGAGACGACGGAAGGCCAACTCGAGCGTACGGACGCAGGATGGAACGGCAGCAGTGCGATCAGCACCACGACCTACAGCTATGCCGCACCGGATGCGGGTCCCTATCCGGATCCGGTTGGCGTGAGTGGTCAGCAGCGCGGTGACGGCTACCTGGCGACGCGGCATACGCCGCAGAAGAGCAAGACGATTCTCCAACAGGGTACGACGTTCACCTGGCAGGTGGATGTCGGTTGCGACGGTCGGCCGTTCTGCTTCGATGTCTTTGCCAGGCCCACACAGGTGACGCGGACCAGCACACTTGGCGACAGCCGCACCGAGCGCACGGTGTACTACGACCATTCCGGCAAATGGGTATTGGGGCAACTGGCTTCGGTGACCTGCACGACACCGACGGCCTGCGGGCCATCGGGCATCGTGATGTCCGAGGCTAGCTATGACCCGGTCACCGCTGTGCCAGTGACGGTGAAGGCATTCAGCAAGCTGAAGCAGACGCTGACCTACAACACCGACGGCACCCTGGCCACGGTCAAGGATGCCAACAACAACGTCACGACGTTCGGTAGCTGGAAGCGGGGCATTCCGCAGAGCATCGGCTATGCGGACAGCACCGGTCAGTCGGCGGTCGTGAATGACCATGGCTGGATTGCCTCGGTCACCGATGAGGGCGGTGCCACCACGAACTACGGGTACGACGCGATGGGGCGGTTGACCCTCATCCAGTACCCCGTCAATGACACGGTGAACTGGCTCAACACGACCTTGGTGTTCGAGCCGGTGGCGGTGGCCGAGTACGGCATTCCCGCCGGCCACTGGCGGCAGACGGTGAGCACGGGTTCCGCCCGGAAGATTAGCTACTTCGACGCGTTGTGGCGTCCGGTGCTGACCAAGGAACTGGATGCCACCAACGGCACGACCGAGACGCTGACCAAGCGGTTCCAGCGGTTGGCCTACGACCATGAGGGCCGGACCACCTTCAGCTCGTATCCGGGCACGACGGACACACTGGCCACCGGCATCTGGACCGAGTACGACGCGCTGGGCCGGACGACTTCGGTCAGCCAGGACAGCGAGTTGGGTCCGCTGACCACGCTGACCGCGTACGAGGCAGGGTTCAAGACGCGGGTGACCAACCCGAAGAGTCAGGTGACCACGACGAGTTATCAGGCCTTCGACCAGCCCACGTATGACTATCCGACGGGCATCGACCATCCGGAAGGGGCCTCGACGGAGATTCACCGCAACGTGTTCGGCAACGTGACGGCCTTGCGTCGGCGCAACGCCACGGCCAGCGAGCAGGTATGGCGGTACTACACCTACGACATCTCCCAGCAGTTGTGCAAAACCCTGGAGCCGGAGACGGGCGCCACGGTGTACGACTATGACCCGGCCGGCAACCTGTCCTGGAGCGCGGCCGGGGTGGCGAACCTGGGCGATGCGGCCGCCTGCAACCGCCCCGAAGCCTGGGCCTCGGGCCGGGGGGTGAGCCGCACCTACGACGCGCGCAACCGACTCAAGACATTGGCATTCCCGGACGGCAAAGGCAACCAGACCTGGTATTACTGGCCGACCGGGGCGGTGCAGACCATCGTGACGGACAACGACGGCCCGGGGCAGGGCACGGTCACCAACCACTACAGCTACAACAAGCGCGGGTTGTTGACCGGCGAAAGCGTCACCCAAGCCGGCTGGTACACCTGGAACGCCGGCTACGGCTACAGCCCCAACGGCCATCTGGCCGCGCAGACCTACCCGAACGGGTTGTCGGTGGCCTATGCGCCCAATGCGCTGGGCCAAGCCACCCAGGCCGGGCCGTATGCGGTGGGGGTGCAGTACTACCCCAATGGCGGCATCAAACAGTTCACCTACGGCAACGGCATTGTCCACGCCATGAGCCAGAACGCGCGGCAGTTGCCAGCGCGCAGCACCGACAGCGGTGGCGGCAACCCGTTGGACCTGGCTTATGCCTATGACGGCAATGCCAACGTGGCCAGCATCACCGACCATACGGCCGGCGGGCGGCAGAGCCGCAGCCTGAGCTATGACGGCCTGGACCGCCTGACCCAGGCCACGGGCCCGAGCTTCGGCACCGCGACCTACACCTACGACGCGCTGGACAACCTGAAGACGGTGGGCATGACCGGCGGCAGCCAGCCGCGGACCTACGCCTATGTGTACGACGCCAACCAGCGGCTGACCAACCTCACCAACGGCGTGGGCGGCCCCACGGTGGTGGGGTTGCAGTACGACCCGCAGGGCAACCTGGCCCAGAAGGACGCGCAGGTGTACCAGTTCGACTTCGGCAACCGGCTGCGCAATGTGCCGAACAAGGAGTCCTACCGGTACGACGGCCATGGCCGGCGCGTGCTGGGAGCGAGTCTTGCCAGCGGCAACATCCTCTCCCAATACAGCCAGAGCGGTCAGTTGCTGTACCAGTCCGACGAACGCCAGGCCAAGACCACCGCCTACGTGCAACTGGGCGGCAGCCTGGTGGCGCGGGTGGTCAACTCCACCGCCCCGGCCACGCCGACGCTGACGGTGCCGGGGTTCAACACCACCGGCAGCTACACGGTGAGCTGGAACGCGGTGGCCACGGCCAACGGCTATGCCTTGCAGGAGGCGGTGTCGGGCGGGGCGTGGACGACGGTGTACAGCGGCACGGGCACCTCAAAGGCCTTCAGCGGCAAGACCGCGGGCAACTACGGTTACCGGGTGCGAGCATGCCTCAACGCCGGTTGCAGCAACTGGAGCGGGACCCACGAGGTGGCGGTGCAGTTCGCGCCGGGCAGCGCGCCGAGTTTGAGCGTGCCGGCCACGGCGGCCGGGGGCACCTACACGGTGGGCTGGAGCGCGGTGAGTTCGGCCACCAGCTACACGCTGGAGGAGAGCGCCAACGGCGGGGCGTGGACGCAGGCCTACACCGGCACCAACCTGGGCCAGGGTTACACCGGCAAGCCGGTGGGCAGTTACGGCTACCGGGTCAAGGCGTGCAACCCGGCCGGCTGCGGGGCGTACTCGGCCACCGGCACGGTGCAGGCGGTGTACCTGCCGGCGGGCGCGCCCACGGTCAGCGCACCGGCCAGCAACAACACCGGCAGCTACACGGTGAGCTGGACGGCCGTCAGCGGCGCGACCAGTTACCAGGTGGAGGAGAGCGCCAACGGCGGTGGCTGGACGCTCATCCACAACGCGGCCGGTACCAGCAAGGCCATCGGCGGCAAGGGCACGGGCAGCTATGCCTACCGGGCGCGGGCGTGCAACGGCGCCGGTTGCGGGGGGTACTCGGCTACGGCGACCACGCAGGTGACCTTGCCGCCGACCGGCGCGCCGACGGTGACGGTGCCGGCGAGCAATACCACGGGCAGCTACACGGTGAGCTGGACGGCGGTGGCCAATGCCACCAGCTACCAAGTGGAGGAACAGGTCAATGGCGGGGGCTGGGTGGCGGTATACACCGGCGCTGCCACGTCCATCGGCCTGACCGGACGAGCGCCGGCCACCTATGGCTACCGTGCACGTGCCTGCAATGGCGGTGGATGTGGGCCGGTCTCGTCGCTGGGTAGCGTCACGGTCGTGCCTCCAATACCCGCTGTACCCACCGGACTTTCCGTCACGTACAACCCTGACGTGACGCCAAGTCCGATGAACTTCACCTGGAATGCTGCCAGCGGTACCACCACCTATCAGTTGAGTGGTGGTGGAATCAGTTACTCGGGTGCGGCCACCAGCTACCAGACCACCATGACCAACCCATCGCAGTACCAATACTCGGTCAGGGCGTGCAACGCAGGTGGTTGCTCCGCATGGTCGGTAGCGGTCAAGGCCTTTCCGATATGGTGAATGAAATGAAGAACGGAATCTTTTGGGCGTTGTCCGCACTGCTTGTTTCATGTGCGTTGCTGGTTGCAGGCGCGGCCAACGCACAGACCACGGTGGAATACATCCACACCGACGCGCTGGGTACGCCGGTCGCGGTGACCAATGCCACCGGCGTGGTCATCGAACGAAGCGAATACGAACCCTACGGGCAATTGGTCAACCGGCCGCTGACGGACGGGCCGGGCTTCACCGGGCATGTGCAGGACGCGGCCACCGGGCTGACCTACATGCAGCAGCGGTATTACAACCCGGTCATCGGGCGATTCCTGTCGGTGGACCCTGTGACGGCGTACTCCACTCCTGGTGCGAACTTCAATCGCTATTGGTATGCCAACGACAACCCGTACCGATTTACCGATCCCGACGGTAGAAAGCCAAAAGGTTGTGGTGATGGTACTTGTAAAAAGGCAGGTTGGAACAACGTATCCGGTCAGTCACAAGGCCTATCTAAAGTTACGTCGGTCAAGTCGCGCTCGCCTTCGGCAGCGCCCAAAGGCGCCAAGACTTTCGGTCCTCTTAGAGGGGACTACGTTCCGGCCGTGACTACCCAAGCATGGTCTCCGACCAGTAGTGGAGAGAGAACCGGAGCAACTCAAATCGGATTGGTTGTCAATGGTGCTGCTGGGCCTGTTGCGCTCACGGCAGGCGTTGGTGTCGCCTTCGACAATAAGGGCAATGCAGCAGCATACACGGAGTGGGGTTTCGGTGCGGCAGCGGCGGCGGACGCAAATGCAGGTGTTGCATTCCAGACCACTAATGGGCGCACCGTGAATGACCTTGCTGGAACTTCATATAACGCAAGTTTGAATGGTGGGCTTGGCCCTCATGCTTCAGCAGACGCTACCGTCGCAAGGACAAGTGACGGCCGGCTTATTGTTGGGGGTGGCACGACGTTGGGGTTGGGTGGGGGAGGTGGTGCAACCACTACCGCTACGCAAACAAAGCTCTATCCTGTTTTCGGGGAAATTGAAGAATGAAGATCATCTCAATTCTGCTTTTCATCGTCATGGGCGGCGCTATCCTTGTGGGATACTGGGTCGAGGACTACTTTGCCAAGACTCGGCCTACACAACCTACTTCGGCGGATGGACGCTTGTTGCCGTATTTATCCCACGGGAAAACAGTCTATCTCACTGAAGGGGAGATCTGGATTTCACGTATTCCTTGGGTCCTTGGGCTCGTTGCAGGGGTTGCAGGCGGAACAATTTGGACAAGGCTGCCTAAGAAGTCAGAATGACCGGATAAGTAAGATAGAGGAAAGAACACCTTTCCATGACAGGAATTTCAGGCCTGTAGCCAAAAAAGATGCGTAGATTCCTGATGCGCCCGGATATTGCCTTTCATTGCTGCATCTTTCATGCAAATGGAAAGATTACGAGGATTTTAAGAGTCAATAGTGGGATTCTTCGGATCTTGCACAATTGCTCTTCTTGGAATTTGGCGCCGGTGACCCGCTTTTTCTTGCGCGTCGTTGGCTGACTGGGATTCAGTTGAATTTGTTGTCCCAACAGATAGATCATCCGTGCGTTGATGATGGGTGCACTATTTCTTCGTTGAAGAATCTCGGCGCACGTAGGTGCGGCCGGGAGCCGGGAGTGACACCAGCGGTGGTCGCGTGGGTGACGAGCTCACAAATTTTCAATGCCTGCACAAGACTCCGTGTGGCTCTGAAATGAAAGACGGAAGTTAGTGGCACACAGCCAGTTTGACTTGCACCTTACAGTAGCGTAATGATCATTCTAGATGGGGATGCAGGGGGCATCGCAGCGGAAAACGAGGTTTCGATCTGCTTTCTGATGGTGAAAACGCAATCAGTAAATAAGCATTGGTCGTGATCAAGATCCGCCGACAATACGTGTGTTTCCGTGCTTTTTCCTGAGATCCGTCTGCCGTGACGGATGACGGGAAAGTGTTGCCAATGATTCGGGAAAGCCACCCGGAAGGTGCACGCGGGCTGGCTTGAAATGGACCTCTTCAAGGAATGCTCATGCGTTACGTGTCGGAGTGTTATCTGTTCCTACTCGCTTTTGCGTGCTCTGGTGCGATCGCGCAGGATGTTTCGCCACAAGAAGAGTATGAAAAGCGAATAAAGTTCGGCGGGACGGCGCAGCCGCTGGGAAGTTCGCCATTTGGCGAGACAGTCAGCCTGTTTACCGGGGAACTCGGGTTCTCTGTCGCCGACATCGTACTGGAAGGCAGTGGGCCGACGATTACGCTGAGACGAACCGCGTTTCTCAGTGATTTTGAGCGCGGGTTTGAACCGCCCATGCTTGGAAACTGGGATCTTTCGATTCCACGAATACAAACGATGGTGCAGGCTGCCAGCCGATTCATCACTGCCGATCCTGGCGCGCCCGGTGAAAACTGGAAAATGGATGTCGGCAATTACGCCCGATGCAGCCAGTTCGACTCGCCCTACAAGGCTTTTGACATGTGGTGGAGCGGGTACGAATTCGTCACCGGCGAGGGTGATCGCCAGCAAATCCTGAAACGGGATCCTGCCAATACCGTCATGCCCAGCATGACGGACCCGTCGGGTGCGTCCATGGTGTTTCCGGCCGTGGCAAAGGGCGATTGGCAATTCGGCTGCCTCCCGCAGACCAGCAACTTGGCGATGACAGGGACTGCAGAGCCTGGTGAGGGATTTCTTGCAGTCGCGCCGGATGGCACGAAGTACTACCTGGACTACATCACGGGCGTCAGGGCCAGCAACGTTGTCGAATACCTGATAGGCGGCGCCAGGATCTGGTATCCGCGGATGTACGCGACCATGTATGCGAGCAAGGTCGAAGACCGTTTCGGCAACTGGGTGAAGTATCAATACGACGGCCGGAAGCTGGTTGGAATTACCGCAAGCGATGGGCGGGCGATTGCCATTGCGTGGCGCCAGGACGTGGCGGTGATCGACAGTATTACCGTGCAACCCGGCCCGGCGCAGCGGGTATGGGCCTATCAGTACACAGGCATCACCCAGCGGGAAAGCGGTGAATGGCGGGCGCAACTTCAATCGGTGACGCTACCCGATGCCAGCCGATGGACCTACGCCGGGACCGATTTTCTGCCCGGAATATACAACCCGAATGAATGCAACGTCAGGAACGGCTATCCAGTGGATGGAAGCCTGGCATACACGACCACGGTGACCAGTCCGGCGGGTCTGAAGGGAGTTTTTGTCCGCAAGCCCACCTGGCATTCCAGAAGCTACATTCCTTCCGGTTGTTCGCGCCCGGAAGGAGTGATGCCCTACATGGATCCTCCTGTGCTCGTCGGCCGGCAGTCGTTGGTGGAAAAGACGATTTCCGGGCCTGGTGTTGAAGCTCAAACCTGGCGATATCGCTACTCGCCGCCCGAAGCGAGTGCCAACAGCGATGCCTGTGCTGCCAACAACACCTGTCCAGATACTCGCTGGGTGGATGTTGTCGAACCAGACGGCGATTTTTCCCGTCATACCATCAGCAACCGCTGGGACATCACGGAAGGAAGAACGCTTCGTGAGGATGCCTTCGATGCGGCTTCCACTCTTCTCCGGTCAGAAACCATCACCTACGCGACGCCGGGGACGGGACCTTACCCCACCAAACTAGGAAAGATGCTGAGTTACAGCTATGGAACCAACATCGCCCCGATTGAGCAGCAACTTCCCGCGGTGGCGAATGTCACCTCCCAACAAGGTGTCACATTCAGCTGGAAAGTAGACACCACCTGCGCTGGAAAGCCTTATTGCCTGGACGCAATGATGCGACCCACCCGGGTGACGAAGGGAAGTTCTCTGGGCAGCACCCGGACAGAAGAGACGGTCTATCACGACAATCCAGCCAAGTGGGTCATGGGGCAGATAGCCAAAGTGACCTGCGTGGCGCCGGCTGAGTGCACGCCGAGTTGGGCGCCGACGGGCATCGTCGTGTCGGAGACGACCTACGATGCATTCGCCATGCCGGCGACGGTGAAGGCTTATGGCAAGCTGCAGCAGACCTTGACCTACAATAGTACCTCGACCGTAGCCAGCGCCCAGTTGGGTACGCTGAGATCGGCCAAGGATGGCAATAACAACGTCACTACCTATGGCGGCTGGAAACGCGGCGTTCCGCAATCCATCACTTTCGCCGACAACACAACGCGCTCGGCCGTCGTGGACGAGCACGGCCAGATTCGTTCGGCGACGGACGAAAATGGCTATGCGACGAGCTATGACTATGACGTCATGGGACGCGTGACCCGTGTCCAGTATCCGGCAGGTGATACCGTGGCCTGGGTAGAAACCACCCAGGATTTCGTATCGGTCGCCGTGCCTGAGCACGGCATTCCGGCCGGTCACTGGCGGAAGACCACGAGCACAGGCAACCACCGTCAGGTGACGTACTACGATGCCTGGTGGCGGCCGATTCTCAACCATAGCTACGACGCAACCAACATGGCTGGTACGCTCCGTGCTGCAAGTACCGAATACGACAATGCTGGTCGTGTAGTCTTCCAGTCTTACCCGTCAACGGACGAGGTTCCGGCCGCAGTGGGGACGTGGACGGCATATGACGCGCTGGGCCGGATAAAGGAAGTCCAACAGAACAGTGAGCTCACCTCGCAGGCGAATCCGCAAGGACTTTTGAAGACAACCACGGATTATCTCAATGGTTTCGAAACCCGGGTAACCAATCCCCGCAATCAATCGACGGTGACCCGTTATCAGGTGTTTGATGCGCCGGGTTACGATACTCCCGTCCGCATTGATCATCCCGAAGGAGCGTACACCGAGATCGCACGGGATGCGTTCGGAAAGGTCACCGCGCTCCGCCGCCGAAACGAGGACGGCAGTCAGTCGGTCACGCGCGCCTACGTCTACAACCAATATCAGGAACTCTGCCGGAGCGCGGAACCCGAAACAGGTAGCACGCTATACAAGTACGATGGTGCCGGCAATCTGGTACGAACGGATTTCGGCATGCCGGCGTCGGCCTCGCCATGCGCCGAGCCTGCCGGGATGGCGGCGATGGATGGCCCTCCTACCGGCGGAACACTGCCCCCGCAGATGGCGCCTTACACCCTGCGAACCTACGACGCTCGCAACCGCATCAAGACCTTGGCTTTCCTGGATGGTCGGGGCAACCAGACCTGGTCCTATTGGCCTGATGGGCAGATCAAGACGATTGTCACCGACAACGAGGGTCCTGCTCTGGGAACGGTCACCAACCAGTACAGCTACAACAAGCGCCGCCTGCTGACGGGCGAGTCGCTGCAGCAAAGCGGCGGCGGTGCCTGGACCATCGGCTACGGATACAACACCCTGGGTGCGTTGGCGGCGCAAACTTATCCGAATGGCATGTCGGTGGCCTATGCGCCCAACGTTTTCGGACAGCCTACCCAGGCGGGTGGCTACGCAACGGGAGTGAGCTACTACCCGAACGGCGCGATCAAGCAGTTCACCTATGGGAACGGCATCGTGCATGCGATGGCGCAGAACGCACGGCAACTACCGGCGCGCAGCACCGACAGCGGAGGAGGTTCACCGCTGGATCTTGGATACGGATACGACGCCAACGCCAACGTGTCGGGTATCACCGACTACGCGACGGGGCGGCAGACCAGGACGATGACCTACGATGGCCTGGACCGTCTGTTGACTGCGCAGTCTGTCATGTTCGGCGGAACCGACAACGTCGCCCGGTATAGCTACGACGTCCTGGACAACCTCAGTACGTTGCAGGTCAACGGTCGCAACTATGCCTATGTCTACGATGACGCCCAACAGTTGATCGGCGTCACCAACGGCATTGGGGGACCCACCGTGGTGGGCCTGAGCTACGACAAGCAGGGAAATCTGGCGAACAAGAATGGGCAAGGCTTCAAGTTTGACTACGGCAATCGCCTGCGCGAGGCAACCAACAAGGAAACCTATCGATACGATGGCCTCGGCCGCCGTCTGCTGGCTTCCAGTGCTGTCAGCGGCGATATCCGCTCCCAGTACAGCCAAGGCGGCCAATTGCTGTACCAGGAAGATCAACGGCAAGCCAAGAATACGGCCTATGTCTATCTGGGAGGCAGCCTGGTCGCCCGGGTGGTCAATTCCACCGCACCCGCCACGCCTGTCCTGACGGTTCCGGGTTTCAACACCACCGGCAGCTATGCCGTGAACTGGACAACGGTCGCGAATGCCAATGGGTATGCATTGCAGGAGTCCGCAGCCGGCGGCGCATGGTCGACTGTTTACAGCGGTGCGGGCACCAGCCATGCGCTGGCGGGCAAGCCGGCGGGCAACTATGCCTACCGCGTTCGAGCGTGTCTGAATGCCGTCTGCAGCAATTGGAGTGGCACGGGTGATGTGGCGGTGCAGTTTGCGCCGGCCAGCGCCCCCGTTCCCAGCGCACCCACCTATGGCGTGGGGGGCAACTATACGGTCAGTTGGACGGCGATCAGCGGTGCGACCAGCTACAAGCTGGAGCAAAGCTTTAACAGCGGCACGTGGACGGCGGTCTACAGCGGCAACGCGATGAGCCAGGCCTATACCGCGAAGCCAGAAGGTGGCTATGGCTATCGTATCCAGGCCTGCAACCCAGCCGGATGCGGTCCTTTTTCGGCTGCGGTGTACGTCCAGGCGGTGTACATACCCGTCGGAAGTCCTTCGTTGACGGTCCCGGCGATCAGCAGCAACGGCAGCTACAGCGTAGCCTGGGGCATCGTGGGAGGAGCCGCTACGTATCGCGTGGAGGAGAGCATCAACGGCGCTGCTTGGTCCGCTTTCTACACGGGTGCGAATCTCAGCGTGGCGGTCACCGGAAAGGGCCAGGCCAGCTATCGGTATCGGGCACAGGCCTGCAACGTGGCCGGGTGCGGCAACTATTCCGCAATAGTCACCACGCAGGTTGTCTTTCCGCCTGCGAGCGCGCCGTTGGTCAGCGCTCCCGGCACCACGGGTGTCGGCAACTACACAGTCAGCTGGACGGAGGTGAGCGGTGCAACCAGCTACCAACTGGGTGAGCAGGTCAATAGCGGCGCGTGGTCCACGATATACAACGGGACCGCAACGTCCATTGGCCTGACCGGCAGGGCGCCGGCCACCTACAGGTATCGGGCGATGGCCTGCAATGCAGGCGGCTGCAGCGCCTACTCGCCGGTGGTGACCACCAGCGTGACCAATGCGCCTCCGCCGGTACCGACCGGATTGAACGGCACCGCAGACGCGATGCCGGATATCCGGCCACCGTTATACGTCTGGTCCATCTACTGGAATGCATCACCCGGAGCGACCTCCTACGACGTCCAGATGCAGCAGGCCACGTCCACGCCGACGATTCCATACAGTGGATCGAATACGTACTGGAACGTTACCGGACGCGGTTCCCGGCAATTCTGGGTGCGCGCGTGCAATGCGAACGGATGCTCGGCCTGGGCCGGCCCCATCACGCCTTGAAAGGGAAGACAAGAATGAGTCAGTGCAGGTTTTTTTTGGTGGCGCTCGTGACTTTGTACATTTGCGTATTCATTTCGAACGCTCAAGCCCAGGCCGTTGTGGAGTACATCCACACCGATGCACTGGGTACACCGGTCGCTGTAACGGATGCCAATCGCAATGTGATAGAACGCAGCGAATACGAGCCTTTCGGGCAATTGCTCAATCGTCCGCTGACGGATGGGCCAGGCTTCACGGGACATGTGCAAGATGCGGCCACAGGACTAACCTATATGCAACAGCGATACTATGATCCGCTTCTTGGTCGGTTTTTGAGCGTAGATCCAGTAACCGCTTACTCAAGTCCCGGTGTAAATTTCAATCGATACTGGTATGCCAATGACAACCCCTACAGATTTGCTGATCCTGATGGCAGAAAGCCAAAGGGTTGTGGAGACGGGGATTGCAAGAGAGCGGTTCGCAACATTGAAGTTGGTGACCACAAAATTAGATTGGCAGTCTCTGATGATCTAAGCAAGAAGAAGCAAGATGAGATATCTCGAAAATTCGATGGCGCCGCAGATGAACTTTCTAAGGCCAAACTGGAAAGTGGTGCGAAACAGGCGCTGACAACCATGGTTTCAATTGTTGTGGATAGCAATATGAGAGGCCCTTCTCACGCGAATATGAACTATCAAGGGACCGGGAAGGGTGGCGTTGTACTGAGGGCTGATGAGGTGCTGAGTAGCACCGCGACGCCCACGTATATCGCTAGTCAGATTGTTCACGATGGTGGTCATTTCTTGCAGGGGTTCAGTACTTCTAGAAGCAACTCTTCGCAAAGGCAGGAAGAAATAGGGCCGTTGCGACTTCAAAAGTCAGCCCTGGAGTCAATGGGGGCGCCAAAGGGTGAGATTGAGTACATCAATAGGCTTATCAATGATCCTGCAAGCGTGGTCGACTATAGAAACGGGAAGTAGGAGATTCTAGCCATGCGTAGTTTGACCTTTGCAGCGCTCTGCGGAATCTTGTGCGCATGCACCGTTCGTCCCTCCGGCGAGGATGGCGAGTTGGGATTGAATGCTGATTTCTATCCTGGCTGTGATTCGGATGGAAAACGAATCATCCAAGTGGACATGCGCGTCACGAACTCAAGTCGCCAGAACGTGGATATCTTGTTTCCACCTGACTGGGGGGCATATGGTGGCCTTGAATTCTTGGCTTTCGACAAGAACAAAAATCCGCTGATTATTGGAAACCACTACCACGGCATGATGTTGCCAGTTGAAGATAGTGACTACTCAAATTTGACGTGGACGCTTCGGCCTGGAGGACATGTGCTGTTTTCGATAAATGAGCCGATACAGGACGAGTACAAGAATCATGCGGAAGTTCGCTATGTGAAGCTGAGGTTTTTTCCATCCCTCTATTCTTCGGTTTTCTCGAGCAAGCCAGACTTGTGGCGCGGGAAAGCGATGGAGTCTAGACTAAGGAAAGTCAGGATGGTCGAATGCAGGCGAAATATATGACGGTGGCAAGAAGGTGGAGAGCATCTCTCAGGCCTGTTTCGACTTTCACCGCTGCCGTTCACATGTCTTCGGTTTGTTGGGGGAGGGCGGGATTCCTGGATGGCCACATTTTTTTTGTGCTTGAAGAACGGAAGAGAGAAGGGGCGGGCGTGCCTATTTTTCCTGAGGCATGCAGGAAGACTCTTACGGGCAAAGGACGCGAGCATGCTAAGGAATTCCCGGTTGGATTCGGCGGGCGTGACGCAACACGTGGGCGGGTACTGCTTATGCCTGCCAACTGCATGTATTGAATCTTCAACAGAACGCGGGCGCTAGCAGCCCGCGTTTTTGTTACGCGTCGTTGGCCGGTTCGACGTTGGGTTTGCCGGCGTGCCAGCGGAGCTGGTCGAGGATGTGGCTGGCGTCGTGGGCGAGGCCGGCGAAGCAGTCGCTCAGGGGTTGCAGTGGGATGGGCAGGCTGTGGTGCTCGTCCTGGCGGAAGCGGGGACTGATGAGCAGGGACAGCAGCTTGAGGTGATCACGCAGCTGGATGAGATTCAGCTGGGTTTGTTCTTCCAACAGATAGACCATTCGAACACTGGTCATGGGACCTCCATTTCTTCGTTGAAGAATCCCGGCGCGCGAGAGTGCGGCCGGGTGCCGGGAGGTCAGAAACCGCTCACAGATCGGTGGGGTTATTTCCCTTTCGGGTGTTGTATTCACCACCCTCCCGGCGTTGGAACAAGAACGCCGGTTTGTCATTCCAATGGCATGGAATAGCGCTGAAATGACGGGTGCTACCGTTTTGTGAGTAGGAGTTCTGACTTCCTGATGCCGGAGTCTGCCGATGTGGTTGGGCGGTGTCGACTAACTTTGAGCGTTTTCGCTTCAGTGTTTCTGGGCTCACTTTTTTATTCGCATGACGATGGGCGTCCGTTGTGTTTGGCGAAGTGGCGAGTGGTGGTGGTCGGCGCCAGGAGCAAATCCCACTCAGTCCCCCTTTTTCAAAGGGGGAGGCAGAGGTAGTCGTTTTTGCTGGGATGTTGGTTATCTTGAAGAACGCGTGGACTGCGTGCGTCACGGTAGCCTTCCCTGCGACGATGGTGTCACTGGGCGAAGCTCTGGCCGACTTCCGACTTCCGACTTCCGACTTCCGACTCCCGAATCCCGCCCCTCACCCCATCATCTTGAACAGCGACAGCTGCTGCATCTGCATGAACACGCTCTGCGCGGCCTGGAGGGCGGTGTTCTCCAGGTTGTAGCGGCCGATGGCCTCGGCCCAGTCGAGGTCGCGCAGGCTGGACAGGGTGCCCTTGAGGGTGACGCTGTTGGCGTCGCGCAGTTCGGCGGCGCTGTCGATGGCCATCAGCTGGGCGCCGCCGCTGGCGCGGGCGTCGATCATGTGGCCCTGGGCGCTGGCGACGTCGCGCATTCCGGCCTGCAGCTGGTTCTGCATGGCGGCGCGCTGGGCGTCGGTGGTCGGGTTGGTTTCCAGGGCGCCGATCAGGTTCTGGATCGTGGCGAAGACGTCGCGCGTGGCGGAAGGACCGACGTTGAATTCGTCGCCCGCGTTGGGCTGGCCATCGATCTTCACCTGCACGCCGGCGAAGGCGATGCTCTGGCCCTTGGTGTAGGTGCCGGTGGAGATCGGGGTGGGGCCGGCGCCGTAGACCTCGTAAGTGGTCGGGCCGGTGAAACGGATGCTGTATTGCCCGCCGTCGTAGGCGCTGGAATCGGTGACGCTGAGATCCATCAGCAGGCCGGTGCCGGTGTTGGCGCCGGCGGCGGCGCCGTCGATGCGGCCGGTGCCGGTACGCAGGCGCAGGAAGATTTCGCTGCCGGGCAGGGTGTCGGAGACGAAGGTGTCCGGTGCGACTTCGATCTGGCGCTGGGTCTGGTCGCCGCTGTAGATGACGCCGCCTGCGGCCAATGCGAACGGCGCGCTGCCGTCGGCGGTGCCGCCGAACAGGTAGCGGCCGGTGCCGTCGGTGCTGTTGGCGAGATCCAGCAGGCCGTCGTGGATGGATTTGAGTTCGGCGCTGATCGCCTTGCGGCTGTCGTCGCCGAGTGCGGCGTTGTTGGCCTGTACGGTCAGTTCGTGCACGCGCGCCATGGCGTCGCCGACCAGCTTGAGCGCGTTTTCCTGCAGGCCCAGGCGGTTCTGCAGGGTGCTGGCGTTGGCGGCGAAGCGCTCCAGTTCGGCCAGCGTGCGATCCAGCCCGACCGCGTTGCCGGCGGCGACCGGATCGTCCTTGGCGCTGATCAGTTTCTGCCCGGAAGCGAGCTGCTGCTGGGTGTGGGCCAGCCTGGCCTGCTTGGCCAGCATCGTGGTGATGGACTGCTGGTACATCAGTCCGGTGGAGATGCGATTGTTCATCGGCGGGTCGCGCTCAGCAGGGACTGGAACAGGGTGTCGGCGGTGGAGATGATCTGCGCCGCGGCCTGGTAGGCCTGCTGCAGGCGCATCAGATCCGCCGCCTCTTCATCCAGGTTGACGCCGGAAATGGAATCACGCGCGGCCTGCGCCTGATCCTGCAATACCTGCTGCGCCTCGGCCGAGTAGTCGGCCTGGCGCGCGGCCGAGCCGACGGTGGTGGTCAGGCCGGAAATCGCGCCATTGAGGGTGAGGGTGCCGCCGTTGAGTTTGCGCGCGTCATCCAGGTTGGAGAGCAGCCTGGCGTTGCCGTTGTCGCTGGAGTTGGCGCCGGTGGGACCCAGGTTGAAGGCGTCGCCGGCGGCGGGCGCACCGTCGATGGTGACGCTCCAACCGTTGTGGGTGATCGCCTGGCCGGGCGTGTAGGTGAACGGGCCGGCGCCGTCGATGGTGTACTGGTTGGCATCGATGAACTCGATCACCGAGGGCGCGAGCAGGTTTGGATCGGCCGGGTTGGTGACGGTGACCGCGCCGAGCTTGCCGGTGCCGGTGTTGGCGAGATCCGCCTTGGCCTTGACCGGGTTGGCGGCAGCGATCCGACTGGGATCGCTGATGGCGACCTTGATGGTGCCGGCGGCGCCCGCGGTGGGTTGCAGCAGGAAGCGATCGTTGGTGGCCGGCGTACCGCTGGCGAGCACCAGTTCCACGCCGTTGATCACCAGCGGATCGGCGGCGGTGCCGGTGCCGGTCACCGGAATGGCGGTACCGGTATCCGGATCGCTGGCGACCCAGTTGCTGCCGTCGAAGCGCAGCATCACGTTCTTGCCGTTGAGCGAGCCCAGATCGCCCAGCGACGGTTGCAGCACCGCGTTGCCGGTGTTTCCCGAATGCGACGAGATCTGCGGCTGCGGCGCGGTGAAGAAATCCCCGCCCATCTGCCCGTACTGATCCATGCCGGCGCGGTGGCCTTCGTTGAAGGTTTCGGTCAGCGAGATCGCGATGCGGCCGAGTTCGGCGATGGCCGGGTCCAGCACGGTGCTGCGGAACTCCATCAGCCCGCCGATCTGGCCGCCGAGCGCGCGCTTGTCCAGGGTGACCCGCTGGCCGTTGGTTTCCAGCGCCACCTGCAGGCGCTCGGGCCGGTAGGGATCGGCCACGGTCACCAGCGAACTGGCGGTGGCGCCAACCACCATCGGCTGGCCGCCGGCGGTGAACACGTTGATCTGCCCGCCGTCCTGCTGGACCGCGGTGCCGCCGGTGTAGCCGATCAACTGGCTGATCAGTTGATCGCGGCGATCCAGCAGATCGCCGGAAGCGTTGGCGGCGTTGTTGCCGATGCGGCCGTTGAGCTGGGCGATTTCCTTGGCCAGCCGGTTGACCTCGCCGACGCTGGAGGTGAGGCCGCTGTTGACCTCGCCATCCACCTTGTCCAGTTGCTGGTCGAGCTGGTTGAAGCGGGTGACCAGTGCGTTGGCCTGGGCCAGCACGCTCTGTCGATCCGCCGCGCCGGCGGCGCTGGAGGAGAGCGCGCTGATCGAATCGAAGAAACCCGACCACGGCGCGGCGATGCCGGTGGCCTTTTCCGAGAACAGGCTGTCCAGGCGGTTGGACAGCACCGACATTTGCTGCAGGCGGTTCAATTCACCGGTGCTGTCGAGCAGGCGCGCGGTGGCCAGCGAATCGGCCATGCGATGGACGTCGACGATCTGCACGCCGCCGCCCTGGTAGCCGTAGCCGTGGAAGGTGCCGTCGCGCGCGGCGAACTCGGTGCGCTGGCGCGAGTAGCCCGGTGTGTTGAGGTTGGCGACATTGTGGCTGACCGTGGACAGCGCCCGCTGGAAGGCGAGGAGGGCGCTGCTGCCGGTGGCGAGGAGGTTGGACATGGACTACTCCGTTCAGCGGCCCAGGAAGCGGCTGGCGAGCGCATTGCCCACCGTGGCGCCGATCGAACCGCCGACGCTGCCGCCGATGGCCGAGATGACCTTGCCGAGGGTGGGGCCGTTGGCGATGCTGGCGATCTTCTTCGCGTAGGACGGGTCGGTGGCGTAGCCGGCCTGTTGCAGCCCGCGCGCGAATCCGTGGATGTCCTTGCCGGCGGCCAGCGCCTTCTGGTAACGCGGATTGTTCTTCAGCATGCGCACGTAGTCGGCGAAGCTCTCGGCCGGCGACGCGTAGGCGCGGAAGTCGGCGGTTTCGTTCTGGCGCACGCCGTTGCGGTATTCGTGGGTGCCGGTGCGGGCGCGCTCGCCCTTCCAGCCGGTGGCCTTGATGCCGAACAGGTTGTGCGCGCTGCCGCCGTCGTTGCGCTGGATGACGCGCTTGCCCCAGCCGGTTTCCAGCGCGGCCTGGGCGACCAGGGCGCGCGGATCCACGCCCAGTTCCTTGGCGGCGCGCTGGGCGTGGTCCCAGATCTCGGCGACGAAGCGTTCGGGCGTGTTGCGGGCGTACTGCTGCGGATTGGCGCTGGCGACCTGCTCGACCTCGTCGCAGGCGGCCTGGGTTTCCGGCGCGGTCAGCGCGGCCCAGTCGATGCGCGGCAGGCCCATCGCCGCACCGGGATCGCCGGCGTCGGCGGACGTGCTGGACGGCGCGGGTGAGCGCCCGGCGATCACGTCCAGCATCTGCTCGGCGCCGGACGGCATCATCTTGCGGTACTGCGACAACGCGGTGTTGACCGGTACCGGCGCGGCGGTATCGGTGGCGCCGAGCTGGCGCGCGATCATCGGCGCCAGGCCCATGCCCTTGCCCTGGGTCATCGCCTTGGCCAGCTGCTGATCGTACATCTCGCGGAACATCTGGTTTTCGCCGGGGAACAGCGAGTCCCCGAAGCTGGCTTCGCGCATGCACTTGATCAGCATCTGCGCGAACTGGCCCTCGAACTTCCGCGCCACCTCGTGGATGCGCGCGTTGTCCGCCGCTGGATTGGCGGTCGGATTCAGCGGCAGGGCGGGCTGCAGGATGTTCATCAGATGATTTCCAGCTCCGCGCGCAATGCGCCGGCCTGCTTGAGCGCTTCCAGGATGGCGATCAGATCGCCCGGCGCCGCGCCGACCTCGTTGACCGCGCGGACGATTTCGTCCAGCGAGGTGCCGCCCTCGAACTTGAACATGCGGTTGCCTTCGGCGGTGATCTGCACGTCGGATTGCGGGGTGACCACGGTCTGGCCGCCGCGATTGAAACTGTTGGGCTGGCTGACGTTGGCCGATTCGGTGATGGTGACGGTCAGCGAGCCGTGGGTGACCGCGGCCGGCATCACCTGCACCTGCGCGCCGATCACCACCGTGCCGGTGCGGGCGTTGACGATGACCTTGGCCGGCGCGCTGCCGGGGGTCAGTTCCAGGTTCTCGACCTGGGCCAGGAAGTTGACCCGGCTGCCGGCATCGGCCGGCGCGCGCACCGCCACGGTGACCGCGTCGATCGCGTAGGCGGCGCCGGCGCCGAAGCGCTGGTCGAGCGCGGCGACCATGCGCGAGACGGTGGTGAAGTCGGCCTGGTGCAGGTTGAGGGTGACGCTGCCGCTGCCGTCGTTCATCGCGTTGGGCACCGCGCGTTCGACGATGGCGCCGTTGGGAATGCGGCCGACGCTGGGGATGTTGATCGACACCCGTGAACCGTCGCGGCCCTGCGCGCCGAAACCGCCGACCACCAGATTGCCCTGGGCGATGGCGTAGACCTCGCCGTCGGCGCCGCGCAGTGGGGCCATCAGCAGGCTGCCGCCGCGCAGCGAGGTGGCGTTGCCGATGGAGGAGACGGTGATGTCGATCGGCTGGCCGGGCTTGGCGAAGGCGGGCAGGTCGGCGTGGATGGCGACCGCGGCGACGTTCTTGAGCTGCGGATTGACGTTGGGCGGCACATTGACGCCCAGTTCGCCCAGCAGGTTCTTCAGGCTCTGCACGGTGAAGGGCGCCTGACTGGTGCGGTCGCCGCTGCCGTCCAGGCCCACCACCAGGCCGTAGCCGACCAGCGGGTTGCTGCGCACGCCGCCGACCTGGGCGAGATCCTTGATGCGCTCGGCGCGCGCCGACGGCGCCAGGCAGGCCAGCACCATCAGCCACCACAGCAGGGCGCCGATCGTGGTCCACGGATCGACGCGGCGACGGTTGGGATCGCGAGGGTTGCGATGGAAGGGCAGGCGGATGGCCATCGTGCGGCGCTCCCGGGTGACTCGTCAGTCCAGAGGGTTAATTGGGATAGATCGGCGAATTGAAGAAACGCCCCAGCCAGCCCATCGAGTTCGATTGCGCGATGGCGCCGCGGCCACCGTAGGCGATGCGCGCCTCGGCGACCTTGCTGGAGGGAATGCTGTTGTCCGGCGCGATATCGGCGGCGCGCACGATGCCCTGGATCTGGACCAGCTCGTCGCCCTGGTTCAGGCGCATGTTCTTCTGGCCCTGCACCACCAGGTTGCCGTTGGGCAGGCGCTGGATGACGGTGACGGTCACGCTGCCCTGCAGGCGGTTGCTCTGTGCGCTCTTGCCGTTGCCGTTGAAGCCGCGATCGCCCTTGACCGAGGCGCTGAGAAGGTCGCGGCCGTTATAGGTCAGCGGCGCGCCGGCGATGTTCGGCGCCGCCATCGTGATCTCGCTGGTCTTGTCGACCTGGGTGGTCGCGCTGGTCTGCGCGTTGGTGTTCTCGACCAGATTGATGGTCAGCAGGTCGCCGACGTCGCGGGCGCGGCGATCGGAGTACAGGTTCAGGCCCGGCCCGGCACGGTAGATCGCGCCGGAGGTGGGCTCGGCCTGCGGCGCCATCACCACCTGCACCGGCTGCATCGGCGCGAATGGACGCACGTCGCCGAACGAACGCGAACAGCCGGCCAGCGCGAGAAGGCAGCAGGCGAGGGTGGCGGTGCGGGACAGGCGGTTCATGGCGGGCCTCAGACGTTGTTGTTCAGATAGCCGAGCATGGAGTCGGTGGTGGAGATGGCCTTGGCGTTCATTTCGTAGGCGCGCTGGGTTTCGATCATGCTGACCAGCTCTTCCACCACGTTGACGTTGGAACCTTCCAGCGAACCCTGCACCAGGTTGCCCAGGCCGTTGAGGCCGGGCGTGCCGTTCTGGGCCGGGCCGGAGGCGGTGGTTTCCACATACAGGTTCTCGCCCTTGGCCTGCAGGCCGGACGGGTTGACGAAATCGGTGAGCGTCAGCGAACCGATTTCCACCGCCTGCGCCTCGCCGGCCATGGTCACGCTGACCGTGCCGTCGTTGCCGATGGTCATGGACTGGGCGCCTTCGGGTACTTGGATGCCGGGTTGCACGGCATAGCCGCTGTTGGTGACCAGTTCGCCCTGCGCGTTGATCTGGAACGAGCCGTCGCGCGTGTACGCGGGCGTGCCGTCGGGCAGCATCACCTCGAAGAAGCCGCGGCCGTTGACCATCACGTCCAGCGAGCGCCCGGTCTGCTGCGGATTGCCCTGCTGGAAATCCTTGGACGTGGCGACCACGCGCACGCCGGTGCCCAACTGCACGCCGGACGGCAACTGGGTCTGCTGCGAGGTCGAACCGCCGGGCTGGCGCAGCTGCTGGTACAGCAGATCCTCGAAGCTGGCGCGGTCGCGCTTGAAGCCGGTGGTGTTGGTGTTGGCCAGGTTGTTGGAGACCACGGACATGCGCGTCTGCTGCGCATCGAGACCGGTCTTGGCGACCCAGAGTGCCTGATTCATGGCGTGGTCCTTTGAGCGATGGGATTGGGGATTCGGGATTGGGGATTCGACGTGGGCGTCGGATCCTTCTTCGCATGGGGATGAGGCAAGGTCCGTGCCAACCCGGTGGTCGGGATTTCGACGCGGACAAGAACCGGGACGACGGCCACAAAGTCGCTGTTACCAATCCCGAATCCCGACTTCCCAATCACGGCCCCTAACCCCCCAGCCGCAGCAACTGGTTCGACGATTGCGCCATGTCGTCGCCGGTGCGGACGACCTTCACCTGCATCTCGAACTGGCGCTGGAGCTGGATCATCTGGACCAGGGCGCCGGCGGCGTCGACATTGCTGCCTTCCAGCACGCCGGTGGTCAGGCTGTTGCCCTGGGCCATCGGCGGCGGCGGTTGGGTCGGGTCGGCCGGGCGCATCAGGCCGTCGGCGCCGCGCGCCAGCTGCGAGGCCGGCAGGTCGACGATGCGCATGCGCGCGACCATCGCCATGGTCTGCGGGCCTTCGCCCTGCGGCACGATGGAAATGGTGCCGTCCGCGCCGAGGTCGAAGGACTGCGCCGGCGGAATGGCGATCGGATTGCCGTTCTCATCCAGCACGGCGCGGCCGCCGTTGGTGACCAGTTGCCCGTTGGGGGTGACGCTGAGTTCGCCGTTGCGGGTATAGGCGGTGCCGCCGTCCGGCGCCTGCACCGCCAGCCAGCGGCCCGGTTGCAGCGAGACGTCCAGCGAACGGCCGGTGACCATCTGGGTGCCGGTGCGCGAGTCGAAACCCGGATCCGTCAGCACCGCGTCCACGCGCGAGGGAAATCCCTGGCCGGGAATCTTGAACGCCTCGGTCGCGGCCAGCGCGGCCTTGAATCCCTTGGTGTCCACGTTGGCGAGGTTGTGCGACACGGCGCCCTGGGCCTGCAGCGAGGCGCGGGCGCCGGTCATGGCGACGTAGAGGGCTTTGTCCATTGGGAGCAGGGATTCGGGATTGGGGATTCGGGATTGGGGAAGGGCCGCTTTGGCTTTGCCTCCCCCTTCGGAGAAGGGGGATTGAGGGGGATTTGCTGTTCGCGCGAAGAGAAAGTCCCCCGTCGCCTTTGGCGCCCGCCCCCTTTTTCAAAGGGGCTTGGGTTCTGGCTACTTCGGCGTGCTCAAGGGGCCGTCATCAACGGATATTGATGACGGTCTGGGTGATCTGATCCTGGGTGGACAGCATCTGCGAGTTGGCCTGGAAGTTGCGCTGGGCGACGATCATGTTGACCAGTTGCTCGGTCAGGTCCACGGTCGAGGCTTCCAGCGCGCCGGAGGCGACCTGGCCGAAGTCGGAGGTGCCCGGCGCGCCGGTGCGCGGCTCACCCGAGGCATAGCTGTGGGTCCAGGTGTTGTTGCCTTGCGAGACCAGGCCCTGCGGGTTGGTGAAGTTGGTCAGCGCGACCTGGCCGATGGCGCGATCCACGCCATTGGAATAGCGCGCGTAGACCACGCCTTCCGGCGAGACGGTGAACTCGTTGAGCTTGCCGCTGGCATAACCGTCCTGGCGCTGGTCCTTCTTGGCGAAGGCTTCGCCGTACTGGTTGGTGCCGGTGATGTCCAGGGTCATGTTGAGCACGCCCGCGCCGGTGGTCGGGGTGAACGGGGCCAGGGTGATGCGGCCGTTGGCCGGCAAGGTCAGCGCGCCGTTGTTGTCGAAGCGCACGGTGGTGGCCGGTCCCATCGAAGTGCCGTCGACGTACACGTGCGCCTGCCACTCGTTGGGGGTGGCGGTCTTCACGTAATAGACCGATTGCTGGTGGGCGACGCCGAGCGAGTCGTACACCGTCACCGAGGTGGTCTCGTTGTAGCTGTTGCCATCGTTGGGGTTGAAAGGGGCGATGGTCGGCTGGGCGGCGTTGCCGGGCAGGGTGACGCCGAGATTGACCAAGGTGGTCGGCGCAGGCGGGCTGTCGCTGGTCAGCAACTGCAGGTCGACCAGGCGGCCGGTATCGAATCCGCTGCCGTCGGCGCGCGGCGGAAACGCCTGCAGGCGGAAGCCGTCGGGGGTGGTGACGTAGCCGTTGGAGTCGCGCTGGAAGTTGCCGGCACGGGTGTAGACGTTGGTGCCGTTGTTGCTGACGGTGAAGAAGCCTTCGCGATCCACCGCCAGATCCAGGTAGCGGCCGGTCTGGTTGATGTCGCCCTGGGAGAACTGCTGGGCCACGTTGGTCAGGCGCACGCCGGCGCCGATGCCGTTGCGCAGCAGGCCGTAGCCGGTGGTGGAGAACACTTCGGCGAATTCGGCGCGCGATTCCTTGAAACCGGTGGTGCCGACGTTGGCGATGTTGTGCGAGGTGACGTTGAGGTCGGCGTTGGCCGCCTTCATGCCGGAGAGCGAACTGTTGAAAGCCATGGAGAACTCCTTAGCGGATGCCGGGTCGGATGGCCCGTGGATGTCAGGGATCAGGAAGCCGACTTGCCGATGCGCAGCACGTAGTCGAGCGGGGCGGTGCCCAGGCCGGGCAGGTTGAGGTACAGCCCATCGGAACCGATGGTCACGCTTTCCACGGTGGAATCGACGTAGGTATTGAGCTGGGTGGCCTTGCCGGTATCGTCGGTATGGGTGGCCTTGATCGAATACACGCCTTCCGGCGCGCGTTCGCCGTTGGCCTTCAGGCCGTCCCAGGCGAACGCGGTCTCGCCCTTGGCTGCGTCGATTTCGAGGGTGTCCACGACCACGCCGCTGGCGTCGGTGATTTCCACCTTGAGCGTGCCTGTGGCGGGCGACATCACCAGGCCGGTGGCGTTGCCTTGCGCGCCGAGCGCGAGCTTTTCCGACGGCACCAGCACGTCGTGGCCGACCAGCGAGGCGCCCTTGAGCACCTGGTCGCCGGTCAGCGCGGTGGTGAAACCGTTGACGGTGGTGTTGAGCTCGCTGATGCCCTGCACGGTGGAGAACTGCGCCAGCTGGCCGATGAACTCGCTGTTGGACAGCGGCTTGAGCGGATCCTGGTGCTTGAGCTGCTCGGTCATCAGGCGCATGAACTCGGCCTGGCCCAGGCTCTCCTTCTTCTTGTTCGACCCGGTGCCGGTGGTGCTGTTGTTGATCGCGGCGAAGGGATCGCCGTTGACGGCGGTGGTCATGCGGTTGCTCCGGTGGACGGGCCGCGTCAGCGGCCCATGGTCAGCGTGGCCAGGGCCAGTTCCTTGGCGGTGTTGAGGACCTCGACGCCGGCCTGGTAGCCGCGCGAAGCGGAAATGAGGTTGACCATCTGCGCGACCGGATCCACGTCCGGTGCGTAGACGTAGCCTTCGGCGTCGGCCATCGGGTGGCCGGGCTCGTAGCGCTTGATCGGCGGCGCCTCGCTCTGGGTGATCTCCTTGACCTGCACCGAGGTCAGCGACCCGTCGGCATTGAGCGGACGTGCCTGGAAGATCGGTTCGATGGGCTTGTAGACCGCGTCGGGCGAGGAGGCGATGGAATCGGCGTTGGACAGGTTGCTGGCGATGGTGTTCAGTCGCACGGACTGCGCCTGCAGGGCCGAACCGGCGACATCGAAGATCGGCAGGTTGCTCATGGCTTATTGCCCCGTGATGGCGGTGAGCATGGTGCGCACCTTGGATTCGATGAAACTCAGCGAGGCGCGGTACTCCAGCGCGGCGCGGCCGTAGGCGGCGCGCTCGGTGTCGGCGTCGACGGTGTTGCCGTCCAGGCTGGGTTGCACGCCCTGGCGCTCGTAGATCTGCGGGCCAAACTCGAGTCCGTTCAGATGGCGCGCGTCGCTGGTCTGCAGCGGCGCGGCCTGGCGGGCGGCGGCGTTCTCCAGCACGGCCTGGAAGTTCAGATCCCTGGCCTTGTAGTGGGGGGTGTCCGCATTGCTGAGGTTGCTGGCGATCAGCTGCATGCGCTGCTCGCGCAGCGGCAGGGCGGCGGCATGCACGCCGAGATAATCGCGGATGGGATTGGACATTGGCGGGCCCCGTTGG
This sequence comes from Pseudoxanthomonas sp. 68-E7, assembly GCF_057773145.1. Lineage (NCBI taxonomy): Bacteria > Pseudomonadati > Pseudomonadota > Gammaproteobacteria > Lysobacterales > Lysobacteraceae > Pseudoxanthomonas > Pseudoxanthomonas sp. 68-E7. The sequence goes on along the minus strand of NZ_JBYMTI010000005.1, from coordinate 11,414 downwards.
GAACGTTGCCCGGGTGGGTGCAAGGCTTGTGCCAGTCCGCCGAAACGCCGGTCGTCTGCCGGTTCGGTTCACCTTGTCGACAGGGATTCACCGGGGCAGGGTGGAACCGTCGTCGTCCTGTCGTCATCCCGGCGAAAGCCGGGATCCCTGTGGCTTTGCGTGGCGTGCATCGCCGGCGGGGTGCAGGAGCAGGAGCGAAAATGGGTCCCAGCGTTCGCTGGGACGACGGGGCCTCGGGTGCGGACCCGCCGTCCTCAATCCCGGCGTTCCTTCAGCCGCCTGGCGCCGCCTCACGCCGCCCGTTTCGTCGCCACCACCTGCTTCAACCGGTTCAGCACATAGTCCGCCAGCTCGTGCGGGCTGTACTTGGCGACGAAGGCATTGGCGCCGACCCGTTCGACCATGGCGTTGTTGAACACGCCCGACAGCGAGGTGTGGAGCAGGACGTACAGGCCGGCCAGGCCGGGGTGGCGACGGATTTCCGTCGTCAGGGTGTAGCCGTCCATGGCCGGCATCTCGATGTCGGAGATGACCATGGCGTAGCGCTCGGCCGGGTCCTCGCCGGCGGCCTGGATCTGCAGGAGGTGGTCCAGGGCCTGCTTGCCGTCGGACAGCAGGGTGGCGCTGACCCCCAGTTGGTCCAGCACGCTGCGGATCTGCGAGCGGGCCACGCGCGAGTCGTCCACCACCAGCACCTGCAACGGCGGCGCGTCGGCCGGCAGCGCCATCTCCGGCGCCAGCGGGGCATCCATGCGCGCCTGCGAGATGTCGGCCAGCACGCTTTCCACGTCGATCACCTGGATGAGCTCGCCCTGGAAGCGGGTGACCGCGGTCAGGTAGCTGGCTTCGGCGCCCAGTTCCGGCGGCGGGTGGATGTCCTCCACCGCGATGTTGACGATGCGCTCGACGTCGCTGACCAGGAAGCCCTGCACCGAGCGGTTGAATTCGGTGACCACCAGGTAGTTGGGCGCGCGCGCCGGATCCGGATCCCGTTCCGGATGGCCGATGCTCAGGCCCAGGTCCAGCACCGGAATCGAGCGGCCGCGCACGTCGGCGGCGCCGGCGAACTCGGTGGGCAGGCCGGGCAGCTGGAACAGCGGCGGGCGGCGCAGCACCTCCTGCACCTTGAAGACGTTGACGCCAAAAAGCTGACGCCCGCCCAGGCGGAACAGCAACAGGGCGAGCCGGTTGTGGCCGGCCAGGCGGGTGCGCTGGTCGATGCGGTTGAGCAGATCCTGGGTCATGCAGGCATATCGGCCGGGATGTGGGCGGCTTGAGCGTGGTCCGGATGCGCCGGTGCGGATCCGGCATGGGCCGCGCAATCGCGCGGAATCGCGTGCCGGCGGGAACACGCCGCAGGGCGCAGCCCGGTTCCGGCACATCGCTTGCATCCGCCAGGACGATGAACCGAGGAAACCCGATCATGCGACGACTCGTGCTGCTGCCCGCGCTGCTGGCGGCGTTCGCCGCGCCCGCGACGGACTTCCAGCCGGTGGACAGCATCCGCCAGGCCGCGGTCGGCGCGATGGCGTCGGCCGGCGAAGCCGAGGCCACGCTGGATCCCAACCTGCGCCTGCCGCGTTGCGCGGCGCCGCTGGAGGCGCGGGTGCAGAACAGCGGTTCGGTCGAGGTCGGTTGCCCGCAGGGCTGGCGCCTGTTCGTGCCGGTGCGGGTGCGTCGCACCCAGACGGTGCTGGTGCTCAATCGCGGCATCGCGCCGGGGCAGGTGGTCACCGCCGATGCCTTCGTCGCCGAAACCCGCGATGGCGCCCGGATTGGCGCCGGTGCGCTGACCGATCCCGCGCAGGCGACAGGGCAGGTGGCCCGGCGCATGCTGGTCGCCGGATCGGTGCTGGGCGCCAATGATCTGGTCGCGCCACGGCTGATCCGGCGCGGCGACAACGTGGCGCTGGTCTCCCGGCGTGGCAGTGTCGAGGTGCGCGTGGCCGGCAAGGCGCTGGCCGACGCCGGCGAGAACGAGCGGGTGACGGTGGAGAACCTGTCCTCGCGCCGGGTGGTGCAGGGCGTGGTGGGGCCGGGCGGCGACGTCTGGGTGAGCCGGTGAAGGAAAGATGCGCGACGGCCCTAAAGTCCCGGCCGGCGCCGCCGATACCGAGCTTGCAGGGAAGTGCGCCCCGGCTGCGCTTCCGATGAAAAATTGTGGATTCCGTCACTAAAGCTTTGCCTTTGACGGCCGATATGCTGTTTGAACCCGCAACAGGTAGACCGACATGAGCCAGAAAATCGAAGGCAACGCGCCTTCTGCCATCCGCACCACCGGACCCGTCGGTGGCAAGGTGGCGGCCTCCGGCGCCGAACGTTCCCGTCCGGTGGAAGCCAGCGCGGGCGGCGACAGCCTGCGCCTGACCGGCGAAGCGACCAGCTTGCAGGCATTGCAGCGTGAACTGTCCTCGGCCTCGGCCGTGGATACCGCGCGCGTGCAGCAGATTCGCGACGCGCTGCAGGCCGGCACCTATCAGATCAATGCCGAGGCGATCGCCGACGGCATGCTGAGCCTGGAACGCCAGCTCGGCCGATGAGCGCCGGACTGGAGACGCCGCTGGAGCGCCTGGCCTCGGCGCTGGCCGAGGAGCGCCGCGCGATCCTGGAACACGACGTCGAGGCGCTGGTGCAGTCGACGCGTGAAAAGCTCGCCTCGCTGCGCGAGCTGGAAAGCCGGATGCCCGCGCAGCCGGCGGCACCATTCGAAGCCCGCCTGCGCGAGCTGTCCGAAGCCAACCAGGCCAACGGCGCGCTGCTGGCGCGCCGCCGCCGCGAAGTGAACTGGGCGCTGCGTCACCTGGGACGCAGCGAAAGCAGCGGCGCCTACGACGCCAACGGACAGACCGACGTCCTGCGCGGCAGCCGCCCGCTCGCGGTGGTCTGAGCCGGGCGGCGGCGCATGCTTGCCGCCATCGCGACGCTTGCCGATACTGGCGGCCCCGTTTGTCGCCAGACCCTTTCGCAGGGCCATCCGTCGTGAGTGTTTCTCCCGCTTCCCGTCTCCCCGCGGACATTCCGTCCTTCGTCGACATTCAGGCGCTCACCGAGCTGATGGACGATGGCGTGCTGTTGTGCCGCGGCGATGACCGCGCCCTGCACGCCAACGCGTCCGCGCTGGCGCTGCTGCCCGAAGGCGAGGATCCGGAATCGCTGCAGGCGTTGCTGGATCTGGTGCCGGCCGACGCCCGCCGCGCCGCCCGCGCGACCGGCCGCTGGAGCGGCGAGCTGGGGCTGGAAGACGGTCGCATCCTGCAATTGCGGATCTATCACCACCATGCGCCGGGCGACGACGGCTACGCGCTGATCCTGTTCCACGACATCAGCGAAGGCCATGCGCGCCAGCAGGAACTGCAGCGCCGCCACGCGCAGCTGCGCCAGACCCTGATCCGCCTGGCCGGCACCCAGGAACAACTGGTGCAGTCGGAGAAGATGGCGTCCATCGGCCAGCTCGCCGCTGGCGTGGCGCACGAAATCAACAACCCGATCGGCTACGTGCATTCCAACCTGGGTTCGCTGCAGGAATACCTGCACAGCCTGTTCGCCCTGATCGAGGTGTACGAGCGCGCCCTGCGCGCGCCGGACCCCAAGGCGCTGCTGCCGGAAATCGACGACATGCGCGCGCGCTGCGACATCGATTTCATCACCAGCGACCTGCCGCAGCTGATGTCCGAATCGCGCGAGGGCATCGAGCGGGTGACCCAGATCGTGCGCAGCCTGAAGGACTTCTCCTACTCCGGCCGCGACGACTCCTGGAAGCTGGCGGATCTGCACCACGGCCTGGACTCGACCATCAACATCATCTGGAACGAGCTCAAGTACAAGGTCACCCTGGACAAGCACTACGGCAAGCTGCCGCTGGTGCAGTGCCTGCCGTCCGAGCTCAACCAGGTGTTCATGAACATCCTGCTCAACGCCGGCCATGCGATCGAGGAAAAGGGGCGCATCAGCGTCACCACCGGCTTGGCCGGCGAGGAGGCCTGGATCGAGATCGCCGATACCGGCAGCGGCATCCCGGAAAGCATCCTGCAGAACATCTTCGATCCGTTCTTCACCACCAAGCCGGTCGGCAGCGGCACCGGCCTGGGCCTGTCGATTTCCTACGGCATCGTGAAGAAGCACAACGGCCGCATCGAGGTGGACAGCAAGCCGGGCGAAGGCTCGCGCTTCCGCATCACCCTGCCGGTGCGGCAGCCGGCGAAGGATGTGGCGGCTTTCTGAGGGGGTGAAGCAGGCTCGGGGGACGTTGGTTGGAGTGGGTCAATGCGAAGGCTGGGGCGGCTGCAACGGTAAGGGCAAGGGCAAGAGCAAATGGATCCCAGCTTTCGCTGGGATGACGAGCCTCGGGGTGATGAGTCTCGGGGTGACGAGTCTCGGGGTGATGAGTCTCGGGATGATGAACACCGGGGATGACGAGCCTGTGCTCCCTGTTGCGGGGGCACAAACTGTCGTCATTCCAGCGAAGGCTGGAATCCATGGGTTTTTGCGATGACCCGTCTTCGCGAGGCTTCGCTTCCGCGGGGCCTTTCCAGGCCCCGCTAGCCGGATATCAACCCACCACGCGGTGATGCGGCTGGTTTTCGTAGGCGGTGAAGGCCTGGCGGATGTGTTCGCGCAGGTCGTCGTCGTTCCAGGGCTTGGTCAGGAAACGGTAGATTTCGCCGCGGTTGATCGCCTCGGTGACGGTGGCCAGGTCGGTGTAGCCGGACAGCACCAGGCGCACGGTGTCGGGGTAGAGCACGCGTACGCGGCCGAGGAACTCGGTGCCGCTCATGTCGGACATGCGCTGGTCGGAGAGGATCACCTGCACGTCGTTGGTGGCCAGCAGTTCGAAGGCGTCGTTGACGCTGGAGGCGGCCAGGATGCGGTAGCCGTCGCGGCGGAACAGGCGCACCAGCGAGCGCAGGATGTTCTCCTCGTCGTCCAGCAGCAACAGGGTGCGATCCGGCTTGGTCGCGGCGAAGGCGTCGGCGCGCAGGTAGCGGCGGCGCAGCACCGCGCCGGCGTCCTCGGCGGACATCGGTTCGCCGAACAGATGGCCCTGGAACATGTCGCAGTGGTTGCGGCGCAGGAAGCCGAGCTGGATGTCGGTCTCCACGCCGTGCGCGATCACCTTCATGCCCAACTGGTGGCCCATGGCGATGATCGCGCAGGTGATCGCGACCTCGCGGTTGCTGGCCGGCACGCCCTTGACGAAACTGCGGTCGATCTTGATCTTGTCCACCGCGAAGCGCACCAGCGAGTCCAGGTTGGAATCGCCCATGCCGAAATCGTCCAGGGTCAGGCGCACGCCTTCGCGATGCAGGCTGGCGAGGGTGCGGTGGACCAGCAGGGTGTCCTTGGCCAGCGCGTTCTGGCGTACTTCCAGCACCACCATCTGCGGCGGGATGCCGGCGTCCTGCATGGCCTCCAGCACCTCCATCACGAAGTTGGGCCGCAGCAGCTGCAGGGTGGAGACGTTGACCGCGATTTCGAAGTCGTCGAACCCCCAGTCGCGCCACACCCGCGCCTGGCGGAACGCCTGGCGCAGCACCCAGTCGCCGATCTGGACGATGACGCCCAGCTTCTCGGCCACGTGCATGAAGCGCTCCGGCACCAGCACGCCCAATGCCGGTGAATGCCAGCGCAGCAACGCCTCCATGCCGACCACGCGGCCGTCGTGGGCATTGATCTGCGGCTGGTAGTGCAGGCGGAACTCGTTGTTGTCGATCGCGTTGACGATCTGGCGGGCGATGATGCTGTCGCTGCGGACGCTGATGGCGGCATCGCGGGCGTAGCGACGGACCAGGTTCAGGCCTTCGTGCTTGGCCTGGCCGACCGCGGTCTCCGCGCATTGCAGCAGGCCGCTGGCGGTGGTCGCGTCTTCCGGGCACAGCGCGACGCCGACCGTGGCGGTCAGGAACAGGGTGTAGGGCAGCACCGCCATCGGCAGTTCCACCTGGTCACGCACGAAGGCGCCGAACTCATCCGGCGAGGCGACGTGCGGCAGGCGCGGCATGGCGACGATGAACTCGTCGCTGCCCTGGCGCCATACCCGCGCCTCCGGGCCGAGCTGGGTGGTCAGGTGCTGGCCGAGCAGCAGCAGCGCCTGATCGCCGACATCGGCGCCCATGTTCTCGTTGATCGAACGGAAGTGATCGATGTCGATGTGCAGCAGCATCAACGGCGTGCCGCCGCGCATGGCCTCGTCGATCAGCGCCTGCAGTTCCGGATCCTGCGCGCCCAGGCGGGCGATCGGCGAGGCGGTGGCAGGATAGGCGGACACGCTCAATCCTCCTCCATCACCGGCAGCGCCAGGCGCAGGCGCGGCTGTACCAAGGTGTCGCCGGCCAGGGCGAGGGGAAGTCCGAGCGCGTCCGCGCGCGAACGCAGCAAGGCTTCGGTGATTGCGTCGGGAAGCGCGCCGTCATGGTGGACTTCCAGCACGGCCGTGTCCGCCTGCGCGGGCGCCAGCCGCAGCTCCAGCGCCGACAGGCCGGCCAGTGGCCACAGCAGGTCCTGGACCAGGCGGAACGCCGCCAGCTCGATGGCCGCGGACGCGCGCGGCGACGGTTCCACCAGTTCGAACCGCGGGGTGATGCCCCAGCGCGCCTGCCAGCGTTCGGCCTCGCCGCGCAGCGAGGCGGCCAGCCCCAGCGTGTCGATCTGCGGCGGTCGCAGGTCGGCGTAGAGATCCCGCAGGCGGGCGACGGTGTCGTCGGCGATGCGCACGATGTCGGCCAGATCCTGGCGACGCTGGTCGGCATCCTCCTCGTCTCCGGCCAGGTGCGCGGACATCTTGATAGCCGACAGCGCCTGGCCGATTTCGTTGTGCAGCGCCCGCGCGACCTGCTTCCGCTCGGCTTCCTGGCGCGCGTACAGCTCGCGCAGGGCGTCGGGGGCGGTGGGCGTGGCGGTGGAGGTGGTTGGAGGCGTGCGGGCCGTCATCGGGCAACGGGCAGGGAAACAACCGCGCCAGTATGCCAGTTGCCTGCGGGGCCGGTGCGGCGGATGCGACGACGCCGGCACCGCGGAAGCGGCACCGGCGTCGGGGATGGCGATGGCGTCGGGATCAGAACAGTTCGACGGTGCCGGCGCCCATGTTCTGCTGCGCCACCGGCTTGTGCGGCGGGCGCTCCCATTCGCTGCGGCGATCGCGCAGGCGGTTGCCGATGTGGCGCAGGGCCGAGAGCAGTTCCTGGTCCATCACGCCGCCACTGCGGTGCAGCAGTTCCTGCAGGGCCAGGGCTTCCTGGTTGATGGTGGTCAGGCGATCCAGGTGGGTGGCCGCGCTGCCCAGCGACTGGGTGGCGATGTCCTCGAACTGCAGGGCGCGCACGGCCTCGGCCACGCTGAGGTCGATGGCATGGCCGCACTGGGAGATTTCGCGCATGCCGTCGCCCAGCGAGGCGTTGATGGCGGCGACCTGGGTCAGCATGCTGGCGGCTTCTCCGCGCGCTTCGCGGGACCGGTCCAGGTCGCGCGAGGCCATGTGCGAGACCGTCTCGCGGACCTTGGCGATGGCGTCCTTGGAGCTGTGCGCCAGCTTGCGGATTTGTTCGTTGAACGCGGTCGAGCGCTCGGACAGGTTGCGCACCTCGTCGGCGACCACCGCGAAGCCGCGGCCGGCCTCGCCGGCGCGGGCCGCTTCGATGGCGGCGTTGAGCGCCAGCAGGTTGGTCTGGTCGGCGATCGACTTGACGTCTTCCAGCAGCGAGAAGATGCCGTCCAGATGCTGGGCCATCTCGTCGATGTGGTGCACGGTGGTGGTGCTCTGGCCGCTGACCTGCTCCAGCGCTTCCACCAGCTGTTCCATGCGCTGGCTGGCGTGCTGGGCGAAGCGGGCCACGTCGACCCCGGCGCGATCGCCGTCGCCGGCGCGGTCGACGATGCGCGACACCGCCTGGCTCTGCTCGCGCGACTTGCGCATCATCGCGTCGAAGCTCTCGCCCAGGCCGCCGACCGCGTCGCGGATCAGGCCGCGGGCACGTTCGATTTCGGCGCGCGAACCGTCGATTTCATTGCCGACGAAGCGGCGCAGTTCGTTCAGCAGGCTGTCCTGTTCGCGCAGGATGGTGGTGTGTTCGGCACTGGGTTTCTGCGCACCCCAGACGGTCAGGAAGGCGAACAGCAGCCAGGCCAGCGTCATCGTGGTCAGGATGGCCCATTGGACCGCGCCGGGCCAGGCGAAGGCGACCGACAGCGGGAACACCAGCGTCAGGATCAAGGGAGCGGCAAGACGAACCAGAATGCGCGAATACATGGGTGCTCTCTACTGAATCACGGTATGGATATCGGCCATGGGGGATGGCTCTTTAGCGTTCGTCGCGACGATGCGCGATGCGCAGGCGAAACTGTGACCGGCGTGGGGATGTGTCGAAAAGCAGGCGCGGGAAAGCACACCCCGGAACGCACGCACCGGGAAAGCGGCGTCAGCGCGCCTGTCCGGACAGTTGCACCAGGCGCTCGGCGACGTTGTCCAGCGCCACGGTCTCGCTGGCCGCGCCCAGCCGCACGGCGGCGCCGGGCATGCCCCAGACCACGCTGGTGGCCTCGTCCTGGACGAAGGTCGGGGCGCCGGCCTGGGCGATTTCCAGCAGGCCGCGCGCGCCGTCGTCGCCCATGCCCGTGAGGATCACGCCGATGGCGTTGTCGCCGGCCGCGTGCGCGACCGAGCGGAACAGTACATCGACCGCCGGCTTGTGCCGGTTGACCGGCGGACCGTCGTCGATCCGGCAGCGCCAGCGCGCACCGTCGCGGATCACCCGCAGGTGGCGTCCGCCCGGCGGCAGGTAGGCGTGGCCGGGCAGGATCGCCTCGCCGTCGCCGGCCTCGCGCACGGCCATCGCCGAATGCCGGTCCAGGCGTTCGGCGAAGGCGCGGCTGAAACCGGCGGGAATATGCTGGGTCATCACGATCGCCGGCGCGTCGGCCGGCATCTGTTCCAGCACCACCCGCAGCGCCTCGGTGCCGCCGGCGGAAGCGCCGATCGCGATCAGCCGATCGGTGGTCTGGAAACGCAGGGCCCGCGCCGGCTGCGTGGCGGGCAACACCGCGTCGGCGCTCTGGCGCACGCTGGCCGGACGCGCCAGCGGGCGCACCTTGGCGCGCGCGGCGGCCTTGACCTTGGCGATGATCTCGTCGGCATAGGATTCCAGCCCACGGACCACGTCGAGCTTGGGCTTGGAGACGAAGTCGACCGCGCCCAGCGCCAGCGCCTGCAGGGTGGTGTCGGCGCCGCGCTCGGTCAGCGAGGAGATCATCACCACCGGCAGCGGGCGCAACCGCATCAGGTTTTCCAGGAACGCCAGCCCGTCCATGCGCGGCATTTCCACGTCCAGGGTGAGCACGTCCGGATTCAGGCGCTTGATCTTGTCGCGCGCGATCAGCGGATCGCTGGCGGAACCGACCACCTCGATGCCCGGATCGCTGGAAAGGATCTCGGTGAGCATCTGCCGCACGACCGCGGAATCGTCGACGATCAGGACCTTGCAGGGCGCGCTCATCAGAACAGCTCCACGCCACCGCTGACCGGCGTGCGCGACAGCCGCGCGCGGGCGGCGGATTCGGCGGCGACCACCTCGGCGTCGTGCGCGTGCGGCAGGCGCTGCACCACCACCCGGCCGGTGGCGGCGAAGAACCAGACCTTGCGTGGGTGGATGCCGCACAGATCCTCGGCGACCACCGGGATGCGCTCGGTGTCCAGGTAGCGGCGCACGAACTCGGCGTTGCGGGTGCCGACCGGATTGCTGGTGAAGCCCTTGAGCACGTTGGCGCCGCCGAACACCTTGGCTTCCAGCCGCGATCGGCTGGCGCCGCGCTTGAGCAGGTCGTTGATCAGCAGTTCCATCGCGAAGCTGCCATAACGCGACGGCGCGCCGTCGCCGGCCTGGCCATCGGGCAGCAGGAAATGATTCATCCCGCCGAGCTTGAGCAGCGGATCGCGGATGCAGGCGGCCACGCACGAACCGAGCACGGTGACCAGCGCGGTGTCGTCGTCGACCACCAGGTACTGGGTGGGCAGCAACTTGGCGGCCGGGGTCTGGAAACGGGCGTCGTGGTAGCGCAGCACGCCGCCGTCGGCGAAGGCGAGGGCGGCGGCGCTCATGCGCGGACCCCGGCGCGGCGGTACAGGGTGCGTCCGCAGGGCTGGATGATGTCGGCGGCGTGCAGGTAGTTCTCCGAGTGCCCGGTATAGAGCATGCCGTCGTCGGCCAGGTGCGGCACCAGCCGCGACAGGATGCCGCGCTGGGTCGGCTTGTCGAAGTAGATCATCACGTTGCGGCAGAAGATCGCCGTGTACGGCCCTTCCACGTCGTAGCGCGGCGCCAGCAGGTTGAGCGGGCGGAACTCGATCAACTGGCGCAGGGCCGGATGGACCCGGCAATGGCCTTCGTTGGGACCGGTGCCGCGCTGGAAGTAGCGGCGGCGCAGGCCGTCGTCCAGCCCGGCGATGCGCTCCAGCGGATAGACCCCGCGTCCACCGGTGGCCAGCACCTGGGTATCGACGTCGGTGGCGAGGATGCGCACCGGCGGATTCAGACTGCCGAACACCTCGCAGGCGGTGATGGCGATGGAGTAGGGCTCCTCGCCGGTGGAGGCGGCGCACGACCACAGGCGGAGCAGGCCGTCGCCGGTGCGCCGGGACAGTTCCTCGCGCAGGCGATCGAAATGGTGAGGTTCGCGGAAGAACGCGGTCAGATTGGTGGTCAGCGCGTTGGTGAACGCCTGCCACTCGTCGCCGCCGTCGCTCTCCAGCTGGTCCAGGTACTCGCGGAAGCTGCGCATGCCGAGCGCGCGCAGGCGTCGCGACAGCCGGCCGTAGACCATGTCGCGCTTGCCGTCGGCCAGGGCGATGCCCGCGCGCTGGCGGATCAGATCACAGACGCGGCGGAAGTCGCGATCGCCGAATTCGAACTCGCGACCGTGGGTGCGCGGGGCGTCGTCATCGGTTGCGGCGGGAGAGGTGCGGAGCGGGACGGACATGGAGGACTCGTGGGAAGCGGTTATCGAGAACGGGCGCCGAGGAGGCGCCCGTTGCAGCGAATGGCGGGATCAGAATTCCTGCCAGTCTTCCCCTTCCGTCGCCAGCGCGGCTTCGACGATGGCGGCGGGTGTCTGGCGCGGTTGCGCGGGGCGGGCGACGGGAGCGGCTGCCGCGCGCGGGGCGGGGGCCGCGACGGCCACCGGCGCCGGCGCCAGTTCGTCCAGTTCGAACACCGACACCGCTTCGGCCAGGCCCTGCGCCTGCTGCTCCATGCTGCGCGCGGCGGCGGAAGCCTCCTCGACCAATGCGGCGTTCTGCTGAGTGGTCTCGTCCATCTGGGTGATGGTCTGGTTGACCTGCTCGATGCCGGCGGACTGCTCCTGCGAGGCGGCGGCGATTTCGGCCATGATGTCGGTGACCCGCTGCACCGAGGCGACGATTTCACCCA
>NZ_JBYMTI010000004.1:132774-438906 GCF_057773145.1 Pseudoxanthomonas sp. 68-E7 | reverse complement strand
CGGAAAGCAAATCCCCCTCGGTCCCCCTTTTTCAAAGGGGGAGGAAGAAGCAGGTCTCTGGATCACGAAAGGCACCGAACGCTCGTAGCCCCCTTTGCAAAAGGGGGCGGACGCCGAAGACGACGGGGGATTTGCTTTCCGCCGCCCGTCCGTCGGCACCGGCTCGCCCGGGCGGCACCCCGGTGTAGGATGAACGCGCCGCTCAGTTTTCCGTTTGCCGCAGCGGCGCCGCATCGGCGAAACTCGACCTCCTTTCCCCTGGAAAACGCGAGCCTCGATGCATCATGACACCGACCTGATCAACATCGTCGCCATTGGCCTCGCCCTCGCCTTCGTCCTCGGCGCGGTGGCCAATCGGTTGCGGCTGTCTCCGTTGGTCGGGTATCTGGTGGCGGGCATCTGCGTCGGGCCTTTCAGCCCGGGCTTCGTGGGCGACCAGGAACTGGCCAAGCAGCTCGCCGAAATCGGCGTGATGCTGCTGATGTTCGGGGTCGGCCTGCACTTCTCGCTGAAGGACCTCATGGAGGTCAAGTGGATCGCCATCCCCGGCGCGCTGGTGCAGATCAGCGCCGCCACCCTGCTCGGTTGGGGCCTGGCGGCATTGATGGGATGGCCCACGCTGTACGGCATCGTCTTCGGGTTCTCGCTGGCGACCGCCAGCACCGTGGTGCTGCTGCGGGCGATGGAGGAACGGCGCCTGCTGGACACCTCGCGCGGGCGCATCGCGGTCGGCTGGCTGATCGTCGAGGACCTGGCCTGCGTCCTGGCCCTGGTGATGATGCCGGTGATCGGCGGCCTGGCAGGCCAGCAGGGCGAGACCGGCGGCCTCAGCGCCGGCGCGATCATCGCCAGCCTGGGCTGGACCCTGCTGAAACTGGCGCTGTTCGTCACCGTGATGCTGGTGGTGGGGCGGCGGGTCATCCCGTGGATCCTGGAACGTACCGCCAGCACCGGTTCGCGCGAACTGTTCACCCTGTCGGTGCTGGCCATCGCGCTGGGCGTGGCGTTCGGCTCGGCGACCCTGTTCGGCGTGTCCTACGCGCTGGGTGCGTTCTTCGCTGGCATGCTGCTCAACGAATCCGAACTGAGCCACAAGGCGGCCAACGATTCGCTGCCGCTGCGCGATGCCTTCGCGGTGCTGTTCTTCGTCTCGGTCGGCATGCTGTTCGACCCGAACATCCTGGTCGAGCATCCGTTCGAGGTGCTGGGCACCGCTTTCATCATCCTGTTCGGCAAGTCGGCCGCCGCCTACCTGATCGTGCGCGCGTTCGGCCATCCCAATGCCACCGCGCTGACCATTTCAGCCAGCCTGGCCCAAATTGGCGAGTTCGCCTTCATCATCGCCGGCCTCGGCATGGACCTGAAGATCCTGCCCAAGGAAGGCCATGATCTGGTGCTGGCCGGCGCGCTGATCTCGATCATGCTCAATCCGCTGATCTTCGGCCTGCTGGATCGCTGGCAGGCGCGCCAGGATGCCGCCGCGCCGAAGGAAGTCGAACCGGAACCACCACCGGGTCCGTCCCTGGACGTGCAGGACCACGCCATCATCATCGGCTACGGCCGGGTGGGCAGTTCGCTGGCGCACGTGCTGCACGAGCGTGGCGTGCCGCTGATCGTCATCGACGACAACGGCGAGCACGTCGAGCGCGCGCACGCGGCGGGCATCCCCGCCATCCGTGGCAGCGCCGCCGCCGACAAGGTGCTGGCGGAGGCGCATCCGGAGAAAGCCAAGATCGCGGTGCTGGCCATCCCGCAACCGCTGGAGGCCGGCGAGGCCATCGCCAAGCTGCGCGCGATCAATCCGGGCCTGACCCTGCTGGCGCGCGCGCACAGCGACGCCGAAGTGCGCCACCTGCTGGAACACGGCGCCGACGGCGCGGTGCTGGCCGAACGCGAACTGGCCTTCTCGCTGGCGGAAATGGTGATGGCCACGCCGCCCTACCGCGCGCTGCGCGCGACGACCGGCTGAGCCGGCTCAGGGCGCGTACTGCAGTTCGCGGGGCAGCGCCTCGGCGAGTATTTCGGACAACGGCCGGGGCGGCGCGTACAGGTCGCCCTGTACCCAGTCCACGTGCAGTTCCCGCAGGCAGTCGGCGGTGATGTCGTCTTCGACGAATTCGGCCACCGTCTCGGCGCCGAACACGCCGGCCACCGCCACCGTCGCCTGCACCAGGGCGTGATCGCTGCCGCGCTGGGCGACGTTGCGTATGAACGAGCCGTCGATCTTGATCACGTCGGCCGGAAGTTCCTTCAGCCGCGCGAAGCTCTGCATGCCGGTGCCGAAGTCGTCGATGGCGATCTGGCAGCCGCGCGCGCGCAGGTCGCGCAGCAGCCGGCTCGCGGCCGAAGTGCTGGAGATGGCGGCGGACTCGGTGACCTCGAAGCACAGCGCCGTCAGCGGCAGCGGCGAGTCCGCCAGCAGGGTCCTCAGTTCCACCTGGAAACTCATCGACGCCAGGCTCTGGCCGGTGAGGTTGATGGCGATGCGCTCGCAGTACGGCAGCGCTTCCGGATACTTCCGCAGCAGCCGGAACAGCGCCTTGATCACCGCCAGGTCCAGTTCCGCGCCGCGGCCGGCCGCCTCGATTGGACGCATGAAGCGCGCGGGCGGAATCAGCCGGCCGTCCTCGTCGCGCAGCCGGCACAGGACTTCGCCGGAAATCGTCAGCGCCGGCTCGGCCGCGTGTTCCAGCCGGCGGATGGCTTGGAAGTGCAGCACCAGCCGCTCGTTGCGCAGGCAGGCCAGCGCGGTCGCCGCATCCTGCAACTGCTGGCGGTGCGCGTGGCGCAGGCGGCCATCGTCGATATCGCTGTAGCGCGGGCGCACTTCGCCGTGCTGGCGCGCATCGAAGGCCAGGTGCGAAGCATTCAGCAGGGCGGTGTCCACCACGTCGGCGAGGGGTTCGCTACCGGCTTCCGGCAACGAAGCCACCCCCAGGTACGGCAGCAACCGCACCGGCTGGCCGTCGGCGACGAACTCGGCATGTTCCACCCGGACGATCAGCCGTTCCCACACGTCATCGTCGGCATCTTTCGCCGGAATCAGCGCGAACTGGCCGGTGCCCAGCACGTACACGTCGGCCAGATCCGACAGGCGCGCGGCCATGCTGCCGACCACCGCGGCCTGCATGTCCAGGCCATAACCGGTCACCAGCGAGTCGCTCTTGTCCAGCAGCAGGAACCCCAGCTCGCGCCGGCCCGGAGGAGCCACCGCCATCCGCCGGCGCAGCGCGCGCAGGTTGGGCAGACCGGTGAGGGTGTCGCGCTGGATCTCCTCGGCCAGCCGGCGCGAAAGCTCGCGCCTGTCCCGGCTGATCACCCACAGATACAGCATCGCCAGCAGCAGGATGTTCACTTCCGCGGCCAGGTGCAGCAGGTTGAACAGGCCCAGCACGGTATTGCCGTAGGCCGCGCTCTCGGACACCGCCAGCACCAGGCAGAACAGCGCCGCCGACAGCGCCAGCATGGAACGCCGCGGCGGCAGTCGCAGCACGAACCAGGCCAGCACCACGAACAGGGCGAAGCGGTAATCCATCAACACCACCGCCGGCCGATCCGCCAGGCCGCCGCGCACCACCTGCGAGGCCCACAGGCTCAGGCCCAGGCCGGCGATCAGCGCCAGCGGCCACGCCCAGCCCGCGGCACGCCCGCGGCGGAACGATTGCCGGCCTTCGCGCCAGGCCACCACCAGCGGCAGCGTGATCACCGCCACCCCGAACTGCTTGGCGAAGAACATCTGGAACGCCGCGCTCAGCGCTTCGGAAGGTGGCGCGATCACCGCCATGGTGCCGCCCAGCAGCGCGCAGCCGGCGGGATAGACCAGCAACCCATACAGCGCCAGGCGACTCAGGCCATGCCGGTCCAGGCGCCCGTGCGACTCCGGCCCACCGGCCCAGCGCGCGCACGCCAGGGTCCAGGCGGCCAGCAGCACCCACATCAACGCGCCCCACACCAGCGGGGCGATCTGTCCCGGTTCCATCGACCATTGCCGCGCCGCCCAGCCCAGCGCGGTGATGCCCAGGGTGGCGAGCACCACCCGGCGATCCGGTTCCAGCAGCGCCAGCGCCAGCAGCAGGCCGGCATGCAGATGGATCAGCGACGCCTCGGCGGTGCCGCCGAAGAAGTCGATGCGGTAACCGATGGCCACCTGCTGGGCGAGCACGCACAGCAGCCCCCACAGGAGGATCTTGCCGGTCCGGCTTCGCCACCATCCTGTCGCTGGCTGTGGGCTCACTGGCTTCCCTGGTGGAGGGACGCACATCGGGCACGTCCACTACCTCGGGAACGCAATCGGGCCCCGGAACCGGACACGACCGCACGACCACGGGATGCGCCCCGTAGCCGTGCTGTTCCAGCCTCAGTGCTTATGGAACACCAGGTGGCCACCCTCGGCGGCAATACGCACCGCGTCTCCGGGGCCGAACTCGCCGGACAGGATCTTCTGCGCCAGCGGATTCTCCAGTTGGGTCTGGATGGCGCGCTTGAGCGGCCGCGCGCCGTACACCGGATCGAAGCCGACGTTGCCCAGCAGCATCAGCGCCGAATCGTCGATCTCCAGGGTGATCTGGCGTTCCGCCAGGCGCTTGGCCAGATAGCGGGTCTGGATGCGCGCGATCTCGCGGATCTGCGCCTTGTCCAGCGGATGGAACACGACGATGTCGTCCAGCCGGTTGATGAACTCCGGACGGAAATGCGTCTGCACCACGCCCATCACCGCGGCCTTCATCTGGGTGTAGCTTTCCGGGCTGTCGCCGCTGTCGGACATGTCCTGGATCAGGTTCGACCCCAGGTTCGAGGTCATCACGATCACGGTGTTGCGGAAATCGACCGTGCGACCCTGGCCATCGGTCAGGCGGCCATCGTCTAGCACCTGCAGCAGGATGTTGAACACGTCCGGATGCGCCTTCTCCACCTCGTCCAGCAGGATCACGCTGTACGGGCGGCGGCGCACCGCCTCGGTCAGGTAGCCGCCTTCCTCATAGCCCACGTAGCCCGGAGGCGCGCCGATCAGCCGGCTGACCGCGTGCTTCTCCATGAACTCGCTCATGTCGATGCGGACCATCGCGTCGGAAGAGTCGAACAGGAACTCGGCCAGCGCCTTGCACAGCTCGGTCTTGCCCACGCCGGTCGGGCCCAGGAACAGGAAGCTGCCTGAGGGACGATTGGGGTCGGACAGGCCGGCGCGCGAACGGCGCACCGCGTCGGACACCACCTTGATCGCCTCCTCCTGGCCGATCACGCGATGGCGCAGGACGTCCTCCATCTTCAGCAGCTTCTCGCGCTCGCCCTCCAGCATCTTGCTGACCGGGATGCCGGTCCAGCGCGACACCACCTCGGCGATCTCCTCGTCGGTGACCTTGTCCTGCAGCAGCTTGAAGCCTTTCTGCTCGGCCTCCTGCGCGGCGGTGAGCTGCTTCTCCAGCGACGGCAACTGGCCGTACTGGATTTCGCTCATGCGCGCGTAGTCCTGGCGGCGCTGGGCGGCTTCCAGATCCAGCTTGGCCCGCTCGATCTGCTCCTTGATTTTGGTGGCGCCGGTCAGCGTGGCCTTCTCGGCCTTCCAGATTTCCTCCAGATCGCTGAATTCCTTCTGCAGGCTGTCGATCTCGCTTTCCAGGTCGGCCAGGCGCTGCCTGGACTGCGCGTCCTTCTCCTTCTTCAGCGCCTCGCGCTGGATCTTCAGCTGGATCAGGCGGCGCTCCATCCGGTCCATCTCTTCCGGCTTGGAGTCGATTTCCATGCGGATGCGGCTGGCCGCCTCGTCCATCAGGTCGATGGCCTTGTCAGGCAGCTGGCGGTCGGCGATGTAGCGGTGCGACAGCGTGGCGGCGGCGACGATCGCCGGGTCGGTGATCTCCACGCCATGGTGGACCGCGTACTTTTCCTTCAGCCCGCGCAGGATGGCGATGGTGTCCTCGACGCTGGGCTCGCCCACGAACACCTTCTGGAAGCGGCGCTCCAGCGCGGCGTCCTTCTCCACGTACTTGCGGTATTCATCGAGGGTGGTCGCGCCGATGCAGTGCAGCTCGCCGCGCGCCAGCGCCGGCTTGAGCATGTTGCCCGCATCCATCGCGCCCTCGGCCTTGCCGGCACCGACCATGGTGTGCAGTTCGTCGATGAACAGGATGATCTGGCCTTCGTTCTTGGCCAGGTCGTTGAGCACCGCCTTCAGGCGTTCCTCGAACTCGCCGCGGAACTTGGCGCCGGCGATCAGCGCGCCCATGTCCAGCGACAGCACGCGCTTGCCACGCAGGCCCTCGGGCACTTCGCCGTTGACGATGCGTTGGGCCAGGCCCTCGACGATCGCGGTCTTGCCCACGCCCGGCTCGCCGATCAGCACCGGATTGTTCTTGGTACGGCGCTGCAGGACCTGGATGGTGCGGCGGATTTCCTCGTCGCGGCCGATTACCGGATCCAGCTTGCCACTCTCGGCGCGCTCGGTCAGATCGATGGTGTACTTCTCCAGCGCCTGGCGCTGGTCCTCGGCGTTCTCCGACTGCACCTTCTCGCCTCCACGCAGTTTGTCGATGGCCGCGCGCAGCTTCTGCTTGTTGGCGCCGGCGGACTTCAGCTCCTGCCCGGCCGCGCCGGTATCGTCCAGCACCGCCAGCAGGAACCATTCACTGGCGATGTATTGATCGCCGTTCTCCTGCGCCAGCTTGTCGGTGACGTTCAACAGGCGGCCCAGATCGTTGCCGATCGAAAGATTGCCGGGCTGGCCGCTGACCTTGGGCAGCTTGTCCAGCGCTTCGCCCAGCCGCTCGCGCAGCAGGGGAATGTTGGCGCCGGCCTGGGCCAGCAGCGGCCGGGTGCTGCCGCCGTTCTGGTCGAGCAGCGCGGTCAGCACGTGGACCGGTTCGATCATGGTGTTGTCGCGGCCCACGGCCAACGACTGCGCGTCCGCCAGCGCCTGCTGGAAACGCGAGGTGAGCTTGTCCATCCGCATCGGGAATACCTCGGGAAGAGAGGCCGGCGAGCACCGGCAATGGTACCCAGATGCGGTTGACGGGAACTGTTTCAAGGTCTGTTGAGACGGAAGTTCAGCCGCCATAATCCCGGCCATGGCCGACCCGTCCCCTTCCTGGCACCTGTACCTGCTGCTGTGCCGGGACGGCAGCTTCTACGCCGGCATCACCACGGATCTGGAGGCCCGCTTCCAGGCTCATCTGGCCGGCAAGGGAGCGCGCTATACCCGCGCGCACCCGCCCGAACGGATTCTCGGCAGCCGCGCCTATCCGGATCGCGCCAGCGCCTCGCGCGCGGAGTGGGAGATCAAGCGGCTGCCCAAGGCGCGCAAGCTGGCCTGGCTGATGTCCTAGACGGGATCGAACCCCGCCGCCCTATCGCTTCTGCAACGACAGCAGGCCCAGCAATGTCGCCAGCGCGACATAGGCGCCGAAGAACTGCCACAGGATCGCCTTCGGCAGGCCCTGCACGTCCCACGGCAGGTAGATGCTGCCGCGCGGGTCCACCGAGTGGATGAAGCCGAACAGGGTCAGCACGGCGCCGATCAGCAACACCACCGCCGCGCGACGGAAGCTCTGATCGATCATCGCCACCAGCGCGGTCGACCAGATCATCGCGGTGATGATGAAGCCGTTGCCCAGCGTCACTATCGCGGCCAGGTCCGGCAGACCATGGCCATCCACGCCGTTGTAGAGCGCGGCGAAGTTTTCCGGCGCGATCCAGGCCGGATTGCCGACCTTGATCACCAGCAGGTAGGCAATCGACGGCAGGAATGCCAGCGCCACCGCCGGCGCGTGCTGGCGCGGACTCTCGTGGAAAGCCTGCACGGTGATGTCCAGGCCGACGTAGACGATGATCGGCGCCAGCACCGCGATCGGCAGCCACTGCACCAGGCCGGACACGTAGCCGAGGATGCCGCCCAGACCGACGAACAATCCGGTCAGCAGCGTGTAGCCCAATCGCGCGCCCATGTGCTTGTAGGCCGGCTGGCCGATGTATGGCGTGGTCTGGGCCACGCCGCCGCAGAAACCTGCCACCAGCGTGGAAATCGCCTCGGCCAGCAGGACGTCGCGGGTGCGGTAGTCGTCGCCGGCCGCGCGCGCGCTTTCGCTGACGTTGATGCCGCCCACCACCATCAGCAGGCCGAACGGCAGCAGCAGCGGCAGGTAGGGCACGGTATGCGGCAGGCCTTCTAGGAAACCCAGCGTCGGCAGCGGCAGGGTGAAGCTCAACGGCACCGCGTCGGGCAGCCTGAACCCCGGCGTGCCCAGTCCGGACAGGCCCAATCCGTAGTACAGCGCGGTGCCGACGATGAAGGCCAGCAGCACGCCCGGAATCTTCACCGGCAGCTTGCCCTTGGCGATCAGCACGTACAGCAGCAGGCCGAAGGTGACGAAACCCACCACCGGCGAGCGCAGGGTTTCGATCAACGGCAGGAAACCCAGCAAGGTCAACGCCGCGCCACCGATGGATCCCAGCAGCGCTGCGCGCGGCACCGCGCGGGTGATGGCGTCGCCGCAGAACGAGAGCACCAGTTTCAACACGCCCATCACCACCAGCGAGGCCATGCCCAGTTGCCAGGTCGCGATGGCAGCCGCCTGCGGATCCAGGCCCTGCTGCTTGAACGCCACGAACGAAGGCCCGAGCACCAGCAGCGCCATGCCGATGCTGGTGGGTGCATCCAGGCCCAGCGGCATCGCGGTGACGTCGTCGCGCCCGGTGCGCGCGGCCAGCCGGTGCGCCATCCAGGTGTAGATGAGGTTGCCCACCAGCACGCCCAGCGCGGTGCCCGGGAACATCCGGGTGAACACCACTTCGGCGGGGAACTGGAAGATGCCGATCAGCGCGGCCGAAATGAAACCGAGGATGGACAGGTTGTCCACCACCAGGCCGAAGAAACCATTGAGATCGCCGGGAACGAACCAGCGCGGACGGGTGTGAGCGGTCATGGGGAAAGGGAGCCGGAGGAGGACGTCATAGTGTCAGAACCGGTTGTCGAGGTGTCGCCCGCGCGGTCCGCCCCTGTAGGAGCGACATGAGTCGCGACAAGGATTTCGATATATCGCAAGCATCGGTTCCGCCGGGAGATCTTCTTGGGGCAAGAAAAGAAAAAGCGCACCACAATCCTGGAACAAACCAACGCGGAATGTTCGGGCGCATGGCTGCGTGGATGTCCCGTCATCCCGGGTCGCGACTTGCGTCGCTCCTAGGAGGGAAAGGACCAGCGATGCCTCAGAACGACACTTCCGCGGGTTGGCGCGACCACAGCACCGACTGGTGGTGCGTCGCCTGCTTCCACGCCAGCCGGATGGCCTCGATGTCGGCGCGGCGCTGCGGGCTGTCCTCGTGCAGGATCACCAGCACTTTCGAATTCAGGCGCTCCGGTCCGTCCTTGCCGCGGAACAGCCACTGGCCGTAGGCGTCGAATACGGTCAGGCCATCCGGGAAACGCGGGGTCACTTCCTTGTCCAGGAACGCGCGCCATTGCGCCTCGCTGATGTTGCTGGCGGCATCGCCTTCCGTGCCCACGCCGAAGTACAGCTCGCTGCGGACCCAGCCCTGGGCCTGGGCCGGGCGGGTGGCATCGCCCTCGAAGGTCGCGGTGACCGGTTGGGACGCGGCGGAGGGCGCGGTACCTGTGGGGGTGGGGGTGGGGGTGGTAGCGCAGGCGCCAAGCGCCAGGACCAGGGACAACAACAACGTGACGCGCAGGCGCATGGAACGACTCCGTGGGGGAACGGTACTGTCGGCCGGGAAACCCGCGCGTCGAAATAACCCGTCGGCATGAGCAGATGGGCAGCGGCCATGACCGCAACGCGGCCAGGTCCCGGCCGGGGCGTTAATATATCGCTTTATCCGGATGGATAGTTAGATCTAGACTGTCCCGCCTCCCCCACAGGCCTTTCCCATGCACCGCCAGCCCTTCCGCAGTTCCTGTTGACGGCCGCCGCCGTTGACCCGCGCCGCCGGCACGATGCCGCGCCGGGCGCGATTCCCCACCCGATTTCCCGTATCGCTCCAGGAGTTTCCATGTCCCGTCCCCTCGTGGCGCCGCTCGGCGTCGCCATCGCACTCGCCCTCTCCGCTCCCGCCTTCGCCCAGGATGCCGGCGCCGGCACCACCGATCTGGACACCGTCATCGTCACCGGCACCCGCGCCCGGGATCGCACGGTGCTGGAATCCACCGCGCCGGTCGACGTGCTGACCGCCGAGGACATCCGCAAGGCCGGCGTGCTCAATGGCGAACTCGGCAGCGCCCTGCAGGCCCTGCTGCCTTCCTTCAACTTTCCACGCCAGTCCAACTCCGGCGGCGCCGATCACGTGCGCGCCGCGCAGCTGCGCGGGCTCAGCCCCAACCAGGTATTGGTGCTGATCAACGGCAAGCGCCGCCACACCAGCGCGCTGGTCAACACCGACAGCAAGATCGGCAAGGGCAACACGCCGGTCGATTTCAACGCCATCCCGGTCAGCGCGATCAAGCGCATCGAGGTGCTGCGCGACGGCGCCGGCGCGCAGTACGGCTCCGACGCGGTGGCCGGCGTCATCAACGTGATCCTCAACGACGCCCCCGAGGGCGGCGCGCTGGAGCTGAGCTATGGCGCGCACCACACCGACGTCGAACCGATCCGCCGCACCGTCACCGATGGCCAGGCCGGCTTCTTCAGTGGCCAGGTCGGCACCGCGCTGGGCAACGAAGGCGGCTTCCTGCGTGTGGGCCTGGAGTATAAGCAGCGCAACGGCACCAACCGCGCCGGCTTCGATCAGATCCCGTTCTTCGAGGAGCAGACCCCCGACAACCTGGCCCTGGCCGGCAAGCGCAACTACTGGCTGGGCGACGGCGAGTCCAAGGACATCAACGGCTGGTTCAACGCCGAACTGCCGGTGGGCGACAGCGCCGAGCTCTATGCCTTCGGCACGTTCCACCAGAGCGACACCCAGGGCGCCAATTACTTCCGCTATCCCGATGGCGTGGCCAACTGGAAAGAGGTGTATCCGAACGGCTACCGCCCGCTGTCGCTGGGCGAGAACCGCGACACCGCCGTGGTCGCCGGCCTGCGCGGGCAATGGGGGGAGTGGGACTACGACGCCAGCGTGAACCATGGCCGCAACGCGTTCACCTACCGCCTTAAGAACTCGCTCAACGCCTCGCTCGGCCCGACCAGTCCGACCCGCTTCCGCACCGGTGACTACGAGTTCCAGCAGACCTTGTTCAACTTCGACGTCAGCCGCGTGTTCGGCGCGCACACCTTCGCCACTGGCGTGGAGTTCCGCCGCGAGGACTACGAGACCGGCGCCGGCGACCCGGCGTCCTACGCCGCCGGTCCCTACACCGACCGCCCGACCGGCTCGCAGGCCGGCGGCGGCCTGACCCCGCAGGACACCGCGGATCTGAGTCGCGAGGTGGGCAGCGTTTACGCCAGCCTGAGCAGCCAGTTCGGCGAGAAGTTCTTCACCGACGTGTCGGCGCGCTACGAGCACTATGACGATTTCGGCGGCGAGCTGACCGGCAAGCTGGCCGCGCGCTACGCGTTCGCGCCCGCCTTCGCGCTGCGCGGCTCGATCTCGAACAATTTCCGCGCCCCGTCGCTGAGCCAGATTGGTTTCGAATCCACCTCCACCGGCTACGACGCCTCCGGCCAGCTGCTGCAGGGCCGCCTGCTGTCGGTCAACAACCCGATCGCCCGCGCGCTCGGCGCCCGCGACCTGCAGCCGGAAAAGTCGGTCAATCTGAGCCTGGGTTTCACCAGCCGCATCGGCGAGCATTTCGACCTGTCGTTCGACGTGTTCCGCATCGACATCGATGACCGCGTGGCCCTGACCGAGCGCATCAGCGGCGATGCCCTCACCGAGTTCGTGCAGGACAACTTCGGCGTGCCCGGCGTGCAGAGCGTCAACTTCTTCATCAACGCCGCCGACACCCGCACCGAGGGTGGCGAACTGGTCGCCAACTGGCGGCAGGGACTGGGCGGCGGGCAGCTGCTGCTGACCGGCACCTGGAGCTACGCCAAGACCGAAATCAAGCGCATCACCGCCACCCCGGCGGAACTGCTGGCGATCGATCCGTCCTACGTCCTGTTCGGCATCGAGGAGAGCAACACCCTCACCGACGCCGCGCCGCGCACCCGCAGCGTGCTCAGCGCCAACTGGAGCAACGACAGGTGGTCGCTGCTGGGCCGGGCCACCCGCCACGGCAGCGCCAAGCGCATCTTCAATTTCGGCGACGGTTTCGAACCGGAGCAGACCTACTCGGCCAAGTGGCAGCTGGACGCGGAAGTCGAATACCGCTTCAGCCCGAAATGGAGCGTGGCGCTGGGCGGCCTGAACCTGACCGACGAGTATCCGGATCTGTCGAACCAGGACATTTACTACTTCGGCAACCTGCCCTACGACGTGCTGTCCCCGATCGGCAGCAACGGCGCGTACTACTACACCCGCGTGCGTTACAGCTTCTGAAGTCGCCGGCCTCCCGCGCCACGCGCGGGAGGCACACCCTACTGATCGGGCGGGCGCCGCGGAACGGGACCGCGCGGCAACCGCACGCCCTCGACGAAAGCTGGCTGGCCAGAGTCACGGGCGGGGCGCCCGTCCGATCAGACCTTCTCCATCTCCGGCCTTGGCGATGGATTCCCGTCATCCGGGCGAAGGCCAGGACCCACTTGCTTTGCGGGCTGCATCTACTCCCCGAAATCCCAATGGATTCCAGCTTTCGCTGGAATGACGATGGGAGGGTCCACTGGCGCAGGAACCCGGCTCCCCAGCAGACGGCGATGGAGCGCACGTACCCATAGCTCAATCGATCCCGTCATCCCAGCGAAAGCTGGGACCCATTTTGCTTCTCGCGTGCCGCACCAACGCTTCAACATCCCGATGGATTCCAGCCCTCGCTGGAATGACGACAACAGAACAAGCGCTCAATCCAGAAAACGCGCGCGCTCGCTGTCATCGGGCACCCGGCACGCCGTGGTGCCGAACCAGCGATAGCGGTTACGTGCCAGCCATCGGTAAAGCGCATCGCGTGCCGATCGCGGCACCAGCACGATCAGGCGCGCGAGCATCCAGGCGCCGCCCAATCCGCCCAGCACGCGGCTTATGGCGTCGGTGTCGGTCCAGGCCCGCGCTTGCTCCAGCAACAGGAATGACGCCGGGTCGTCCGGATCCAGCCCGTGTCGCGCCAGCAGCGCGCGTCCCGCCCTGCCCTGCATCGCGGCGAAACGATAGCGCTGGCGACGATCGTGCCGGAGCAGGAAATCCACCCAGCCATTGCACAGCACGCAGGTGCCGTCGAACACGATGACGGCTTGACCGGCCGCGACCGCCGCCTCATCCGACATCCAGCCATCCCCGGTAATGCACGAGCAGACCGATGCCCGGCAGCGCGGCCCGCACGTCGAAGGCGTAGCGGTCGCCCCGCGCCGATTCCCGCGCCCGCACGCCACCGAACCAGCGCGCCGGCAGCGGAATCCCCAGCGCATGCACGCGCTCGACCGTCCACTCGATGCCGTCGTCGCGGACGCCCAACCGGAATCCGAACCTCACCAGCCCCAGCCGTTCGCACAGCAGGCCATCCCGTTCCCACAGCCGCGAGGACATGGCATGCCCGCGCACATGGCGGATCCAGCGCTCGCTTTCCGGCCGGATGTCGATGTCGACTGCGATCGGCCCGGCTCCCGCCGGCGGCAAGCGGGTGGCCGCGGCGCACAGGCGCGACAGCCAACCGCCCCCACGCAGCACCTCCACTTCGCCGTGGTGACGAACGGGTCCGGTACACAGGTGCAGGCGCCGTACGACCGACGGCAGCGTTTCGAAGTCCTGTCCCAGCAGACGCGCGAAGATCGGCGTCGCCGCGGCGGCCCCGTTTACAACGGATCCATCCATGCCAGCGTCGCCATCCGCCCGGTCTGCGCATCGCGACGGTGCGAGTAGAACCGCCGCGCATCGGTGATCGTGCACAGGCCGCCGCCCGCCACTTCGCGTATCCCGGCGTCAGCCAGGCGCAGCCGCGCCAGCGCATAGAGATCCACCCGCCAGTGATCCGGCCGGGTCGCCACGAACGCCGAGGCCGCGCGTGCGTCGCCGCCCACGAACGCATCGCGCACCTCGGCGCCGATTTCATACGCCTGCGGCCCGGCCGCCGGTCCCAACCAGGCCAGCACCCGGCCCGGATCCACCTGCATGGCTTCCACCGTCCTTTCCAGCACGCCGCCGGCCAGGCCACGCCAGCCGGCGTGGGCTGCGCCGATCACCCGGCCATCGTCGCTGGCGAACACCACCGGCAGGCAGTCGGCGGTGAGGATGGCCAGGACCACGCCGGGCTCGGCGGTGACGGCGGCATCGCCGTCGGGCTCGTCCTGCGCCGTGTCGCGGGCGAAACGCACCACCCCGGTGCCATGGACCTGGTGCAGCCAGCGCGGCGACGACGGCAGCCCGAAACGTTCGACCAGTTCCGCGCGGTTGGCCTCGACCACGGCGGGATCATCCCGGTACTGCCCATAACGGGTGCCCAGGTTGAAGCTGTCGAAGGGCGCCTGCGAACGACCCGCGCCATGGCGCAGCGTGGTAAAGGCATGGACATTGCCCGGCGCCGGCCAGTCGGCCGGGAGGATTGCGCTCATCCGCGCTGCGCCTGGGCGTCGGCACGCAACGCGGCCATCAGTTCCAGCATGTCCGCCGGCACCGGCGCCGAGACCCGGATCGGTTCGCCGCTGATCGGATGGCGGAACTCCAGCGTCTCGGCATGCAGCGCCTGGCGGCGGAATCCGCGCAGCACCGCCACCAGTTCCTCGCTCGCGCCCTTGGGCAGCTTCAGCGGGCCGCCGTACAGCGGGTCGCCGACGATGGGATAACGGATGTGCGCCATGTGCACGCGGATCTGGTGGGTGCGTCCGGTTTCCAGCCGGCATTCCAGCGCGGTGTGGGCGCGGAAGCGCTCGCGCAGGCGGTAGTGGGTGACCGCGTCGCGGCCATCGTCGCGCACCGCCATCTTCAGGCGGTCGCGGGGATGACGGTCGATGGGGGCATTGGCGGTGCCGCCCGAGACCATCGCGCCCACCACCACCGCCAGGTACTGGCGGTGCACTTCGCGCGAGGACAGTTGCTCCACCAGCGCGGTCTGGGCCGGCAGCGTGCGCGCCACCACCATGACCCCGGAGGTGTCCTTGTCCAGCCGGTGGACGATGCCGGCGCGCGGCAGCGTGTTCAGCGAGGCGTCCCGGTGCAGCAGCGCGTTGACCAGGGTGCCGGTCGGGTTGCCGGCCCCGGGATGCACCACCAGTCCGGCCGGCTTGTCCAGGACGAACACGTGCTCGTCCTCGTACAGCACGTCCAGCGGGATGTCCTCGGGTTCGGCGTGGGTCTGGGTCTCCAGCACCACGGCCAGGCTGGCCACTTCGCCGCCGCGGACCGGGTCGCGCGGCTTGACCGCCTGCCCGTCCAGGCGGGCGTCGCCGGACTTGATCCACTCGGCCAGGCGGGAGCGGGAAAATTCGGGGAAAAGCTCGGCCAGCACGGCATCAAAGCGGCGGCCGGCGGCGGATTCGGGCACGCGCACGGTGCGCGGCGCGTCGGCGGGAAGGGTATCGGTCATCGGGTGCGGGGCGGCGAAACCGGGGATGTTCGCCGATTGTTCATGGCTTGGGCACCGCCTAGGCTATCATCGACAGCCTGTTTCCCTGCCGCGGCGTTGCCGCCAGCCCATGACCCAGCGTGCTTCCACCCGTTTCACCGCCGTCGCCCGCATCGGCCTGCTGTTGCTCGTCATCGTCGCCACCGGCACCGGCTGCGGCATGTTCAAGCGCAAGAAGGGCCCCGTGGAAGCCCAGCCGGTCGAGCAGATGTTCGAAACCGCCCACCAGGCCATGAAGAACGGCAACTGGGAACGCGCCCAGACCAATTTCCGCGCGCTGGTCGCCCAGTACCCGTACGGCCCGTACACCGAGCAGGCGCTGATGGAATCGGCCTATGCCCAGTACAAGGCCGGCAAGCTGGACGACGCGGTGTCCTCGATCGACAAGTTCCTGCGCACCTACCCGACCCACCGCAACGTGCCGTACATGTACTACCTGCGCGGCCTGGCCAACTCGAGCCGCGACGCGGTGTTCCTGCAGCGCGTGTGGAAGCTCGACTCCAGCCGCCGCGACCTGTCCACGCCGATGCAGGGCTACAACGATTTCAGCATCGTCGCCGAACGCTATCCCAACAGCCGCTACGCCGCCGACGCGCGCCAGCGAATGGTCTACCTGCGCAACCAGTTCGCCCGCCACGAGATGGACACGGCGCTGTACTACGTGCGCCGCGATGCCTGGATTTCCGCTGCCACCCGCGCCCGCTACCTGCTGGAAACCTATCCGCAGAGCGAGTACCAGAACGACGCCGTCGCCGTCCTCGGCGAGGCCTATACCCACCTGGGCAACAAGACCCTGGCCGACGACGCCCGCCGCGTCCTGCAATTGAATGATCCGAAGCATCCCTGGCTGACCGGCGACTGGCCCAAGTATCCGTGGGCCATCCGCAAGCTCAACCCGTTCGCGGGCGAGAAGTCGCCGGCCAGCGGCGCCGCTGTCCACAAGAAGGACAAGGATTGACGACGCGTTTGCTGCCGGATGCCGTGATGAAAAAAGGGCCGCGAGGCCCTTTTTTTGTGGGCGGTTCACTCGCCAAGAGCGCCCCCATCCCAACCTTCCCCCGCAAGCGGGGGAAGGGGCAAAAGCGGAACACCGCCCTCCCCAGCCTGCGGAAAGAAGCAAAGAGCATACCCCCTCCCCGCCTACGGAAAGGAGGAAAGAGCATGCCCCCCTCCCCGCCTGCGGAAAAGAGCAAAAAGCATGCCCCCTCCCCGCCTGCGGAAAAGAGCAAAAAGCCTGCCCCCTCCCCGCCTGCGAAAGGAGCAAAAAGCATGCCCCCCTCCCTGCCTGCGGAAAGGAGCAAAAAGCATGCCCCCTCCCCCGCCTGCGGGGGAGGGCTGGGGTGGGGGCAATCGAAGCCAGTCCGGTTCGGCCTACGGGAATTCTCCGAAGCCAGCGTGGTGGCACTGCCCCCGCCCAACCGGAAGCTTCCCAAGCCGGCTCCGGCGCGGCTCAGCTCCCGTACTTGTTGGTAATCGGATACCGCCGTTCGCGGCCGAACGCGCGCCGCGAAATCTTCGGCCCGGGCGCGGCCTGGTGGCGCTTCCATTCGTTGATCCGGACCAGGCGCAGCATCCGGTCCACCGTCGCCGCGTCGAAACCGGCGGCGACGATCTCGTCGCGTGACTGCTCCAGATCGACGTAACGGAACAGGATCGCGTCCAGCACGTCGTACGGCGGCAGCGAATCCTGATCGGTCTGGTTGTCGCGCAGCTCGGCCGAGGGCGGGCGGCTGATGACCGCCGGCGGGATCACCGGCGCGCCACCGACCGTGTTGCGCCAGCGCGCCAGCGCGAATACCTCGGTCTTGTACAGATCCTTGATCGGCGCATAGCCGCCGCACATGTCGCCGTAGATGGTCGCGTAACCGACCGCGTATTCGCTCTTGTTGCCGGTGGTCAGCAGCAGGCCGCCGAACTTGTTGCTCAGCGCCATCATGATCACCCCGCGGCTGCGCGACTGCAGGTTTTCCTCGGTGGTGTCGGCCGGTAGATCGGCGAACAGCGGCCCTAGGGCCTCCAGGAATCCCTTGAAGGGCGCTTCGATCGGAATGGTCTCCAGTTTCACGCCCAGCGCTTCGCACTGCTCGGCCGCCAGATCGTTGGACAGGCCCGCGGTGTAGCGGGAAGGCAGGCGCACGGCGGTGACGTTCTCCGCGCCCAACGCATCCACTGCCAGCGCCAGCACCAGCGCCGAATCGATGCCGCCGGACAGGCCCAGCCAGACCTTCTGGAAGCCGTTCTTGCCGCAGTAGTCGCGCAGGCCGCGCACGATTGCACGCCATGCCAGCGCGTCCCGGCTCTCGTCGCCATCGTCCATCCATTGCACCGGACTGAAGCGGCGGCCCTCGGGGTCGTAGTCCACCACCAGCCATTGATCGGTGAACGCGGCCGCGGCCGGATGCACGGTGCCGTCGCCGTCGGCGACCACCGAGGCGCCATCGAACACCAGCGCATCCTGCCCGCCCACCACGTTCAGATAGGCCAGCGCGAGGCCCGTATCGCGGGTGCGTTCGGCCAGCAACGCGTCGCGCTGCGCATGCTTGTCGCGATCGTACGGCGAGGCGTTGGGTACCAGCGCCAGCTGTGCGCCGAGGCGGGCGGTGGCGGCCAGCGGCTCGGGAAACCACAAGTCCTCGCAGATGATCAGGCCCACCGGCACGCCCTTGACCTCGAACACGCAGGCCTCGCCGTTCGGGTCCACATCGAAGTAGCGGCGTTCGTCGAACACCGCGTAGTTCGGCAGTTCGCGCTTGCGATAGGTCGCTTCCAGATGGCCATCGCGCAGCACGCTGGCCGAGTTGTAGACCACGCTGCCGGCCGATTCTGGCCAGCCCACCACCGCGACGATGCCGTGGGTGGTGGCCGCCAGTTGGCGCAGCGCGGTCTCGCAGTCCGCGAGGAAGCGTGGCCGCAGCAGCAGGTCTTCCGGCGGATAGCCGCTGATCGCCAGCTCCGGGAACAGCACCACGTCCGCACCGTATTCGTCGCGCGCCTCGGCGATCAGCGCGGCGACGCGCTCGGCGTTGCGGGCGACGTCGCCGACGGGGAAATCGAACTGGGCCAGGGCAATGCGCAGGGTCTGGGGCATGTCGGTCTTCGGGTTCTGCCCTTCACCGGCGCGCGGCAAAGGCGGGACAGGGATGGGAGTCCGCCAGCCGCGAGACGATCAGCGCGCGAACACCCTCGAGGTTCGTCATCACCTCATTATTCCAGAAGCGCAGGACATGGAAGCCTTCACGCCGCAGGAAGGTATCCCGCCGTACATCCACGACGGCGTCCATGTGCTGGCCGCCGTCCACTTCAAGCAACAGGTTCGCCTCCAGGCAGGCGAAGTCGGCGATGTACGGGCCCACCGGGCATTGCCGCCGAAAGCGGTAACCCTCGAGCTGGCGACCCTGCAGGATGGTCCACAGGCGGCGCTCCGCTGGCGTCATGTCCTTGCGCAGTTCGCGCGCCCGATCGCGTTTCTGTCCCTTTCGCATGCGCACGTCCTGTGCTCGGTTGGGTAGGCATCTTGCCCCCATCCCAGCCTTCCCCCGCAAGCGGGGGAAGGGGCAAGAAGCCCTGCCCGCTGGTAATTCGACAAATCAGGACAAATAGCCCGCTTCCCAAAAATACCCCCTCCCCCGCCTGCGGGGGAGGGCTGGGGTGGGGGCCCGCCGAAGCCGGCCAACCCAACAGCCAAACAAAAACCGCCCGAAGACAGCTTCCCATCCATTCCACCAACACCGAAACGATCTCCCCCAAGCGACACAAGCCCCCTCCCCCGCCTGCGGGGGAGGGCTGGGGTGGGGGCCCGCCGAAGCCGGCCAACCCACAGCCAAACAAAAACCGCCCGAAGACAGCTTCCCATCCATTCCACGAACATCGAAACGATCTCCCCCAAGCGACACAAGCCCCCTCCCCCGCCTGCGGGGGAGGGCTGGGGTGGGGGCCCGCCGAAACCGGCCAACCCACTGCCAAACAAAAAGCCGCCCGAAGGCGGCTTCTCGTCCGTTCCGCGAATGCGGAAGCGATGTCTTACTTCAGGCGCGCCGCAATCGCCGCACCCAGGTCGCCCGGCGAGCGGACGGTGGTGACGCCCGCGGCTTCCATCGCCGCGAACTTGCCTTCCGCCGTGCCCTTGCCGCCGGAGGCGATGGCGCCCGCGTGGCCCATGCGCTTGCCGGCCGGGGCCGAGGCGCCGGCGATGAAGCCGACGACCGGCTTCTTGACGTGCTTGGCGATGTACTCGGCGCCTTCTTCCTCGGCCGAACCACCGATTTCGCCGACCATGATGATGCCTTCGGTCTGCGGATCGTTGTTGAACAGGGTCAGCGCCTCGACGAAATTCAGGCCGTTGATCGGGTCGCCGCCGATGCCGATGCAGGTGCTCTGGCCCAGGCCCACGTCGGTGGTCTGCTTGACCGCTTCATAGGTCAGCGTGCCTGAACGCGAGACGATGCCGATCTTGCCCGGCTGGTGGATGTGGCCCGGCATGATGCCGATCTTGCACTCGCCCGGGGTGATGATGCCGGGGCAGTTGGGGCCGATCAGGGTGACGCCCGGATAGCCCTTCAGGGTGTTCTTCACCCGCAGCATGTCCAGCACCGGGATGCCTTCGGTGATCGCCACGATCACCTTGATGCCGGCGTCGGCCGCTTCCAGGATCGCGTCGGCCGCGAACGGCGGCGGCACGTAGATGACCGAGGCGTCGGCGCCGGTGTCCTGCACCGCGTCACGCATGGTGTTGTAGACCGGCAGGTCGATGTGGGTGGTGCCGCCCTTGCCGGGAGTCACGCCGCCGACAACCTGGGTGCCGTACTCGACCATCTGGGTCGCGTGGAAGGTGCCCTGCTGGCCGGTGAAGCCCTGGACGAGGACCTTGGTGTTCTTGTTGACCAAAACGCTCATGAAATATTCCTAGTCTCGTCGTGGGGTCAGGCGGCCTTGACCGCAGCGACGGCCTTCTTGGCACCGTCGTTGATGTCGTCGGCCGGGATGATGGCCAGGCCGGAGTCGCGCAGCAGCGCCTTGCCGGCTTCCACGTTGGTGCCTTCCAGGCGCACGATCACCGGCACCTTGACGCCCACGTCCTTGACCGCGGCGATGATGCCTTCGGCAATCATGTCGCAGCGGACGATGCCGCCGAAGATGTTGACGAAGATCGCCTTGACCTTGTCGCTGGACAGGATCAGCTTGAACGCGGTGGTCACGCGCTCCTTGGTGGCGCCGCCGCCGACGTCCAGGAAGTTCGCCGGCTCGCCGCCGTTGAGCTTGATGACGTCCATGGTGGCCATCGCCAGGCCGGCGCCGTTGACCATGCAGCCGATGTTGCCGTCCATGGTCACGTAGTTCAGATCGTGCTCGGAGGCCAGCACTTCGGTCTCGTCTTCCTGCGCCTTGTCGCGCATGGCGACCAGGTCCGGATGACGGAACGAGGCGTTGTCGTCGGAGTTGACCTTGCCGTCCAGCACGGCCAGGTCGCCGTTAGTGAGGATGGCCAGCGGGTTCAGTTCGACCAGCGCCAGGTCCTTCTCGTTGAACAGCTTGTACAGGCCCATCATGATCTTGGTCAGCTGGTTGACCTGCTTGGCGTTCAGGCCCAGCTTGAAGCCGATGTCACGGCACTGGTACGGCTGCAGGCCCTGGACGAAATTCACGTCCAGCTGGTGGATCAGTTCGGGGGTTTCCGCGGCGACCTTTTCAATCTCCACACCGCCTTCGCTGGAGGTGATGAAGGTGACGGCCTTGGTGGCACGGTCCACCAGCACGGACAGGTACAGTTCCTTGGCAATGTCGGTGCCTTCGGAAATCAGCACCGCGTCAATCGGCAGGGCCACGCCGGCCGACTGGTAGGTCGCCATGCGGGTGCCCAGCATCGCGGCGGCGTACTGCTTCACTTCGTCCAGGGTCTTGGCCAGCTTGACGCCGCCGGCCTTGCCGCGGCCACCGGCGTGGATCTGGGCCTTCACGACCCAGAGGTCGCCCGGGATGGACTTCGCGGCTTCAACCGCTTCTTCCGGCGTGCGCGCGACGCGCCCGGCCGGAACTGCAATGCCATATTCGGCAAACAGTTGTTTTGCCTGGTATTCGTGGAAATTCATGCGTCACCGTGGGTAGGGAACAGGTAAGCGAGGCCGGACGTCCCGGAAAACCGCGTTTGGACGTGCACAGGCCGCCCGGCGGGCGCCAGCCAGCCCCCTATTGTCGCCCACCGGGCCGGACGGCGCAAAACCGGCGGGATCGGGCCCGGCCTGCCTATACTGGTGTCACCGCCGACGGGGGGAGTCCGCGCTTGCCGCAAAGCCATTCGATTCTGGGACGCATCGAATCCGCTCCGCGGCGCGATCTGTATTTCTTCGCCCTGTACCGGACCCTGGAAGCGGCGGTGCTGGCCGGGCTGGTGTTCAGCCCCCTGTCCGACCTGCTCGGCTCCCAGCGCCACCCCATGCTCGGGCTGGTGGTCACCATCGCCTACCTGGCCGCCTCCGTGGTGCTGCTGCTGATCCGCAGCCCCCGCTGGATGACCCTGACCGTGGTGGTAGGGCTGGCGGTGGACATCGCCGCCGCCGCCCTCATCACCCATGCCCTGCCCGCGGCCACGGCCGGGGTGGCGATGATGCTGCTGTTCAATATCGCCGCCGGCTCGCTGCTGATGCCATCCTGGCGCTGGGCGGTGGCGATGATCGGGCTGACCGTGGCCTCGCTGTTCGTCGAGTACGGCTGGACCGTGTTCCACGACGGTGGCACGGAACGGTCGGTGGCCGAAGTGATGATGTTCGCCATCAGCTACATCGCGGTCGGCTACTTGTCCCACCAGGCCGGCCAGCGGGCCCGCCACAGCGAGGCCCTGGCCACCCAGCGTGGCGCCGAAGTCGCCAACCTGGTGGAGATCAACGAACTGATCATCCGCCGCATGCGCACCGGCGTGCTGGTGGTGGACGCGGACAACCACATCAAACTGGCCAACGAGGCCGCCAGCCTGCTGCTGGGCGATGGCGGCGAAGGTGCCAGCGATGGCCTCGGCGTCCTGCTGACCCATACCGCGCCGGAACTGGCGCGCCGCCTGCAGCGCTGGCGCAACGGCTGGCAGGCCGATGACACCCCGATGCAGCTGTCGCCCGACCAGCCCGAGGTGCAGCCCCGGTTCGCCCGCCTGCTGGCCGACAGCGAGACCTCGCTGATCTTCCTGGATGACGCCACCGTGGTCTCGCGCCGGGCCGAATCGCTCACCCTGGCCGCGCTGGGCCGATTCTCCGCCAGCCTGGCCCACGAGATCCGCAACCCGCTGGCCGCCATCAACTACGCGGTCCAGTTGCTGGAGGAATCCCACCAGATCATCGACGGCGACCGCCGCCTGCTGCAGATCATCCACCAGCAGTGCCAGCGCACCAATGGCATCGTCGAAAGCGTGCTCGGCCTGGCCCGGCGTGAGCGCGCCAGTCCGGAACACGTGGATCTCAACACCTTCGTCCGCCGTTTCATCGACGAATACCAGCAATCGCTGTCGATCGAGACCGACACCCTGGAGGCCGTCATCGGCCCCCGTCCGGTGCCGGCGCTGGTCGACCTGCGCCATCTGCAGCAGGTGGTGACCGTGCTGGTGCAGAACGCGATGAACTACGGGCGCCTGCCCGGCGAGTCTGCGCGGGTACGGGTACGGGTGTTCCAGGCCGACCACCGGCCCATGATCGACGTGATGGACCGTGGCCCCGGGATTCCCGAAGCGGTGGCCGCGCAATTGTTCCGCCCCTTCTTCACCACCTCCGAGCACGGCACCGGTCTGGGCCTCTACATCGCCCGCGAGCTGTGCCGGGCCAACCAGGCGACCTTGGAATACGTCCCGGTGCCCGGCGGCGGCAGTTGCTTCCGCATTACCCTCCCCGGCCCGCACGCACTGCTGCCGGCCTGAGCCGGAACCTGCATTGGCTACTCACGCGCCAGCGGGCGACCGAGGATCCACGCGCGGTGCCGGAAGGAGCAAATCCCCCTCGGTCCTCCTTTGAAAAAGGGAGTCCCTTGTCCGCAGGCTTGCCGATCCACCTGCTAACCCCCTTTGAAGAAGGAAGAACTGCATCCTGGGCCCCCAGCATTGCCAGCCCCTGCTAGCCCCCTTTGCAAAAGGGGGCGGGCGCCCGCGCCAGCGGGCGACGGGGGATTTGCACGCGGTCCCGGAAGGAGCAAATCCCTCTCGCTCCCCCTTTGAAAAAGGGAGAGGCCATCCCCTGTCCGCGGGCTTGCCGGTCCACCTGCCAGCCCCCTTTGAAGAAGGAAGAACTGCATCCTGGGCCCCCAGCATTGCCAGCCCCTGCTAGCCCCCTTTGCAAAAGGGGGCGGGCGCCCGCGCCAGCGGGCGACGGGGGATTTGCACGCGGTCCCGGAAGAGATCCCAATCCCCTTCGACCCGCTGGTCGACTGCTGAAAGCCCCAAAGGGGGACACGCATCCAGAGCGATGCTGCCAATCAATTCAACGACATCCATCCCGGAAGCTCCACCGCAACGACCGGTGCCAACAGTGTCGGCCATCACAAGCCAGGGGCGTACCGCCCCCGCACTGCCACCACCTTCATATCAATGTAGTCACACTAGCCGGCAGTCCTGTTCAGCCGGTACACTGAACGGACAGGGGCTGAAGGGGGATCCATGAGCGAAAACCGAAGCGCCCTGATCGTCGACGACGAACGTGACATCCGCGAACTACTGGTATTGACGCTGGGCCGCATGGGCCTGCGCATCGACACCGCGGCCAACCTCGGCGAGGCGCGCGAGCTCCTGTCGCGCAACAGCTACGACCTCTGCTTCACCGACATGCGCCTGCCCGACGGCAACGGCATCGAGCTGGTCGGCGAGATTTCCCGCAACTACCCGCGCACCCCGGTCGCCATGATCACCGCCTTCGGCAATATCGAACTGGCGGTCGAGGCCCTGAAGGCCGGTGCCTTCGATTTCGTCAGCAAGCCGGTGGATCTCACCGTCCTGCGCGGACTGGTCAAGCACGCGCTGGAACTCAACAACGCCGAGCGCGCACCGGCACCGGCGCCGCCGCCCGAGCAGGCCAGCCGGCTGCTGGGCAGCTCGCCCGCGATGGCCACCCTGCGCGACACCATCGGCAAGGTGGCCCGCAGCCAGGCGCCGGTCTACATCCGTGGCGAATCCGGCGTGGGCAAGGAACTGGTGGCCCGCACCATCCACGAGCAGGGTGCCCGCGCCAGCGGCCCGTTCGTGCCGGTCAACTGCGGCGCGATCCCGGCCGAACTGATGGAAAGCGAGTTCTTCGGCCACAAGAAGGGCAGCTTCACCGGCGCCCATGCCGACAAGGCCGGCCTGTTCCAGGCGGCGAACGGCGGCACCCTGTTCCTGGACGAAGTCGCCGAGCTGCCCTTGCCGATGCAGGTCAAGCTGCTGCGCGCCATCCAGGAAAAGGCGGTGCGCCCGGTCGGCGCCGCGCAGGAAGTGCAGGTCGACGTGCGCATCCTCTCGGCCACCCACAAGGACATCGGCGAACTGGCCAGCGATGGTCGCTTCCGCCACGATCTTTACTACCGCATCAACGTCATCGAACTGCGGGTGCCGCCGTTGCGCGAGCGCGCCAGCGACCTGCCGCAGCTCACCAGCGCCATCCTCGATCGGCTCGCCGATCAGCACGGCCGCAACGCCCCTTCGGTATCGCCCGACGCGATGGCCGAACTGCGCCGCTATCCCTTCCCCGGCAACGTCCGCGAACTGGAGAACATCCTGGAACGCGCGCTGGCGATGGCCGACGGCCACAGCATCGAGGTCAGCGATCTCTACCTGCCGCAACCCGCCGCCACGCCGCGCGTGGGCGTTGCCGATGTGCCGGTCGCCGCTGCCACGCCCGGCATCGTTCCCGGCGCACCCCCGATCGACATCGATCCCGCCGGCGGCCCGCTGCCCAACTACATCGAGCAACTGGAACGCGCGGCCATCCAGAAGGCGTTGGAAGAAAACCGCTGGAACAAGACCCGCGCCGCCGCCCAACTCGGCATCACCTTCCGCGCGCTGCGCTACAAGCTGAAGAAACTCGGGATGGAATAGCGGCCTGCATGACCGCACGCCGCTTGACCCGCGTCTGAAGGCAGGCACCCAGGGCACTCCATCCGTCAGGCACCAGCAGCCTGGCAATCGCCCCAACCCCCAAAAGTGCCCCTCGTATTGAACTCGGGCTCCTCCCCCTTTGAAAAAGGGGGACCGAGGGGGACTTGCTCTTGGCCGCGCATCTTCCGCGAGCGCACATCAGAAAAAGAGCAACCACGCGCTCGTGCCAGTCACAGCCCCCAGATCAAAGAACTCACATCTCCGCATCCACGCGATGCACGGCTCCCCTCGCTAATTGACGATTCTTGTCGTCACAAGCCCAAACGCTTTCACTCTGAAAGAAAGCGTGATCCCCACCATCCCTCGGTCACCAGGCCGCCAGTATCATCGCGCGCGCCATTTGTTTCGGCTCATCGTTGAATCGCGCCCGGAAAATCCCAAGCCGTGGGCGATGGGCACGGTTCAACTGTCCATCGGAACCGCTGCCGTTGCTTGCATGCGACATACGCCACTTCTCATCGCCTCGCTCCTCCCTGGCCGCCGTCCGACCGGCGCACATCAAGAAAGAAAAGCATGAAGTCCAGTACCACACAACGAAGCGTCAAGAGAAAAACGCGGGGGTTTACCCTGGTGGAACTGATGATCGTGGTGGCGATCATCGCCATTCTGGCAGCCATCGCGCTACCGCTCTATCAGGACTATGTGACCCGCGCGCAGGCGGCGGCACTACGGGCAGAATTGGCCGCAGGAAAGACGGGCTTTGAGCTGGCCCTTAACAGTGGAGTGGCGCCATCCGTCAACCCTGAAGATCCGGGCTTTGTCGGCATCGGGAAGTCCACCCGCTACTGCAAGAGCGTTTCAATCACGCACAACGGCTTCGATCCACCGAATCGGGGATATGCCGGAATTCAGTGTGACCTTACCCAGGGCGGCACTGATAGTTTCAATGGCAACAGCATGTGGATTTCTCGACAAACGGGAAATGCGCCTCCGATTGAGAGCTGGTTAGGTTGTCGGACTTCGTTGGCGCCAAAATTCCGGCCGAAGGGCTGCATTTGGGGACCCATAGCTTCCCCTCAGTCGCCGTAATAGCCGTCCCCCTAAACGGCTTCCGGATAACCGGCGTACATGCCCTCGGAAACCTCATCTTCACTTCGAAGGAGAGAATCCTTTCGTGCACGCCACGCTGTCCGCAACCATATGCAGGAATCACATTCAGAAAAATCACCCTATTACTAACAGGGATTGACGATTTTTGTCCTCAGGTGCGCGAGTTCTATCACTCTGATGAAGAGTGTGACCTTCCACCATTAAGCCCCTCTGCACCGCCGATATCTTCCCCGCCGCGCCGGATGTTCGTATTCCGAACTGTGGATCTTCTTGGATGCGGATGAAGGCGCCGAACCAGGCAGATGCCCTGCGCTTCCGAAGAAGTGAATGTCTCGATGCCGCGTCACCGGCATCGCTTCAGGATGGATCGCGGGCATGCCTTCACTTACCAAGCAAAGCAACACGGGGAAGTCACACATGAACAAGAACGCCCAGGGTTTCTCCCTGATCGAATTGATGATCGTCGTCGCGATCATCGCCATCCTGGCGGCCATCGCGCTGCCGAACTACCAGGCCTACGCCACTCGTTCGCAGGCCGCCGCACTGCTGGCAGAGCTCACCCCGGGCAAGATCGGCTTCGAACAAGCACTCGCTGATGGAGCAGCCCCGACGACAGACACTGACAAGGAGGGATTCATCGGCATCCGATCCGCTACTACCTATTGCAAAACGATCACCGTCACGGGCACCACCAGTATCGAATGCTCGGCCACCCAGAATGGCAACGCGGATTTCAACGGCCTGAAGATGACCCTGGCTCGCGATGCAACCACTGGTGCTTGGTCTTGCAGCACCACGGTGGCGAAGAGGTTCGCACCAAAGGGGTGCCCGGGGGCCTGACCTCCGGCCCGTTCAAGTGCGCGCAACCTGCATGGAATAAACGCCCCTGTCAGGAGCCGCTAAACAAACCCCGCATACGCGGGGTTTGTTTTTCTCGCACTCAATCTTCTGCTGGATGTCCGCAGCCCTGTCAGGAGAGTCCAACAGGAGAGCCCGCATCCATTTGCACAGAAGGGAAATTCACATGAGAAAGAGCATGCAAATCGGGTTTTCACTGATAGAACTGATGATCGCCGTCGCCATCATTTCCCTGTTGGCCGCCATCGCGATTCCGCAGTATCAAGACTACGCTACCCGTGCCCAGGCGGCGGCCCTGCTTGCAGAACTCCGATCCGGATGGACCGGCCTGGAAGAGGCTCGAATTCATCAAATCGAACCAGGCACCGACCCAAACAAGGTGGGGTTCATCGGCATCCCGGCCACTACCAGGTTCTGCAGCGAGATTAACGTCAACCGATACGCCATTACTTGCAGCAAAACGCACAATGGCACCTCGAATTTCAATGGCAAGTACATGCAATTGGGCCGCTGGCCCTACGATGAGAATGGATGGATAGGCGAACATGGGCCTTGGGAGTGTTGGACCGACTTGGCGCCGAAATTCAGGCCAAAGAACTGCCATGAATCTATCGGAAACAACCCCCGCGCTCGACTTGCCGGAAGACGAAAGGCGGATCGCCATCCTGGCCAGCAAGGGTGATTTCGCAGTATCAAGACCATGTCAACCGTTGTACAGCCAGCCGCCCTCTTTCTTTGCAGAACTCAAACTCGGATGGACCGGCCTGGAAGGATCTCGTATTCATGGCCTAACCGGGCACTGATCCAGACAAGGCGGGGTTCATCGGCATCCCGACCACTATCAAGTTCTGTAGCGAGGTTGACGACAACCGATACGCCATTACTTGCGCGGACACACATAATGGCAACTGGAATTCCAACGGCGAGTGGATGCAAGTGAGCCGCTGGCCCTGCGACAAGAATGGATGGGTGAGCGAAATAGGAAGCGGTCACAAATGCTGCCGCAGGCATAGCGGCATCGCAGCTTGCCGGTCGCTTGAGAGAGCACGGCCTGCTTGCCGCCATGCTGCGGTGGCCTGAACCCTTGCAGGTTTGCCATGGACCCGGTTGGTAAACAGGGTTTCGGTCCGGGCATGCTCAGGCCGGAGGCGGCAGTGCCCTTGGCACCATCGTGAGATGGAATCCATGGGATCGTCCCGCACAACGCCCCCGGTCGCAGCAGTCATTCTCGTTATCCCACGTCATGCGTGGACGACGTGTTCCCTGATGCCCGGGTCAGGGTAGCCACAGCCAAACTCGCCAGGTGCCCTTTCCCAGGGACGGGCAATGGCGAACCCCACTCCTCCTCGCCGGGTTCGCCGTGACGGCGGTTTGACAATCAGTGCAGGTAGTTCGTCCTCGGCCCCTGCTATCCCGTCCCCTCACCAATCGACAACCCGTCAATCTTCCGACTCGAAAAGTGACGCAAATTGTCACTTTGTGCCGTATATTTTCACTGACAGACTTCCCTGCTGGCGGTTCGTGAGCGCATGGCCAAATTGTCAGATTGTGATCATCCCCGCGGTTGATCCCCCCTTTTCCCGATACCGCTTCAACGAGATTGATGTCATAGTTATCTCGACTTAGGTGTCTGGGGTCTTTCCCGCAAGCCGTCAAGGAACCGGGAAAGAGGCGCTTACAGTTGGCACACATCCTGCACGTGACTTAAAGCACGTGCGTCGTCTTGCACGGCGCCCACGGTCCACCGCTTAGGGACACGGGGCCGGTGTGTCCTTAACCATCCAAGCCAATCCTGAAAGGGGAAAGTTCATGAAGAAGAACATGCAGGGTTTCACCCTCATCGAACTGATGATCGTGGTCGCCATCATCGCCATCCTGGCCGCCATCGCGCTGCCGGCTTATTCGGACTACACCAAGAAGGCCAAGGTCTCCGAAGTGATCCTGGCCGCCTCCGCCGCGCGCACTGCAGTCTCCGAGTATGCCGCCGGCACCGGCAGCCTGCCGAACGCCAGCTGGACGCCGGAACAGCAGTCCTCCACCTATGTCAGCGGCATTACCTGGGATGCGGGTACCCGTACCATCACCGCGACCTCGCGTGCTATCCCGAACGTCACCGGCAACATCACGCTGGTCGCGACGATGAACTCCGCCACCCAGCAGGTCACCTGGACCTGCGGCGGCAGCATCCCCGCCCAGTACCGTCCCGGCACTTGCCAAGGCCCGTGATTCAAGCTTCCTGATTTTCGAAAAAGCCCCGCAACGCGGGGCTTTTTTCTTGCGCGGCCCATGCGAGATACTTAAGCGTTCGGGGATGCGATACCTTCAAGAAATACCAGCGCGACGGACATGACACGCCTTATTACGCTCGTCTTCAAAGTGCCGACTCTGGCGCTCCTGATCTCGTTGTCGCTCGTAGGCATCTCTATATACCTCGGTCGCGACACCCCTTGGGATTACTTCGCATACCACGCGTATGCGGCTCAGACATTGTTCGGACATCGGTTCGACCAGGACTACTTCGGCGCAGGCATGCAGGGATTCCTGAATCCCATTGGATTCCTGCCATTCGCACTTGCCCAGAAAGCGCACCTCACCAGTCTGGCTACCGGCATCATCCTGGCAGCCGTCCATAGCCTCAATGGCATCTTCCTTCTGCTAATCAGCCGCGACCTGATACGTAGTCGGCCAGAGCGGCTCCCACTTGTGGTACCGGGCATCCTGGCCGGGCTCATCTGCCCCATCCTGCTAGCCCATATTGGCTCCACTTTCACGGACCCAGTAGGTTCGGCATTGGTACTGGGTGCGTTTTGGCTCATCCTGACAAAAAAAACCCCTGCTGCGCATGCAGTTGCAGGAGTACTTATTGGTGCGGCCATAGCCGTAAAACTCACCAATCTGGTATTCGCCATTGCCCTCATCGCGTGCGCGACGTTTCCGCTCAGAGAGGAGGCCGCCAGGCAATGGTTTAACCGGAACTTCGCACTTGCGCTGGGTATGCTCGGAGGATTGGCATCGTTCCAGGGCTATTGGAGCTTTCTGCTTTACAAGTACACCGGAAATCCTCTATTTCCCTTTTTCAACTCTCTGTTTGAATCGCCCTTGTATGCCACCGATGCGGCCGTTGTGGGGCGTTTCGTTCCAGCGTCCTTTGGCGAAGCAATGCTCACCCCATTGGAGTTGGCGAAATACAATTCCTGGTCTCACCTCGAAGTATCCGCTCCCAACATCCTGCCTCTCGCACTCTTGCTGGCCGCTGCTTTTTCCGCCCTGTCCCTAGTCGTACGCCGGAACTGGGTAATGGTTTCGCCTATCGGATATCCGGATGCCTGGAAGTACGCCATTTTCGTTCTGGCATCCTACGTGCTTTGGCTGATGACCTCCGGCAACTCACGCTATGCCATTCCTTTGTTCATGGCGCTCGGCCCCGCCGCCACCTTGCTGCTTGGCACTTTCCTGCCACGCAGGTACGCAATACTCGTAGGCTGGCTCCTGTTATTGCTGCAGATTTTCGTGACCTTCGACGCTGGCATTAAACGATGGAATTCCCAACAGTGGTCCAAAGATTGGGTATCCATTGACCTGCCAGCCAATCTCACCGAACAACCCTATCTTTTCATCTCGCTCGCCCAGAAGTCCCACACTGAACTGGTCACGCGGGTGCACCCGGATTCCGCGTTTGTCGTCCTGGTAAATGGACAAAACTCCCTGCCCAGCCAAGGCCCAGCGTCGAAAGGATTGTTCCGGCTCATCCACAAGCATGCCGGGCATATCAAAATCGTGCTGCAGAGGCCCGCGCTTATCGACGCACGCCTTCCGGATGCGGCCCTCGTCAACCGGGGCAATGACTATCTGGATCGCCTTGATCTTCGCATCGTGGATGGAACATGCCAGGAAGCGAATATCAACGCGGCTCCTGCATTGGACATCGCGCTCAATCGCCATCTCGAAGAAGCCTTGCCGGAAGAACTGGTCATTTGCGATGCAGCGGCATCTCCTTCACGCTATGTGGCGGAACGTAAAAACGCGGAACGCATATTTGACGCATTCGAGCATGCTTGTCCGGAAATTTTCCACCCTCTCGCCCCTCAAATAGAGAAGGTGAACGATATGTGGGTGAGAATTTATCCCAAGTACGACAGCGCAGTTCTTATCCTTTCTTACGAAAATAATTACATTTCGTACGCCTTCACAGGCCAGTTCCAGCCGATTCTTGTAGGCACCCCAAATACGTGGTGGCAGGATGTGGGCAAGTTCGAGTGCAAGCTTCCCTATGAAGGAAAGCGGGGTTTCGCAGGCTTCGAAGCGGAGATGCGACGCTATGAACGGAAATGATGAAATGGTTCTGGAACGAACTCCGCTCCCACTGGAGCTGACCATCCTTATTCCCTGCCTCAACGAGGCAGAGACGATTTCTGCCTGCGTGCAGGAAGCTGCCTCCTTTCTCAGGAGGCTGGACGTCTCAGGCGAAGTCCTGGTTTCGGACAATGGCTCCTCAGATGGCTCCCAACAACTGGCATTGGATGCAGGGGCCCGAGTCATCACGGCAGACCGGCGTGGATACGGCGCCGCACTTCAATCAGGCATTGAACATGCGCGCGGTCGATACGTCATCATGGGAGACGGCGACCAGAGTTACGATTTCTCTCGACTTGAGCTGATGCTCCAGGCACTACGGGCCGGCAACGAACTGGTGATGGGCAACCGTTTCAAGGGAGGCATCAGTCCGGGCGCCATGCCGTTCCTGCACAAGTACCTTGGAAATCCGGTATTGAGCGCGATCGGGCGGCTCTTCTATCGAAACGACATCGGTGATTTTCATTGCGGCCTGCGCGGCTTCCGTCGTGATGCGATCCTGGAACTTGCCCTGAACTCCGATGGCATGGAGTTCGCCAGTGAAATGGTTGTCAAGAGTTCCATGCACGGCCTCAGGATTGCAGAAGTTCCCACTACCCTGCGCAAGGATGGTCGCAGCCGCCCTCCCCACCTGCGCACCTGGCGGGATGGCTGGCGCCACCTCAAGTTCCTGTTCCTGCACAGTCCGCGATGGCTGTTCCTGTTTCCCGGCATCGTGCTGAGCGCGCTGGGGGCGGTCTTGATGCTGATCATCTATTCGAACCTGGTGGTGATCGGCCATATCGGCTTGGACATCCATACCATGGCCTATGCGGGCGTCATGCTCGTGGTAGGTTTCCAGATGATCATGTTTTCGTTCCTTTCCACTTCCATCGGCATCCGGAATGGCTGGCTGCCTCCAGCC
Source organism: Pseudoxanthomonas sp. 68-E7 (assembly GCF_057773145.1). Lineage (NCBI taxonomy): Bacteria > Pseudomonadati > Pseudomonadota > Gammaproteobacteria > Lysobacterales > Lysobacteraceae > Pseudoxanthomonas > Pseudoxanthomonas sp. 68-E7. Next base: position 406,053 of record NZ_JBYMTI010000004.1, on the reverse strand, counting down.
AGCAACCGCGCGATGACCCAACCGTCGCTCGAGTTCCTCATTGCCTGCTCCCTCTTGTTGCTGCTCGCCGGCCTGGGCATTACCGCCTCCGCATTCGTCGACTGGGCACGATCCGGGTTTGGTGCCTTGGACCCTAGGGAAACCATGCGCCTTGTGGTGCCGTCGACCACCTTCCTTTCACTTGGCAGCGAACTTTTCATTACCGCGTTCCTCCTCGAGGCAATCCGGCTTCCCGCGCGCAGGAAATTGCTGTCATGAGCGGCTACAAGGAAAGGACGTTGCGGGAGTTCGAGTCCGTGCTGGCCATGGCGGAAGGTGCTGGCAATGCCTTGGATTTCGGCTCAGGTGACGGTTGGTATGCCGCCCAGTTGGCAAAGCGACAGCGCTTCGATCGAATTGAGGCGATCGACGTGAAGCTACGTGATGTCGTGTACTTCACCCCGACCCTGTATGACGGCGATTCGCCGCTTCCCTACGCTGACCGCTCGTTCGACATCGCCTATGCCATCGATGTCCTCCACCATTGCCCATCACCGCATGACAGCCTCAGGGAACTGGCACGGGTCTCCGACAGGTATATCCTCATCAAGGACCATACCTACCAGACGCGGCTCGGCGAGTACGCGCTTGCGATTCTCGATGAACTGGGCAATCGGCGTTTCGGGATCCCGTCCCCCCACAACTATCAGCGGAAATGGGAGTGGAAATCGGTCCTCGAGGATATGGGATGGCTGGAAGTTCGGCGCATCTGGCCGGCGCGATGCCATCAAGGGCTATTGGGGGCGCTTACCAACCGCCTCCAGTATGTTTCCCTGTTCTGCCGGAATCCACACGCTTCCTGAAGGACCAATTCCGGTGCAGGAAAAAGTTGACCACCACCATCGCGACCGCCACCAGGACATTGGCAAGCAGCGGATGAATACCCAGCAGCGAGACCAATACGACCATGGCGCCCAACGCGGACAACATGCTCGCCATCGACGCGGTGGTGTAGCGAATGAAACTTGTAGCCAGGCCAGTTGCCCCGGCGTCGAAGGTCCAGGTTCTGTTGAGCCACCATCCCACCACGTTGACCACCAGGATGGATATCACCATCGAAGGCAGATAGTGGAGATGCACCGCTTGGGTGGCTACGAGAAGAATCAGGAAATTCAGGGCATAGCAGAAGCCGCCTACGATGAGGAATCTGGGCGCGGATCTGCGGGGAACCATGGGGCTGGCGGGCTCGGCGAGGTGGTTGGCGATGCACGACGATAGCAGACTGAAGCCTCCATTCTGGAAGCACGACGCCTACACGCTCAATCTGTTGAGGGCAGCCCTCATGACGGGCTGCCGGCGGGCATCCCGCCCTTCGGGCGTCGTGGTCGACTACGGCTCCGGGACTGCTCCGTATCGTGAGATCGTCGCGCCGATGTTCGATCGTTACGTCGCCTGCGACATCGTGCCTGGCGAAGGGGTGGACGTGGTTCTGGCTTCGGACCAGCGCCTGCCTTTCGATGACGGCGCCGTGGATTGCGTTCTGTCCGTCCAGGTGCTGGAACACGTCTGGGACATCGACAGCTACCTGCGCGAATGCAGGCGGGTGCTCAAGCCCGGCGGGCGCCTGGTGCTGAGTACTCACGGAACCTGGCTTTACCATCCCCACCCAACCGATTACCGGCGCTGGACCCGGGATGGGCTGGTCAGGGAACTGGCCGAACGCGGGTTCGAGCCCGAGAGCATCCAGGCACTGGTGGGTCCGCTGGCCTGGACGACCCAGTTCAGGGCGATCGGCTATCACACCGTGCTGTCCCGGTTCGGCATGCCGGGCCAGTGGGCATCGGCCATCATCTGCGGTTTCATGCATCTGCGCATGAAACTGGAGGATTGGCTGACCCCGGCCTCCATCCGGGAATCGAATTCGGCCGTGTACGTCATCGTCGCTTCGGGTCTGCGGGCCGACTGATGGCATCGCCGAAGTTTCCCGCCGTGGTGGTTGTCAGCGCTTTTTTTCCCCGGCACGGCGGGGGCATCGAGCGCGTTGCAGGCCACCTGTCGGAACAATTGAACCGGGCGGGCTTCCCGCTGCACTGGTTTGCGGGTGGACCGCCGGAGGAAATGCCGGCGGCTTCTACCACCACCTTGCACATCACCCGTGCCGAGTCCGTCGACTTCCTCGAGAAAGCAGTCGGTCTGCCGGCCCCGTTGTGGGGCCTTTCCAGCATGCGCCAGCTAAATCGCGCCATCGGCAAGGCGGAAGTGGTCCATATCCACGACTGTCTGTACCTGTCGTCGCTCGCAGCCTTTGCTTTCGCCAAACGGCAGCGCAAGAAAATCCTGATTACCCAGCACATCGGCACGATTCCTTTCCGGTCCGGCTTGCTCCGTTTCCTGCATGGATTGGCCAACCGGACGATCTCCCGGGGAATGTTGGCATCCTCGGACGCGGTGACCTTTGTTTCGCCGACGGTGCATGCCTACTTCTCGGCGTTCGTGAAGTTCAGGAACCGCCCCGAGGTGGTTTTCAATGGCGTGGATCACGAGATCTTTCATCCGGCCATTCCGGAGCGGTCGCGAGACGGAAAGCTCAAGATGCTGTTTGTCGGACGTTTCGTCGAAAAGAAAGGTGTCCATTTGTTGCGCGGCTGCGTGGACCTTCCCGGCACCGAATGGACCTTCGTCGGCAAGGGACCTCTGGGTCCGGCGTCCTGGGATATCCCGCGGGACAACATCAACTTGCTGAAAGACCTTGCGCCGGCACAATTGGCGGATTTGTACCGGGCCGCGGACCTGATGGTACTTCCCAGCGTGGGCGAGGGTTTTCCACTGGTAGTCCAGGAAGCGCTGGCCTGCGGGCTGCCGGTGCTGGTTAGCTCGGAAGTTGCAAGCAGTTTCGCGGAGGGCGGCTTGGATGGCGTGTTCGTCCACGATGAGCACCGGGCCAACCAGGCGCAGGAATTGCGCGCCCTGCTCGCCTCGGCCATCGCCGATCCCGACCGGCTCCGCGCCCTGCGATGTGCCGCCCACAGCTTGGCAAGCCAATGGTCTTGGCAAGCCTGTACCGCTCACTATGCCCGGATCATCCGCGGCATCGCCTAACCATGAGCCGGTCGCCGCGGTTGGCTTGCTCCGGAATCCCCCGTCTGGCTAGTATCTAGCCGAATTTCAGGAGAACGCGCATGAGTGCCGTCCCCACCGCCAATCTGGTTGGCATCACCGGTATCGCACGCCGTCTGGTCATGGACGGGGCGCTCGACGAAACCGCCGCCCGCGGCGCGATGGCCGATGCGCAGGCAGCCAAGGTCCCGCTTGCTCAGTGGATCGCGGAAAAGAAGCTCGCCTCCCCTTCTCAGATGGCCGCCGCCAACGCGGTCGAGTTCGGCATGCCGCTGCTGGATGTCGCTTCCTTCGACGTCGCCCACAATGCGGTCAAGCTGGTCAGCGAGGAGCTGCTGCAGAAACACCAGGTTCTGCCCATCTACAAGCGCGGCAACAAGCTGTTCGTCGGCGTCTCGGACCCGACCAACAAGATGCAGGCACTGGATGAGATCAAGTTCCATACCAACCTGGTGGTGGAACCTATCCTGGTCGACGACGATTCCCTGCGGCGGGCACTTGATCAGTGGATCAATGCCAGCAGCAACCTCGGCAGCACCTTTGGTGGTGACGACGAGGAAGGGCTGGAGAACCTGGAGGTAGGCAACGACGACGAGGCTGCCAACGAGTCCGGTGTCGACGCCAAGGGCGACGACACTCCGGTGGTCAAGTTCGTCAACAAGGTGCTTATCGACGCAATCAAGCGAGGCGCCTCGGACATCCACTTCGAGCCCTACGAGAACGACTACCGGGTGCGCCTGCGCATCGACGGCATCCTCAAGCAGGTCGCCAAGGCGCCGACCAAGCTCAACCAGCGCATCGCGGCCCGCCTGAAGGTGATGGCGCAGCTGGACATCGCCGAGAAGCGGGTTCCCCAGGACGGCCGCATCAAGCTGAACCTCAGCAAGAGCAAGCAGGTCGACTTCCGCGTGAGCACCCTGCCGACCCTGTTCGGCGAGAAGGTCGTGCTGCGTATCCTGGACGGCAGCGCGGCCAAGCTGGGCATCGACAAGCTGGGCTACGAGAAGGATCAGCAGAAGCTGTTCGAGGACGCCATCCACAAGCCCTACGGCATGGTGCTGGTCACCGGTCCGACCGGTTCGGGCAAGACGGTGTCGCTGTATACCGCGCTGGGCATCCTCAACGACGAGATCCGCAACATCTCCACGGTCGAGGATCCGGTGGAAATCCGCCTTCCCGGCGTCAACCAGGTGCAGCAGAACACCAAGCGCGGCATGACCTTCGCCGCGGCCCTGCGCAGCTTCCTGCGCCAGGATCCGGACATCATCATGGTCGGCGAAATCCGTGATCTGGAGACCGCCGAGATCGCCATCAAGGCCGCCCAGACCGGCCATATGGTGCTGTCCACCCTGCATACCAACGATGCCCCGCAGACCATCGCCCGCCTGATGAACATGGGCATCGCACCCTACAACATCACCAGTTCGGTGACCCTGGTCATCGCCCAGCGTCTGGCCCGGCGCCTGTGCACCAAGTGCAAGCAGCCGGTGGAACTGCCCCATCACGCCCTGGTGGCAGAAGGATTCACCGAGGACGAAATCAGCGCCGGCTTCACCCTGTACGACGCCGTGGGCTGCGACGAATGCACCGAAGGCTACAAGGGCCGTACCGGCATCTACCAGGTCATGCCGATGAGCGAGGAGATTGCGACCATCGTGCTGGAGGGTGGCAACGCTATCCAGATCGCCGAGGCCGCGCAGAGGGCCGGCGTCCGGGATCTGCGTCAGTCGGCCTTGATGAAGGTCCGGAACGGTGTCACCAGCCTGGCCGAGATCAACCGCGTCACCAAGGATTGAGTTGCCCCGAATCGACTCCCGGCTTCGCTTCTTTCCCCCCAGGGACGGGGCAGGTTGCCAAATCCTGCCCCGCGTCACAGGCCGGGGGAGTTCCCTTCACGCCGTAAACCGCTACCATGCGGAATGAAGTCCGGTCGGGGAAGCCGGACGGGGATACCCTGATGGCCATTAGCCGTTCTGCCGCCAAGAAGACCGCTGCCAACCCGGCTCGAGACAATCCGATGAGTACCTTCGTCTGGGAAGGCGTCGACAAGCGCGGCGTCAAGATGAAGGGCGAGCAGACGTCCAAGAATGCCAACATGCTCCGCGCCGAACTGCGCAAGCAGGGCATCACCCCCAACGTCGTCAAGGTCAAGCCCAAGCCGCTATTTGGCTCTAGCGGCCGTACCATCACGCCCAAGGAAATCGCCTTTTTCAGTCGCCAGATGGCGACCATGATGAAATCGGGCGTGCCGATCGTCAGCTCGCTGGAAATCATCGAGGGCGGCCAGAAGAACCCGCGCATGAAGAAGATGGTTGGCCAGATCCGGACCGACATCGAAGGCGGTTCGTCGATGACCGAGGCAATCAGCAAGCATCCCGTGCAGTTCGACGAGCTCTACCGCAACCTGGTCCGCGCCGGTGAAAGCGCGGGCGTGCTGGAAACGGTGCTGGATACCATCGCCAGCTACAAGGAAAACATCGAGGCCCTGAAGGGCAAGATCAAGAAGGCGCTGTTCTACCCGGCCATGGTGATCGCGGTGGCGATTATCGTCAGCGCCATCCTGCTGATTTTCGTGGTGCCGCAGTTCGAGGAGACCTTCAAGAGCTTTGGTGGTGAATTGCCGGCGTTCACCCAGATGATCGTCGCCATGTCGCGCTTCATGGTCAGCTGGTGGTGGCTCATTCTGCTCATAGTGGTGGGCTCGATTTTCCTCTCGATCTTCATGTTCAAGCGCTCGCCAGCGTTTCAGCACTTCCTGGACCGCGCGATCCTGAAGGTGCCCGTGGTGGGGCAGATCATGCACCAGTCCGCGGTCGCCCGGTTTGCCCGGACCACCGCGGTGACCTTCAAGGCCGGTGTACCGCTGGTCGAAGCCCTGGACACGGTGGCCGGAGCAACCGGCAACACCGTCTACGAGAAGGCCATCCATCGCATCCGCGACGATGTGGCCGTCGGTTATCCGCTCAACATGTCGATGAAGCAGGTCAACCTGTTCCCGCACATGGTGATCCAGATGACCGCCATCGGCGAGGAAGCCGGTGCCCTGGACACCATGCTGTTCAAGGTGGCGGAGTACTTCGAGCAGGAGGTCAACAACGCCGTGGATGCGCTGTCCAGCCTGATCGAGCCCTTCATCATGGTGGTCATCGGCATCCTGGTCGGCGGCATGGTCATCGGCATGTACCTGCCCATCTTCAAGCTCGCTGCAACGGTTTAAACTCGCCCGATGGCATTTCTCGATCAACACCCCGGCCTGGGCTTTCCGGTTGCGGCCGGCCTGGGCCTGCTGGTGGGCAGCTTCCTCAACGTGGTCATCCTGCGCCTGCCGCGCAAGCTGGACTGGCAGTGGCGGCGCGATGCCCGCGAAATCCTGGAAGAACCGGAGATTTACGACCCGCCGCCACCCGGCATCGTGGTCGAGAGTTCGCACTGCCCGCACTGCAAGCACAAGCTGGCCTGGTTCGAGAACATCCCGCTGGTCAGCTGGCTGGCCCTGCGCGGCAAGTGTCGCTATTGCAAGACGCCGATCTCGGCGCAGTACCCGTTGGTGGAGCTGCTGACCGCGCTGCTGGTGGTCGCCTCGGTCTGGCGCTTCGGCTTCGGCTGGCAGGGATTCGGCGCGTCATTGCTGAGCTGCTTCCTGGTGGCGCTGTCAGGTATTGATCTGCGTACCCGCCTGCTGCCGGACCAGTTGACCCTGCCGCTGATGTGGCTGGGCCTGATCGCCAGCCTGGAAAACCTCTACATGGTGCCCAAGGCCGCCGTGCTGGGCGCGATTGCCGGCTACGTGTCGCTGTGGTCGGTGTGGTGGCTGTTCAAGCAGCTGACCGGCAAGGAAGGCATGGGCCACGGCGATTTCAAGTTGCTGGCGGCCATCGGCGCTTGGGTCGGCCTGAAGGGCGTGCTGCCGACCATCCTGCTGTCGTCGCTGGTAGGCGCGATCATCGGTTCGATCTGGCTGGCCGCGAAGGGCCGCGATCGGGCTACGCCCATTCCGTTCGGCCCCTACCTGGCCGTCGCCGGCTGGGTGGTGTTCTTCTGGGGCGAGGATCTGATCGACGCCTACCTTCGCTTCGCCGGACTTAAATAGCGCCGGATGCTTGGCTGGTGGTTTGCCTGGCCGGGCTGCCCCCATCCGCCTTCGGCACCTTCCCCCGCAGGCGGGGGAAGGGACGGTTCGGGGTATGCGGGTTGGCTTGGCTGACGGTTTGCCTGGCGGGGTTGCCCCCCCCCCCCGCAGGCGGGGGAAGGGACGGTTCGGGGTGTGCGGGTTGGCTTGGCTGACTGTTTGCCTGGCGGGGTTGCCCCCATCCGCCTTCGGCACCTTCCCCCGCGGGCGGGGGGAAGGGATGCTTCAAGCTGCGCTTCGTTCTACAACGGCACGGTTCCGGCCAATAATGGGCGGATGAGCGGATACGTCATTGGACTGACCGGCGGCATCGCCTCCGGCAAGAGCGCACTGGAACGGGCCTTCGCCGCACGCGGTGTTGGCATTGCCGACGCCGATCGGGTCGCGCGCGAGATCGTCGAGCCCGGTGAAGCGGCATTGGCGGAGGTCGTGGCGCGGTTCGGACAGGGCGTGCTGCAGGCCGATGGCCGACTGGATCGGGCGGCGCTGCGCGCCCGGGTGTTCGGCAACGAAACCGAGCGCCGTGCGCTGGAGGACATCCTTCATCCCCGCATCCGCCTGCGCATGCAGGCGCTTTGCCGTGATGCGGACAGCCCGTATGCCATCGCCACCATTCCCCTGCTGACCGAGGGCGGTGGCCGGGAGGCTTACCCCTGGCTGGCCCGCATCCTGGTGGTCGATGTGCCGCGAGCCGTGCAGAAAGAGCGGCTGATGCAGCGTGACGGCATCGATGCCGAACTTGCCGAACGCATGCTGGACGCCCAGGCCAGCCGGCATGAACGCTTGGCGCTGGCCGACGACATCGTGGTCAACGACGGCCACATCACCCACCTGGAACACGCGGTCAGCGAACTCGACGCGCGCTACCGCCGCCTCGCGGCCGCCATGGACAAATCCGCCCGATAACGCGCGCGTTCCCTTCCCCCGCCCGCGGGGGAAGGTGCCGAAGGCGGATGGGGGCAACCCAGCCCAGGCAAGCCGCAAGCGACCCAACCCGGCACACCCCGAACCCTCCCTTCCCCCGCCCGCGGGGGAAGGTGCCAAAGGCGGATGGGGGCAACCCAGTCCAGGCAAGCCGCAAGCGCCCCAACCCCGCATACCCCGAACCCTCCCTTCCCCCGCCCGCGGGGGAAAGCGCCGAAGGCGGATGGGGACAACCCAGCCAGGGCAAGCCGCAAGCAAACCAACCCGGCACACCGCACACCCCGAACCCTCCCTTCCCCCGCCCGCGGGGGAAGGTGCCGAAGGCGGATGGGGGCAACCCAGCCAGGGCAGCCGCAAGCAACCCAACCCGGCACACCCCGAACCGTCTCTTCCCCCGCCCGCGGGGAAGGTGCCGAAGGCGGATGGGGGCACCCGGCCAGGCAAAGCGCACCCGGGCAAACCCGGCGGTTATCCGCCCCAGAGACCGCGAATCGCCGCGATGCCCTGTGCGCCGTGCTGGCGGGCTTCCAGGATGTGATCCGGCTGCAGGCCGCCAATGGCGTAGATGGGCAGCGATACCGCTTCACGCAGGCGGGCGAAGCCCTCCCAGCCCAGCACGCTGCCGCCTGGATGGGTGGCGGTTTCCCGCACGCTGCCCAGTGCCACGAAGTCGCAGCCCAGATCCTCGGCGCGACGAAGTTCCTCGCCGGTATGGCAGGAAGCGGCCACCGCTTGCCCGTCCGGCAGCGGCCGCACCGACAGTTCCGGCAGCTGAGCCGCGCGCAGGTGCACGCCCGTGCCCAGGTCGCGGGCCAGGCCGATGTCCCCATTGACCAGGACCTCGACGCCGGCATGCCGGCTGGCCTCGACCGCGACGCTGGCCAAGCGGCGGCGGCGGGCGTCGTCCACGCCCGGCATTCGCAGTTGCAAGCGGCGCACACCCGCTTCCAGCGCGCGTTCCAGCGCCGCCAGCCAGGTGTCGTCGGCAACATCCGCCGGCGACGGCGTGACCAGATAGCGATCCGGGTGCAGCAGTGCGGCGACCACCGGGCGATCGGCCGGCGGCATCGCGTAGCGGGGCAGTTTTTCCGGCGCCACCCAGGCCAGCGCCTGGCCTTCATGTCCGCGCGGACTGCCCTTCCATGACACCACCCGTCGCACATCCAGGCGCAAACGCTTGTCGGGATACTGCTGCGGGACATTGATGATGGGTTCGCCGATCTCGGCGGTGATGCCCAGTTCTTCCTGCAGTTCCCGGATCAGCGCCTCGGCCTCGGTTTCGCCTTGCTCGCGCTTGCCGCCGGGGAACTCCCAGCGGCCCGCCAGGTCCCGGCCCTCGGTCCGGCGGGCGAGCAGGATGCGGCCGCGAGCATCGCTGATGACACCGGCAACGACGTGGATGGATCGCAGGGGTTCGGAGGACATGGCCGAAGCTTGCCGGTAATTTCCGCACGAATGCAAATGCGGCGGGTCACGGTTCGGGGCTGGCCCCCATCCGCCTTCGGCACCTTCCCCCGCGGGCGGGGGAAGGGAGGGTTCGGAGTGTGCCGGGTTGGTTTGCTTGCGGCTTGCCCTGGCCGGGTTGCCCCCATCCGCCTTCGGCACCTTCCCCCGCGGGCGGGGGAAGGGAGAGTTCGGGGTATGCGGGGTTGGGTCGCTTGCGGCTTGCCTGGGCTGGGTTGTCCCCATCCGCCTTCGGCACCTTCCCCCACGGGCGGGGAAGGGACAGGGGATGGGCGGGACGGCGAACCAGCCCCCCAAAAAAAACAGGCGCCCCGCGGGCGCCTGTTTTTTTACTCAACTGCCGGGTATCAAGCCAGCTGGCCGTGGCAGTGCTTGAACTTCTTGCCGCTGCCACACGGGCAGGGATCGTTGCGGCCGACCTTGGGACCGGCATCGGCCGGCATCGCCACCGGTCGACCGGCCATCGCGGCCTGGGCCTGTTCGGCTTCCTCGTCGGCGCCGTAGCCACCGGCATCGGCGTGCTGGAACTGCATCTGCCGCGCCTGCGCCTCGGCCATCGCGCGCTCCTGCGCTTCCAGTTCGGCCACTTCCTCCTCGGTGCGGATGCGCACGCGCGCCAGCATGGTGACGACCTCGCGCTTGACCCGCTCCAGCATCTCGGAGAACAGCTCGAAAGCTTCCTTCTTGTATTCCTGCTTGGGCTGCTTCTGCGCGTAGCCGCGCAGGTGGATGCCCTGGCGCAGGTAGTCCATGCGCGCCAGATGTTCCTTCCAGTTCTTGTCCAGCACGGTCAGCATGATGTGCTTTTCCAGCGCGCGCATGGTCTCGCCGCCGATGACCTTTTCCTTGTCCTCGAAATGGGCGTCCATCGCCTCCTGGACGCGCCGCTCGATGGCTTCGGCGTCCAGCTCCTCGGCTTCCTTCGGCCAGGCGGTCACCGGCAGCGACAGGGCCATTTCCTCGGCCAGTTCACGCTCCAGCCCACCCAGGTCCCACTGGTCGTCGACCGAGTTCGGCGGCACGAAACGCGCCACGCTTTCGGCGACGACGTCGCCACGGATGCCGTCGATGTTGTCCTTGACCGAGTCGGCTTCCAGCAGTTCGTCGCGCTGCGAATAGATGACCTTGCGCTGATCATTGTTGACGTCGTCGAAGTCCAGCAGGTTCTTGCGGATATCGAAGTTGTGCGCCTCGACCTTGCGCTGGGCCTTTTCGATCTGGCGGCTGACGAGGCGATCCTCGATCACGTCGTCTTCCTTCATGCCAATCAGCTTCATCGCCTTCTGGACCCAGTCCGAGGCGAAGATGCGCATCAGGTTGTCTTCCAGCGACAGGTAGAAACGGGACGAACCCGGATCGCCCTGGCGGCCGGAACGACCGCGCAGCTGGTTGTCGATGCGGCGCGATTCATGCCGTTCGGTGCCGATGATGTGCAGGCCGCCGGCGGCCTTGACCGCTTCGTGGCGCTGCTGCCATTCGGCCTTGACGCGCTCGCGGTCGGCGTCGGAGGCGCCTTCCGGCAATTGCTCCAGTTCCACTTCCAGCGAACCGCCCAGCACGATGTCGGTGCCGCGGCCGGCCATGTTGGTGGCGATGGTGACCGCGCCGGAACGGCCGGCCTGGGCGACGATGTGCGCTTCGCGCTCGTGCTGCTTGGCATTGAGCACTTCGTGCGGGACGCCGGACTTGTTGAGGAAGTCCGACAGCATCTCGGAGGTTTCGATCGAGGTCGTGCCGACCAGCACCGGCTGGCCGCGCTGGTAGCAGTCCTGGATGTCCGCCAGCACCGCGTTGAACTTGCCCTTGCGGTTGAGGAACACCTGGTCCGGCGAATCCTTGCGCACGGTCGGGCGATGGGTCGGGATGACGATCACTTCCAGGCCGTAGATGCTCTGGAACTCGTAGGCTTCCGTATCCGCCGTGCCGGTCATGCCGGACAGCTTCTTGTACATGCGGAACAGGTTCTGGAAGGTGATGCTGGCCAGCGTCTGGTTCTCGCGCTGGACCGGCACGCCTTCCTTCGCTTCCACCGCCTGGTGCAGGCCGTCGGACCAGCGGCGGCCCGGCAGGGTGCGGCCGGTGAACTCGTCGACGATCACCACTTCGCCGTCGCGCACGATGTAGTCCACGTCACGCTGGTAGATCGCGTGCGCGCGCATCGCCGCGTTGAGGTGATGCACCACGGTGAGGTTGTTGGCGCCGTAGAGGCTGTCTTCCTCGTCCTTCAGGATGCCGGCCTGCAGCAGCAGCGCCTCGGCATGCTCCATGCCCGCTTCGGACAGATGGACCTGCTTGCCCTTCTCGTCGACCCAGAAGTCACCCTCGCCTTCCTCGCTCTCCTGCTTGATGAGCTTCGGCACGATCTGGTTGACCCGCAGGTACAGCTCGGGGGATTCGTCGGCCGGGCCGGAGATGATCAGCGGCGTGCGCGCTTCGTCGATCAGGATGGAGTCGACCTCGTCGACGATGGCGTAATGCAGGCCGCGCTGGAAGCGGTCCTCCTTGGCCATCGCCATGTTGTCGCGCAGGTAGTCGAAACCGAATTCGTTGTTGGTGCCGTAGGTGATGTCGGCGGCATAGGCCGAATGCTTGTCGCTGTGCGGCATGCCCGGGTAGACCACGCCGACCGACAGGCCCAGCCAGTTGTACAGGCGGCCCATCCAGGCCGAGTCGCGGCGGGCCAGGTAGTCGTTGACGGTGACCACGTGCACGCCCTTGCCTTCCAGGGCGTTGAGGTAGACCGGCAGGGTCGCGACCAGGGTCTTGCCTTCGCCGGTGCGCATTTCCGCGATCTTGCCCAGGTGCAGCACCATGCCGCCGATCAGCTGGACGTCGTAGTGGCGCATGCCGAGCACGCGGCGGCTGGCTTCACGGCAGACTGCGAACGCTTCCGGCAGGATCTTGTCCACCGACTCGCCATCGGCGATGCGCTTCTGGAACTCCGGGGTCTTGGCCTTGAGTTCGTCGTCGGAGAGTTTCTGCATCTCCGGTTCCAGGGCATTGATTTTGCCGACGCTGCGTTGGAGCTGCTTCAGCAGGCGTTCGTTGCGACTGCCGAAGACACGGGTGAGCAAGTTGTTGATCATGTAGGGAACCGGTTGGAAATGAGCGTCGGGGGCCGTCGTCAATCACCCTGGCGGGAACCCCAAAACGAAACAGGGCGCTATGCGCCCCGTCTGGCAACACCGTATTGTAGCTTGGGGCGCCCCCGGGGGAATCAACCCTGCCGGAGGTCCCGCGCCGGCGCTCAGCCGCGCTTGATCTTGCCGACCGGGGTCGGACCATCGCCCAGGAACTTGCGCGGGTTGACCACCCGGCCGTTTTCCCACACCTCGAAGTGCACGTGGGCACCGGTCGAGCGACCGGTCGAACCGGCCTTGGCCACTTCCTGGCCGACCCGCACCAGGTCGCCGGACTTCACCACCAGGCGCGAATTGTGCGCGTAGCGGGTGACGTAGCCGTTGCCGTGGTCCACGTCGACCACGTTGCCGTAGCCGCCCTTGATGCCGGCGAAGCTGACCACGCCGTCGGCCACCGCCAGCACCGGGTCGCCGACGCTGGCCTTGAAATCGATGCCCTTATGGTACTGGCCACCGCCACCGAACGGATCGGCACGGCCGCCGAAGCCGGAGGTGATGTAGCTGTTGGCGATCGGCATGCGCGAGGGCGTGGCGTTCTTGTCCAGCTCGCGGTTGAACAGCAGTGCTTCCAGCACCGACAGTTGCTGGCCGGAAGCGGCAAACTGGCGCTCCAGCTGGGCCACGCCCTGATCCAGTTCGGCCGGCGACATGTCATAGACGGCGTCGTTGCCACCGACGCCCACCGGCTCCTCGAAGTCGAACTCGCCGTCCTGCAGCTGGCCCATCCGGGTCAGGCGGTCGCCGAGCGCATTGAGGCGGTTGGCCTGGGCCTGCAGTTCACCCAGGCGCGCTGCCATCGCGTTGATTTCCTGCTGTGCGCCGCGGCGCACCTGCTCGAGCTCGGCGTCCTGGCGTTCGGTCTTGGCCTGCAGCAGCGAGACCTGGGCCATGCCCATGGCGCTGCGCCCGGCCAGGCCGGCGATCAGGCCGACGGCGAGCAGACAGGAAGCGACGGTGAGCGGCCTTGCATGGACCAGGATGCGCGCCTTGTAGGCGGGGCCGGCCAGATGCTGGACCAACCAGGCGCGCGAATTGTTTACGATGTTTTGAAAAGCCATAGATACCGATGTCTGATTCGAAGTCCAAGCCGCGTGGCGCAAGCACTCCACAACCGGCCCTGCAGGCCGCGCTGACGGATGCTGCCGCCGACCCGGTTCGCCGTGCCCTCTGGCTCGACACCCTGGAACAGCAACTTCGCCCCTGTCTCCCGCCCGCCCTGGCCCCGCATTGCCGTCTGGCAAACGTGGCCGGCGAACGGCTCGTTTTTATCGTCGACTCCCCCGTGTGGCGGGCCAAACTCAGGCTCGCCTCCGCCGAACTGCTTGATGCCGCCCGATCCGTCGGGCTGACGGTCACCGAAGTGGCCATCAAAACAACAACCGCCCCGCTCCACCCGAATTCCCGGGCGGAAACGACGGCACCACCTGTTTCGGAAGCCTCGCGCAAGGCGCTGGCGGCTGTCCTGGCATCCTTGGAATCTCCGGACTCCGCCGGAGGAGGTACTGCTCCTGACAACCGGCGCGGCGGGCGAAAGCGCTAGGTCCCGCGACGCGAAGGCAAGGCATGGTACCGGGCGTGGCAGCCCGGGTCGTTAGACAAAAGTTAATAAGAAGTTAAATTCAGGGTCGAAACAAGACCTGAATCACATATTGGACAATGCGCGCCCGCCGCATCCGGGGGATACGGTTTCAGGAGAAAGCATTCCGATGGGAAGGGCCAGCGGTCAGGCCGCGGCGATCGAGGGAGCGCCGTAGAGCACCGGCGCGGGATGGCCGGCGTCCTCGAACGTCACTTCTTCCCAGGCTTCCGGCTGGGCCAGCAGGGCCCGCACGAGCTTGTTGTTGAGGGCGTGGCCGGACTTGTAGCCTTCGTAGGCGCCCAGGATCGGCCGCCCGGCGAGATACAGATCGCCGATGGCGTCGAGGATCTTGTGGCGGACGAATTCGTCCGCGTAGCGCAGGCCGTCGTCGTTGAGGACGCGGAACTCGTCCAGGACGATGGCGTTGTCCATCGAACCGCCGAGGCCCAGGTTGCGTTCGCGCATGTATTCCAGATCGCGCATGAAACCGAAGGTGCGGGCGCGGGACACTTCCTTGATGTAGGCGCCGGTGGAGAACTCCACTTCGGCCCGCGACTGCGAGGCCGGAATCATCGGATGGTCGAACTTCACGGTGAAGCCGACCCGGAAACCGTCATGGGGCTCGAACCGCGCGACCTTGTCGCCTTCGGTGACTTCCACCGGCGACTTGATGCGGATGAAGCGCTTGGGGGCGCCCTGCTCGGCGATGCCGGCGGACTGCAGCAGGAACACGAAGGGACCGGCGGAACCATCCATGATCGGCAGTTCGGCCGAGGACAGCTCCACATAGACG
Organism: Pseudoxanthomonas sp. 68-E7; assembly: GCF_057773145.1. Taxonomy (NCBI): domain Bacteria; kingdom Pseudomonadati; phylum Pseudomonadota; class Gammaproteobacteria; order Lysobacterales; family Lysobacteraceae; genus Pseudoxanthomonas; species Pseudoxanthomonas sp. 68-E7. Next base: position 390,928 of record NZ_JBYMTI010000004.1, on the reverse strand, counting down.
TTGTCCACGCCGAGCCCCGCCAGCGCGGACATCAGGTGTTCGACCGTCTGCACCTTGGCGCCATCGCAGCTCAGGCCGGTGCACAGCGTGGTCTCGGTGACCAGTTCGGCGCTGGCCGGCATTTCCACCACCGGATCCAGATCCACGCGCCGGAACACGACGCCGGTGTCCACCGGGGCCGGACGCAGCGTCATATAGACCTTTTCGCCGCTGTGCAGGCCCACGCCGGTGGCGCGGATCACGTTCTTGAGGGTGCGTTGCTGGGCCATCGGAGGGGGACCGAGGTGAAGGTGCTGACCAAGAGCGGCGAGAATAGCACGCAATTAGCTGAATCTTAACGGAAGAATTGCTTTGTCCCACGGCTGAAACAATGCCGCGCGAGCCTGTCCGGTTCCCCCGGCGGGGACGGAAAGGGCTGCCGGGCCGGGCGGGCCCGGCAGCAAAGGGACATGGCGGTACCGCGCCCTCCCCCGGACCGGCGGGAGGGGTGTTCAGACGGCGGAGGTCAGTCCGCCTGGCGGCGCAGGAACGCCGGGATGTCCAGGTAGTCCGCCGGCAGGTCGGCCGCGGCGGGTGCCGAGGACGGCGCCGACGCGGTGGCCGGAGCCGCCGAGCCACGACGCAGGCCCAGGCCGCCGACGGCATCGGCCACCGGATCGACATTGGCCATGGCGTCGAAAGCCGGCAGGCCGGTGGTCGCGTCGCGGACCAGCTTGATCGGCGCACGCACCGGCTCGCGGTCCAGGCCACGGCCCACCGGCTGGCGGGCAACGGCGCGGTTCAGGCCGGTGGCGACCACGGTCACGCGCACTTCGTCTTGCATATCCGGATCCAGCACGGTACCGACGACCACGGTCGCGTCCTCGGAGGCGAAGCCCTCGATGGTGCGGCCCACTTCGTCGAACTCGGCCATGGTGAAATCCGGGCCGGCGGTGATGTTGACCAGGATGCCATTGGCGCCGGACAGGTTGACGTCGTCCAGCAGCGGGTTCTGGATGGCGCTCTCGGCGGCGGCCTGCGCGCGATCGTCACCACGTGCGTGGCCGGTGCCCATCATCGCCAGGCCCATCTCGCTCATCACGGTGCGCACGTCGGCGAAGTCGACGTTGATCAGGCCCGGACGCACGATCAGATCGGCGATGCCCTGCACGGCGCCCAGCAGCACGTCGTTGGCGGCGCGGAAGGCCTGGATCATGGTCGCGTTGCGGCCCAGCACGGTGATCAGCTTCTCGTTCGGGATAGTGATCAGCGAGTCGCAGTGATGGCTCAGTTCCTCGATGCCCTTCAGCGCGACCTGCATGCGGCGACGGCCTTCGAACGGGAACGGCTTGGTGACCACGGCCACGGTCAGGATGCCCATCTCCTTGGCCAGCTGCGCCACCACCGGCGCGGCGCCGGTACCGGTGCCACCGCCCATGCCGGCGGTGATGAACACCATGTCGGCGCCGTCCAGCGCCTCGATGATGCGCTCGCGATCCTCCAGCGCGGCCTGGCGGCCGACTTCCGGATTCGCGCCCGCGCCCAGGCCCTTGGTGACGTTGCCGCCGAGTTGCAGCTGCAGCTTGGCGCCGCAGTTCTTGATGGCCTGCGAATCGGTGTTGGCGGTGATGAACTCAACGCCATCCACGCTGCCATTGACCATGTGCGCCACGGCGTTGCCGCCGCCGCCGCCCACGCCGATGACCTTGATCACCGCATTCGGAGCCATCTTTTCAACCAGTTCAAAATGTGCCATGTCCGTTGTCCTCTTTGAGCCGGGATTGGGGATTCGGGATGGGGGATTCGGAAAAACTGCCTTCCGGTTCCTCCAGCCCTCGCCCTCTGCCAGCGAGTTGTTGTGTTTTAGTGGTTGTTGCGTGCCGCACTACTGCAATTCGTCTCTACCTGCCGCTTGTTGCCGGGATTGGGGATTCGGGATTGGGGATTCGGAAAAGCGTGCCTTCCGTTTCCCTTCGCCCTGCCCAGACCCGCGAACACTTGCGCCCTTGCGCTTGTTCGTATCGCTACTGCAAACCGTCCGCACCTGCCGCTTTCTTTCCGCCTCTCCGCTCTTTGCTCTTGGTCGCTTTTGCGAATCCCGAATCCCTATTCCGGAATCCCGGTCTTCAGAATTCCCCGCGATACCAGTTCTGGATCTTCTTGAACCAGCTGCCGGCCTTGCCCGTCGGCAGTGAAGGCCGCCGCGGGTGTTCGATCTGGCTACCCATCAGCAGCAGGCCCACGCCGGTGGCGTGGACCGGGTTGCCGACCACTTCGCCCAGGCCGGTGACGTGCTGCGGGATGCCCACGCGCACCGGCATCTGCAGCATTTCCTCGGCCAGTTCGACGACGCCTTCCATCTTGGAAGCGCCACCGGTCAGGACCATGCCCGCACGCACCCGCTCCTCGAAACCGGAGCGACGCAGTTCGGCCTGGACCATCTCGAAGATTTCCTCGTAGCGCTGCTGCACCGCCTGCGCGAGCGAATGGCGCGGCAGGCGGCGCGGCGGACGATCGCCCACGCTCGGTACCTGGATGCTTTCCTCGGCGGTGGCCAGCTGGGCCAGCGCGCAGGCGTAGCGCACCTTGATCTGCTCGGCTTCCGGGGTCGGCGTGCGCAGCATGTGCGCGATGTCGTTGGTGACCTGGTCACCGGCGATCGGCAGCGAGGCGGTGTGGCAGATCGCGCCCTGCATGAACACTGCCAGGTCGGTGGTGCCCGCGCCCAAGTCGACCAGGACCACGCCGAGTTCGCGCTCGTCGCTGGTCAGCACCGCGACGCTGGACGCCAGCGAGGAGAAGATCAGGTCATCGATCTGCAGGCCGCAGCGCTGCACGCACTTGCTGATGTTGGCGGCGGCCGACTGGGCGCAGAACACCAGGTGCGCGTCCACTTCCAGGCGCACGCCGGTCATGCCGACCGGGTTGCGGATGCCTTCCTGCGAGTTGTCGAGCTTGTACTCGCGCGGAATGGCGTGGAGGATTTTCTGGTCGGCGGGAATGGCCACGGCCTTGGCCGCCTCCAGCACGCGGTCCAGGTCGCCCCAGGTCACTTCGCCGTCCCGGATCGGCACGATGCCGGGCGAGTTGCGGCACTGCACGTGGTTGCCGGAGATCGAGGCGTAGACCGAACGGATTTCGCAGCCGGCCATCAGCTCGGCTTCCTCGACCGCGCGCTGGATCGACTGCACGGTCGATTCGATGTCGACCACCACGCCCCGCTTCAGCCCGCGCGATTCATGCGAGCCGATGCCGATCACCTCGATCGGATTGCCGGGGGCGTATTCGCCCACCAGTGCGGTGACCTTGGAGGTGCCGATGTCGAGACCGACGATCAGCGATTTGTCGCCCTTGCGATTCATGTTGGAAAACCGAGATTTGATATTGGGGATTGGGGATTGGGGAAAGCGGGGAGCGGTTCGGCGCGTCGATGCACCGCCAAGGGTGGATTGGCTACGCGTGATCCCGAATCACCAATCTCCACTCCCGGCTTCACCGCGCCCCAACTGAGCGCGAAGCCGTTGGTGTAGCGCAGGTCGGCGCGCAGCAGCGGCTGTCCCTGGCGGGCGAGGATCTGCGGGAGCATGCGCACGAAGCGGCTCAGGCGCGGACGCGCATCGGCGCGGCCGATCACCACCTCGGTGCCATTGCCCAGCATCAGCGTCCAGCTGCCGCGGCGATCCATTACCAGTGCTTCCACGCTCAGGCCGAGCGGCGCGAACAGCTGGCGCGCCTCGTTATAGAGCGCGATCACTTCCTGCACCTGCGAATCCGGACCGCCCAGCTGCGGCAGCTTCAGCGCCTGCAGCGCCTTGGGGGTCGGGAACAGGCGACCGTGTTCGGAAAGCAGGCGGTCCTTGCCCCAGCGGGCGAACGGCCGGTGCTCGACGATGCTGATCTCCATCACGTCGGGCCAGCGCTTGCGCACTTCGGCGCGTTCGACCCAGGGCAGCTTTTCCACCGCGTCCTGCGCATCCTGCAGGCGGACCGCGAAGAAGCCGCGCTGCGCATAGGGCAGCACGACCGCGCGCAGCTGCGCCGGATCCACGCGCTCGAATTCGCCATGCACGCGCAGCCGGGTCAGCGGCCAGCGATCGGCGCCGATCCAGCCGTTGACCACCGCCACCACCGGCAGCGCGACAAGCGCGACGGCCAGCAGCCAGGCGAGGATGCGCAGCACGGCGTTCATCAGCCGTCCACCTCCGGCAGCGTCTGTTCCAGGATGCGCCAGCACAGCTCGGCGAAATCCAGGCCGGCCTGGCCCGCGGCCTTCGGCACCAGCGAATGGCTGGTCATGCCCGGCGCGGTGTTCACTTCCAGCAGGTAGAAACGTCCGCTCGCGCGATCGCGCATGACGTCGACGCGGCCCCAGCCCCGGCATCCGGCGGCGCGGAACGCGGCCAGCGCGATGCGCCGGATCTCGGCTTCGTCGTCGCCTTCCAGGCCGGGACACAGGTACTGGGTGTCCTCGGCCACGTACTTGGCGTGGTAGTCGTACCACTGCCCCTTGGGCACGATCCGGATCGACGGCAATGCGACGTCGCCCAGGACGCCCACCGTCAGCTCGTCGCCTTCGATCAGCTGTTCCATCAGCAACTCGCCGTCGTAGCGGGCGGCCAGTTCCACCGCGTTGTCGAGATCGCTGTCCTGGAACACCCGGGTCACGCCAACGCTGGAACCTTCGTTGGCCGGCTTGACGATCACCGGCAGGCCCAGCTCGCGGGCGCCCGCATGCACGTCGTCGCCCTTCAGCAGGCGCACGTAGCGCGGCGTGGGCAGGCCCAGCGACAACCAGACCTGCTTGGTGCGCACCTTGTCCATGCTCAGCGCCGAGCCCAGCACCGGCGAACCGGTGTACGGCATGCCGAAGGCTTCCATCAGCCCCTGCACCACGCCATCCTCGCCGCCACCCTTGTGGCCGTGCAGGATGTTGAAGACGCGGTCGAAGCGGCGCTGCACCAGCGCCTCGGCCAACGCCGGGATGCCGTCGACGGCGGTGGCGTCGATGCCGCGCGAGCGCAGCGCATCCAGCACGTTGCGGCCGGAATCACGGGAAACCTCGGCTTCGCTGGAGGTGCCGCCCAGCAGCACGGCGACACGGCCGAAACGGGCCGGATCGGTGACGCGTGGCGACGGGAACGGGAACTTGCTCATGAGTGTTGTTGCGCCTTCGCGCCGTTGGGATCCACGAAACCGTGCGCCGCGATCTGCTGGGCGATGTGGCCGATGTCGCCAGCTCCCATCAGCAGCAGCAGGTCGCCGTCACGCAGCACGTCCGGCAGCACCTCGACCAGTTCGGCGACCTGGCTGACCACCACCGGCTCGTTGCGGCCGCGCGCGCGGATGGCGCGCGCCAGCGAGCGGGCGTCCGCACCCGCGATGGGCGCTTCGCCGGCGGGATACACCTCGCTCAGCACCAGCGCGTCGGCTTCCGAGAGCACCGCGGCGAATGCATCGAACTGATCCCGCGTGCGGCTGTAGCGGTGCGGCTGGAACGCCACCACCAGGCGCTTGTCCGGCCAGCCGCCGCGCGCGGCCGCGAACACCGCGGCCAGCTCCTTCGGGTGATGGCCGTAGTCGTCGACCAGGCGCACCCGCGCACCGCTGGCGGTGGCGACTTCGCCCAGGTCGTTGAAACGGCGACCGATGCCGGCGAACTTCTCCAGCGCCGCGGCGATGTTCTCCGGCGAAACGCCGAGCTGCCAACCCACCGCGGCGGCGGCCAGCGCGTTCAGCACGTTGTGGCGACCGGGCAGCGCCAGCGTCACCGGGATGCTGGCGTCCTCCGGCAGCCGCAGGGTGAAACGCATCCGGCCGGCTTCCTGCACCACGTCCTCGGCGCGCACGTCGGCGTTGTCGGCGATGCCATAGGTCATCACGTGGCGCGGGGTTTCCGTTGCCAGCGCGGCGACTTCGGGATCATCGATGCACAGCACCGCCAGGCCGTAGAACGGCAGGCGCTGCAGGAACTCGGCAAATGCCGCCTTGACCCGCTCGAAATCGTTGCCGTAGTTCTCCAGGTGATCCGCGTCGATGTTGGTGACGATCGAGATCAGCGGATTCAGGCGCAGGAAACTGCCGTCGCTTTCATCGGCTTCGGCCACCAGCCACTGGCCATCGCCGAGCTTGGCGTTGGCGCCGGCGGCGAGCAGCTGGCCGCCGATCACGAAGGTCGGATCCAGGCCGCCCTCGCTCAGCACCGCCGCGGTCAGGCTGGTGGTGGTGGTCTTGCCATGCGTGCCCGCCACCGCGATGCCGCGGCGGAAGCGCATCAGCTCGGCCAGCATCGCCGCGCGCGGGACGATCGGGATGCGCTGCGAGCGCGCTTCCATCAGTTCCGGGTTGTCGTGCTTGATCGCGCTGGAGACGACCACGCAGTCGGTGCCCAGCACGTTGGAGGCATTGTGGCCGCGCATCACCCGCGCACCCAGCGAGGCCAGCCGGCGGGTCGCCGCGTTGTCGGCGTTGTCCGAACCGGATACTTCATAGCCCAGCGTGCACAGCACTTCGGCGATGCCGCTCATGCCGGATCCGCCGATGCCCACGAAGTGGACACGACGGAATTCGCGCGCCAGGTTGCCCGTGTGCTGCAGGCGGCGTTCACGGGCGGCGGCCATCATCATGCGGCACCTCCGGTGCCGGGAGTCGGGAATCGGGATTGGGGATTCGTGCGTGCGTGCGCGCGCCTCCGGCCTTCGCCGGTGGCGTTGCTATTGCGAATCTCCAATCTCCAATCACGAATCACGGCTTTCCTCCAGAATGATGTCGGCGATGCGGTCGGCCGCATCGGTCCTGGCCAGGCCGCGCGCGGCTTCGGCCATGGCCAGTCGTTTGTCCGGATGCTGGGCGAGATCGCTCAGCACGCCATGCAGGCGTTCGGCCAGGTAGTCGTCCTGCTTCAGCAGGACGGCGGCCTCGCGTTCGACCAGGAATTCGGCGTTGCGGGTCTGGTGGTCGTCCACCGCCTGCGGGAAAGGCACCAGCACGCTGCCGATGCCCACCGCGCAAAGCTCGGCCAGGGTGGAGGCACCCGCGCGGCAGACCACCAGATCGGCCCAGGCGTAAGCGCCGGCCATGTCGGTGATGAAGGCTTCCACGCTGGCGGGAACGCCGGTTTCGGCGTACGCCTTCACCGCTTCCTCGCGCATCTTTTCGCCGCACTGGTGGCGGATGGACACCGGCATCTCCGAACCCAGCATCGACACCGCCCGCGGCACGGCCTGGTTGAGCGCGCGCGCGCCCTGGCTGCCGCCGAGCACCAGCACGTGCAGCGGACCTTCACGGCCCGCCATGCGTTGGACCGGTGGCGCGACCGCGGCGATTTCCTCGCGCACCGGATTGCCGACGTACTCCTCGCCGGAGGCGAAGCTGCCTGGGAAGCCGCTCAGGATGCGGCGAGCGAAACGCGCCAGCACGCGATTGGTGAAACCCGGCGCGCGATTCTGCTCGTGCACCAGCAACGGCTTGCCCAGCAGGCGGGCGGCCATGCCGCCGGGACCGGCCGCGAAACCGCCGAAGCTGACCACCGCGCGCGGACGCCGGGCGCGCAACAGCCCCATCGCGCCGGCGATGGCGCGGCCGACCCGCAGCGGCGCGCCGAGCAGCGCCAGCTTGCCCTTGCCGCGCAGCGCCGCGATCGGCAGCGTGTCCAGCGGGATGCCGTGCGGCGGCACCAGGCGGGTTTCCATCGCGCCATCCGCGCCCAGCCAGGTCACCGGCACGCCGCGCGCGCGCAGCACCTTGGCCACCGCCAGCGCGGGGAAGATGTGGCCACCGGTACCGCCGGCCAGGATCATCACGGGCTGCGCCGCGCTCATGCGGTCCTCCCGCCGAAGATCGGTTCGATCCGCTGCCGCAGGCGACTGGTGCCGCGCACGGGTGCGGCGGGAGCCGGCGCCACGGAAGGTGCTGCCGCAGGCGCCGGCATGTCGGCGGCCACGTCCGTCGGCACCGCGGCCGCTTCCCCGCCGGCCTGCAGTTCGCCGCGCAGCGCGACCTGGCGCTGCGCGCGCTCCAGTTCGTAGGACACCCGCAGCAGCAGACCCATCGCCGCGCAGGTCATCAGCACGCTGGAACCACCGGAGGAAATCAGCGGCAGGGTCAGGCCCTTGGTCGGCAGCAGACCGAGGTTCACGCCCATCGAGACGAAACTCTGCAGGCCAATCCACAGCGCGATGCCGAAGGCGCAGTAACCGGCGAAGTGGCGACGCATCTCCACACAGCGCAGGCCCACCCAGAATGCGCGGCCGACCAGCAGCGCGTACAGACCGATGACCAGGCAGATGCCGGCGAAGCCGAGTTCCTCGCCAATCACCGAGAAGATGAAGTCGGTATGCACTTCCGGCAGGTAGTTGAGCTTGAGCACCGAACCACCAAGGCCGATCCCGGCCCATTCACCGCGACCGATCGCCATCAGCGCGTTGGTCAGCTGGTAGCCGGAGCCGAACGGATCCGCCCACGGATCGGCGAACGAGGTCAGGCGGCGCATGCGATAGGGCTCGGCGATGGCGATCACCGCCAGTACCGGCAGGCCGACCAGCACCGGGCCGAACATGCGCGGCATGTTGACGCCGCCCAGCACCAGCATGCCGGCGGTGATCGCCAGCAGGAGGGAGGACGAGCCGAAGTCGGGTTGCATCAGCAGCAGCGCCACCAGCACCACCACCACGCCCAGCGGCTTGAGCATGGCGATCCAGGTCGCGTTGACCTCGTCGCGAAAGCGCACCAGGTAGCTGGCCAGCCAGACGATGAAGAACACCTTGACCGCCTCGACCACCTGGAAGTTGGACACGCCCAGGTTGATCCAGCGGTGCGCACCCTTCACGCTCACGCCCAGGCCCGGCACGAACACCAGCAGCAGCAGGCCGACGCAGCCCAGCAGCAGCAGCTGGTTGTAGTGCTCGACCGTCTTCAGTTCGGTGCGCATCGCCCAGATCGCCAGGCCCATGCCGCCGGCGAGGAACATCAGGTGGCGGATCAGGTAATAGAACGGCGTGGCCGTCTGCGAAATCGAACTGGATGCCACCATCACCACGCCCAGCGAGGCGAGCGCCAGCGCCGCGCCCAGCAGCCACGGGTCGAAGCGGCCGCCGATGGCCTCCAGTCGTGTCGCCTGGCGCGCGCGCTCGTTCATCAGCGCACCTTCAACGTGGCCAGTCCGACCAGGACCAGCACCACCGAGATGATCCAGAAGCGCACGATCACGCGCGGCTCCGGCCACCCCTTCAGTTCGAAGTGGTGGTGGATCGGCGCCATCCGGAACACGCGCTTGCCGGTCAGCTTGAACGAGGCGACCTGGATCATCACCGAGAGCGTCTCGATGACGAAGATGCCGCCCATGATCACCAGCACCAGTTCCTGGCGGACGATCACCGCGATGGTGCCGAGCACCGCGCCCAGCGCCAGCGCGCCGATGTCGCCCATGAACACCATCGCCGGATAGGTGTTGAACCAGAGGAAACCCAGTCCGGCGCCGGCGATGGCGGCGCAGATGATCACCAGTTCGCCCGCGCCCGGCACCTGCGGGATCTGCAGGTAGTTGGAGAACACCGCGTTGCCCGAGGCGTAGGCGAAGATGCCCAGCGCGCAGGCGACCAGCACGGTCGGCATGATCGCCAGGCCGTCCAGGCCATCGGTCAGGTTGACCGCGTTGGAGAAGCCGACGATCCAGAAGTAGGCGATGGCGACGAAGCCGATGCCCGCCAGCGGCAGCGCGATCGACTTGAAGAACGGCACGTAGAACGTCGTCGCCGCGGGCACGTCCGCGTACAGGTACAGGTACAGGCCGGCGGCCAGGCCGAAGATCGACTGCAGCAGGTACTTCCAGCGCGACTTCAGGCCGTTGGGATCACGCTTGACGATCTTGATCCAGTCGTCGTACCAGCCGATGGCGCCGAAGGCCAGCATCACCAGCACCACGGTCCACACGTATTTGTTGCGCAGGTCGCCCCACAGCAGCACGGCGGCGAGCACGGTCATCAGGATCAGGCCACCGCCCATGGTCGGCGTGCCGGCCTTGGAGAAATGGGTCTGCGGGCCATCCTGGCGGATCGGCTGGCCTCCCTTGAACTGGGCCAGCCGGCGAATCACCGCCGGTCCCCACCACAGCGACAGGAACAGCGCGGTCAACGCGGCCAGGATGCCGCGGAAGGTCAGATAGCCGAACAGCCCGAAGAAATTCTCCAGGCTCTGCAGCCAACGCGCGAGTTCAAGCAACATGCGGTTTCCCCTCCCCTTCGGCCAGCAGCGCCGTGACGATCTTGTCCATGGCGCTGCCGCGCGAACCCTTCACCAGGCAGCGCACGCCGGCATGCAGATCGGCGCGCAGCGCTTCGGCCAGGGTCTTGTGTGTGTCGAAATGGCGGGCGCCGTCGCCAAACGCCTGCGCGGCGTGCTGGCTGAGCGGGCCCAGCGTGTAGAGCCGGCGGATGCCGGCGGTACGGGCGCGGCGGCCGGCGTCGGCATGCAGCGCTTCGGCGTCGGCGCCGAGTTCGCGCATGTCGCCCAGCACCAGCCACGCTTCGTCCCCCGCGCCGGCCAAGGCATCGATGGCCGCGGCCAGCGAGCCCGGATTGGCGTTGTAGCTGTCGTCGATCAACACCGCGCCGTTGCCCAGCGCGTACGCGATCTGGCGGCCGGCCACCGGCTGCGCCGCGGCCAGGCCTTCGGCGATCGTCGCCAGCGAAACGTCGCAGGCCAGCGCCAACGATGCCGCGGCCAGCGCGTTGAGCACGTTGTGGCGGCCCGGCAGGCGCAGTTCGACCCGCACTTCGCCTTGCGGCGCCACCAGCACGAAGCTCGAACCACCGGCACCGGCGTGGATGTCGCGCGCGGTCACATCGGCGCTGGCCTCCAGGCCGAAGCGCAGGATGCGGCGGTCGGCGACCCGCTCGGCGAAGTACTCGGCAAAGGCGTCGTCGGCATTGATGACCGCCGTGCCCGACGCCGGCAGCGCGTCATAGATCGCGCCCTTGGTCTCGGCCACGCCCAGCAGCGAACCCATCCGCTCCAGATGGGCGGCGGCGACGTTGTTCACCAGCGCCACGTCCGGCGCCACGATGTCGGTCAGGTAGGCGATGTCGCCCGGCTGGCCGGCGCCCATTTCGTAGACGGCGAAGTCGGCGTCGTCCGGCGCATCGATGACCGCCAGCGGCAGGCCGATTTCATTGTTGCGGTTGCCGGGATTGAAGTAGGTCACGCCGGCGCGCTGCAGGATCGCCACCACCAGCGTCTTCACCGAGGTCTTTCCGTTGCTGCCGGTGATGGCGACCATCTTGCCCGCCTGGTCCTGGTGGATGCCGGCGGCGATCCGGGCCAGTGCCAGTTGGCTGTCGGCGACCACGATCTGCGGCAACTCGACCTTCACCGCATGTTCGACCAGCACGGCGCTGGCGCCGCGCATGGCGGCGTCGTAGGCGAAGTCGTGGCCGTCGAAGCGCTCGCCGCGCAGCGCCACGTACAGGCTGCCCGGCTGCAGCGCGCGGGTGTCCTGGGTCATCGCGTCCACCACGGCGTCGTCGCCCTGGAGTTCGCCTCCGGCCCAGTGGGCGAGCAGCGAGAGCGGCAGACGCTTCATGCGCGTGCCTCCAGCGCGTTGCGCGCCACCGCGGTGTCGTCGAACGGATGCTTCACGCCGTTGATTTCCTGGTACGGCTCATGGCCCTTGCCGGCGATCAGGACGATGTCGTCCTCGCCGGCCTCGCCCACCGCGCGCTCGATCGCCTGGCGGCGGTCACGCAGCACCGTGGCGGCGTCCGGCCTGGCGAAGCCGGCGATGATGTCGGCGACGATGCGATCGCCGTCCTCGCCACGCGGATTGTCGTCGGTGACGATGACCCGGTCGGCCAATCGCTCGGCGACCGCGGCCATCTGCGGGCGCTTGCCGGTGTCGCGCTCGCCGCCGCAGCCGAACACGCAGATCAGCCTGCCGGCCACGTGGTCGCGCAGGCTGGACAGTGCCTGTTCCAGCGCGTCGGGCGTGTGCGCGTAGTCGATCACGATCAACGGCAGCCGGCGCCCCTGTTCGTCGGCATTGCCGCCCAGCCGGTTCATGCGCCCATGGATCGGCTGCAGGCGCGACAGGGTGCGCGAGATTTCCAGCGGCGTTTCGCCCAGCGCGTACAGCACGCCGGCCACCGCCAACAGGTTGTCGACGTTGAAGCGGCCCAGCAGGCGCGACTGCACCGGATGGGACTCCTCGGCCGTGGCCAGATCGAAAGCGATGCCACCCGCGTCCAGCCGCAGTCCCTCCGCGCGCAGGGTCGCCGCTTCCTGCCCGCGCGAACTCACGCCCACGCCCTGCACCGCGGCGGGCAGGTGCGGATGCAGCACGCGACCGTACTCGTCGTCCAGGTTGATCACCGCGGACTTCAGTTCCGGCCAGGCGAACAGGCGCGCCTTGGCGGCGCCGTAGGTGGCCATGTCGCCGTGGTAGTCGAGATGATCGCGGGTGAGGTTGGTGAACACGCCGACGTCGAAATGGACGCCATCCACGCGGCCCTGATCCAGCGCGTGCGAACTGACTTCCATCGCCACCGCCTTGGCACCGGCGTCGCGCAGCTGCGCCAGCAGCGCATGCATCTGCAGGACCAGCGGAGTGGTGAATCCGGTCGGCACGACTTCGCCGTACATGCCCGCGCCCAGCGTGCCGACGCTGCCGCAGCGGGTGCCGCGGATGTGCCAGGCCTGCGCCAGCAACTGCACCGTGGAGGTCTTGCCGTTGGTGCCGGTGACACCCACGACCTTCATGTCGCGCGAAGGATAGGCGTGGAAACGGTCGGCCATCGCGCCCATCCGCGCGCGCAGGCCGGGGACCGCGATGGCGTCGCGGGGTACTTCCATGCCCGTGGGCGCCGGCGGTTCGAACAGGATCGCGCTGGCGCCCTTCTGCTTCGCCTGATCGACGAAGTTCAGGCCATGCGCGCCGAAACCGGCGATCGCCACGAAGGCGTCGCCCGGCTCGATCGCGCGACTGTCCTGGACCAGTCCGCGCACGACGATGTCGCGCGGCACGTCCACGTCGGGCAGCAGCTCGGCGAGGGCCATCATGCGCCTCATCGCACGCCTCCCGTGCCCTGCGCGGCCACCGGCGGCGGCGCGTCGAAGGTCGGCGAATCGGTGATGTCGGCGGCATCGTCCAGGCTCGCGGGCATCGCCTGCACGGCCGCGGCCGGCTTGTTGCCGGCCAGCTTGGCGTCGGCCTTGGCCTGCACGGCCAGCCAGGTCTCGATATCGTCCGGCGGCACGTCCATCAAGCGCAGCGCGCCGTCCATGACGTTGTGGAACACCGGCGCGGCGACCAGGCCACCGTAGTAGCCGCCTTCCTGCGAATCGCTGATCACCACCACCGCGGCGAAGCGCGGATTGCTGGCCGGCACCAGCCCGGCGAACAGCGACGCGTAACGCCCGCGCGCGTAGCCGCCACCGGATGCCATGCGCGCAGTGCCGGTCTTGCCGGCGACGCGGTAGCCCAGCACGCCGGCGCGCTTGGCGCCGCCCTGGGTGACCACCGTTTCCATCATGCCGACGACTTCGCGGGCGATCGCCGGATCAAGCACCTGCGGCGCGTCGTGATGCTCGCCCTTGACGAAGGTCGGCGTCACCAGCCGTCCGCCGTTGCCGAGCGCGGCATAGGCGCGCGCGAGCTGCAGCGGCGTGACCGACAGGCCATAACCGTAGGACATGGTGGCCTTCTGCAGGCCGTTCCAGCGCGCCGGCGGCGCCAGGATGCCGACCGCCTCGCCCGGGAAACCACTGCCGGGCGCGCTGCCATAGCCGAAGCTGCGCACCACCGAATAGAAGTAGTCGTTGGGCAGCTTCTCGGCCAGCTTCACCGAACCGATGTTGGAACTCTTGGTGATGATGCCGGTGACGGTCAGCACGCCGTTGTTCCGGGGCACGTCGCGGATCGTGTAGCGGCCCAGCGACATGTAGCCCGGCGAGGTGTTGATCAGGGTCGCCGGGGTCACCACACCGGCCTTGAGCGCAGCCGACACCGTGATCGGCTTCATCGTCGAACCCGGCTCCACCACGTCGGTTACCGCGCGGTTGCGGCGGGTCTCCGCGCCGACCTGGCCGATCGCGTTCGGGTTGTAGGTCGGCAGGCTGACCATCGCCATCACTTCGCCGGTCGTCACGTCCAGGATCACCATCGAGCCGCTGCTGGCCTGGTGTTCGATCAGCGCGTTGCGCAATTCGCGGAACGCCAGGTACTGGATGCGGCGATCGATGCTGAGGGTCAGGTCCTTGCCCGGCTGCGCCGAACGCACCAGATCGACGTTCTCGACGATGCGGCCGCGGTTGTCGCGGATCACCTTCTTGGCGCCGGCCTTGCCGCGCAGCCATTCGTCGAACGCCAGTTCCAGGCCTTCCTGGCCGCGGTCGTCGATGTTGGTGAAGCCCAGCACGTGCGCCATCGCCTCGCCCTGCGGGTAGAAGCGGCGGAACTCGCGCTGCGAGAACACGCCCGGCACCTTGTGCGCGAGGATCCGGTGCGCCTCGTCCGGGTTGATCCGGCGCTTGAGGTAGACGAACTCCTTGTCTGCGCGCTGCGACAGGCGGTTGGTCAGGTGCTCCACCGGCACGCCCAGCGCCTGCGCCAGTTCGGGCAGGCGTTCGGGCGTCTTCAGCAGTTCGCGCGGATTGGCCCACACGGATTCCACCGGCGAGGACACCGCCACCGGTTCGCCGTTGCGATCGGTGATCATGCCCCGCGAGGTCGGGATCGGGATTTCGCGCAGGAAGCGCGAGTCGCCCTGGCGCTGGTAGAAATCGTGGTTGATCAGCTGTACGTAGGCGGCGCGGCCGATCAGGCTGACCGAGCACAGGCCGAGCGCGCCGATGACCAGCGCCAGCCGTCCACGCAGGTTGAAGCGGGCGCGGTTGCGGTTCTTCAGCGGCGGCGTGCTGCGCGAGTTCATGGGCGCACCACCACCACGTCGTTGGTCTCCGGGAACTTCATGCCCAGGCGCACCCGCGCGATCTGATCGATGCGGTTGCTCTCGGCCACGGTGGCCTGCTCCAGCTGGAGCCGGCCGAATTCGATGTTCAGTTCATCGCGCGAGCGCTCCAGCCGCGACAGCTCGACGAACAGCTGGCGATGGCGGTGGCGCGCGTAGATGACGCCGATGGCCGAAGCCACGTTCGCCAGCAGCAGCACCGCGACGAGGAAGCGCATCATGCCGCCGCCTCCAGTTTCTCGGCCACGCGCAGCACCGCGCTGCGGGCGCGCGGATTGCCGGCGATTTCCTCGGACGTGCCCTTCTGGGCGTCGCCGATGGTCCGCAGGGTCGGCACGAAATCGTCCTGCACCGGCAGGCGGCGGTTGGCCGGCGGCGCCTTGGCGTGCGCGGCGATGAACCGCTTGACGATGCGATCTTCCAGCGAATGGAAGCTGATGACCGCCAACCTGCCGCCGGTCTTCAGGCGCGCCAGCGCGGCGTCGAGCCCGGCTTCCAGATCGGCCAGTTCGCGGTTGATGTGGATGCGGATGGCCTGGAAGCTGCGCGTGGCCGGGTGGATGTCGTGCTTGCCGCGCGGCATCACCGAGGCGATCAGGTCGGCCAGGTCGGCGGTGCGCACGAACGGCTGCACGGCGCGGCGCGCGACGATCGCGCGGGCGATGCGGCGGCTCATGCGCTCTTCGCCATAGGTCCACAGCACGTCGGCGATGTCGCGCTCGTCGGCATGCGCCAGCCACTGCGCGGCGCTCTCGCCAGCGTCGGGATCCATGCGCATGTCCAGCGGGCCGTCCTTGCCGAAACTGAAACCACGCTCGGCCACGTCCAACTGCGGCGAGGAGACGCCCAGGTCCAGCAGCACGCCGTCGAGACCTTGGGCGGTGGCGTCCCATTCCGCCATCCCGGCGAAGCTGCCGCGGCGGATCGCGACGCGCGCATCGCCCGCGAACGTCCGTTCGGCATGCGCGATCGCTTCGGGATCCTTGTCCATCAGCAGCAGCCGACCTCCCGGCCCCAGTCGTTCGAGCACGCCGCGCGCGTGTCCTCCACGCCCGAACGTGCCGTCCAGATACGTCCCATCCCGTTTCACCTGCAGCCCTTCCATGACCTGCGTGTACAACACCGGCAAGTGCAGCGCTGAAAGGTGACCGGCCTGCGCGGACTGCCGCGTGCCGTCACCGGTCCTCACAAGCGCAACTCGAGCATGTGCGCGCTGAGATCCTCGTCGCCGATGGTCTGGCGGATCTGTGCGTGGTGTGCCTGCTCGCTCCACAGTTCGAACTTGTCGCCCATGCCCAGCAGCACGGCCTTCTTCTCGATGCCGACCGCGCTGCGGTGGCTGGCCGGGATGCTGATGCGACCGTTGCCGTCCAGTTCCACCATCGTGGCGGCGCCAATCAGCTTGAGCTGCAGGCTGCGATGGGCACGCTGGGTGCTCGGCAGCTTGCTGACCTCGTCCCGGACCCGCTGCCATTCCTTTTCGGGGTACAGGTACAGGCTGCCCGCCTCGAACGGGTTGTAGGTGATGACCAGCCGGTTGCCGCACTCACGCGCGACCTGGTCGCGGTAAGCGGTGGGCACCGCTAGCCGTCCCTTGTCGTCAACCGTGATGGCGGTCTCACCCTGAAACACAGATCCTGCCCTTGCCGTCCGCACGAAGGCGGTAATTGAACCACGAAAAACCACGAAAAACCCGGTTTTCCCTCTGCTGCCCACATTAGCATCGCGCACAAGGTTGTCAACAGGCAGATCGAGAAAAAATCGCTTGATGTATCAAGGGCTTGCAGCGAACTTCAGAGACTTGTTCAAGCCTTATCCACAAGTTGCTGTTTCGTCTCAGATTTTGAGATTCGGTGAGGATTCACCGAGGTGAGCGCGGCGTGATCCTGATCTCACGCAATCCTGCGACGACTGACGAAGGACGGCCGGCCGGTCCAGAATGTCCGCATGTGCCTGCTCGCCGTCGCCTGGAATACCCACCCCCGCTGGCGCCTGGTCATGGCCGGCAACCGCGACGAGGCCCATGAGCGACCCACCGCCGCCCTGGCCCACTGGCCCGATCGGCCCGGCGTCCTGGCCGGCCGCGATCTGCGCTCGGGAGGCACCTGGGCGGGCGTCGATGCCTGCGGGCACATGACCGTGGTCACCAATGTCCGCGACCCGCGCATCGTCGTGCCCCAGGCGCCCTCCCGCGGCGCGCTGGCCGCGGATTTCCTCGGCGGCGGCCAATCCGCGGGCGATTACGCCGGCGCGGTCGAAGCCGGAGCCGGGGCCTATGCTCCCTTCAACCTGCTGGTTGCGGACACCAACGTCTGCGAATACGTCAGCAATTACCCGAATCCCCGCCGAATGCCGCTGGCCGACGGCATCCACGGCCTGTCCAACGGCGACCTCGACGAACCCTGGCCGAAGACCTTGCGGCTGATGCGGGTCATGTCCGACTGGGTGTCCAGCCGCCAGGACGAGGTGGACATGCTCTGGCGCGGCCTGGCCGACGAGCACTTGGCCGCCGACGGCGACCTGCCCGATACCGGCGTGGGCCTGGAACGCGAACGCCTGCTCTCGGCCGCCTTCATCCGCAATCCCGTCTACGGCACCCGCGCCAGCACCATCATCGCCCTCGACCACCAGGGCCACGGCTGGATCAGCGAGCGCCGCTTCGCCCCCGACGGCACCGTGCTGGGCGAAACCACCCTCAGCAACCGGCTCCCTCCGTAGGTAGCAACCGGCCTCACCACGATGCGAACGCATCGCCGGCCTTCTGCGGTTGATCCAGACCTCAGCGATGCAATGCGTGGATTGCCAGCCAATGGGCGAGACTCCACCAATGCCCACTGAGTCAGGGAGCGGATTCGCGCCAGCGGCGCGAACGGGAGTCCGGAGATACGAGCCTGGTGCCCGCGATGCGGATGCATCGTGGGGCTTCTGTTGATGCAAGCGTCAGCGCGGCGGCGGACGGGATAGTGATTGCCGGACGATGAGCCGGGTTCTGCCCGAAGTCCCCTGAGTCAAGGAGCGAATTCGCGCCGACGGCGCGAATGACGGGAAGGCCCAGCGCCTCTCAGAGCGATCTATCCAGAAACACAAAGCCCCCTGAGTCAGGGGGCGAATTCGCGCCAGCGGCGCGAATGACGGGGTATGGAAGTGCGCATCGGGGCCCGAAGTTCGCGCGGCGAACTTTGGGGTTTACTGGGCACAAGCCCAGTAAACATGAGGGCGGAGCCGGCCGATAAGCCGGGTTCTGTCGTGGACAGTCATTCCTCTAGGCGCAGCGTCACCGCTACGCTCAAGCAACCTACCCGGAAGCACCGCGGGCCGCGGCATTGCCTCCCTATTTGGTCTTGCTCCCGGTGGGGTTTGCCGTGCCGGTCCGTTGCCGGACTCGCGGTGCGCTCTTACCGCACCATTTCACCCTTGCCACGCGCTCCGGAGAGCCGTTCGGCGGTATCTTTCTGTTGCACTTTCCGTCGGCTCGCGCCGCCCAGGCGTTACCTGGCACCGTGCCCTGTGGAGCCCGGACTTTCCTCGGCATGCTTGCGCATGACGCGACTGTCTGGCCGGCTCCGCCGCGGCCATTGTCTCACGGCGCGCGCGCACGGTGCTGAACCAGGCGGTGTCGAACGTGCGCCTCAGTCCTTCTGTCCGTACAACGCCTTGCGCGGCGCGCCGGTGATCTCCGCCGCCAGCTTGGCGGCCGCCGAGGGCGGCAGGTGTGCGTTGAGCAGCGTGTAGACGCGACGGCCTTCGGCGATCTGGGCATCGGCATCCTCGCCGGC
The DNA here is from genome assembly GCF_057773145.1 of Pseudoxanthomonas sp. 68-E7. Lineage (NCBI taxonomy): Bacteria > Pseudomonadati > Pseudomonadota > Gammaproteobacteria > Lysobacterales > Lysobacteraceae > Pseudoxanthomonas > Pseudoxanthomonas sp. 68-E7. The sequence goes on along the minus strand of NZ_JBYMTI010000004.1, from coordinate 372,216 downwards.
GCCCTGCACGATCACCACGAACTCGCCCTTGCGCTGGTTGTCGTCGGTTTCCACCCGCCGGTGCAGATCGGCCAGGTTGCCGTCCAGCACGGTCTCGAACAGTTTGGTCAGTTCGCGCGCGAGCACCGCCGGGCGCGCATCACCGAAAGCGGTACGCATGTCGGCCAGGGATTCGGCGATGCGATGAGACGACTCGTAGAAGACCAGCGTGCGCGATTCGCCCGCCAGCGCGGCGAGTTGATCGCGACGCGCCGAGGCCTTGGCCGGCAGGAATCCCTCGAACACGAACCGGTCGCTGGGCAGACCCGCCACGCTCAGCGCGGCGATCGCGGCACAGGCGCCCGGCACCGGACTGACCGGGATGCCGGCCGCGCGCGCGGCCCGCACCACCCGGTAGCCGGGATCGCTGACCAACGGCGTGCCGGCGTCGCTGACCAGCGCCAGCGACTCTCCCGCCTGCAGGCGCGCGACGATGCGCTGCGCGAGCGCGTCCTCGTTGTGCTCGTGCAGGGCGATCAGGGGCCGCTCGATGCCGAAATGGGCCAGCAACTGCCCGCTGCGGCGGGTGTCTTCGGCGCAGATGGCGGCGACCTGGCGGAAGGTGTCCAGCGCCCGGGGCGATAGGTCGGCGAGGTTGCCGATGGGCGTGGCGACGATGAACAGGGTTCCGGCGGGCATTCAGTGGGGATCCTTCGGCAGGGGTAGAATCGTAGCCGGTTCCTCCGCCCCGCCGTCGCCGATGCCTATGGAAATGCGCTTCGCAAGGATTCTCGCCCCGCTGCTGCTGGCCGTGCTGTTCGCCGGTTGCGCCACCACCCAGGTCAGCGGTCCGGCCACGCCGAAAGGCCAAGCGTCCGCCGCGATCGCCCGTGCGGCGGAACTGGCGCGGCAGGATGCCGTCCTCACCGGACAGGCCCGCGCCGACAATGCCCGCGAGATCGACCGCCTGTTGTCCGGGCTGGACGACGCCACCCTGTCGAAGGACGCCGCCGCCCTGCCGGCCGGCGATCCGCTGTACAAGTTCGCCGGCCGCGCGCTGCTGCGACGCGGGCTGGCGCTGCCGCGGCCGTTCGATCGCGATCAATGGCAGTTCGGCAACCGGCCGCCGGCCGAGCGCGACGGCTACCGGCCGCCGGTGAAGCTGGCCGTGCTGCTGCCGCTGTCCGGTGATCTGGCCACCGCCGCGCAACCGGTCCGCGACGGCCTGATGGCCGGCTACTACGGCGAAAGCCGGCGCCGGCCGGAAGTGCAGTTCTTCGACACCAGCGGCACCGCCGGCGGCGCGATCGCCGCCTATGGCCGCGCGGTCGCCGCCGGCGCCGATTTCGTGATCGGCCCGCTGGGCCGCGACGAGGTCAGCGCGCTGTTCCACGAGCCGGCGCTGAAGGTGCCCACCCTGGTGCTCAACCGCGGCAACGTGCCGCCGCCGACCGGCATGGCTGGCTTCTCGCTGACCCCGGAAGACGACGGCATCATGGCCGCCGAATACCTGCTCGAACGCGAGCGCCGCAACGTGCTGGTGATCGGTGGCGCCGACGACAACGGCCGGCGCGCGGCGCAGGCATTCGCCGAGCGCTTCAGCGAGCGCGGCGGCAAGGTCGCGGCCAACCTCAGCGTCGGCGATACGCCCGGCGATCTGTCGGCCGCGCTGGCATCCGCCGCGCAGGCGAACGTCGATGCGGTGTTCCTGGCGGTGAAGGGCGCGACCGCGCGCGTGCTCGCCCCGCAGCTGGCGCTGGCCGGGCTGGGCGGCAAGAGCCGGGTGGCGACCTCGCAACTGCTGTCCGGCACCGGCAAGACGCTGGACGACGTGGCGCTGGACGGCATCGTGTTCCCGACCGAAGCCTGGACCACCCGCGGCGTGCCCGGGCTGCCGCCGGCCGGCATGACCGGCGAGCGCCTGGCGACCGCGCGCGGTCCCGCCGCGCGCCTGTTCGCGTTCGGTTACGACGCCTGGCTGCTGACCGCCTATCTGGAGAAGCTGGCGACCGACACCAACGAAGGCCTGCGCGGTGCCACCGGCGTGCTGCGCCTGGATGGTTTCGGCAACATCCTGCGTTCGCCGGCCTGGTCGACCTTCCGCAGCGGCGCGGTGGTGCCCATCGCCGATGGCGGTTGATCGCCGCGCCCAGGGGGCGTTGGTGGAACAGGCCGCGCGTGATTTCCTGATCCGCGCCGGCCTTCGTCCGGTCGCCGCGAACGTGAACTACCGCGGCGGCGAACTGGATCTGGTGATGCGGGACGAGCGCACCGGTGAAACCACGCTGGTGTTCGTCGAGGTCCGGCATCGCCGCTCGGATGCCTTCGGCGGCGGTGCGGCCTCGGTGGACGCCGGCAAGCGGCGCCGCCTGATCGGGGCGGCGCTGCGCTTCCTGGCCGCCCATCCCCGCTACGCCGACCTGCCTTGTCGTTTCGACGTCGTCGACGCGCAGGGCGACCCGAAAGCGCCGCGGCTGAACTGGATTGCGGACGCGTTCCGCGCCGACGACGCGTAGGGTCCGGGCGCCGCGCCTCCCTTAGAATGGCGCGGTGACCACGCCCTTGCCCACCGCCCTCGATGCCGCGCTGAGCGACCTGCTCGGCGACGGCTGGCTCACCGACGCCGATGCCCGCCGACGCTATGGCGAGGACAATTCACGCCGCTACGCCCTCGCCGATGCGGTGGCGTTGCCCCGCACCCGCGAACAGGTCCAGGCCATCGTCCGCCTGTGCCGGGAGCATCGGGTGCCGATCGTCGCCCGCGGCAGCGGCACCAGCAGCACCGGCGCGGCGATTCCCTACGCGGGCGGTGTGGCGGTCTCGTTCGAGCGGATGAACCGGATCCTGCGCATCGAAGCCGGCGATCGCTACGCGGTGGTCGAGCCCGGCGTGCTCAACAGCGAGCTGCAGGCGGCGATCGCCGCGCACGGCCTGTTCTGGGCGCCGGATCCGGCCAGCGCCGACGTCGCCACCATTGGCGGCAACCTGGCCTGCAATGCCGGTGGACCACACGCGGTGAAGTACGGCGCCACCCGCGACAACGTGCTGGGCCTGCAGGCGGTCACCGGCACCGGCGATCTGATCGCCTGCGGCAGTGTCACCACCAAGGACGCGACCGGCTACGACCTCACCCATCTGCTGATCGGCAGCGAGGGCACGCTTGGCCTGATCGTGGAAGCGACCCTGCGCCTGCTGCCGAAGCCGCCGCGCCGCGCCAGCCTGCGCGCGCTGTACGGCGACGTCACCCAGGCCGCCGCCGCGGTGTCGCGGGTGATGGCGCAACCGGTGGCGCCGGCGATGCTGGAATTCATGGACCGCGCCTGCATCCGGCTGGCGCGCGAGGTGGGCGGCGCGGACATTCCCGACGCCGGCGCGCTGCTGATGATCGAGGTCGACGGCGAACACGAAACCCTGCCGCATGCGCTGGAAGCGGTGGCGGCGGCCGCCGCCGGCGAGGGCCTGATAGCGCTGGACGAGGCGCCGGACGAAGCCGCGCGCGAACGCCTGTGGTCCGCACGCAAATCGCTGTCGCCGGCCCTGCGCACGATCGCCGCCGGCAAGATCAACGAGGACGTGGTGGTGCCGGTCAGCCGCATCCCGGATCTGGTCGGCGGGGTCGAGAAGATGGCCGCCGGGTTCGATCTACCGATCGTCGCGTTCGGCCACGCCGGCAACGGCAACCTGCACGTCAACATCCTGTATGACCCACAGGATGCCGATCAGACAGCGCGCGCGCGGACCGCATTGCCGCGCCTGTTCGAACTGACGCTGTCGCTCGGCGGAACGCTTTCCGGCGAGCATGGCATCGGCGTGGCCAAGCGCGATTTCATGCCGCAGGCGTTCACGCCGGCGACGCTCGCGGCGATGCGCGCGATCAAGCAGGCGCTCGATCCCGATGGCATCCTCAACCCGGGCAAGGTCCTGCCGCCGTGAAGCGGCTGGGATGGCTGCTCCTGTTGCTGGGCGCATGCATCGCCCACGCCGCCGCGCAATCTCCCGGAAACGCGCCGACGGGACGCCCCACCCTGCGGGTCCTGCTGATCGGCAACAGCCTGGTCTATACCAACAATCTGCCCGGTCTGCTGCGCAGCCTGGCGCGCGCGCAGGACGCGGGCCCGCTGATCGAAACCGAAACCTACGTGATGCCGGGCGCGGAACTGGCCCAGCATTGGAAGAGCGGTACGGCGGCGAAGGCGCTTGGGCGCGGGCAGTGGGACTTCGTGATCCTGCAGGAACGCGGCGGCCTGCTTGCCTGCGCCGCCAGTCCCGCGCAGAAGGAGCAGGACACCTGCCGCAACAGCCTGCGTGCGCATCGCCGCTTCGCCGGGCTTGCGGAGCAGCGCGGCGCGCGCGTGCTGTTGCTGGGGACCTGGGGACCAGACACCAACTGGCAGGACAACCTGGATCGCGGCCTGCGCCAGGTCGCGCGCGAGACCGGCGCGACGCCGGTGATGGCCGGCACCCGTCTGCGTGCCTACGAGGCAACATCCGGCGGCAAGCCCAAGTCGCTGTTCACCGATGACAGCCTGCATCCTTCCCTGCCCGCGTCGCTGATCGTGGCGGCGGTGCTGTATCGGGAAATCACCGGCGCGTCGGCGAAGGCGGCAAATTTACGCCTGGATTTTCCGCTGTTGCCGCCGGGCACCCGCATGGGCGACAACCTGCCGCTGGAGCGCAACGAGGCGCTCAACGCGCTGGTCAGGCCGGTCACCTTGGGCGCGGGCGAACTGCCGCCGCTGCTGGAAGCCGCCCAGCCGGCGCACTGATCACGCTGCGGGAAGGGTCATCGTTTCGCCTGCATCCAATCCTCAAATGCAGGAGCGGCGGTGCTAGAAATGGGTGTATCCGGTCCGCCCGGGACGCCAGGGGTGCCCCGCTTCATCCAGCGCGCGCACGCCTTCGCCGTCGCCATCGACGATGCGGCCGATGCGGGTCAGCGGCAGATCGAGTTCGGTGGCGAGCATCGCCAGCCCATCCCGATGATCCGGCGACGCGGTAAAGCACAGTTCGTAATCATCGCCGCCACTGGCTTGCCAGGCGATGCGCGCCGACAGCGGATGAACGCCCAGCGCATCCGAGACCGGCAGTCGCGCCAGTTCGATCTCCGCGCCGACGCCGCTGGCCCGGCAGAGATGGCCGAGATCGGCCAGCAGGCCATCGGAAACATCCAGCGCGGCGTGCGCGATGCCCGCGAGGCGTTGGCCGAGTTGCACCCGCGGCGTGGGCCGGTCCAGGCGCGCGCGCAATGCCGAGGGCGGGTCCGGCCACGCGTGCAGCGCCGCCGCCGCGTCACCCAGCGTACCGCTGACCCAGACGTCATCGCCCACCCGGGCACCCTCACGGCGCAGCGCGCGCCCGGTCGCGACGAGGCCGATCGCGGTGACCGCGATTGCCAGTGGACCACGGGTGGTGTCGCCACCGACCAGCGCGACGCCGTGCGCCCGCGCCAACCCGAGGAAGCCGTCGAGGAAGCCATCCAGCCAGCCCGGATCGCTGGCGGGCAGCGACAGGGACAGCGTGCACCAGGCGGGTTCGGCACCCATCGCCGCCAGGTCGGACAGGTTGACGGCCAGCGACTTCCAGCCGATGTCGCTGGCCGTCGTGGATTCCGGAAAATGCACGCCGGCGTTGAGCGTGTCGGTGGTGACGACCAATTGGCGACCCGCGGGCGGCTGCAGCAGCGCGGCGTCGTCGCCGATGCCCAGTATCACGTCGTCGCGCAGGCCGACCCGCGCGCGGATATGGGCAATCAGATCGAATTCGCCAGTGTTCATGTCGTCCCGCGCGTCAGGCCATCAAACCGGCAGGCCGCCTCGTGGAAGCGGCGATACGCGCACCGTCCGCTCTCAGCGCGCCTTGGCGGAGGTTTCGGCCGGACGCCACGCCACCGCGGCGTGGTCCAGCACGCCATTGACGTAGGTGTGACCGTGTTCGGCGCCGAAACGCTTGGCGGTTTCGATGGCTTCGTTGAGCACCACCCGGTAGGGCACGTCGAGGCGATGCAGCAGTTCGTAGGCGGCGATGCGCAGTACCGCGCGCTCGATGGGATCGACTTCTTCCACCGTGCGGTCCAGGTACGGCGCCAGCGCCTCGTCCAGCTGCGCGCGGTGCTTCACCACGCCGCGCACCAGATCCTCGAAGTATTCGAGATCGGCGATCTCGTGCGCCTGCTCATGGGCGAACTGGGCGATCACCTGCCCGACCTCGCCACCCGACAGCTGCCACGCGTACAGCGCCTGCAGGGCGCGACGCCGCGCACGCGCGCGGGTCACGGGATCGACGCCATCTTTTCGGTACTGTCGGCTCACGGGTTCTCCAGCCTGAATTGGGTTACGGCAGCTGTTCCAGCAACTGCGCCATCTCGACGGCCGCCAGCGCGACCTCCTCGCCCTTGTTGCCATGGCTGCCGCCAGCACGCGCCTCGGCATCCTCGATGCGCTCGACCGCCAGCACGCCGTTGAGCACCGGCACGCCGAAATCCAGCTGCACCCGCATCAGGCCTTCCGCGCAGCGGTCGGCGACGTGTTCGTAATGGCGGGTGTCGCCGCGGATGACGCAGCCCAGCGCGATGATGCCGGCATGCGCGCTGCCCGCGGCCACGCGCGCGGCGGCGACCGGAATCTCCCATGCGCCGGGCACGCGGATGACGTCGATGGCGTCCTCGCCCACCCCGTTGCCGGCCAGGCTCTGGCGGGCGCCGGCCACCAGCACATCGGTGATGCGGGCGTTCCAGCGACTGGCGATGATCGCGAAGCGGGCGCCTTCGGGGGCGCGCAGGTCGCCTTCGTAGTGGGCCATGGGCAGGGTTCCTTGGGGGGTGGCAAGTTTAACAGGGCCGGCCCCGGACACCTGGGCCGGCCGGGTGCCGGGCGTCAGGGATCGACGTACTCGACCACGTCCAGGCCGAAGCCGGCCAGGCCGATCTGGCGACGCGGCGTGCCCAGCACGCGCAGGCGGCCCAGGCCCAGATCCGCGAGTATCTGGCTGCCGGCACCGTTGCGGCGCCATTCGGCCAGAACGCCGGCCCGGCTGGCCGGCGGCTCGGGGCACTCGCGGATGCGGTCGAGCAGGGCGTCCGGACTGGCGCTGTCACCCAGCAGTATCAGCGCGCCGCGTTCCTCGGCGGCGATGCGGCGGAGCACGTCGCCGATGGCCGGCCCGAAATCGGCGCGGCGCCAATGCAGCGCGTCGGCCAGCGGGTTCTGCATGTGCACCCGCACCAAGGTGGGTGTTTCGGCGTCGGCGGTCCCGCGCAGGAGGGCGAAATGCAGGCCGTGGCTGAGCCGGTCGCGGTAGGTGAACAGGCGGAACGGGCCATGCTCGGTCTGGATGTCGCGCTCGTCGACCCGCTCGACCGTGTGCTCGGTGCTCAGGCGATAGCGGATCAGATCCTCGATCGAACCCATCTTCAGGCCGTGCTCGCGGGCGAAGGCTTCCAGTTGCGGACGCCGCGCCATGCTGCCGTCCGCATTGAGCACTTCCACCAACACGCCGGCCGGTTCCAGCCCGGCCATCAGCGCCAGATCGCTGGCCGCCTCGGTGTGGCCGGCGCGATTGAGCACGCCGCCGGGCTGCGATGCGAGCGGGAAGATGTGACCCGGCTGGGCCAGATCCCGCGGCTTGGCGTCCGGGCGGACCGCGGTGCGCACGGTGTGCGCGCGATCGTAGGCGGAGATGCCGGTGGTCACGCCCTCGGCCGCCTCGATGCTGACGGTGAAGTTGGTGTGGTGCGGCGAGGTGTTGTCCTGGACCATCGGCGGCAGGCCGAGCTGGCGGCAGCGTTCGCGGGTCAGCGACAGGCAGACCAGGCCGCGCGCGTGGGTGACCATGAAATTGATGTCCGACGGCTTGACCAGTTCGGCGGCCATGATCAGATCGCCCTCGTTCTCGCGATCCTCGTCATCGACGATCACGACCATGCGGCCGTTGCGGATTTCTTCCAGCAGTTCTGGAATGGTGGCGAAGCTCATGCCGACACCTCCGCGTCGCGGGCGCCGAGCAGGCGCTCGACATAGCGCGCGACCAGATCGATTTCCAGGTTCACCGCATCGCCCACGCGGGTCTGCGCAAACGCGGTGTGCGAGACCGTGTGTGGAATCAGCGCGACCTCGAAGCCAACATCATCCACTTCGTTGACGGTCAGGCTGACGCCGTCGACGCAGATCGAGCCCTTCTTGGCGATGTAGCGCAGCAGGGCGGCGGGCGCGGAGAAGCGCCAGCGCTGCGCGCGCGCGTCCTCGCGGATGTCCAGCACCCGGCCCAGGCCATCGACATGGCCGCTGACCAGATGGCCGCCCAGGCGATCGGTGGGTCGCATCGCCCGCTCCAGGTTGACCGGCGCGCCCGGCGCCAGTCCGCCCAGGGTGGTCAGGGCGAGGGTTTCATTCGAAGCATCGGCCTGGAACGAGCCGGCGTCGAAATCGATCACGGTCAGGCAGACGCCATTGACCGCGATGCTTTCGCCCAATTGCACCTGTTCGAACGGCAGCGTGCCGACCCGCACGCTCAGGCGGACGTCGCCGCCCCGGCTTTCGGTTGTGGCCAGTGTGCCCAGGCCTTCGATGATGCCGGTGAACATCAGGGCACCTCCGGCAGACGCAGGCCCGGGACAGGCGCGGAAAGGAAATCGCGGCGCGCGGACGGACGCACGGCGCATGAGGAAGCAGCGGAATATCGGGACATGAAACGTTTCTCGCGGAAATGGAAAAGCGAAAAACGCCCCAAGGCATGAGGCAGGCGCAGGCCATCGCTCGCGCGACGCCCCGCGTTTGCCGTCTTCTTTCATCCGGACTGTAACCGTCGGCCCCGGCATTGGACCGGGTCTGCTGACCCTCCGGCGTGGCCGGAGGCGCTCGCGGGCTCGTGCTTGCGCACCTACCGCCGGTGGGGAGTTTCGCCCCGCCCTGAAGACGTCGTTGGTTTGCCGGCGAACCGGCGCGCGCATTGTAGCACCCCGCTCCGCGGGCTCCGGCTGAACACAGCGTCGCGCGCGGCGGCGCGGATCAACCGCGGAAGCTGCGGTCTTTCCGGATGTTCCTGGTCAGGATGCTCCCGGTCAGGCCGGCTTGCGCCGCAGATGCAGTACCAGCGGCCAGCGCATCCGCCGCACGCGCATGGGATCGCCCCAGGCGGCGGCCAGTTCGGGGCCGTGGATTTCAATGGCGTCGCGGCCGGTGGCGGCCAGGAAACACGCCGTCGCGGACAGGCTGGCGAAGTAGCCCAGCAGTTGCGGCAGGGTCCAGTCGGCGGTCAGCCACAGATCATCCGGCGCCGGCATGGCGTCGAACGGCCAGTCGTAGCCGGTGTAGCCGACGTCCACGTCGTTGCGCTCCGGCGGCCAGTACGGGTCGATGTCATCGCGCACGGCTTCGGCGACATCGGACAGATCGTCGGAGAAGACGATGTCCTGGTAGGTCCACGCGGCCAGCACGCCGCCGGGGGCGAGCACGCGCTCGCAACTGGCGAAGAAGGCGCGCCGATCGAACCAGTGCAGCGCCTGCGCCACCGCGATCAGTTCGACGCTGACATCGGCCAGTGAGGGGGTCTCGGCCAGCTCCACCGCCACCGTCACGTTGCCGACGGGTTCCCGCTGCGCCCAATGGCGCGCGATCTGCGCGGCGCTCGGATCGGTGGCATGGACGTGGGCGAAGCGACCGGCCAGGCCGCGGGTCGCCTGGCCGCTGCCACAGCCCGGTTCCCAGACCCGCGCGGCGGCCGGCACCACCGCCGCGATGGCGTCGTACAACGCGTCCGGATAGGTTGGGCGCGAACGGGCGTAGGTGTCGGCGAGCGCGGAGAAATGATCCTTGAAGGCAGCCATGATCGGAGCCGGCTCAGGCGGCGGGCGCGGGTTGCAGGAGGATGCGCTGATCCTGGCCAATCGCGCGCGCATCGACAATCTTCAGGTGGGCGCGCTCGGCCATGCTGTGGATGCCCAGCCCGGCAAACAGCGGTCGCGCCTGATCGCCCAGCAGCACCGGGGCGACGTAGAGCAGGACTTCATCGGCCAGGCCGGCGGCGATGAAGGCGCCGGCGAGGGTGGCGCCCGCCTCCACCTGGACTTCGTTGATGCCGCGCGCACCCAGCAGTTCCAGCACCGCACGCAGGTCGAAGTTGCTGCCGTCGGCCGGCGCCACCGCGCGCTGCGCGGCGATTTCGCGCGGCGGCTTGGCATCGGCGGTATGGATGTACAGGGTGGGCGCATCGCCTTCGCGGACCCGGCCGCGCGCGATCGTCGCCAGTCCCGGATCCAGCACCACCCGCAGCGGCGGCACGAACGGCGTGTCGTCCTCCAGCCGCACGGTGAGCGAGGGATCGTCGGCCAGCACGGTGCCGGCGCCGGTCAGGATCGCGCCGGCGCGGGCGCGCCAGCGCTGCACGTCCAGGCGCGAGGCATCGCCGCTGATCCACTTGGAATCGCCGTTGGCCATCGCCGTGCGCCCGTCCAGGCTGGTCGCCAGCTTGACCCGCACGAACGGCCGGCCCCGCTCGATGCGCGAAAGAAAACCACGATTGAGCTGGCGCGCCTGCGCTTCCAGCAGACCGGACTGCACCGTGACGCCGGCGGCGCGCAGCCTGTCGAAACCTGCGCCGTCGACCTGCGGGAACGGGTCCCGCATCGCCGCGACCACCCGGCTCACGCCCGCAGCGATCAGCGCATCGGCGCAAGGCCCGGTGCGACCGCTATGCGCGCAGGGTTCCAGGGTGACGTAGGCGGTAGCCCCCTTGGCGCGCTTACCGGCGGCCTGCAGGGCGAACACCTCGGCATGCGGCTCCCCGGCACGCTGGTGCCAGCCTTCCCCGACCACCTCATCGCCGTGGGCGATGACGCAACCCACCATCGGGTTGGGGCGCGTGGTGTAGGCGCCGCGTTCGGCCAGGCGCAGGGCCTGCGCCATCAGCGCGTGATCGGTGGCGGTGAAGGTGGCGGTATCGGTCATGCCGGGTTTTCCGTCGTTCGAAGGAGAGTCGCGGGGGGTGTCGGCAACGCTCCCGCGGCGCAATGGGCGGGCGCGATGCCCATGATGCTGATCGGCACGCCGTGCAGATCCGCGCGCTCCTCCAGTTCCCAGCCCAGAGTCGCATAGAAATCCTCGTGCCAGAGGGTGAACAGACGCAGCCGTTCCACCCCTTGCGCGGCCGCATGCGCCACCGCCGCCTCCACCAGGTGCTTGCCGCCGCCGCGTCCGCGCGCGTCCGGCGACACGAACAGGCTGGCCAGCCATGGGCCGCCGCGATCCTGCAATTCCGGCGCGTCTTCCAGCAGCAGGCTGACCGAACCCAGCAGGGTGTCGCCGTCCATCAGCACCAGCGTGGTGGGCAGGGAGTCGCGGCGCGTGTGGTCCTCCAGTTCGGCGGTGGCCGCCGGCAGGGTCCAGTCGTCATACAACTCACCCCATTCGGCATGGTGCCAGCGCGCCAGCGCGACCACGTGCTGCGGGTGGCGCCCGATCCAGTCGATGCGCATGGCTCAGCGCTTCTTGTGCTTGTCGAGGTTCTTGTCGAAGGGCACGACTTCACCGCCCAGCAGCGACAGCTGGCCGGCGCCGGCGGGCAGATCGCGCTCCAGCTTCTCGATTTCCTCGCGGAAGTCCGCCACGTCCTCGAAGCTGCGGTAGACCGAGGCGAAGCGGACATAGCCGACGTGATCCAGCTTGCGCAGCTCGTTCATCACGAACTCGCCGATCCGGCGCGACGGGATTTCGCGCTCGCCGCTCATGCGGATGCTGTGCACCACCGCGCGCACCGCCGCCTCGATCTGTTCTTCCGAGACCGGGCGCTTCTGCAGGGCGCGATCGAAACCGGCGCGCAGCTTGCGCGCGTCGAAGGCATCCCGGCGCCCATCGCTCTTGATGACCGCGGGCAGCTTGATTTCGATGTTCTCCAGCGTGCTGAAGCGCTCGCCGCAGGCCTCGCACTCACGCCGCCGACGGATCGTCGCGCCGTCTTCGGAGACGCGTGAATCGATGACGCGGGTATCGGTGTGCTGGCAGAAGGGGCAGTGCATCGGCTCTGGGGCTTTCCGCCGCAGGACGCGGCGGGCATGGACGGGAATCCCCGTCCGAGCGCCTGAGTGTACTGCCGGCGCCGCCTGCGGTCACGATCCGCCTGTGATCAGGGTGGCGGACGCGGCGGAACGACGGGAAACCGCCGGGACCGCGGAAAAACGGCGCCGCCGGGAGGACCGCCGCCATCGTCGCGACGGCGGCGGTTCCGGACCGGTCAGGCGGTCAGCCGTAGACCGGGAACTGGCGACACTGCAGGGTGACGTTCTCGCGCACGCCGGCGATGACCTTGTCGTCGTTGGGCGCGTCCAGCACGTCGCAGATCCAGTTGGCCAGGGCCACGCAGTCGGCTTCCTTGTAGCCGCGGGTGGTCACCGCGGGGGTGCCGATGCGCAGGCCGGAGGTGATGAAGGGCTTCTGCGGGTCGTTCGGCACGGCGTTCTTGTTGACCGTGATGTGGGCCTTGCCCAGCGCCTCCTCGGCCGCCTTGCCGGTGATCCCCTTGCCGATCATGTCGACCAGCATCAGGTGGTTCTGGGTGCCGCCGGACACGATCTTGTAGCCGCGCTGGATGATGGTCGCGGCCATCGCCTGCGCGTTCTTCACCACCTGTTGCTGGTAGGTGGTGAACTCCGGCTCCAGCGCTTCCTTGAAGGCCACCGCCTTGGCGGCGATGACGTGCATCAGCGGGCCGCCCTGGATGCCCGGGAACACGATGCTCTGCAGCTTCTTTTCGATCTCCTCGCCGGCGCCCTTGGCCAGGATGATGCCGCCGCGCGGGCCGCGCAGGGTCTTGTGGGTGGTCGAGGTGACCACGTGGGCGTGCGGCAGCGGATTCGGGTATACGCCGGCGGCAACCAGGCCGGCCACGTGCGCCATGTCCACGAACAGGTAGGCGCCGATCTTGTCGGCGATCGCGCGGAAGCGCGCCCAGTCGATGACCTGCGAATAGGCGGAGAAACCGGCCACGACCATCTTCGGCTTGTGCTCCAGCGCCAGCTTCTCGACTTCGTCGTAGTCGATCAGGCCCTGGTCGTTGACGCCGTACTGCACGGCGTTGAACAGCTTGCCCGAGGCGTTGACCTTGGCGCCGTGGGTCAGGTGGCCGCCGTGCGCCAGCGACATGCCCAGGATGGTGTCGCCCGGCTGCAGCAGGGCGAAATACACCGCCTGGTTGGCCTGCGAGCCCGAATGCGGCTGCACGTTGGCGTAGTCGGCGCCGAACAGCTGCTTGACCCGATCGATGGCCAGCTGCTCGGCGATGTCGACGTACTCGCAGCCGCCGTAGTAGCGCTTGCCCGGATAACCTTCGGCGTACTTGTTGGTGAGCACGCTGCCCTGGGCTTCCATCACCCGCGGGCTGGCGTAGTTCTCGCTGGCAATCAGCTCGACGTGGTCCTCCTGGCGGCGGGCCTCGGCGGCGATGGCCTGGGCGAGTTCGTCATCGAATCCGGCAATACGGGTGGTGCTGGGGAACATTCGCGGCCTCGGATGGGAAGCTGAAGAAAAGATGAGACCCGGCGGCGCCGGCGGACCGGCATTCAGGCGGTCGGGACAAGACTTGAAATATTAGCCCACGGGCGTATGGCGGCCAACCTCGAAAGGTGCCTCCGGGCCCGTTCTGCCCGACAATGGGCCAGTTTGACCCGCTTGCCCGACCCGCCAGCCCCCGGGCCGGCCGGTCTCCCCACCTGGATGCCCCTACCGTGAAATGGGTTTTTGTCTTCCTGTTCGTCGCCAGTGCCGTCTACGTGCACTTCCGCGGACGCGTGCGTCACCGGATTGGCCGGCAGCTGCTGGACCACTCGACCTTCATGGCGCCGATCAACGTGCTGATGTACGCCTGCTCGCGGGTGCCGACCACCCCGTTCCTGGACCCGGAACGGCATTTTCCCGAACTGGCGCCACTGCGGGCCCGCTGGCAGGACATCCGCGCCGAGGCGCGGCACCTGCGCGAAATGCAGCAGATCAAGGCCGCCGACGGCTATACCGATGTCGGTTTCAATTCGTTCTTCCGCCGTGGCTGGAAGCGCTTCTACCTGAAGTGGTACGACGACGCCCACCCCTCCGCGGCCGAACTCTGCCCCACGACCACGGCGCTGCTGCGCGAGCTGCCGGGGGTGAAGGCGGCCATGTTCACCGAACTGCCGCCGGGCAGCGAGCTGCGGCCGCACCGCGACCCCTATGCCGGCTCGCTGCGCCTGCACCTGGGCCTGGAAACCCCCAACGACGACGCCTGCTTCATCACCGTGGACGGCCAGCGCTACAGCTGGCGCGACGGGCAGTGGACGATGTTCGACGAGACCTACATCCACAGCGCACGCAACGACAGCCAGCAGAACCGGATCATCCTGTTCTGCGACATCGAACGGCCGATGAAGTACCGCTGGGCGGCCGCGCTCAACCGCTTCGTCGCCCGCAACCTGATCGCCGCCGGCGCCTCGCCGAACCAGGAAGGCGACAAGACCGGCGGTTTCAACCGGGCGTTCAAGTACTTCTACGCCCTGCGCCTGAAGAGCAAGGCCCTGCGCGAACGCAGCAAGGGGCTGTACTACACGCTCAAATATCTGGGCGTGGCGCTGGTGGTGGCGCTGATCATCTGGATCTGAGCCCCGGCCCCGCGCCGGAGCGGGCCCGGCCGGGCGCCGGCCGCGGATCCGGCCGGGTTCGGCCTGAACGGTGGACGCGAATGGGCCGTTCCGGCCCTTTCACGCTGGCAACGCGCCCCCACCCTGCGGGATAATCCCCATCTTCCCGCCCTGTCCCAGGCCATCCGGCCGGGCTCGGCGCGTCCCGGTTCCGGAGAGCCCCATGTCGCAATACATCTACACCATGAACGGTGTAAGCAAGATCGTCCCGCCCAAGCGCCAGATCATCAAGGACATCTCGCTGTCGTTCTTCCCCGGCGCCAAGATCGGCCTGCTGGGCCTCAATGGCGCCGGCAAGTCCACCGTGCTCAAGATCATGGCCGGCGTGGACACCGACTTCCAGGGCGAAGCGCGCCCGCAGCCGGGCATCAAGGTCGGCTACCTGGCGCAGGAGCCGGAGCTGGATCCGAACAAGACCGTGCGCGAAGCGGTCGAGGAAGGCGTCGGCGAAGTGCTGCAGGCCCAGGCCGCGCTGGACGCGGTGTATGCCGCCTACGCCGAGGAAGGCGCGGACTTCGACAAGCTGGCCGCCGAGCAGCAGCGCCTGGAGGCCATCCTGGCCGCCGGTGACGCGCACATGCTGGAACAGCAGCTGGAAGTGGCCGCCGACGCGCTGCGCCTGCCGCCGTGGGACGCCGTCGTCGGCAAGCTGTCCGGCGGCGAGAAGCGCCGCGTCGCGCTGTGCCGCCTGCTGCTGCAGAAGCCGGACATGCTGCTGCTCGACGAACCGACCAACCACCTCGACGCCGAATCGGTGGAGTGGCTGGAACAGTTCCTGGCCCGCTATACCGGCACCGTGGTGGCGGTCACCCACGATCGCTACTTCCTCGACAACGCCGCCGAATGGATTCTCGAACTCGACCGCGGCCGCGGCATTCCGTGGAAGGGCAACTACACCGACTGGCTGGTGCAGAAGGAAGAGCGCCTGAAGCAGGAAGAGAACCAGGAAAAGGCGCGCCAGAAGGCGATCGCCAAGGAACTGGAATGGTCGCGCCAGAACGCCAAGGGCGGCCGCTCCAAGGGCAAGGCGCGCCTGGCCCGCTTGGAGGAACTGCAGTCGGTCGATTACCAGAAGCGCAACGAGACCAACGAAATCTTCATCCCGCCGGGCGAACGCCTGGGCAACAGCGTCATCGAGTTCAAGAACGTCTCCAAGAAGTTCGGCGACCGCCTGCTGATCGACGACCTGAGCTTCCTGGTGCCGGCCGGCGCCATCGTCGGCATCATCGGCCCCAACGGCGCCGGCAAGTCGACCCTGTTCAAGATGATCACCGGCCAGGAAAAGCCCGATTCCGGCACCATCAACATCGGTCCCACCGTCAAGCTGGCCTACGTCGACCAGAGCCGCGACAAGCTGGAAGGCAACCACAACGTGTTCCAGGAAGTCTCCGGCGGCCTGGACATCCTCAACATCAACGGCGTGGAAATCCAGTCGCGCGCGTACATCGGCCGCTTCAACTTCAAGGGCCAGGACCAGCAGAAGCTGGTCGGCTCGCTGTCCGGTGGTGAACGCGGCCGCCTGCACATGGCCAAGACCCTGCTGCAGGGCGGCAACGTGCTGCTGCTCGACGAACCGTCCAACGACCTGGACATCGAAACCCTGCGCGCACTGGAAGACGCGTTGCTGGAGTTCCCCGGCAACACCTTCGTCATCTCGCACGATCGCTGGTTCCTGGATCGCATCGCCACCCACATCCTCGCCTTCGAAGGCGATTCGCACGTGGAGTTCTTCCAGGGCAACTACCGTGAGTACGAGGAAGACAAGAAGCGTCGCCTGGGTGCCGAGGGCGCGCAGCCGCACCGCCTGCGCTTCAAGGCGCTGAAGTGACGATTCGGGCCGTGGCCGGCGACGGCCACGGCCCCGTCGAATCGTCATCCCCGCGAAAGCGGGGATCCATTGCCTGCCGGCAGTAAATCCCGAAGGGCCGGATTCCCCCGAATCCGGCTCTTCTTTTTTCATCCGCCAGGCACGCCGCATCCACCGCGCGAACACGCGCCTGCGGTACCCTGCCCCCGGATGAAGAGGTCGCCTCCATGCCCATCGATCGCCTGTTCCGCCTGAGCGAGCACGGCACCACCGTCCGCACCGAGCTGCTGGCCGGCGCCACCACCTTCCTGACGATGTCCTACATCGTCTTCGTCAATCCGGAAATCCTTTCGACCACCGGCATGGACGCGGGCGCGGTGTTCGTCGCCACCTGCCTGGCGGCGGCGCTGGGATCGCTGATCATGGCGTTCGCGGCGAACTTCCCGGTCGGCATGGCGCCGGGCATGGGTCTGAACGCGTTCTTCGCCTTCACCGTGGTGGGCGCGGCCGGCCTGCCCTGGCAGCAGGCGCTGGCGGCGGTGTTCATCTCCGGCCTGGTGTTCCTGCTGCTCAGCCTGACCGGCGTGCGCGCCTGGCTGGTCGCCGGCATCCCGGCCTCGCTGCGCGCGGCGATCGTCGCCGGCATCGGCCTGTTCCTGGCCATCATCGCGCTGCAGAAATCGCAGGTGATCGTCGGCAACCCGGACACGCTGGTCGCGCTGGGCACGCTGCATTCGCACGAACCGCTGCTGGCACTCGGCGGCTTCCTGCTGATCGCGGTGCTGGAAGCGCGCGGCGTGCGCGGCGCGATCCTGATCGGCATCCTGGTGGTGACCGCATTCGCCGGCCTGCTCGGCTACGTGGACTACCAGGGCATCGTCGCCGCGCCGCCCAGCCTGGCCCCGACCTGGCTGCAACTGGATCTGCCCGGACTGCTGCACCGGGACGACGGCACGCCGGTGGCGGTGCTGCTGCAGGTGGTGCTGGTGTTCGTGCTGGTGGAAGTGTTCGACGCCACCGGCACGCTCTACGGGGTGGCCGGACGCGCCGGCCTGTTGAAACTGGCGGACGGGCAGAAGCGCTTCGGCCGCGCCCTGCTCGCCGACAGCGGCGCCATCATCGCCGGTTCGCTGCTGGGCACCAGCAGCACCACCGCCTACGCCGAGAGCGCCTCGGGCGTGCAGGTCGGCGGACGCACCGGCCTGACCGCGCTGGTGGTGGCCCTGCTGTTCCTGGTCGCCCTGCTGTTCTCGCCGCTGGCGGCGATGGTGCCGGGCTATGCGACGGCGCCCGCGCTGCTCTACGTGGCCGGCCTGATGCTGCGCGAGCTGGTCGACGTGGACTGGAGCGATCTGACCGAATCGGTGCCGGCCGCGTTGTGCGCGCTGGCGATGCCGTTCACCTACTCCATCGCCAACGGCCTCGCTTTCGGCTTCATCGCCTACGCCGCGCTCAAGCTCGGTACCGGCCGCTGGCGCGAGGTGCACCCGGCCGTGTGGCTGGTGGCCGGATTGTTCATCCTGCGCTACGCGCTGGGCTGAGTGCCGGATCCTGCCCTCAGTCGTCGCCCTGCAAACCGGGGAACAGGATCTCGGTATAGCCGAACTGACTGAAATCGCGGATGCGTGACGGATACAGCCGGCCGATCAGGTGATCGCATTCGTGCTGCACCACCCGCGCGTGGAAGCCTTCGGCTTCGCGATCAACCGGATTGCCCCGGGGATCGAAGCCGCGATAGCGGATCGCGCGATGGCGCGGCACCACGCCGCGCAATCCCGGCACCGACAGGCATCCTTCCCAGCCGTCCTCCATCTCGTCGGACAACGGCGCGATGACCGGGTTGAGCAGAATCGTGCGCGGCACCGGCGGTGCCTCCGGATAGCGATCACTGCTGTCGAAACCGAAGATGACCAGTTGCAGGTCCACCCCGATCTGGGGCGCGGCCAGACCCACGCCGCCGGCGGCGGCCATGGTCTGGAACATGTCGGCAATCAGCGCATGCAGTTCCGGCGTGTCGAAATGCTCCACCGGTCTTGCGACCTTCAGCAGTCGCGGATCGCCCATTTTCAGGATGGGATGGATCATGGGGTTTCCTCCGTTTCTTCCGGCAGTTCGAACACCTGCCGCAGATAGCGCACGTAACCTTCGTCCTCGCACATGCTCTTGCCGGGTGAGTCGCTCAGTTTGGCCACCGGCTGCCCGTTGCAGCGGATCATCTTGATGACGATCTGCAGGGGCGTCGGGCCCAGATCGTTGGTCAGGTTGGTGCCGATGCCGAAAGCCAGCCGGCAGCGGCCGCGGAAACGCGCGTGCAGGTGCAGCACCTTGTCCACGTCCAGGCCATCGCTGAACACCAGCGTCTTGGCGAGCGGATCGATGCGCATGCGTTCCAGGTGCGCGAGGATCGCCTCGCCCCAGGCGAACGGGTCGCCGGAATCGTGGCGCATGCCATCGAACAGCTTGCAGAAGTACAGATCGAAATCGCGCAGGAATGCCTTCAGGCCGACCACATCGGACAAGGCGATGCCGAGGTCGCCGCGATACTCCTTGGCCCAGACATCGAAGGCCACCGCCTGCGAATCGCGCAGGCGCGGCCCCAGCGCCTGGAAGGCCTGCAGCCACTCGTGCGCCATCGTGCCCAGCGGGGTCATGCCGTATTCGCGCGCGAAGAACACATTGCTGGTGCCGACGAACTGCGCACCCAGCCCGGTCCTGAGGATGGGCAGCACGCGCGCGTGCCAGTCCCGCGAATAGCGCCGGCGCGTGCCGTAGTCGGCGATGACGCAATCGTCGCCGCCTTCGCGCAGGCGAACGATCTTGGCTTCCAGCCTGCGCTCGCCCTCCCCTTCATCCGGACGCCCGGCATGACGGAACCAGACCTCGTTGATGATCGCCAGCAGCGGCACTTCGAACAGGATGGTGTGCAGCCAGGGACCTTCGATATCGAGTTCGATTTCCCCGGGTATCGCCCGCGAGGCCCGCAGCCGGATGTACTTCCGATCCAGGTGGAACAGGCCGAGGAAATCGACGAAGTCCGATTTGATGAAGCGCAGCCCGCGCAGGTAATCCAGTTCATCGGGCCGGAAGCGCAGCGTGCAGAGCGCGTCGACCCCGGCGGAGATTTCCTCGATATGGTCCGCCAGCGCGATGCCTGGCGTGCGGCACTTGAAACGGTACTGCACCTGCGCGGCCGGATAGTGATGCAGGACGGCCTGCATCATCGTGAACTTGTAGAGATCGGTGTCGAGCAGCGAGGTGATGATCATCGGGCCGGGCCGTGCGGAAGCCATGCCAGCATACTCCACGCGATCGTGGTGCCCTGGTCGCCCGGATGGCGTGGGTGGCGTCGTCGATGCCTCTCAGCGGCGGCGGAACAACAGCTTCAGCGCGACCATCGCGAAATGCGCCCAGATGGCCGCGAACACGCCAACACGAACCCCCAAGCCGCGCTGACCGGCTTCGAACTTGCCGAAGTAGCGCCACAGGCCGCGGTGCTTGTGCCACTCCACGAAGAATGGCCGCGCGCGGCTGGACACGCCGCGGATATGCACCACGCGCACGCCATTGGCAACCGCCACCCATGCGCCGGCCATGCGCGCGCGCCGGCACAGATCCAGATCCTCGGCATGCAGGCGATAGCCTTCGTCGAATCCCCCAATCCGGCGGAACAACGAACGCGGCATCACCATCAGCGCGCCGGACAAGGCCTCCAGCGGTTGCAGCGCCTGCGTATCGTCCACGTCCACGCCCAGGCGCGACGCCGCCCCGGGCGCGGTCAGCATGGCCGCGAAATCCGGGTCGCGACGACGCGCGGCGGTATCCCGCACCCCGGCTTCGTCCACCAGATCCGCGCCCAGCAGGGCTTCCCGGCCGGTGCCGATGGCCAGATCGCGCAGGCGGGCCAGGCTGTCCGGCTGCACCTGCAGATCCGGGTTCACGAACGCCAGCCACGGCGCCGAGGAATCGTCCGCGCCCTGGTTGCAGCCGACCGAGAAGCCGGGATTGTCCGGGTTGGCGACGAAGCGGACCCGCGGGTCCGCCAGCGCATGCCGCTGGACCACCTGGAGCGTGTCATCGCTGGAGGCATTGTCCACCACCCGGATTTCCGCGACGTCCCGCGCATCGCGCAGGCGCTGCAGGCAGTCGTCGATGGTGCTCGCGCTTTCGTAGGTAACGACGATCGCGGCGATAGCGCGCGAATCAGTCGAAGAGTTCACGTTGCGGCTCCGGCGCGCCGGCCTCCAGGTAAAGCGATGTCAGCTGTTCGCGCGGACCACGCACGGGATCCTCCATCAGGAAGTTCGCCAACCGCGAATGCCAGGCGGGCCAGCGCGCGTTGATGGCATCCATGTCGCCATCGCCGGGCAGTCCTTCGCCGCCGCGGGCGACGAAGGCGGTTTCGCACAGCGCGTTGCGCCAGCCCAGGCCGGACAGCCGCAACGAGAGATCGATCAGCGCCGCATACCACGACGCATAGCTGCTGGCATCCAGTCCGCCCGCGCGCTTGCGTGCACTGCCCCGGATGGCCACGGCATGGGCGATGCCCGCGGGGAGTTCCGGATGCATCGGCGGCATTGCCGCGCAGGCCTGCGCGGTGCGTTCGAAGTCCACCGGTGGCGGCGAAATCTCGCCCAGCCTGGGCCACGCGGCGGCTTCGCCCGCATTGCACCAGGGCGTGGCGGTGGCGATGGAGGCATCGCGCGCCAGGCAAGCAGCCAGCTGCTGCAGCCAGCCCGGCAGCGGCTGCGCGTCCGGCGCCAGCACCACCACGTCCGCATCGCCGCAGGCGCGCAGCATTTCCTCCAGGTGCGCGACTTCTCCGACCGGGCGCGGGCGTCGGGTGTAGTCGGCCTGCAGGCGCGTGCGCTGCAGCCAGCGCTCGATGATGGCCAATCCGCGCGGACCGGCCTGGGCGTCGTCGGCCAGCCAGATCCGCGTGCCGGCGGGTGTGCCGACATCCAATGAACCTAGACAAGTGTCCAGCGCATCGTCATCCGCGCCAATGGGCAGCAGGATGACGGGAAGGGACACTGTGAGCACGCTCACTTCTTGTCAGGGTCATGCAAAGGCTTCATCGCCCGGAAACGCCGACCATACTCATCCGTCAGATTGCGGGCTTCCTGCGGGTCGCGAATGATGGTCGGCGTCAGCAGGATGATTACTTCCTGACGATCGGTGTTCTGTCGCTTGCTTCCAAACAAACCGCCGACGACGGGCAGCTTGGCGAGAAACGGAAGACCGCGAGATCCATTGTCGACCGAGTCACCGATAAGACCAGCCAGCATGATGGTGTCACCAGTGCGCACGGCCGCCTCGGTTTTCAACCTGCGAGTATCGATCGGTACATTGCAGCCTGTAGTGGTGTCATCACAACTAGCGGGGCGTGCTCCGGGCGAGCTGACCTCCTGAACGAGATCGAGGAACACCATGCCATCCTTGGTGATGCGAGGACGCACCTTCAGAATGACGCCCGTATCCAGGTACTGGACCTGACTATAAGTATTGGAGTTCTGATCCGGATTGATGCTGACCGAATTGATCGGAATCTTGGTGCCTACATTCAGCGTTGCTTCTGCGTTGTTGCGTACCAGAACAGAGGGCGTCTGCAGCAGTTGTACATCGGTGACATCCTCGAGAGCTTCTATGATCGCCGCTGCGTTCTTTCCCAAGAAAGTCCAACCAAGGCCCGGCGCATTGGCATCGCCACGAATGCTGCCGCTGATATCGCCCCATATGCGACGTCCCAACGCGCTCGCAAGCCCCGCCTCCTCAGTCACCGCATTCTCAAAAAACCAGCTCACGCCATAGCTGAGTTTTCCGGTCAGCTTGACCTCAGCCACCTGCGCCTCGATGTGTACCTGCATCGGCATGACATCGAGCTTCTCGATGACGTCCTTGATCGACTTCCAGGCGCTCGCGCTAGAGCGCACAAGGAGCGTGTTGGTTTCATCCACTGCGGCCACGCCCACCCGGTCGCCCTCGACCTGCAGGGTCACCGAACCGTTACCGTCACGGCGCGGGTTCAGGCTGAAGCTGCCATTGCCCAGTCCGCCCGAACCGCCGCCAACAGCGCTACTGCCTCCAGTCACGCCGCCGGAATCAAAGCCATCGTTCTGCTGCCCCAACAGTCCACTGTCACCCAGTTGTGTTGGATCCGCACCGGGCATCAAGGAGGCGTTGCCACCGTCGTTGCCGGAGCCACGTGAGCCGCTTGCACCAAACACCTCCGCCAACCGCTGTGCCAGGTCCTTGGCCTTGATGTACTTCAACTCGTACGAATACAGCCGCGCACCCTCGCCCGCACTGTCGATCCGTTCCAGCCATTGCTGGATCTGATCCAGATAGGCCGGCTGCGGGGTGATCACCAGCACGGCGTTGGCGCCTTCCAGTGGCATGAAGCGGAACATGCCGGCGCTCGGGGTCTTGCTGGTTTCGCCGAACACCTTTTCCAGGTCCGCGACCACCTTGGTGGCCTGCCCGGTTTCCAGCGGGAACACGCCCACCGACATGCCCGAGAGCCAGTCGACGTCGAACACCTCGACCGTGCGCAGGTAGTTTTCCAGCTCGGTACGGGTGCCGGCCAGGGTGATCAGGTTGCGGGTCGTGTCGATGTTGACGATGGCATTGGGGCGCGCATACGGCTCGAGCACCTTCTTCATCTCGGTCGCGCCGATGAAGCGCAGCGGCACCACCCGGACTTCATAGCCGCGCGCGCTGGCGGCGCCACCGGTGCGCGGGGCGACCGTGCCGACCATGGCCTGGTCGGACGGCATGATGTTGTAGCGGCCATCGCTGTAGACCATGCGCGCGTTGTTCTGCGCCAGCACCTGTTCCAGCAGGGTCATCGCCTGCGCGGGCGATACCGGCCTGGGCGTGCCCAGGGTGACCGTGCCCTGCACGCCGGGTGCGATCACGTAGTTCTGGCCGAGCATGTCGCCGAGGATGGCCTTCACCACCGCGTGCACGGATTCGCCTTCGAAGTTGAAGCTGGCCGAACCCGAGCTGGCGCCGCCCAGCGATGGCATCGGCGCGGCCGCCGCGCCACGGTTGATCATCTGGCCGCTGCCGCGGCGGATCACCGGGCGTGGCCCGCTTTCGGGCTCCTCGGTCTCCGCCAGCGGCGAAGTCTGGGCGGTCCCCGGAGTGGCCGGGGTATCTCCCGCGCGCCGGATGTCCGGCGTGGGCGCGGTGGCGCAACCCGCCAGCAGGCCCAGGCAAACGGAGAACAGGAATAGGCGTGACTTCATGCCGGCACTCTACTGATTCGGATTGGGTGGTGGGGCGGGCGGGGGAACCACCTGGCCCTGCTGCTGGCGCATCTGCGCGCGGCGCGCCTCGATGCGTTTGCGGATCGCTTCCATCTGCTGTTCGGTGGTCATGGCCGGCTGTTCGGCCGGCTCCGCGGCGGGATTGGCCGGCGGCACCGGCATCACCGCCGTGCCGGTATTCGGTGCCGGCTGCGGCGGCGCGTTGCCACCGGTGGACTGCGGCACGGGGACCGGCGCGGCGATCGGCGGTGGCCTTCCCGACACGCTGGGCGGCTGCCCGCCGGCGCCATCGAACACCCGCAGTTCCAGGGTTCGCCGGCCTTCCGGGCCCTCGAACACCGCCGCGCGCGGCTGCAGGTCCACCAGCGTCCACTGCGGCGCCGCGCTGGCCGCTTCGCCCTGCTTGATCCTCACGCCCTCGCCGCCCTGGCTGGGTTGCAGGATCGCCATGCGGAAGGCCGGCGTGATCAACACGCTGGTCAGCACGTAGTCGAAACTCGGCGCCTGCGCTTCGGCTTCATTGGTCAGGTAGAACGGTTGCGGCCGGCGGCCTTCATAGAACGGTGGGCGCGCGGTCAGTTCGGAATACTGCGCCAATGGCCCCAGCCGTTCCGGCGCGGGCCTGGGCAGTGCCGGCAGGCGCGGCGCGCTGCCCGGATCGTCCGCGAGCGGCGTGATGCGGCCGCCCAGGCCGGCCAGGGCGAGAATCGCCACCAGCACCGCCCAGCCGGCGACCGTGCCCAGCAGCAGCGTGCGCGGTCCGAGCGAATCAACGCGCATCGCCGCCCTCCGGCATCGTCATCGCCGCGGGTGCGGCCGGGGCCGCGGGCGCGACCGTCCCGGGCTTCAGGTAGCCATACAGATCGAAGGTGACGTCCAGTCCGCCCGTGCCACCTTCCGGCGCCATGTACGCGTAGTTGCTGGAGAGGACGTTGAGGTTGTCCACGAACAGGCGCGGACTGCCGGATTCCAATGCATGCAGCACCGCGGCCAGTTCCGGCGTGCCGCAACGCAGGCGCACCTGCACCGCCACCCGGGCGAAGCGTTCGCCGGCGGCCTGCGGCAACGGTGACTGGTTGGCGATGCCGCAGCTGCGGTTGCCGGGACTGGCTTCCTTGACCACCGCTTCCAGCCGCTGGACCAGTCCGGCGGTGGCCAGTTCGGTGCTGGCTTCGCCGAGGAAACCGGGACGCTGCGCCTGCAGGGCCAGCGCCGCGGCGAGTTGTTTTTCCACCGCCGGCGCCTGCTGCAATTGCGTGCGCACGCGCAGTTCGCGCTCGCGCAGACCCTCGATGCGTTCATTCACCTCCAGCATCGGCTGGGTCCACCAGGGATGCACCAGGGCCAGATAGCCCAGCGACAGGAACGCCGCCAGCAGCCCCAGCGCCAACCAGCGATCACGATCAGTCAGCGCGCTTGCCATTCTGATCTCCGGTGCCGGGGGTGGGGGGAGCCGCGCCACCGACCAGTTGCGCGGTGAGGGTGAAGCGATCGCGGCGACGGGCCTGGTCCGGCTGCAATGCGCCGCTCAACGCGGGTGAGCGCCACAGCGGCGAACCCTGCAGCTTGGCGACCAGCGAGGAGGCTTCCTGGCTGAGGCCGATCACGACCAGCCGATCGCCTTCGATCGACATCTTTTCCAGGTAGGTGCCGTCCGGCAGGCGGCGACTCAGTTCGTCGAGCACCTCGACCGCGGTCGGGCGCTGCGCGCGCGCGCGTTCCAGCGCGTTCATGCCTTCGACCAGATCCACCAGTTGCTGGCGCTGCGCGGCGACCCGGCGCGCCTGTTCGGTCCGGGTCCGCAGCGAAGTCTCGAATGCATCGGCCGCGGCGCGTCGGTTGTCCAGTGCGGTCCACGCGGCGAACACCACCGCCAGCAGGGCCAGCGAGCCCAGGGCAAGATGCCAGCCGCGCATCGGCGCCTGCCGCACCCGGCGTTCGGCGGGCGCCAGCAGGTTCACGCCCAGCGGCCGTTCCTGCGGACCGGCCACGTCCACGCCGCCCAGTTCGCCGGCCAGGCTTCCCAGTGGCGCCAGCGCGGCGTCGAAGCGTTGCCGTGGAATCACCACCAGGTCGACTTCCAGTTGGCCGTCCTCGCGGCGCTGGCGCAGGTTGGCGTCATGGCAGACATCGGCGGCGGCGAAGGGTGTCTGCCGGTCGATCTCGAACCGCACCACGTCGCGCAAGCGATCCGCCGCCGCCGCGGGCAGCACCAGCGGCCTGCGCAGGACCGCGTCGGCCGGCAACAACAGCCAGCGCGGCAATCCGGCCATGCGCTTGCCGAGCAGGCCATCCAGATCGCCGGCTTCCAGCGGCAGGGGCAGGCGCGCGAGTTCGCGCACGCCTTCGGTGCTCTGCCAGGCCAGCGACAGGTGTTCGTCCTGCAGGCTCAGCAGCAGGCGATCCTGGGTGAGTCCCAGCAGCGAGCGCCAGCGGTGCGGCAGCCAGCTGGCCAGCGCCCTGCCCCACCATTCGAACAGCCCCCCCGCTCCCGGCAACAGGCGCGCGCGCAGGCTGTCCATGCTGTCGCGGATCGTGCTCATGGCGGTGCAGTTCCCTCTTCCCAGCGTAAAACGGTGTACGCCATCCCCGGTACGGGGCCGCCGCCGGCCCGTATCACCGCGCGCAACGTCGCCTCCCGCCCATCGCGAAGCTTCGCGTGGCTCTCGATACTATACGTGCCGCTCCCGCCGCCGACGAGTTGCCCCCCCGCCTGGTCCGGCGGCAGTTCGCGCTGCGCGAGGATGCGCTCGGCATCCAGGCCCATCGCCACCAGTACCGGCCCGGGCGCGTAATTGGCGTCCGGCAGGGTACGCCCGGAGTACAGGGTCAGGTACGGCGCCACGCGGTCATAGAATTCCGGCGTCATGCCCAATACCTGTTGCAGTTCCGCGACACTCTCGAACGGGGCGTCCTTGGCGCCATATTCGAGTCCGGCGGCGGCGTAGTCCGGATCCTCGGCCCCGCCCCGGGGCTGGGAGAGTGAATCGGCATCCCGCCAGTCGAGGATGGCCGCGGCCAGGCCGGGTGCGGTTTCCTCCGGTACGCCGCGTACCCGCAGCAATTGTTCCAGCAGGCGGGCATCGGCCTGATTGAGATCGACCTTGCCGCTTTCGTCGACCGCGCGGATCCGCAGCGGGCTGCCGGCGAACATCCAGTCATAGGCACGTCCGTCGGGCAGCCAGCGGGTCCTCTGCTGCGGGTCGGCGATGCGTACCAACGCGTAGTCGATGCCGGCGCGGGCGCGCTCGCGCGCCACCGTGCCGTCGCGCACGATCTGGCCCTGCAGCGATTCCATCCGCGCGGTCACCGCGAACGCGCCGATCAGCGCCGCCAGCAGCGCGGTCAGCCACAACACCAGCAATAGGGCCGCGCCACGCGCACGCATCACAGGCCTCCCGGCGGCTGCGCGCCACCGCCTGCGCCGCCCTCGCTGTGCACCAGGGTGACGATCAGCTCCGGCCAGCGCGCGCCGGTTTCGGTTTCGACGTCCACCGCCACCTGCAGCGGCAGGATCTCCGCGGTGCGCCAGGCGTCCTGCCACGGACCGGGTTGTCCCTTCTCGTCCAGCCCGCGATAGCGGAAACGCACCTCGCGCAGGCGGTCGGCCAGTTGCTCCGGAGCAATGCCATCGGGTCCCTCGACCGCCTGGCCGGCCTGCACCACGGAGAAACGCGCCATCAGTCGTCCCCGGTCATCGAAGGCCAGGTCGTACAGATGCGGACCGCCGCGGCCCAGGTAATTGGGCAGATCGGCGACGAAACGGATCCGCTTCGCTTCACCGAGGAAACGCGACTGGCGGAAGGTGGAAGGATCGGTGGCGAACACCACCGGCAATGCGGTGCCGATGCGCTGGCGCAGGAAACCTTCCACCGCGCGCGCGCGCTCGTTGCGCTGGGCGCGGATCTCGCCGCGTTCCACCATCGTGGTGGCCGCGCGCACGGTGGCGAACGCCAGCGCGAGGCCGGCCGACAGCAGCACCAGCGCCAGCAGCATCTCCAGCAGGGTGAAGCCGCGCGCGCGCCGGTTCACTGCACGCTCCGTCCGCGGTTGGGATCCGGCGGCACCAGGCGCAGCGTGTCCCACACGATCCGCTCGCGGGCACCGTCACCCCAGCGGGTGGTCAGCCGCAACTGCATCAGTTCCGGCGTGGAAAGATCCTGGACCGGCGTCTCCCGCTTCGCGGGATCCTCGTAGGGAACGATCTCCAGGTCCCAGTGGTAGCGGCCACGTTCGAATTCGCCCTGGCGCCGGCCGGGCTGCAGGAATTCACCCACGCCGATCTGCGCCAGCAGCGACTGCGCATGCAGCGACGCGCGGGTGGCGTCGTCGGCGACCCGGATCTGGCGGGTGGCGCCGGACAGGGATCCCAGCAGCAGGGTCAGCGCCAGCGCCAGCAACGCGAACGCGACGATCACCTCCAGCAGGGTGAAGCCATGCGGCCGCTTCATGTTCCGCCGCCTCCGCGGACCACCTGGACCTCGCCGGTCAGCCAGGCCACGTCGACATGCCAGACCGCGCGACCGCCGCTGAGGCGGATTTGCCCGCCGCTGGAACCACCGTCATGGAAGAACGTGATCGCGCCCACGCCCGGCGCCGGCTGCGCCTGGCGCGCGCCGATGAAGGCGATGCGCAGTGAATCCGGCACGCTGCCGCGGTGCTGGTTGGGCGCCTGCCAGCGATGCGTGGCAGGATCGATGACGAAGCGCTGCGGCTTGCCGGTCGCCATCGCCTGGGCGCGGGTGTAGCGCAGCTGCGCGGCGATCTCGCGCGCTTCCGAACGCAGGCGCATGCCTTCCAGTCCGCCGGTCAGCACCATCGCCGCGAGGGTGCCGGCGATGGCGACCAGCATCACCACCAGCAGCATTTCCAGCAGCGAAACGCCGCGGGCGTGGCGCGGCGTGCGGAAGGAAGGGCGAAGACCGCCGCGCATCGCGCCGTATCCGGCTTACTGGTAGGCGATGTCGGCGTCGTAGCTCTCGCCGCCGGGCTTGCCGTCCTTGCCATAGCTGACCAGATCGAAGGCCTGGGATTCGCCCGGCGCCCGGTACTCGATGGGATGGCCCCACGGATCCTTCAGTTCGGCCGGTTTGGCGTACGGGCCCAGCCAGCCACCGGCGTTGGCCGGCGCGCTGACCAGGTCATCCAGCCGCGACGGCAGGCTGCCGGTGTCGAGCTGGTAGTTCTCCACCTTGCCGGCCAGGGTCTGGATCTGGCTCTTGGCCAGATTGGCCTTGCCGCGATCGGCGCCGCCCAGCAGGCGGCTGCCGACCAGCGCCATGATGCCGCCGATCAGGATCAGCACGATGATGATTTCCAGCAGGCTGAAGCCGGACTGCGAGGCCGGCGAGCGGAGGCGGGAGCCGGAACGGATTCGGGAAGGCTGGCGCATCGGTGTGGTCCTGATCATGCGTTGGAGGTTGAAAGAGAAGCCGCTTGAAGCGCAAAGGAGTCTGGTGGATGGTGCCTGAACCGGTTGTTGGGCGGAGCGGGCTCAGCCGATGGCGTTGGTCAGACCATACAACGGCAACAGCACCGCCAATATCACCAGGCCCACGACCAGCGCCAGGACCAGGGTGATGACTGGCACCAGCAGCGCCAGCAGACGTTCCATCGCCTGTCCGGTCTCCTGCTCGAAGGTGTCGGCGGTCTTCAGCAGCATGCTGTCCAGCGCGCCCGATTCCTCGCCCACCTGGATCATCTGCAGGGCCAGGCGCGGAAACCGCTTGCCCTTCCCCAGCGAGGCGGCCAGGCCATGGCCGTTCTTGACCTGTTCGGCGGCTGCATCCACGTCCGCCCACAAGGCCCGGTTGAACAGCACGTTGCGGGAGATGCCCAGCGCGGCGAGCAGCGGCACGCCGTTGCGCAGCAGGGTGCCGAGGGTACGGGCCAGGCGCGCGGTCTCCAGCCGCGCCACCAGCGGTCCCACCAGCCTGCGCTCCAGGATCCAGCGATCGAAGCGATCGCGGAACGCCGGATCCCGGCGCTTGCGGTCGAACCACAGCAGCAGCACCGCGGGCACGGCGATCAGCACGAACCAGCCCTGCTGCACGAACGCGCCCGTCGCCATCACCCCGCGGGTGAACCAGGACAGTTCGACATCGAGGCTTTCGTACATCTGCGAGAACTGCGGCACCACGTAGCCCAGCAGGAACAGCAGCGCGAAGCCGACCACGACCACCAGGATCGCCGGATAGATCAACGCGTTGATGACGCGACCGCGCAGGTTGCGGCTGCGCTCCAGGTAGTCCGCCAGGCGGGCCAGCGTGTCCTGCAGGCTGCCGCCGGCCTCGCCGGCGCGGACCATGTTGATGTAGAGGCGGCTGAACACGCCATGCTGGCGCTCCAGCGCGGTCGAGAGGGGCGCGCCACCGCGCACGGCGTCACGCACGTCGGCGATGATGTCGCGCGCGCGGCCTTCCTCCGGCATGTCCAGCAGGATCGACAGCGCCCTGTCCAGTGGTTGGCCCGCGCCCAGCAGGGTCGCCAGTTGCTGGGTGAACTGCACCAGCTGGTCGCCGGCCAGCGGCTGCGCGCGCAGCAGCCCGCGCCAGGAAACTCCACCGCGCACCTCCGACGCCAGCCGCGCCTCCACCGGCAGATGCCCCTGTTCCTGCAGGCGCATCACCACCTCGGCGTCGCTGACGGCCTCCATCTGGCCTTCCAGCAATTCGCCGCGCGGGTTCAGGGCCTTGTAGCGGTACAGGGGCATCGGCGGGGGCTTCCTGGGTCTCCGAGCCCCTAAGCATACGCGTGCCGGGTTGCCTGGCTACGGGATCGCCACGGTTCCGCTCAGCGGCGAGACGCCGTTCTCATCGAAGGCTTCGACCGCAACGTGATACGGCACGCCCGTGCTCAGCGCCCGCACCTCCAGCCGCGTGGGCTGGTCGGCGAACACCTGGTAGGTCGAATGCAGGCGATCCGGCGCGATGCCCCAGCGCACGTTGTAGCCCACCGCACCCCGGACCGGTCGCCATTGCACGGTCATCTGGCGCGGGTCGGCGTCGCGCTCCGCGCGCAGGCCTTGCGGAATCGGCGGCGGATTCCCGTCTGCATGGCCGAATACGCGCAGATCGCTGATCGCCAGGTGCGCGGCGCCGACATGGCCATGCACATAGCGCACATGGCGGGCACGCACCGGCTCCGGCAATTCCAGATAGGCGTTGGGCCGATCCCGGCGCCGTTCTCCCGTGGCCACGAGTGGCTCCCAGTGACGGCCATCGAGCGAGGCATCGATGCGGAACTCGGTATAGATTTCGTCCGAATCACCATAGAGCCCGGACTGGTAATCGGCGAAGTTCACCTGGATCGCGCGCACGCTGCGGACGCCGCCCAGGTCCAGGCTCAGGGTCTGGCCGGCGTCCTTGTCCGCGGCGACCCAGAAGGTGCGGGGATTCTCGTCGGTGACATGGGCGGCGGCGAAGTTTTCGTGCACCGACGAGGCGGTCGCGCGCTTGCGGTATGACAGCAGCATCCAGCCGGTGAACAGCGCTTCCGGGTCCGCGTTCGCCGCATCGGGCACGTAGTGCGGGAAATCACCGAAGCGGGTTGAGACCGACATCTGCCCATCGGCGCCGAAGGCCGCGGGGAACATCGCGATGCGCCGTTCGAAGTTCCAGTTGTAGCCAATCCAGGGCGTACCGGTGTTCCACCAGTTGCCATGCGCATCCTGGAAGGTGGAGCCGTGCCCGGCGCCATGGACGAAACCGCCGGGCTTGTAGCCCACCGGGTTGTAGGGCGCGTACTCGAACGGCCCCAGCGGCGCTTCGCCGACGTACACGCCGGTGGCGTAGGCGTTGTACTCGGTGCCGGGCGCGCCGTACTGCAGGTAGTAGCGGCCGCCGACCTTGTTCATCCATGCGCCCTCGATGTAGGTCGGGCGGCCTTCCTCGCGGTGGTCCTGGCCGAAGCGCTCCCAACCGTGCAGCTTCGGGTCCAGGACGATCAACGCGCGCGGCTCGCCCAGGTAGCGCAGGCCCTTGTCCATGTCGAGTTCGATGCCATACAGCGGGAACGTGTCCGAGGAACCCCAGTACAGGTACCAGCGCCCGTCGTCGTCCTTGAAGAAGCTCGGGTCCCACGGTCCCGGGGGAACCTCGTCGGGTTGCGGATCGCCCGGGCGCCAGGGCTGCATGAACTGGTCCATGCCGGGGCGCACCGCGTTGGGCAGCTCCGGGGTCCGGCGGGTGAAGAAATCGAAAACGCCGTGTTCCGGATCACGACTGACCAGCACCGCGCCGGGAGCGAACATCGAGCGCATCAGCAACAGGCGGTCGCCATCGGAAATCGCCGCCGGTGCGACCATGCTGTCGAACGGCCAGCGGCTCGGTTCGATGAAGCGCCAGTCCACCAGATTGGTGGAACGCCAGTAGCCGTCGGCCAGGGTCTGGAACAGGTAATACGCATCGCCATGCCGGACCACCACCGGATCGGCGCCGGTGCGATAGGAAATGCCCTCGTTCAACTGCTCGAAGTTGTACCGGTAGTCGATGTCGATCGGGTTGGCGTAGGTGCGCCGCTGGGCCGCGCCGGGAGAGGAGGCATCGGCCGCCAGCAGCGGGTTGGCCAGGATCAGCAACAGCGCGCCGGCCAGCCGGCAGGAGATGATGCGCACCTCGACCTCCAGGGGTTTTTCCGCTTCTGAAAACGTTTTCAGCGCTGGAGTATTCCCTACCCCTGCGGCGCGGGAAAGCCGCAGTGCAGCGAAAGGGAATGACCGGGGCCGGAGCGGGGTCGACGGCGGATCAGGAATCCGGGAACGCCATCGCTCCCATTGCCGTTCCCATGCCTGCGGCGGCTTAGCCGGTCGGGGACAGGTCCGGGGCCATGGCGACGCCAGGGCCGCGCCGAAAGCGCAGGGAACGCGGCGCTCAGGATTCCTCGGTGACCCGCAGGACTTCCTCGATGGTGGTCTGGCCGGCCAGCGCCTTGGCGATGCCATCCTCGTACATCGTCCGCATGCCGGAGGCGCGCGCGATTTCCTCGATCTCGCCCATGCCGGCATGGCGCATCACCGCGCGGCGGAGTTCGTCGTTCATCACCAGGAACTCGACGATGGTGGTCCGGCCCAGGTAGCCGGTCGGCGCGATCGCCGACGGCCGCGGACGGTACAGGACGATGTCGCCCTCCGGCTGGAAGCGGCGCAGGCCGAACTTCTCGATTTCCTCGGGCGAGGCGCGGTACGGCTCGGCATGGGTGGGCTCCAGCCGGCGCACCAGCCGCTGCGCCAGGATGCCGTTGATGGTGGAGGTCAGCAGATAGTCCTCCACCCCCATGTCGAGCATGCGGGTGATGCCGCCGGCGGCGTTGTTGGTGTGCAGCGTGGACAGCACCAGGTGGCCGGTCAGCGCGGACTGGATGGCAATGCGCGCGGTTTCCAGGTCGCGCATTTCGCCGATCATGATGATGTCCGGATCCTGGCGGACGATGCTGCGCAGCGCATGCGAGAAATCCAGCCCGATCTGCGGCTTGGCCTGGATCTGGTTGATGCCCTCGATCTGGTACTCGACCGGATCCTCGACCGTGATGATTTTGACGTCGCTGGTATTGAGCTTGCTCAGCGCGGTGTACAGCGTGGTGGTCTTGCCCGAACCGGTGGGACCGGTGACCAGCAGGATGCCGTGCGGCTGTTCCAGCACCTTTTGGAACTGCGGCAGGAACACATCGGTGAAACCCAGCCGCTTGAAATCGAACACCACCGTCTCGCGATCCAGCAGGCGCATCACCACGCTTTCGCCGTGCGCGGTGGGCACCGTGCTCACGCGCAGGTCCAGTTCCTTGCCCTGCACCCGCAGCATGATGCGGCCGTCCTGCGGCAGGCGGCGTTCGGCGATGTTGAGCTTGGCCATGATCTTGATGCGGCTGATCACGGCGGCGGTGAGGTTGGCGGGCGGGCTCTCGGCTTCCTCCAGCACGCCATCCACGCGGTAGCGCACCTTCAGCCGGTTCTCGAACGGTTCGATGTGCACATCCGAGGCACGCAGTTCCACCGCGCGCTGGATGATCAGGTTGACCAGCCGGATCACCGGCGCCTCGGAGGCCAGGTCACGCAGGTGCTCGACGTCGTCCAGATCGCCCGCGGCTTCGCCGTCGGCGTTCTCCACGATGGCGCCCATCGCGCTGCGGCCTTGGCCGAAGTAGCGCTCGATCAGGTCATCGATCTCCGAGCGCAGCGCCACCTGCCGGCGCACCGCCTTGCCGGTCGCCAGCTGCACGGCGTCGACCGGATAACCGTCCTGCGGATCGGCCACCAGCAGATCCACCCCGGACTCGTCCTCGCCCACCGGGCAGACATGGAACTGCTTGAGGAACCGCACCGACAGCGGCGTGGCTTCCGGCGGCAGTTCGGGCAGTTCCTTGACACTGACCAGCGGCAGGCCGAGCACCTCGGCGGCGGTCTCGGCGTGATCGCGCTCGGACACCAGGCCCAGCCGCGACAGCAACGACAGCAGGCTGCCGCCGGTTTCCTCCTGCACCCGCCGCGCCCGCGCCAGATCCGGATCCTTGAGTTTTCCCCGCGCCAGCAGCGCATCGACCATCCGCTCTTCCACGCCGGCTCCGGTGGTCTGGGATTCGATCAGGGCGTTCACGTCGTACTCCGGCTGCGAGCATCCACTTTACCAATGTGTACCATCATCCGGCGTCTTGGATATGGCCAGGCACGAGCGAAGTGCGGATGCCTGCCCACGCGCGCTAGCCCTTGGCCGAACCGACGGCCATGGTCCCGACCAGTTCGCCAATCCTGGTCACCGCGTCGGCGGACAGGGCGGATCGGTCCAGCCGCCGGAGCAAGGCTTCGCGCGCCACCGCGAAGGCGATGGCCTGGCCCAGGATGGCGTGCGCCCGCAGGATGTTCCCTTCCTCGCCGGGGGATTCATCCCGGATCGCCGCCACCAGATCCGTGACCGCTTCGTGCAGCGGCTGGAACAGGAGGCGGTGGAGCGTGTCGAAAGTCGGGGTTGGCTGGAGTTGCTCGCGTACCAGCATCAGGCTGTGCGCGGACGATGTATCGGAATCCAGCAGGGCCGAAACGAACTCGCGCATCAGCGCGCGCAGGGCGTCCGCGGCCGCCTCGGGAGATCCCGCGGCCGGACGCGGCAGGCGGAGCCGGCCGACGATGCTCTCCGCGGTGCGCTCCAGCACCGCCGCATATACGCCATCCTTTCCTCCGAAGTGATAGGGGATGGCGGACTGGTTCACCCCCGCGTGCTCGGCGAGCTGGCGTGTCCGCACCCCTTCCAGACCTTGGCGACTGAACAGGACAAGACCCGCCCGGATGAGCTGTTCCCGCGTCTCCGCCGCGCGTTCGTTGGGAGTTTCCCTGTCCTGCGTCGTCACTGCCTGTTTTCCTTTCCGCCTTGGCGCATCTAAGCGTGCGCGTGCATCAACCGCGTCGAATTCTCGTTGAGCGCCACGCCTTCGCGTTCGCCGACGACGACCGTACCGCCGATGTTGGCAAGATGGCGTCCGAATGCACAATTCGGCTCGAATGCGAAGCACATGCCCGCCTGCAACGGCACTTCCCGGCCCACCGTGGGCAACCGGCTGGGCTGCTTGTAGGCCGCCGCCTCGGGCAGCGATTCTATGCCAGGCGCGGTGCCGAAGCCGACCGGGCCATAGGGATTGATGCTGTGGACCAGCGGGTGGACGTGCCAGCCTCCCGATGCGAGCAATGGTGCCTCCATGGCATCCACCAGATCGCCGAATGTGTTGCCTGCGCGCAGAGCCGCCAGTCCGGCCTCATAGCTCTCACGCGCCACTTCGGCGGCGCGCAGGATGTCCGCATGGACCTCGCCGACGGCGACGGCGGCCTGATGCTGGGTCTCCACCATGCCGTACAGCGCGAAAATCTCGGACAACACGATATCGCCTTCCCGCAGTACCCGCGGCCGCTGCGCACGGTACTGCCATGCGGGCGGCCCCCAGCCGACGTAGTCCGGGCCCGAGCCCAGCAGGATCTCGGCCGTATAGCCGCCCATGGAGAAACAGGTGCCGCTCACCGCCGCCACCAGCTCGGCCTCGGACACGCCCGGCCGCGCGGTGGCCCGGAGTGTTTCGCTCATCGCCTCGCCGATATGCGCCGCATAGCGCACCAGGCCCAACTCTTCCTCGCTCTTGATCGATGCGCGCTGGAAGAAGGCGCGGTAAACGGGCACGAACTCCGACCGCGGCAGGGCCTCGCTCAGGCCCTGCATGGTTCGCGCGGGCAGCGCGCCGTCGAAATAGAACGGTGGATAGGGTTCCAGGCCGATCACGCCGATGCGCGCGCCATCCAGCTTGCGGCTGGCCAGCCACGCGCCGACATCGCGGCCGGTCTTGCCCACGAACAACTGTTCGGGCGGCACCCATTGCAGGTCTCCACGCAACGCCGCCTGGATGTGGTCGGCGACCATGAGCGATGCGAAGGTATGCACCCTGGGGGCCTCGTCGCCGACGAACACCACGATCGAGCCTGGCCGGTCATTGGTGAAGTAGCAATCGGGGGAGAAGTTGGCGGGTGCGGCGGCCTCCCGGTCTCCGTAGACGATCAGGGCATCGAGGCGTTCGGCCTGC
This sequence comes from Pseudoxanthomonas sp. 68-E7, assembly GCF_057773145.1. NCBI lineage: Bacteria > Pseudomonadati > Pseudomonadota > Gammaproteobacteria > Lysobacterales > Lysobacteraceae > Pseudoxanthomonas > Pseudoxanthomonas sp. 68-E7. Next base: position 335,957 of record NZ_JBYMTI010000004.1, on the reverse strand, counting down.
ATCAGCGACCGTGCGAGGTTCCAGCGCCGGTCTCGTTCTGCGAGCGACAGGGGTTCGGGAATGCGGGACATGTCTTGCTCCATGGGGGTTTCGAGATGCATATTAATTCATTTGAATGAATTAATATGCATCCACATTGCCTGGTGGCTTTGCCTTGCTTGCGGTCCAAGCATCCGGCCTCAGGGCACTAGCCTGTTCCCAGAAAAAAGCGGCGCCGGGGGCGCCGCTTTGCGTTCGTCGTGATGACGCGGGCGCTCAGCCCACCCAGACCCGCGCGTTGCGGAACATCCGCAGCCACGGCGAATCCTCCGGCCAGTCGGCTGGCGCCCAGCTCAGGTTGACGCTGCGCGGGGTGCGCTCCGGGTGCGGCATCAGGATGGTGGAGCGGCCGTCGTCGCTGGTCAGGCCGGTGATGCCGTCGGGCGAACCGTTCGGGTTGAGCGGGTACTGCGTGGCCACCTGCCCGTCGCCGTCGATGTAGCGCAACGCGACCCGCGCGGCGGCCTGGTCGACACCGCTGTCGAACTCGGCGCGGCCCTCGCCGTGCGCCACCGCGACCGGGATGCGCGAACCGGCCATGCCGCGCAGGAAGATCGACGGCGACTCCAGCACCTCCAGCAGCGAGGTGCGGGCCTCGAACTGTTCACTGCGGTTGCGCAGGAAGCGCGGCCAGTGGGTCGCGCCGGGAATGATGTCCTTCAGCTGGCTCAGCATCTGGCAGCCGTTGCACACACCCAGCGAGAACGTGTCGCCACGCGCGAAGAACGCGGCGAACGCCTCGCGCAGCGCGCTGCGTTCCAGCACCGAGGTGGCCCAGCCACGGCCGGCGCCGAGCACGTCGCCGTAGCTGAAACCACCGCAGGCGGCGAAGCCCTTGAAGTCGGCCAGCGAGACACGACCGGCGATCAGATCGCTCATGTGCACGTCGTAGGCATCGAAGCCGACGCGATCGAAGATCGACGCCATCTCGATCTGGCCGTTGACGCCCTGCTCGCGCAGGATCGCCACCTTCGGACGCGCCCCGGTGGCGATGAACGGCCCCGCCACGTCCTCGGCCGGATCGAACGTCAGCTTCGGCTTCAGGCCGGCGCCGCCGAACTGGCGCGCGGCGGCGCGTTCCTGATCGGCCGCTTCCGGGTTGTCGCGCAGTTTCTGCATCGCGTGGGTCACCGACCACCAGGCATCGAACAGGGCTTCCCAGCGCCATTCGCTCAGGCTCTCGCCATCCTGGTGCACGCGCACCACCGGCGCGGTGGTCGGGCGGGCGATGCGCTGCGCGCATTCGATCAGGGCGTGGCGTTCGACCAGATCCGCGAACGCGGCGCGGTCCTCGTCGGCCACCTGCACCACCGCGCCGAGTTCCTCGGCGAACAGGGTGCGGAAGGGATCGTCGCCCCAACCGTCGAGGTTGATGTCCAAGCCCAGGTGCGAGGTGAACGCCATCTCGCACAGGGTCGCGAAGGCACCGCCGTCGCTGCGGTCGTGGTAGGCCAGCAGCAGGCCCGCCTCGCGCGCATCGCGGATCAGCGCGAAGAAATCGCGCAGGCGCTGCGGGTCATCGAGATCCGGCACGCCATCGTCGGCATCCTCGCCGGCGAAGGCCGGCAGGCCGTCGCGACCACCGGCATCGGGATGGACCTGCGCCAGCACCGAACCGCCCAGGCGCTTCTTGCCCGCGCCCAGGCCGATCAGCCACAGATCGCTGGCCTCCTCGCGCCGCAGCAGCGGAGTGAGCTGGCCGCGCACGTCGGTCACCGGCGCGAACGCGCTGATCACCAGCGAGACCGGCGACACCGATTTCCGCGCGCCGTCCTCGCCCTGCCATTGCGCCTGCATGGACAGGGAATCCTTGCCGACCGGGATGCTGATGTCGATTTCCGGGCACAGTTCCATGCCGATGGCGCGGACCGCGTCGAACAGCAGCGCATCCTCGCCGTCATGGCCGGCCGCGGCCATCCAGTTGGCGGACAGCTTGATCCGATCCAGCGACTCGATCGGCGCGGCGCACAGGTTGGTGATCGCCTCGCCCACCGCCATGCGAGCGGCGGCGGCGGCATCCAGCAGCGCCAGCGGCGTGCGTTCGCCGATCGCCATCGCCTCACCGCTGAAGCGGCTGTAGTCCGACAGAGTGATGGCGCAGTCGGCGACCGGCATCTGCCATGGACCGACCAACTGGTCGCGCGCGGTCAGGCCACCGACGCTGCGATCGCCAATCGTGATCAGGAACTGCTTGGCCGCCACGGTCGGATGCGCCAGCACGCGCAGGCCCGCCTCGTGCAGATCGAGCTTCGCGGTGTCCAGCGCGGGCCACGGCGCCGGCGCCGGATGGCGGGTGTCGCGGTGCATCTTCGGCGCCTTGCCGAACAGCACGTCCATCGGCAGGTTGATCGGCGCGTCGGCCGGAATCGAATCCGGGGTGGCGCCGTAGGCCACGACCAGGCGCTCCTCCGCGGTCGCCACGCCCACCGCCGCGAACGGGCAACGCTCGCGCTCGCACAATGCGGCGAATTCGGCCAGGCGCGCCTGCGGCACGCCCAGCACGTAGCGCTCCTGCGATTCGTTGCACCACAGTTGCATCGGCGACAGCGAAGGATCGTCGGTGGGCACCTTGCCCAGGTCGATCACGCCGCCCACACCGGAGTCGTGCAGCAGTTCCGGGATGGCATTGGACAAGCCGCCCGCGCCGACGTCGTGGAACCACAGGATCGGATTGTCCTCGCCCATCGCCACGCAGCGATCGATGACTTCCTGGCAGCGCCTTTCCATTTCCGGGTTGTCGCGCTGCACGCTGGCGAAATCCAGGTCCTCGGCGCTCTCGCCGGAGGCAACCGAACTGGCCGCGCCGCCGCCCAGGCCGATCAGCATGGCCGGGCCGCCGAGCACGATCACCGCATCGCCCGGCGACAGGGTCTTCTTCTGCACCTGGCCGCGATCGATCGCACCCAGGCCGCCGGCCAGCATGATCGGCTTGTCGTAGGCGCGCGCCAGCGCGTCGCCCTGCGCCAGTTCGAAACTGCGGAAGTAACCGAGCAGGTTCGGGCGGCCGAATTCGTTGTTGAACGCGGCGCCGCCCAGCGGGCCGTCCAGCATGATTTCCAGCGCCGGGGCCATGCGCGGATTGAGCACGCGCTCGGCTTCCCAGGGCTGCGGCAGGGTCGGGATGCGCAGGTGGGAAACGCTGAAACCGGTCAGGCCGGCCTTGGGCTTGCCGCCGCGACCGGTCGCGCCTTCGTCGCGGATCTCGCCGCCGGCGCCAGTGCTGGCGCCGGGGAACGGCGCGATCGCGGTGGGATGGTTGTGGGTCTCGACCTTGATGCAGAACGCCGAGTCCAGGGTCGCCTCGACCTGGTAGCGCCCTTGCGCATCCGGACGGAACCGCGCGGCCGGATAGCCCTCCACCACCGCCGCGTTGTCGCGGTACGCGGACAGCGTGTACTGCGGCGTCTGCGCGTGGGTGTGCTTGATCATCCGGAACAGCGACTGCGGGCCGCCGTTGACCAGCATCTCCTTGCCGTCGATGGTCCAGGAGGCGTTGAAGATCTTGTGCCGGCAATGCTCGGAGTTGGCCTGCGCGAACATCATCAGCTCGACGTCGGACGGATTCCGTCCGAGCTCCTGGTAACGCTCGCGCAGATAGGCGATTTCATCGTCGGCCAGGGCCAGGCCCAGCCGCGCGTTGGCGCTTTCCAGGTCGGCCGGCGCGATGCGTTCCAGCTCGCCGCGCGCCGGGGTGCTGAACAACGCCGAGGCCTGCTCGCGCGCGTCCAGCAGCGACTGGGTCATCGGGTCGTGCAGCGCCTTGGCCAGCGCGGGCAGATCGTCGGTCCAGCCTTCCAGGTCGATGCGCACGCCGCGCTCGACCCGGTGCAGGTCCAGGCCCGCGCCACGCAGCAGTTCGGTGGCCTTGCTGGCCCATGGCGACAACGTTCCCAGGCGGGGCACCACAAAGCGGGAAACGCTGCCGGCGGCCAGCGGCTCGGGCTGGTCGTGGGCCTGCAGGATCCGGCACAGGGTGGTCGAATCGAGCCGGGCCGACGCATCGGCATCGATGAAATAGACGTACCAGGCGCCGCGGATGCGGACTTCGGGGACCAGGGACTGGAGCTTGCTTTCGAGCCGCGCGCGGCGGAATTGCGACAAGGCCGGTTGGCCTTCGAGGACGATCATGTCCGGAACCGTGGGAGCGTGCCGTCAGGACGGGGCCCGCTATTGTAACGGAGGCCGGGTCCGCGGGCCCGATGCCGGGGTCGGGCCGACCCGGGCGGCCCGGCGGACGGGGTCGCGGACATGAAAAAGGCCGGCCCCGGTGACGGGACCGGCCTGCAGGGCGGGGCTCAGGGCGCGCCGCCGGCCTTGGCCTGCTCGGCGGCCAGTTCGTCCAGCGCCTTGCGCAGCGCCGCCGGCGGCAGGTAGCCGCCCAGCTGGGTGCCGTCGGCGGCGAAGATCGCCGGAGTACCGTCCACGCCGACCCGCTGGCCGATGTTGTATTCCATGGTCACCGGGTTGGTGCAATCGCGCGACTGCACCGGGCGGCCGGACTTGGCCTCGGTCAGCGCCTTCTTGCGATCGCTGGAGCACCAGACCGAGATCATGTCCTTGTGGTCCTGGCTGCCCAGGCCCATGCGCGGGAACGCGAGGTACTCCACCGCGATGCCCTGGCGGTTGATCTCGGCGATTTCGCTGTGCAGCTTGCGGCAGTAGCCGCATTCGATGTCGGTGAACACGCTGACGGTGTACTTGGCGTTCGGCGGCGAGAACACGATGCGATCGGCGTGCGGCACCGACTTGATCAGCTCGGAGCGGTAGCGCGCCATCGCCGGGCTGCCCTTCATCAGTTCGCGGTTGCCGCCCTGCAAGTCGACCACCGCGCCCTGCACCAGGTAGCGGCCATCATCGCTGATGTAGACCAGTTGGCCGCCGGCGATCACTTCGCGGAAACCGGGCAATGGGGCGACGCCGATGTACTCGATGCTGATCTGCGGGTTGAGGCGCTTGATGGCCTCGCGCACCTTGGCATCGGTGGCGCTGCCGCCCACGGCGGCATTGGCCGGCGTGGCCTTGGCGTCGGCGCCAGGCGCCTGCGGGGCCTGCGCACAGGCGCTCAGGCTGAGTGCGCCCAGCAGCGCGGCGAAGAGAAGGCGGGTCATCGGCATTTCGTGTTCATTCCGCCGCAGGCGGCCAGTCGGGATTCCGCCGATTCTCGCACAGCACCTTGCCGGTTCGATTAACCGCGTCTCAGGCCCGGGGATGGTGCTTGCCGTGCAGTTGCTTGAGATGTTCGCGGGCGACCAGGGTGTAGATCTGGGTCGTGGACAGGGAACTGTGGCCAAGCAGCAACTGCAACGCGCGCAGATCCGCGCCGCGATTCAACAGATGGGTGGCGAAACTGTGACGCAGGCCGTGCGGACTGATCCGGACCGGATCGATACCTGCCACCGCCGCGTAACGTTTGACCAGGGTCCAGAATTGCTGGCGGGTCGGCGCTTCGCCCCGCGGGGTCAGGAACAGCGCCGCCAGGCTGCGCTTGCCGGCCAGCGCCGGCCGCGCCCCGGCCAGGTAGGTTTCCAGCCAATGCTGGGATTCCTCGCCCAGCGGCACCAGCCGCTCCTTGCTGCCCTTGCCGGTCACCCGGATCACGCCCTGGCGCAGGTTGACCGCGGTCGCCGGCAGGTTGACCAGTTCGCTGACCCGCAGGCCGGCGGCATACATCAGTTCCAGCATCGCGCGATCGCGCAGTCCTTCGGGCGTGTCGACAGCCGGCGCCGCCAGCAGCGCGTCGATTTCCGACTCGGCCAGCGCCTTGGGCAGCGAGCGTGGCAGCTTGGGCGGATCCAGCAGCGCGGTCGGATCGTCGGCGCGATCGCCGCGGCGCAGGCGATGGGCGAAGAAGGCGCGCAGGGACGACAGCAGGCGCGCATTGCTGCGCGGCGAATAGCCTTCCCGCGTGCGCCAGGCGAAGTAGTCGAACAAGGCGGCGCGATCGGCCCGCGCCAGACCGCCGTGCGCACCGTTGCGCCAGCGCGCGAACCCTTCCAGATCCCGTCGATAGCTGTCCAGCGACGGTCGCGCCAGGCCGCTCTCGGCCCAAGTGGCGTCCAGGAACGCCGCGATGACATCCGCATCCGCGTCGGGGACGGGCGGCAGCGCCTGTACCCGTTGGCGGCGATCGGCGGGAGTGCGGGCGTTCATCGCGCAAGCTTAGGACAGATCGCTGGGAACCCGCATGCCGGCATGCATTCGCGGATACGCGCCGGTTGGTGGCACGTTATCCTTTCGCGATGACCGCGACCGCCGCATCCACCGACAAACCCCGCGCCCTGATCGGCTGGCGCCTGCTGGCATTGCTCTACGACGTCTGGCCGGTGCTGGCGTTGTGGATGCTGATTTCCCTGGGTTTCACCCTGGGCTACACCTTCCTCGGGCATCACGCCGCGCGCGAAAACATCGCGCCCTACAGCCCATTGCAACTCCTGCTCTGGCTGTGCTGCTGGAGTGTCGCCGGCCTCTACGCCACGCTCAGCTGGGCCCGTGGCGGACAGACCCTGGGCATGCGTCCCTGGCGATTGAAGGTGGTGGATGCGCGGGGCGGCGCGCCATCAAGGCGTGCGTTGTGGGTGCGCTTCGCCGTCGCCAGCCTGTCGCTGGCACTGGCGGGACTGGGGTTCTGGTGGGCCTGGATGGACCGGGAACGGTTGACGTGGCATGACCGCGCGAGCGGAACGCGGATGATCCGGTTGCCGAAGCAAAAGCGCTGACACGTCCGTTTTCAATGACGCGACGGGGCGCGTTCAACACCGTCCTTCCGACGAGAAGCAAGGCGCCATATGAGGTTCCGGCTGCGGTCGAACGACCGGCCCGCCGAAGCAGGAACGCTCACTCGTGCTTTCGTCAGCGCGCCCCGCACCACCTGCATTTCGTGGGTCGGGATGCGCGCGGCGCCCACGCTTAGGCGCTGCGCCGTCGGAACATCCAGGCCGACACCGCCAGCAGCAGGATTGGCGGCATCGCATAGGCGATGCGGAAATCCAGGTGGAACGCGCTGGCCAGGCGCACGAACTGCAGCTGCAGCGCCCAGAAGCTGACCGCGAAGATGATGCCCAGGAACAGCCGCTTGCCCATGCCGCCACTGCGCAGGCTGCCGAACGCGAACGGAATCGCCGCCAGGCACAACGCCAGCACGTTGAGCGGATAGAACCAGCGGCTCCAGTACAGATCCTCGTACTCGCGCGCATCCAGCCCGTTGCGCTTGCGGTAGTCGATGTTCCGGCCCAGTTCGCGGGTCGGCAAGTTGCGCGCCTTGGTCAGTCCCGACGACAGCACGGCCGCGTCGAGCTTGGATTCCCAGCGTTCGCCCAGCACCTGCTGCTGGGTCACCGAACGGGCGTGGAAGGTGGTCCGGCGCACGTTCTTCAACAGCCAATGCCCCTGCAGGTGCTCGGCGGTCGCCGCGTGCGCGATCGAGGCCAGGCGCCCGTCCGGGGCAAGCTCATACAGGCGGACATCGCGCAGTTGCAGCCAGTTGCGGCCCTCCTCCTTGCGCTCCTCGCCGCTCTGCGCATACATGAAGGTGTTGCCCTCGCGTGCCCACAGCCCGTAGAAGCGATCCATCGCCACGTCACCGCTGCGCGCACTGTTCTTCAGCATGTCGGCCTGGCGCTGGCCCCACGGGCCCAGGGTCTCGCCGCTGAACACCATCACCGCGGTCAGGATGCCGAGCGCTGCCGCCACCGAGATGCTCAGGCGCCGGCGCGACAGACCCAGCGCACGCAGCGCGGTCAGTTCGGAACTCGCCGCCAGCTGGCCCAGGCCCATCAGCGAACCGATCACCGCGGCGGTCGGAAACATCGTGTAGGCGCGGCGCGGGACGGTGTAGGCGATCCAGGCCACGGCGTGGCCGAAGGTGTAGTTGCCCTTGCCGATGTCGCTGACCTCGTTGGACAGCGCCATCACCACGTCCAGGCCGACCAGCACCGCCCAGGTCAGCAGCACCGTCGCCAGCACCACCCGGCCGACGTACAGATCGTGCAGGTTCGGACGCAGCCTCATGCGCGCGCCCTCGGACGGCCGAGCTTGCCATCACGCAGGTAGAACCAGATGGCCCCGGCCAGCAATGGCAGGGTCAGCCACCACAGGCCGACCAGTCCGGGCAGCTTGCCGTCGGCCAGCAACTGGGTGCCGTTGAACATCAGGCTTACTCCGACCAGATAGCCCAGGAATCCCAGCATCACCCGCCCATAGCGGGCCTGGCGGGGTGAACTGCGCGACAGCGGCAGGGTCAGCAGGGCGAACGCCAGCGCCAGCAGCGGCGGGGTCAGCCGGGCGTGCAGTTGGGCATTCGCCCCCGGCCGCTCGTCGCCCAGCAGGGCGGCGGTGGAAAGCACCTCGGGGTCGTTCTGGTCGAGGGTGTCGGTCCGGTCCGGCAGCGCCGATTCATTGCTGGCGTAGCGCATCAGGCGGTAGTCCAGGCCCTCCCCGGCCGGGCCCTCGACCCGGAATCCGTCGGTCAGGCGCAGGTAGCGCTTGCGCTGGCCCTCGAAGAACATCTGCCCGTTCTGGGCCGTCACCACGTCCAGGCGGTCGTCCTTCTGGCGATGCATGAATACCCGCTCCAGGGTGGTCCCGTCCGCGGAAATCCCGCTGACGTACACCACCGTGCCATTCGAAAGCACGGTGAACTTGCCGGCCTCCAGGCCGGACACCACCAGGCTGCGGTTGGCCTGGTCCAGCATGTTCTCGGCGGTGCGCTTGGCCCAGGGGCCCAGCCACAGCGAGCACAGGCCGACCGCGACCACCACCGGCACCACCACCATCAACAGCGGCCTGAGCAGGCGGCGCGGGCCCACGCCGGTGCCGGTGAACACCGCCATTTCAGAGTCCCGGTACAGCCGGGAGAAGGCCAGCAGCAGGCCCAGCATCAGCGCCAGCGGCAGGATGTAGGGCAGATAACCCAGGAACTGCAGGCCCAGCTGGGACAGCAGCAGCCGGGCCGGCACCTTGCCGTCGGCCACCTTGCCCAGGATGTCGGCCATGACCCCGCCCACGCTGACCATCAGCAGGATGATCAGCGTGGCCAGAAAGCTCTGGGTGAATTCGCGGAACAGGTAGCGGTCCAGCTTCGGCATCGTGCTTGTTTTACAATCCGGGGTTCGTTCGCTGGCGTCGGCAGACGGCGGTCTTGCGCTTCCGCACGGGAAGCCCGCCCTTCGACAGGACCCGCGATTGTACGGAACTGGCCATGGAATCTGCTCAATGACCCTGGAATTCACCCTGAACCATGACGCCCCGGCCAGCGCCGGCTTCGACTGCGTGGTGGTTGGCGCTTACGCCGACAAGACCCTGACCCCGGCCGCGCAGGCCATCGACGCCGCCAGCGGAGGCCGGTTGGCGGCCCTGGTCGCGCGCGGGGACGTCAGCGGCAAGACCGGCCGCACCGCCCTCCTGCACGACCTGCCGGGCGTGACCGCCCCGCGCGTGCTGGTGGTGGGCCTGGGCGAGCCCGCCAAGTTCGGGGTCCCGCAGTACCTGAAGGCGGTGGGCGACGCCGCCCGCACGCTCAAGACCGGCCCCTCGGCCAGCGCGCTGTTCACCCTGGCCGAGGTCGAGGTCAAGGACCGCGACGCCGCCTGGAAGATCCGCCAGGCCGTGATCGCCGCCGATCACGCCTGCTACCGCTACACCGCCACCCTGGGCAAGAAGAAGAACGACGAGCCGGGCCTGGCCCGCTTCGCGGTGTCCGGCGACGACACCCAGGCGCTGGCCCAGGGCATGGCCATCGCCGCCGGCGTGCAGTTCACCCGCGAGCTCGGCAACCTGCCACCGAACATTTGCAACCCGGCCTACCTGGCCGAGCAGTCGCAGAAGTTCGCGGCCGACCACGGCGCCGAATGCGAAGTGCTGGACGAGGCGCAGATGGAAACCCTGGGCATGGGCTCGCTGTTGGCGGTGGCCCGCGGCTCGGCCAATCGTCCGCGCCTGATCGTGCTGAAGTGGAACAACGGCGGCGACGCCAAGCCCTATGTGCTGGTCGGCAAGGGCATCACCTTCGACACCGGTGGCGTCAACCTGAAGACCCAGGGCGGCATCGAGGAAATGAAGTACGACATGCTCGGCGCCGGCAGCGTCATCGGCGCCTTCGTGGCCGCGGTGAAGATGCAGCTGCCGCTGAACCTGGTGGTGATCGTGCCGGCGGTGGAGAACGCCATCGACGGCAACGCCTATCGTCCGTCCGATGTCATCACCAGCATGTCCGGCAAGACCATCGAAGTCGGCAACACCGACGCCGAGGGCCGCCTGATCCTGTGCGACGCGCTGACCTACGCGCAGCGCTTCGAGCCGCAGGCCCTGGTCGACGCGGCCACCCTGACCGGCGCCTGCATCGTCGCCCTGGGCCGCTATGCCACCGGCCTGATGAGCAAGCACGACGATCTGTCCAACGAACTGCTGGCCGCCGGCGAGCAGGTGTTCGACCGCGCCTGGCGCCTGCCGCTGTGGGACGAGTACCAGACCCAGCTGGATTCCACCTTCGCCGACGTCTACAACATCGGCGGCCGCTGGGCCGGCGCGATCACCGCCGGCTGCTTCCTGGCCCGCTTCACCGAAGGCCAGCGCTGGGCGCACCTGGACATCGCCGGCGTGGCCAATGACGAGGGCAAGCGCGGCATGGCCACCGGCCGCCCGGTCGGCCTGCTGACGCAGTGGTTGCTGGACCGGGCCGGGATTTGAGATTCGGGATTCGGGATTCGTGCCAGGCATGAATCCCGAATCCACTGAAGACGCTTTCGCAAATCCCCAATCCCCAATCACGAATCCCAGCCCCGACATGCGCGCCGACTTCTACCTCATCGCCAAGCCCCGGTTCCTGGAGGAGCCGCTGCGGCTGGTATGCGAACTGGCGCGCAAGGCGTACGACGGCAACCACTGGACGCTGATCCTGGCGCGTGATGCCGAACAGGCCGAAGAACTGGACGAGCTGTTGTGGTCGTTCGACGAGGAAGCCTACATCCCGCACCAGATCGCCGGCACCGATGAGGAAGACGATCTGACCCCGGTGCTGATCGCCACGCCGGACATCGATGCGCCGTCGCGGACGCTGGTGATCAACCTGCGTGACGCGGCCTATGCCGGCGCCTGCGACCGCGTGCTGGAAGTGGTGCCCGCCGACCCGGCCGCGCGCGACCCGCTGCGCGAGCGCTGGAAGCAATACAAGGCGCGCGGCTTCGATGTGAACAAGTACGACATGTAGTTGTCGCCGGGATTCGGGATTGGGGATTGGAGATGCCGTTGGATGCATCCCGTCGCCATCACGAATCCCCAATCCCCAATCCCGAATCCCGTCCCAAATGACCGACCTCGCCTCCAGCTACGATCCCAAGACCTTCGAATCCCGCCTGTACGCCGAGTGGGAAAGCGCCGGGTACTTCAAGCCGCGCGGCGAGGGCCAGCCGTACACGATCCTGCTGCCGCCGCCGAACGTCACCGGCACCCTGCACATGGGCCACGCGTTCCAGCAGACGATCATGGACGCGCTGATCCGCTACCACCGCATGCGCGGCTTCGACACGCTGTGGCAGGTCGGCACCGATCACGCCGGCATCGCCACCGAAATGGTGGTGGCGCGCAATCTGAGCCAGGAGAACCTGACCCGTGACGGGCTCGGGCGCGAAGGCTTCATCGGCAAGGTCTGGGAATGGAAGGCCGAATCCGGCGACATGATCGAGCGGCAGATGCGTCGCCTGGGCACCTCCGGTGACTGGTCGCGCAGCACCTTCACCATGGATCCGGAACCGTCGCGCGCGGTGATCGAGGCCTTCGTGCGCTGGCACGAGGAAGGCCTGATCTACCGCGGCCAGCGCCTGGTGAACTGGGATCCCGTGCTGAAGACGGCGATTTCGGACCTGGAAGTGGAGAACGTCGAGGAAGACGGCTTCCTGTGGTCGATCGCCTATCCGCTCGCCGACGGCAGCGGCCACCTGACCGTGGCGACCACCCGCCCGGAGACCATGCTCGGCGACGTCGCGGTGATGGTGCATCCGGAAGACGAGCGCTACGCGCATCTGATCGGGAAAAGCGTGAAGCTGCCGCTGACCGATCGCGAGATTCCGGTCATCGCCGACGACTACGTCGATCGCGAATTCGGCACCGGCGTGGTCAAGGTGACCCCGGCGCACGATTTCAACGATTACCAGGTCGGCGTGCGCCACTCGCTGCCGCTGATCAACCTGTTCACTCCCGTCGCCGCCATCAACGACAACGCTCCGGAGAAGTATCGCGGACTGGATCGCTACGAGGCGCGCAAGGCGGTGCTGGCGGATCTGGAGGAAGCCGGCCTGCTGGTGGAGACCAAGCCGCACAAGCTGCAGGTGCCGCGTGGCGATCGCACCGGCCAGGTGATCGAGCCCTACCTGACCGACCAGTGGTTCGTGAAGATGGACGGACTGGCCCGCCGCGGCCTGGAACTGGTCGAGAACGGCAGCGTGAAATTCGTGCCGCCGAACTGGATCAACACCTACCGCCACTGGATGGAGAACATCCAGGACTGGTGCATCAGCCGCCAACTCTGGTGGGGCCATCGCATCCCGGCCTGGTTCGACGCCGAAGGCCGTTGCTACGTCGGCCGCGACGAGGCCGAGGCGCGCGCGAAGCACGGCCTGTCCGCCGACGTTGCGCTGACCCAGGACAGCGACGTGCTGGAAACCTGGTTCTCCTCGCAGCTGTGGCCGTTCAGCACCCTGGGTTGGCCGGATCCGCAGGCCATGGCCGCGCGCGGCTACGATCGCTACCTGCCCTCGTCGGTGCTGGTCACCGGCTTCGACATCATCTTCTTCTGGGTCGCCCGCATGATCATGGCGACCGATCATTTCACCGGCCAAGTGCCCTTCAAGGACGTCTACATCACCGGCCTGATCCGCGACAAGGACGGCCAGAAGATGTCCAAGTCCAAGGGCAACGTGCTGGATCCGCTCGACATCATCGACGGCATCTCGCTGGAGGACCTGGTCGCCAAGCGCACCCGCGGACTGATGCAGCCGAAGATGGCCGAGAAAATCGAAAAGGCCACCCGCAAGGAATTCCCGGACGGCATCGCCCAGCACGGCGCCGACGCGCTGCGCTTCACCATTGCCGCGCTGGCCACCCACGGCCGCGACATCAAGTTCGACCTCGGCCGCGCCGAGGGCTACAAGAATTTCTGCAACAAGCTGTGGAACGCCAGCCGCTTCGTGCTGATGAACACGGCCGCCTTCTCCCTTCCCCCGCAAGCGGGGGAGCCCACCTCTTCTTCCCTTCCCCCGCAAGCGGGGGAGACCATCTCTTCTTCCCTTCCCCCGCAAGCGGGGGAAGGTGCCCGAAGGGCGGATGGGGGCAGCCCGGCGACCAGGGGCAGCGCAGTCCTCACCCCCGCCACCGACGCCGAGAAGTGGATCCTCGCGCGCCTGGCCAAGGTCACCGCCGAAACCGAAACCCACTTCGCCAACTACCGCTTCGATCTGCTGGCGCAGGCGCTGTACGAATTCGCTTGGAATGAGTTCTGCGACTGGTTCGTCGAACTGGCCAAGCCGGCGCTCAATGGCGACGACGCGATCGCCGCGACGAGCACCCGCCACACCTTGCTGCACGTACTGGAAGCACTGCTGCGCCTGCTGCATCCGCTGATCCCGTTCGTCACCGAGGAACTTTGGCAACAGGTGGCGCCGCGCCTGGGCATCACCGACGCGACCCTCTCGCTGCGCGCCTATCCGACGACCGCGGATTTCGCCGGCCAGGATTTCGGTGTCGCCGAAGCCGACGTGGAATGGCTCAAGACCATGGTCTCGGCGCTGCGTCGCGTGCGCAGCGAGCTCAACGTCGCGCCGTCGCGCAGCGTGCGCCTGCTGCTGCAGGGCGGCACCGGGCAGGATCGGGCGCGGGTGGAGCGGCATGCGCCCTCGTTGTCGTTCCTGCTGAAGCTGGAGGCCATCGAATGGCTGCCCGCCGAAGCGACGGCGCCCGCGTCCGCCGCTGCCGTGGTCGGCGAACTGAAGCTGCTGGTGCCGCTGGAAGGACTGGTCGACCTGGACGCCGAGCGTAGCCGGCTGGACAAGGAAATCAAACGCGTCGAAGGCGAGATCGGCAAGTGCAACGGCAAGCTGGGCAACGCCACCTTCGTGCAGAACGCCCCTGCGGCGGTGGTCGAACAGGAACGCCAGCGCCTGGCCGAGTGGACCCATCAGCTCACCGCCCTGCGCGAGCAGCGCGCCAAGCTGTAAGCCACCCAGGGCGGGCGCAGGCTCACCCTACAGCGACGGCATCTTCTCGATGTCGTCGGCGACCAGTTCGATCGCCATCACCAGCGCGTCCTCGCGGCCGTCACGCGCGGGGTAGTAGCGCGGCCGACGGCCAATCTCGTTGAATCCCTCGCTGTGGTACAGCCGGATCGCGCCAAGGTTGGACGGACGCACCTCCAGGAACACCCGCCCGGCACGCAGGTCGCGCGCCTGCTTCACCAGCGCGCGCAGCAGGTGGCGGCCCAGGCCACGCCCCTGTCGTTCGGGCGTCACGCAGACGTTGAGGATGTGCGCTTCGTCGGCCGCGATGCTGATCAGGCCATAGCCGATCACCAGGCCATGTTCGACCATCACCCAGGCCGGATAACCCGCCTTCAGGCAGTCGCGGAAAATGCCGCGGGTCCAGGGGAACGGGTAGGCACGCTGTTCGATCGCCATCACCGCGTCGAGATCACCATCGCGCATCGGCCGCAATGAAGCCGAAGGGACGGCGTTGGTGGACTCGACGCTGACCGCGCTCATAGCGTGGACGGTCTGCGCAACGCCCGCAGCCGCGGCCACAAGGCGCGCTTGGCGGCCGGATTGCCCCGCAGTTCGGAGGAAGCCGGCCACTGCGCGAAGATTTCCGCGGCCCCTTCCGCGTTCGGATTGCAACCCGACGCCCGGATCAGGGCGAAATGCAGGCGATCCGGCAGCCGCGAGGCCGGACGCGAACGCGGCGCCGGCGCGCGCGGGGGCTCGGCGGCCGGCGTGGAATCAAGGGTGGGTGCGACCCGGGCCGCTGCGGGTGCGCAACGCGGTTCCTGGGTCGGATGCCCGTCCGGGGAAGGCGGGGAGTTCGCCGCGGGCACGGTCGCGGCGGAACGCGCCGGGTTCTCCGCCGGCTCCGCGTCGGCGGGAGCAGGCTGCCCCGTCACCCATACCGTATAGCCCAGTGCCGCCAGCCAGCCCTGCTGCTCGGGCGACCAGGGCGTATCGTGTCCGGCCAGGCTCACGTCCGCGCCTCGCCGCGGCGCGCCCGCTGCCACAGCCAGTAACCCGGTCCGGACAGCGCGTAGACCACGCCCACCGCGAACAGCACCCGCGGCAGATCGATGAACAGGATCGCGATGACCACCGCGACCAGGAACAGGCCCACGAACGGCACGCGGTCGGCGCGGGCGCCGCCTTCGCCACTGCCCTTGAAGCTCCAGAAGCGAATCCGGCTGACCATCAGCAGCGCCGCCAGGATGGTGACCGCCAGCGCCACGTAACGCAGTTCGTCGCCGTTCCAGCCCAGGCTGCCGTCGGCGAACGCCCACACGAAGGACATCATCAGTCCCGCCGCCGCGGGACTGGCCAGGCCGACGAACCAGCGCTTGTCGACAGTGCCGACCTGGGTGTTGAAACGCGCCAGCCGAAGGGCCGCGCAGGCGGCATACAGGAACGCCACCGCCCAGCCCACCCGGCCCATCGCCGCGCTGTCCAGCTTCAGCGCCGACAACGACCAGTGGTACATCACCAGTGCCGGCGCCAGGCCGAAGCTGACCAGATCGGCAAGCGAGTCGTACTGCACGCCGAAAGCGCTGCTGGTGCCGGTCAACCGGGCGACCCGGCCGTCGATGCCATCCATCAGGCCTGCCACGAACACCGCGATGGCGGCATTGACGAACTGCCCGTCGGCCGCGGCGATGATCGCGTAGAAGCCCGCGAACAGCCCGGCGGTGGTGAACAGGTTCGGCAGCAGGTAGATGCCGCGGGAGCGCGGCGGCGGCTTGATTTCGTCCATGCGTCCCAGTTTAGCCCAAGCCCCCCCGCCTCCGGCTTGCCAGGCCGGCGGAGGGGTGCTGCAATCCGGTTCCTGCCGTTTCCGCCTGGAGCCGACCGTGCGCGCAATGCCCCGACTGTCTACCGGCCTGCTGCTGGCGTTGGCCGTGGCCAGCCTGCCCTGCCTCGCCACCCCGGTCTACCAGTGGAAGGACGCCAAGGGCGTGACCCATTACTCGGACAAGCCGCCGACAGGCGAGCAGTACCAGGACCGCCACATCGCGCCACGCGGGGAACCGATTCCCCAGACCGACGCAGCCGCAGGCAAGTCGGTCGAACACCCGCAGTGCGCCACCGCCCGCAGGAATCTGGAAGTCCTGCGCAATAGCGGGCCCGTCGCGCAGGCTGGCGCGGATGGCAAGCCGGGCCAGGCGATGGACGACACCCAGCGGGCCAATCAGCTCGCGCTGGCGCAGGCGGCCGAAAAGGCATACTGCGCACCGCCCACCAACTGAGCCTCCCGCCGCACGCCGGTGGAACCACCCGATCCATGACGATCAGGCCATGCCGCCGCGGCGCGGGCACCGGCTGCGCAAGGCTGGCAGAATAGACGGCTCATTCCCCCGAACGACCGAATCTCGATGCGCCTGTCGCAATTCCATCTCCGCACCGCCAAGGAAACCCCTGCCGACGCCGAACTGGTCAGCCACCAGCTGATGCTGCGCGCCGGCATGATCCGCAAGCTGGCCGCCGGCCTGTACACCTGGTCCCCGCTGGGCCTGCGGGTGCTGCGCAAGGTGGAAACCGTGGTCCGCGAGGAAATGAACCGCGCCGGCGCGATTGAAATGGTGATGCCGACCATCCAGCCGCGCGAGCTGTGGGACGAGAGCGGGCGCTGGGACAAGTTCGGCGACCAGTTGCTCAAGCTCAAGGATCGCAAGGAGCAGGAGTTCTGCTACAGCCCCACCGCCGAAGAGGCGGTCACCGAGTTCGCGCGGCAGGAACTGAACAGCTACAAGCAGCTGCCGGTGAACTTCTACCAGATCCAGACCAAGTTCCGTGACGAGATCCGGCCGCGCTTCGGAGTGATGCGCGCGCGCGAATTCATCATGAAGGACGCCTACTCGTTCCACCTGACCGATGAGGATCTGGTGCGCGAGTACCGCAACATGCATGCGGCGTACACGCGCATCTTCACCCGCCTGGGCCTGGATTTCCGCGCGGTGCAGGCCGACAGCGGCGCCATCGGCGGCGACGCCTCGCAGGAATTCCACGTGCTGGCCGAATCCGGCGAGGACGCGCTCGCGTTTTCCACCGGC
The DNA here is from genome assembly GCF_057773145.1 of Pseudoxanthomonas sp. 68-E7. Classification (NCBI taxonomy): domain Bacteria; kingdom Pseudomonadati; phylum Pseudomonadota; class Gammaproteobacteria; order Lysobacterales; family Lysobacteraceae; genus Pseudoxanthomonas; species Pseudoxanthomonas sp. 68-E7. The sequence continues at coordinate 318,631 of NZ_JBYMTI010000004.1, read as the reverse complement.
TCGGACTACGCGGCCAACGTCGAAGCCGCGCAGGCCGCCGCGCCGGGCGCGCGTCCGGCCGCCACGGAGGAGTTCCGCAGGATCGCCACGCCGACCCAGAAGACCTGCGAGGACGTGGCCGCGCTGATGGGCATTGCGCTCGATCGCACGGTCAAGTCGGTCGCGCTGATGACCGAGGGTGGTTTCGTCCTCGCGCTGGTGCGCGGTGATCATGCGGTCAATGAGATCAAACTGGCGAAAATCGCTGGCATGGCCGGGTACCGCCTGGCCAGCGAAGCGGAAATCCTTGCCCACCTGGGCAGCGAGCCGGGCTTCCTCGGCCCGATCAATCCGCGCCAGGCGATCCGCGTCATCGCCGATCGCGACGTCGCGGCCATGGCCGATTTCGTGGTCGGCGCCAATGAGGCCGGCTTCCACCTTGCCGGTGTCAACTGGGGCCGGGATCTGGCCGAACCGGAAACCGTCGCCGACATCCGCAACGTCGTCGCCGGCGAGACCGCCGCCGATGGCGGCCAGATCCGGCTGGCGCGTGGCATCGAGGTCGGCCACGTATTCCAGCTGGGCCGCAAGTACAGCGAGGCCATGCAGTTCACCGTGCTGGATGAAAGCGGCAAGGCCGCGACCCCGGCGATGGGCTGCTATGGCATCGGCGTCACCCGCATCGTCGCGGCGGCGATCGAACAGAACCACGACGCCAACGGCATCATCTGGCCGGCGCCGATGGCGCCGTGGTCGGTGGCGGTCTGCGTGATCAATCCGAAGAACGATCCGGCGGTGGCGCAGGCGGCGAATGAGTTGCTGGCGGAATTGATCGGCGATGGCGTCGATGCGGTCCTCGATGATCGCGGCCTGCGCCCGGGCGCGATGTTCGCCGACATCGAACTGATCGGCATTCCGCATCGCGTGGTCGTGTCCGAGCGCGGCCTGGCCGCCGGCACCTATGAATATCGCTTCCGCAAGGCCAGCGAAGCGGAAAATCTCGACAAATCCGAACTGATCCGCCGCCTCGCCGGCTAATCGATAATCCGGATGACATTCGGAGTGGATATATGTCGATTCATTGACATTGTCCGCTCCGATTTGTTTATTGAAAGCCGCATGGCCTAAGATGCAACTCCCGCCATGGACAGGTGATATTCCCTTTCCATACTTCCGGAGAACTCGATGTCGATTGATTTGCGTGGCCTGTCGGCCAAAGAACTGGGCACCCTGATCGAAAAGGCCCGCCAACAGCAGACGAAGCTGGCCAAGCGCACCCCCATTGCGACCATTCGCAGCAAGATCACCAAGTTCGCCAAGGCCGAGGGCTATACGATCGAGGAACTGTTCGGTGCTCCGGGCAAGGCACCCGCCGCACGTGGCCGCAAGGCCGCCGCCAAGTCCGCATCGCGTGCCGGGCGCAAGCTCGGCAAGGTGGCGCCGAAGTACCGCAATCCGGCCAATCCCAAGGAAACCTGGACCGGCCGCGGCAAGCAGCCGCGCTGGCTGGCCGCGGCGACCGCCAAGGGCAAGAAAGTCGAAGACTTCCTGATCAAGAAGAAGTAACCGCTTCGCGAACGGAGCACAAGAAAAACGCCACGGATGCACATCCGTGGCGTTTTTCGTCGAGGACGGCGAAACCGCGGCGGGCCCGGGGCCGCCAGGCGTTCCCGTGGGCGCTCAGAGATTCTTGCGCGCCGAAACCACCAGGTTGCCGAACAGCAGGCCCGCGATCAGCGCCATCACGATGTTGGTCACGCCCAGCACGGCGGACTGACCGACACCCACGTCCTGCTGCTGGACCAGCGTCATCAGTCCGCGCAGGCTGGCGCTGCCGGGCACCAGCATCAGGATGCCGGGGACACGGATCAGCGCACCGGGACGGTTGGCCCAGCGCGCGAAGGCATTGCCCGCCGCGGTGAGCACCAATGCCGACAGGAAAATGCCCACCGGCGCGCCCCAGGCCTCGCCCGCGAAACGGGAGATGCCATAGCCGGCGAACGCCGCGGCCATCACCCACGGATAATCGCGCTTGTGCGCCTTGAACAGCACCGCGAAGGCATAGGCCGCCAGCACCATCGACGACCATTCCACCCACTCCGGCTGCGGCCGCGACGCGCGCACCTCCGGGTACAGGCCCACCAGTTCGGCCAGGGTGATTGCGATGAGGCTGCCGACGGTCAGTTTGAGAATCGTCGCCATCGCGCCGGCGAAGCGCGCCACGCCGGACACCAGGTGCTGGCTGGTCAGCTCGTTGACCGAGTTGGTCAGCGCCATGCCCGGCAGCAACACGATCAGTGAAGCGATGATGACCGTGTTGAGGTTCAGCGGCGCGATGAAGTTGGCGATCAGGATCGCGACGAAACCGGCCAGCAGCGCGGACAGCGCGTCGCTGGCCTCCTTCATCTGCGGTCGCCGCGCGATCGCGTGCCCGAGCAGGCCGATCAGCAGTCCGATCAATCCAGCCGTGGCGATGTCCAGCCACGGCAGCCGCCACAGGCCGGCCACCGCGCCTGAAGCCAGGCCGGAGGCCAATACCTGCATCGCCCGCCAGCGCGCGCTGGGCTTGCGGTCCAGCGAGCGCAGCGCGGTATGTCCTTCGGCCAGGCTCATGCGCCCGGCCACCACGTCCTCGGCAATCCGGTCCGCCTCGCTCAGCTTGTGCAGGTCGTTCTCGCCCGGCGCCAGCCGGATCACCCGGGTGGTGTCACTCGCGCCCAATGGCCGCGACGGATCGTTGAAGCTCAGGATCAGCCCGGTCGGGTTCGACCAGGGTTCGCAATCCAGTCCAAGCCGTTGCGACAGTGCCGCCACCGCCGCTTCCAGGCGCTGGGCGGTGGTGCCGTAGCTGTGCAGGCGGCTGGCGATCTCGCAGACGAAGGCGATGCGCTGGGCGTAGGTGGCGGAGGCCGAGTTTTCTGTCATTTCGCAAACATTGGACCCGGCATCACCGGGTAAGGGGCCTGAAGAGTATTGCGTAAACTGATCGCGGTCGGCGCAGCATAAAGGTGGACGTTGAGTATTGGTATCGGCGAGGCGCTTGCCCTGGGCAGCGCGGCCGCCTGGGCGGTCGGCGTGATCCTGGCGCGCCAGTTGGGCGCGACCCTGCCGCCATTGGCGCTCAACCTGATGAAGAATGGCCTGGTCCTGGCCCTGCTGGCGCCGGTGGTGCTGTTCCTGCATGCCGGGCATTTGCCACAGATGCCACCGCGCGACATCGCCCTGGTGCTGGCCAGCGGCGTGCTCGGCATCGCCATCGCCGACACCCTGTATTTCCGCGCACTCAACGAACTGGGCGCCGGTCGCATGGGCGTCATCGGCAATCTCTACAGCCCGCTGGTGCTGATGATGGGTTTCCTGTGGCTGGACGAACGCCTGGGCGCGCGGCAATGGCTGGGCTTCGGCCTGGTCGGGCTGGGCGTGCTGCTGGTCAGCCGGCCGCCCAGCGAGTGGCGGACACAGCCGGCCCACACGTTGCGCGGCGTGCTGATCGGCATGGCGGCGATTGCCCTGATGGCGATCGCCATCGTCATGGTCAAGCGGGTCCTGGAAGAACAACCCCTGCTCTGGATCACCCTGCTCCGCCTGGCCGGCGCGGTCGGCGGCCTGCTGCTGATCGCCGCGTGGCCCGCCATGCGGCGCCATCGCGCCTTCGACGCGCGGCGGGTGCCGTGGCACCGCCTGATCCTCGCCGCGCTGATCGGCCAGGGCCTGTCGATGGTGTTCTGGCTCGGCGGCTACAAGTACACCTCGGCCTCGGTCGCGGCCATCCTCAACGAATCGGCGTCGGTGTTCCTGGTCATCCTGGCGGCCCTGTGGCTGCGCGAACCGCTGGGTCGGCGCGGCGTGGTGGGCGTCCTGCTTACGTTCAGCGGCATAGCCTGTATGCTGCTGGGCCGAGCGACGCCATGACCCGAACCGACGCACGCCCGCAATTCCAATCCGACCCCTCCGAACCCTCTCGGGTGCGGCTGGCGGGCGATTGGACGCTCAGCACCGCCCTGGTGGTGGCCGAACGCCTGCGCGAAGTGCCCGAGGGCGTGACCGAACTGGATGCCACCGGCATCGCCCGCATCGACTCGGCCGGCGTGCTGCAACTGCTGCGCTTCGCCAGCCGGCGCAACCTGTCGCCGGACGCGCTGCTGTTCCGCCAGGATCACCAGGCACTGGTATCCACCATCGAGGACGTGGCCGACGACCGCCCGCCGCGCAAGCGCGACTACGGTTTCCTGGCCGCGCTGTCGCGCCTGGGCGAGCGGGTCACCGAATACGGCCAGGAGATCATCGCCCTGCTCAGCTTCACCGGCGAGAACCTGGTCAAGCTGCTGCGGATGGTGAAGGAGCCGCGCCGCTTCCGCGCCATCGCCACCGTCTCGCACATGGAGCAGGTGGGGCTGGACGCGGTACCGCTGGTCATCCTGCTGTCCTACATGGTGGGCGCGGTGATCGCCTTCCTCGGCTCGACCGTGCTGCGCGATTTCGGTGCCGAGATCTTCGTCGTCGAACTGGTCAGCATCGCCTTCCTGCGCGAGTTCGCCGTACTGATGACCGCGATCGTGCTGGCCGGCCGCACCGCCTCGGCCTTCACCGCCCAGATCGGCGCGATGAAGAGCCGCGAGGAAATCGACGCCATCCGCACCCTCGGCCTGGACCCGGTGGATCTGCTGGTGATTCCGCGCCTGGTCGCGCTGCTGGTGACCCTGCCGCTGCTGACCTTCATCTCGATGATGGCGGGCCTGGCCGGCGGCGTCACCGTCGGCGCCTTCGATCTGGGCATCCCCCCGCAGATGTACCTGGCCCGCATGCACGACACCATGGAGGTGCGGCATTTCCTGGTCGGGCTGTCCAAGGCGCCGATCTTCGCGCTAGTGATCGGCCTGATCGGCTGCCTGCAGGGCCTGCAGGTGACAGGCACCGCGCAGTCGGTCGGCGAGCGCACCACCTCCAGCGTGGTGCAGACGATCTCGCTGGTCATCATCATCGACGCGCTGGCCGCGTTGTGGTTCATGCACATGGGCTGGTAGGCGATGGGCACAGGTGACGACAACGCGATCATCCGGGTCCGCGGGCTGGTCAACCGGTTCGGCGAGCAGGTCGTGCACGATGGCCTGGACCTGGACGTGCGGCGCGGCGAAATTCTCGGCGTGGTCGGCGGCTCGGGCACCGGCAAGTCGGTGCTGATGCGGGCCATTCTCGGCCTGCGCCGGCCACAGGCCGGCAGCATCCATGTACTCGACACCGATGCCCTCTCCGAGGATCCGCAGGCCCGCCTGCACATCGAGCGCAACACCGGCGTGCTGTTCCAGGATGGCGCCCTGTTCTCCTCGCTGACCGTGGGCGAGAACGTGCAGGTGCCGCTGAAGGAGCACCACGGCGAACTGCCGGACAGCTGGCGCTACGAGCTGGCACTGCTGAAGATCAAGCTGGCCGGCCTGCCGGCCGAGGCCCTCAACAAATTGCCCGCGCAGCTGTCCGGCGGCATGCGCAAGCGCGCCGGCCTGGCCCGCGCGCTGGCGCTGGATCCGCCGCTGCTGTTCCTTGATGAACCGACCGCCGGCCTGGATCCGATCGGCGCGGCCGCCTTCGACCGCTTGATCAAGACCCTGCAGGAAGCGCTGGGCCTGACGGTGTTCCTCATCACCCACGATCTGGACACCCTGTACGCTATCTGCGACCGGGTCGCGGTGCTGGCCGATCGCAAGGTCGTCATCACCGCGCCGTTGGCCGAAGTCGAGCGCTTCGACCATCCCTGGGTCCAGGAGTATTTCCACGGTCCCCGGGCCCGGGCCGCCCGCGGCGAGCCCGAACAAGAGGAAGTCTGAGACATGGAAACCCGAGCCAATTACGTCCTCATCGGCGCGTTCACCCTGGTCACCGCGGCGGCCCTGCTGCTGTTCGGCCTGTGGGCGGCGAAGTACTCCTCCGAGCGCACCTGGCAGCAATACCAGATCGTGTTCCGCGAGGCGGTCACCGGCCTTTCCGTCGGCAGTCCCGTGCAATACAACGGCATCGCGGTGGGCTCGATCACCAAGCTGTCGCTGGCTCCCAACGATCCCCGCCAGGTGGTGGCGCTCATCCGGGTGGAATCCTCCACCCCGATCAAGACCGACACCCGCGCCAAGCTGGCCATCACCAGCCTGACCGGCCCCACCATCATCCAGCTCAGCGGCGGCACCCCGCAGGCGCCCGCGCTGACGACGGTGGACAAGCGCGAGGCGCCACTCATCCAGACCGCGCCTTCCGCCCTGCAGAACATCACCGATACCGCCAACCGCATCGTCGAACGGCTGGACGAAGTGCTGAGCGACAAGAACGTCGCCAGCATCGCCGCCACCTTGCAGAACCTGGAGAACATCAGCGGGTCCCTGGCCAATCGCGACGAGGGCCTGCAGTCGTTGATCGTCAGCGCGCGCGATGCGGCGCAGAAACTCGACGCCACCCTGACCACCACCAACGGCGCCATCGAACGCATCGATCAGAACCTGGTGCGGCAGTTGCCGCCGCTGCTGACCAAGCTGGACGCCACCCTCGCCAAGCTGGATTCCGCCGCCGGCAACGCCGACGCCATCCTGGGCGAGAACCGCGCCGCCATCAACAGCTTCGCCAACGACGGCCTGGGCCAGTTGGGCCCGACCCTGACCGAACTGCGCGGCCTGGTCCGCGACCTGCGCCGGGTCAGCGATCGGCTCGAAGGCAATCCCACCCGCTACCTGCTCGGCCGCGACGCACCCAAGGAGTTCGAACCCAAATGAAGGCGCTGCGCATTCCCCTCATCCTGTCGCTCGCCGCGCTGGCCGGCTGCTCCTCGATCCTGGGCAGCGGCCCGCGCGAACCGACCACCATCTATGCGCCGGAAGTGCGCGTGGCGGCCGACCCGGCCTGGCCGACCGTGGCCTGGTCGCTGGTCATCGCCAAGCCCACCGCCGCGCGCGTGGTCGACAGCCCGCGCATCTCGGTGCGGCCGACCCCGGGCGAACTCCAGGTCTACAAGGGCGCGTCATGGTCGCAACCGGCGACCGAACTGCTGCAGGACGCGGTCCAGCGGACCCTGGAGGACTCGGGCCGGATTCCGGCGGTATCCAGCGCCGACGCCGGCATCCTCGGCGACTACCGCCTGGTGATGGACGTGCGCCGGTTCGAGGCCGACTACGCCGGGCAGGCGGTGCCGGCGGCGACCCTCGAGGTCAACGCCAAGCTGGTCCAGAACCGCAGCCAGCGCGTGGTCGCTTCGCGCACCTTCCTGCAGGCCCGGCCGGCCGGCGGCACCGATGTCGCCCAGGTGGCATCCGCGTTCGAACAGGCGCTGTCGGCGCTGACCGGGGACCTTGCCGGCTGGGTACTCACGAGCGGCCAGGCGGACGCCAGCCAGCGCTGATCCGCAACCGCACCGGCGTACCCTGCCGTCATGGACGGCGGGAAGCCGGCCGGATCCAGCGGAAGGTCAGGTTGATGCGCTCTCCCACCGGGCGCGTGGTGCGCGGCAGGGCATGCCGGTAGTTCCGCTGGGTATCCCCGGCCATCAGCAGCAGGCTGCCCCGTGGCAGATCCAGCGCCAGACGTGAATCCGGCCGCTGCCGGTGTTTGAGCAGGAAGCGCCGGGTCGCTCCCAGGCTGATCGAAGCGATCACGGGGGCGTTGCCCAGTTCCTGCTCGTCGTCGCTGTGCCATCCCATCGCGTCGCGTCCATTCCGATAGCGGTTGACCAGGACGCTGTTGAACGGCACGTCCAGCGCATCGCGCAGGCGTCTGGCCAGGTGCTTCAACGCCGGATGCCACGGGTAGGGTTCGAACAGCGCACCGGAATATCGATAACGGGCATCCGGATCCCCCATCCAGCAGCTCAACCGCGGAGAATCCACCTCCCGCCCGAACAGGCGGATGCGATGCACTTCCCAGGGCAAGCCGGTCAGCAGGCCGATGAACAGAGCATCGGCCTCTTCCGGTTCCAGCCATTGCGGCCACAGCCGCAGTTGCGCATCGGGCAGGTCGATCATTCCATCCGGCAACAGCGACAGGGGTATGGTCATCGCGCGCCATGCTCGCGGATTTGCCCCACCCCGCGCAAACCCCGAAAATAGCCGCAGCCTAACGCCACGAGGAAGCCCATCCATGTCCGAAGCCGAACGCGATGTCATGGAGTACGACGTCGTCACCGTCGGTGCCGGTCCCGCGGGCCTGGCCTTCGCGATCCGCCTGAAGCAGCTGAACCCGGACATCTCGGTCTGCGTGATCGAGAAGGCCAGCACGGTCGGCGCGCAGATCCTGTCCGGCGCCGTCATCGAACCCGCGCCACTCGACGCACTGCTGCCGGGCTGGCGCGACAATCCGCCGCCCATCTGCGTGCCGGCCAGGGACGACGAATTCTGGTTCCTCAGCAAGACCGGCGGCCGCAAGGCCCCGATCGTGCCGCCCGGCATGCGCAACCACGGCAATTTCATCGTCAGCCTCGGCGCGATGTGCGCGTGGCTGGCACCGCAGGCCGAAGCATTGGGCGTGGAGATCTACCCCGGCTTTGCCGCCGCCGAGACCCTGCACGACGAGAGCGGCAAGGTCGTGGGCGTGCGCATCGGCGACATGGGCGTGGCCAAGGACGGTTCGCACAAGCCGGGCTACACCCAGGGCATCGACATCCGCGCCAAGGTCACGGTGCTGGCCGAGGGCGCGCGCGGCCACCTGACCAAACGGCTGGTCAAACGCTTCGGCCTGGACAAGGACAGCGACCCGCAGGGCTATTCGATCGGGATCAAGGAACTCTGGCAGGTGCCGGAGGGACGCGTCAGCCCCGGCAAGATCGTGCACACCATGGGCTGGCCCGCGGACGGCAAAATCTATGGCGGCAGCTTCCTGTACCACCTGGACAACAACCAGATCGCGCTGGGCTATGTCAGCGGCCTGGACTACACCGATCCCGAGTACAAGCCGTGGGAAGCCTTCCAGCAGTGGAAAAACCACCCGATGATCAAGCCCTTGCTGGAAGGCGGCAACATCCTGTCCGCCGGCGCGCGCGCGATCGTCACCGGTGGCTGGCAGTCGCTGCCGAAGGTGGAGATGCCCGGCGCACTGCTGATCGGCGACACCGCCGGCCTGCTCAACGTGCCCAAGATCAAGGGTACCCACCAAGCCATCCGCAGCGGCATGCTGGCCGCCGAACACCTGGCCGGCAACGGCCTGGAACCGGCCGGCTTCGACGCGCGCCTGCGCGCCTCGGACGCGATGAAGGAACTCAAGCAGGTCCGCAACATCAAGCCCGGCTTCAAGAAAGGCATGTGGTTCGGCCTGCTCAACGCCGCCTGGGAAACCGTGACGGCTGGACTCTCGCCGTGGACGCTCAAGGTCAAGCCGGACTGGTCTTCACTCGAGAGGATCGGCCAGCACGAGGAACCCCGTCGCGACTACGTCGAGCGGACCCTCGCGCCCCGCGACCGCCTGCAGGGCGTCTACTACGCGGCCACCGAACACGACGAGGACCAGCCGGTCCACCTGAAGGTCGCCGACACCTCGATCTGCGTCACCCGCTGCGCCGAGGAATACGACAATCCCTGCACCCGCTTCTGCCCCGCCGGCGTGTACGAAATCATCGAAGAGACCATGCCGGACGGAAGCAGCGGCAAGCGCCTGCAAATCAACGCCGCCAACTGCGTGCACTGCAAGACCTGCGACATCAAGGACCCCTACGAGATCATCACCTGGGTAACCCCGGAAGGTGGCTCGGGTCCGAATTATCAGAATCTATGATTAGCAACGTAGACAGATGTTTTCATCATCCGCCACGGGTAAGCCAGCCCGTGCATGCTCGCAACTAGGTGAGAACTTCCTGTAACCGATGAAAAAAGCCCCTTCAATTGAAGGGGCTTTTTTGCACCTGATGCTTATGCCGACCTATTTGACCAACTGCCAACCGGTTCCGTATCCACCCAAAGTGTAGCCAGAGAAAACCGAATTGCTATTGATCCACGTCACTGCATTTCGCCCAACAGTGTCATTCATGATCAAGTCAGAGCACTTGTCACCAGAGAACATGACCACGCTGGCGACCTTTAGACCAGCAGGTCGCGAAAAAGCACGAGTCTGAAAAATACCGGCACTTCTGACATAGGAGAATTCAATTCGCTGCAACGTTTCGCTGTCCCAGATGACATCGTCCGTTCCGTCGCAATTAAAATCGCCAAAGCCTGCGAGCGTCCAATCTGCACCATATCTTGCGAACGAGCGGGCCTCGTATATCTCATCCTTGGCCAGCCAGAAAATGATGTCACGCGTATCCGGCCTCTCAAGGACTAGATCCTGCCGTCCGGCCCCATCCACATTCGCTACTGCCTTTACCACATAACCGGCAGGAATCGTGTAGCTACGGCTTCCAGAAATTGCACCAGCCTTTATTTTGGTCAGTTGGATGGTTGAAGTAGCTGCATTGTGAAAAACGATATCGCTGGTGCCATCGTCATCCAAGTCACCCACCGCTGCTACGGTCCAACCAACACCGTAACCGCCAAGATCTCGTCCCTCAAAGAAACCTGATCTGTTCAACCAGAGCCGAATAGAGCGCGTCGCCTCATTCACGACCAGCAAATCACTCGCCGCGTCTTCGTCAAAATGACCGCTAGCTTTCACTGTGAATCCGGCAGGTACGCCGAAGCTGGCAAACGAGGATATATACGTTCCAACATTCAGCAAGGAAAACTGGACGGTCGATTGGGTAGGGTTAAACCACAGGACATCTGAAGACCCATTGGCATCAAAATCGTGGTGCATTCGTTCGCCAGTGAATGGTACGACTGTCTGACGGAATTGGGCTACGACCGGGATGGTCTGGTTCAAGCTCCTTGCATTGTCCGCTTCGTTCACTACACCACAAAGACCAGGATTAGTCTGTCCACAGGTGGCAATGTTCGGGTTAGAGAACAAGCGATATGGCGTCTGGTTCTGATCGCCATACGCCATGATGGTGTAGAAGTTGCCCGCAGTGCTCTTGTAACCATACGAATAAGGATAGCGCCCCGGCGTCGTAGAGTTGGCTCGATCATGCGCCGATCCGAGCAGGTGACCGACTTCGTGCACCATGCTTTCAGGCGCACAGTAGTAGCTGTTGCCATCGGTGCCGGTATCGTCGCCAAAGCTGACTACGCCATAACCCCAACGTTCGTCCTGCGCCGGATTAACCGTGGCACCATTGGCACCAATCAACCACGCAATACCACAACCTTGGTGCTCGGGCTGCTGGAAGCCGCGAATAAGCAGCGCAATGTCGGCGCCGTACTGATCACGCGCAGTGCGGATTGGCGCCAGAGCCGTCGGAATCGTCACATTGTCCTTTCCGTTGCTGCCAGTAAGCTCATGCAATGCGGTCTCGTTGGAGTTGCTGTCCGTGTATGAAACTTCCTGTGCATTCACCAGCCGTAGGTAGCCATTTACATTGCTGTTGCTGAACCCTTGGTTCGCGATCTGCAACAAATAGGTCAGCGCCGTCGTCACGCTGCCTTGAGTCAGCAGCGCTTTGTTCCGGAAACCGGCCGTATATCCCACCGCCACGTCAATGGTGTTGGCGGACGTCGGCGGCGCCGCCTGCGCAACTGCCTTTTGCGAAATCTGCGCCTTGGCCGCGAGGATCTGTCCTGCCATCGCATCGCGAAGCGTGCTCGCTTCCGGGACCGCCATGTCGTTGTGGCCGATGTTCGGCGAGCGGACCTTGGACGGATCCATCTGGACGGCATACAGGCTGCCGCCCTGGGTGCGGATGTTCAGCGGCGGCTTGCCGGCTCCTTGCGGAATGGACGCGAACACGGCCTCCTCACCGAAGGTGATGATGGCTTCCTGCATCGGATCGCCGCCTTCGACGCGGCCAACCCAGGTCCAGTTGCCATCGATGCCTTCATCGTGCCGTTCGTAGTTCAGCTTGACTTCGCTGCCATCGGGCATCGGCACGGTCATGTGGCCGGTCACCACGCCCTTCAGCGCATGGTCCTCGCTCATGGCCACCGGGTAATAGGTGAAGGCGCCTTCACGCTTCACCGGCTTGCCCTGGTTCTTGTACGCCATCAGCGCGCCGCGGTCCGGGGCGCTGGCGATCGAATGACGGATATCGCGACCGGACGGCTTCATGGCCGACCGGGCCTGTGACTTCAGCGAATCGCCTCCTGCGGAGCCATGCAGCGCAGCCATCTGGCTGTCGGACTTCTGGCCACTGCAAGCGGCCAACAAAACAACGGCGGCGCATGCGCCGAGGCGAAACTTCATGCGAACCCTCAATCTGGCTGGTGTTGCCCCTGAACGGGGAAATATACCCCAGCTCCCGGCTCCACTGCCGTGAAGCCGGATTTCACATGACGGGCGGGGCGGCTCCGTACAGGTTGCCTTAAGCCACCCCCGACCGTCTAACAGTCAGTGGGTCCGGAACGGCACGCCGGTCTTGGCTTTCAGCTCATCGACCGTGACGCCATCCGCAGTTTCGACCAGGACCAGGCCGTCCGCGGTCACGTCGAACACGGCCAGGTCGGTGATGATCCGGTTCACCACCCCCACTCCGGTCAGCGGCAGGTCGCACTGGGGCAGGATCTTGTGGCTGCCATCCTTCGCCACGTGTTCCATCAGCACGACGATGCGCTTGACCCCAGCCACCAGGTCCATGGCCCCGCCCATGCCCTTGACCATCTTGCCGGGGACCATCCAGTTGGCCAGGTCGCCGCGGTCGGTGACCTGCATGGCGCCCAGCACCGCCAGGTCGATGTGGCCGCCCCGGATCATGCCGAACGAATCGTGGCTGCCGAAGTAGCTGGCGCCGGCGCGGGCGGTGACGGTCTGCTTGCCGGCATTGATCAGGTCCGCGTCCACCTCGTCCTCGGTCGGGAAGGGGCCGATGCCGAGCAGGCCGTTCTCCGACTGCAGCCAGACATCGATGCCGGCGGGAATGTGGTTGGCGACCAGGGTCGGCAGGCCGATGCCCAAGTTCACGTAGGCGCCATCGGTCAGTTCGCGTGCGGCGCGCTGGGCCATTTCGTCACGGGTCCAGGCCATCACTTGTCTCCTTGGCGCACGGTGCGCTGTTCGATGCGCTTCTCGGGGTTCGGGTTGTGGACGATGCGATCCACGTAGATGCCCGGCAGATGGACGTGATCAGGGTCGATCTCGCCGACTTCGACCACCTGCTCCACTTCGGCCACGCAGATCCGGCCGGCCATGGCGCAGGCGGGATTGAAATTGCGCGCGGTCTTGCGGAACACCAGGTTGCCCGCCTTGTCGGCCTTCCAGGCCTTGACCAGCGACACGTCCGCCACCAGCGCGGTTTCCATCACGTACCAGTGCTCGCCGAACTGGCGGGTTTCCTTGCCCTCGGCGACCACGGTGCCGTAGCCGGTGCGGGTGAAGAACGCCGGGATGCCCGCGCCGCCGGCGCGCAGCCGCTCCGCCAGCGTGCCCTGGGGATTGAATTCCAGTTCCAGCTCACCGGCCAGGTACTGCCGCTCGAACTCCTTGTTCTCGCCGACGTAGGACGAAATCATCTTGCTGATCTGACGGGTCGCCAGCAGCTGGCCCAGGCCGAAACCGTCGACGCCGGCATTGTTGGAAATGGCGGTCAGACCTTTCACCCCGCTATCCCGCAGCGCGGCGATCAGTGCTTCCGGAATGCCGCACAGCCCGAATCCACCCACCGCCAGGGTCTGGCCATCGGCCACGATGCCGTCCAAGGCCGCGGCAGCGCTGGGGTAGAGTTTCTGCTTGCCCGTCTTGGGGGCCGCGTTCGCGGTTTCGGCCATCGGCATGATCCGTCTAGGAAATGTCCGCCATTCTACCCATGCCCCCGGAGCGCAACAGGTACTTTCGGGCAATGGCGACATTGGTGTGGCCATGCCGCCTACACTGCGCACATGACCACCATCGCCCTCGTCACCGCCATCGCGGCCACCGGCCACGATGAAGATCTGCCCCCCTTGCTGGCCGCCTGCGAGCGCGTCGGCCTTTCCGCCCGGGCGCTGGCGTGGGATGACGCCTCGGTCGGCTGGAATCGGGTCGATGCGGCCCTTCTCCGCTCCCCTTGGGACTACACCGAGCGCCTGCCCGAGTTCATGGCCTGGTGCGAGCGGACCGCGCAATCGGTGCCGCTGATCAATCCCCTGCCGGTCATCCGCTGGAATACCGACAAGCACTATCTGGCGGACCTGGCGGCGCTGGGCGTGCCGGTGGTGCCGACCGAATTCGTCGAGCCGGATGCCGAACCGATGGAGGCCTTGCAGCGCTTTCTCGCCCGGCACGATGCCGAGGAGTTCGTGGTCAAACCCGCGGTCAGCGCCGGGGCCCGCGATACGCAGCGCTACCAACGCTCGCAGGAATTCGCCGCCGGCAACCACCTGGCCCGCCTGCTGGATGCCAACCGCAGCGCCCTGCTGCAGCCGTATCTGCCGGCCGTGGACGCGGACGGGGAAACCGCGCTCATCCACATCGATGGAAGCTATAGCCATGCCATCCGCAAGGGGGCATTGCTGAAAACCGGCGACGCGGCGCCCCCGGATCCGCATGCATTCGGCGACATCCGCAGCCGCGAGCCCGCCGAGGACGAACGGCAACTGGCAAATCAGGTCCTGGCGGCGGCCAGCCGATTGCTCAAACTGGAGTCTCCCCTGCTGTACGCGCGGGTGGACCTGCTGCGCGGGGCCGATGGGGCGCCCCGCCTGCTGGAACTCGAACTGACCGAGCCTTCGCTGTTCTTCGCCCAAGCCCCTGAAGCCGCCGAACGCCTGGCGCAGGCGCTGCTGGCGCGGCTCGCGGACGGTACCGTACGGACTCGCACGGATATCGGCTGACCGCTAGAATCAGCGTTCTGCCCTCGGCCAGCCGCCGCGGCCGGGCCTCTCCGTAGCACTGAAGGAACTCCCAGAGGATGAAGATTCTCGTCGCCTACAAGCGCGTGGTGGACTACAACGTCCGCATCCAGGTCAAGCCGGACGGGTCCGGCGTGGTCACCGACGGCGTCAAGCTGTCGGCCAACCCCTTCGACGAAATCGCGCTGGAAGAAGCCCTGCGGCTGCGCGACAAAGGCATCGCCACCGAGGTCGTGGTCGCCACCATCGCGCCGGCCGACGCCCAGGCACACCTGCGCAATGGCCTGGCCATGGGCGCCAACCGCGCCGTCCACGTGGTCACCGACCAGCCGATCCAGCCGCTGACCGCCGCCCGCACCCTGCTCAAGCTGATCGAAAGGGAACAGCCGCAACTGGTCATCCTGGGCAAGCAGGCCATCGACGACGACGCCAACCAGACCGGCCAGATGCTGGCCACGCTGTGGGGCCGACCGCAGGCGACCTTTGCCTCCAAGCTGGAAATCGCCGGCGACAAGGCCACGGTGACCCGCGAGGTGGACGCCGGCCTGGAAACCCTGGAAGTCGACCTGCCGGCGGTGGTCACCACCGATCTGCGCCTCAATGAGCCGCGCTTCATCAAGCTGCCCGACATCATGAAGGCCAAGAGCAAGCCGCTGGAGACCCTGCAACTGGCCGATCTCGGCGTGCAGGCGGCCAATACCTTGAAGACCACCCACTACGCCGCGCCGGCCAAGCGCAGCAAGGGCGTGATGGTCAAGGATGCGGCCGAACTGGTCGCCGCGCTCAAGGCCAAGGGCCTGCTGTAACCCACCGTTCCCTCTTCCCCGCGGAAGAGGGTCGCGGCAGCGGCGCGACGCGGAAACGCCGGCGCGACGCCGCCAGAATTCTGGAGATTCCGCAATGTCCAAAGTCCTCGTCATCGCCGAACACCTGGACGGCAAGCTCAACAGCGCCACCGCCAAGACCGTCAGCGCCGCCCAGGCCCTGAAACCCGACAGCATCGACGTGGTGGTGCTCGCCGCCGAAGCGGCCGGCGTCGCCGCCGAAGCGGCGCAGATCGCCGGCGTGGCCCGCGTCCTGACCGTGGCCAATGCCGCCAATGCGAATGCCATCGCCCAGGTGCTCGCTCCGCAGATCGCCGCGCTCGCCACCGGCTACACCCATGTGTTCGGTCCCTCGACCACCTTCGGCAAGGATCTGATGCCCTGCGTCGCCGCGCTGCTGGGCGTGGCCCAGGTGTCGGACATCATGAGCGTCGAAGCCAGCCACGTATTCAAGCGCCCGATCTACGCCGGCAACGCCATCATCACCGTCGAGGCCCCGGCCGATCAGGCCGTCGTCGCCACCATCCGCACCGCATCCTGGCCGGAAGCCGCCAAGGGTGGCAGCGCCAGCGTGGAGGCGGTCACCGTCGACGCCGCCCTGCCCTCACACACCCGCTACATCGGCCTGGCCGCCGGCAAGTCCGACCGCCCCGACCTGCAGAGCGCCAAGCGCGTGGTCTCCGGCGGGCGCGGCGTGGGTTCGGCCGAGAACTTCAAGATCATCTACGACCTGGCCGACAAGCTGGGCGCAGCGGTCGGCGCCTCACGCGCCGCGGTCGACGCCGGCTATGTTCCGAATGAACTCCAGGTCGGCCAGACCGGCAAGATCATCGCCCCCGAGCTGTACGTGGCCGTCGGCATCTCCGGCGCCATCCAGCACCTGACCGGCATCAAGGACGCCGGCACCATCGTCGCCATCAACAAGGACGCCGAGGCACCGATTTTCGAGATCGCGGACATCGGGCTGGTGGGAGATTTGTTCAAGCTGTTGCCGGAGTTGGAAAGCGTACTCTGAGCCGTTACGAAAATCTTCGGCAGAGTTAAAGACACCCGACAGTAACGAAACACGCGGATTGAGATGAGCATCCCCTACAGGAAAATAATGGTTGTCTTCGGGACGAGACCGGAGGCGATCAAGATGGCGCCAGTTGTGTACGCCTTAAAAAAGACACCGCACATTGAAACAATTGTCGCGGTAACAGCACAGCATCGACAGATGCTGGATCAAGTAATGGAACTTTTCGATATTCGTCCAGATATCGATCTCGACGTAATGGAACCCAATCAGAGTCTGGCTGGACTGTTTTCCAAGATCCTCGTCGGCATGACTGGCGTTATCGCTCAGCACCAACCTGATCTCGTCCTGGTGCATGGTGATACAAGTACCACATTGGCGAGCGCCCTCGCCGCATTTTATAACAAGGTCGCCGTCGGACACGTCGAAGCAGGGTTAAGGACTGGCAATCTTTATGCACCCTGGCCGGAAGAAGCGAATCGCAGATTGGTCGGGCCACTTGCAGCCCTTCATTTCGCTCCTACGATCCGCTCTCGTGATAATTTGCTGAGGGAAGGAACGCCCGCAGAGCATGTCCATGTTACCGGCAATACCGTTATCGATGCGCTCCTGCATGTGGCAGACAAGCTAAGAGACAACATGCCTCTAACCAGAACCATGGCTGAACGCTTTCCATTTCTGAATCCGGCGAAGCGATTGGTCTTGGTAACAGGGCATCGACGAGAGAACTTTGGGGACGGTTTCGAAAACATCTGCCATGCTCTCCGAGCACTTGCGTCCCGTGGCGATACCCAGATCGTCTATCCGATGCATTTGAATCCCAACGTTAGGGAACCTGTCAATCGCCTTCTGTCAGGCGTTCCGGATGTCGCTCTCATTGAACCGCAAGACTATTTACCCTTCGTCTACCTAATGACGAAAGCACATCTCATCATCACCGACTCGGGCGGCGTCCAAGAAGAAGCACCATCGCTGGGCAAGCCTGTATTAGTCATGCGGGAGACAACTGAGCGGCCGGAAGCCATTGATGCCGGTACAGTACGCTTGGTAGGCACGTCCAGAGCCAAGATTCTCTCCGAATCTGAAGCCTTACTAGATAATAACAACAGCTACCAGGCAATGGCGCGCGCACACAATCCTTATGGGGATGGTCAAGCTTCCTACCGTATTGCCCGACTAATCAGTGGCGAGTCAAGCAACTCCGGGAATTGACCGACTGTTTGGTTCTGGAGGTGCCTAGCGCACCTCCCCCTTACTGCTCACTGAAATCATATCCAAGCCAGCCTCAACGCCGACCGGTTTCTTTATCTCCGGGAGCTCATATTCCAGCTCACAGACTTGTGCCAATCCGATCCAGACGCCTAGCGATTTTCCAACAGGACAACCAGGCGTAGTCCCCAAGTCTGCGGGCTCGTATACCAACCGCTGTATTCCTAACGTCTCGCGCAAATGATATAGCGCAGAGAACGCAACGAAGACGGGTGCCCTGACTTGAATTGTTCGATTCCTAGACATTGAGCCCACAATCTGACGGTCGACCGCATATCCCTGAAGTACAGCATAGTTCTTTGCGTATCCCGCGGCACCAATCATCACCAAGACGGCATTGCATGCCAGAAGGATAAGCGAAATGACGCCTAACCGACGCGCCAAGAGGAAATCACTGGATAACGCGAACAACATAAGCAAGAGTAGGCCGACGTACAAGAAAGGAACATAGCGTGCCCACCACGCAGCCGGGTGGATAAGTACGCACAGCAGAAGAAATAGCCCCGCCCCCAGGAGCATCATTCCTTCTCGCGTGATACTCCTGCGTCGCACGCCGACAATGATCGCGAGGGCCACCGCGGCCAAACCAACTAGAAGCGCGAGTGAGTACCAAGGTCCAAAGCCCCCATGACGGGTATCCGGCGAACCTGCTGCCACAACCTCACCCGGATACAGACGTCCCGGCACCTTGCTGCCGGGGTAGTCAAGACCATTGGACGTTCTTGCAATAAGGGATCGAGTGAGCGCCACTAGCGATGTACGCTGTGCGACATCCTCCTCAACCTGCCCTTGCAGGACGCGATTGCTTCCGGTTACCGGATAGCCGACATTCAAGCCCGACACCAGATGATTTAGATAAGGATGGGACAAAACCACGGCTCCCAGCAACGCCCAAGCAGCTATCTGACGTACGTCTGGACGCCGAACAAGAAGAAAGGGAACCGTGAACAACGCAGCGTACAACGCGCCGGTGAACTTAACTCCGGCCAAGATAATAAAACTACTCCAAATAATTACGTTTATCTCAACACGCCTTTCCTTATCGAGGATACCAAGGACGATGAGCGCTGAAACGATGTATGTAACTCCGTCCACATAATTAGTGACAATCTGGACCAGCCATGGCGGACACGCCACCAGCAAGATTGCAATCAACTCTCGTAACACTCGAGACATCGGATACTGAAGCAGCATCTGACGAGAGTAGAAATACAAGGCCATCGCGACAACCAGCCCCAGCGACTTCCCGCTTTCCCAGCCAAATCCAAGATCCATGAGAGCAGCCGCATACAACCAGGACAGGTTTGGATAGTGGCTGACCCAGAGCGAGTTTTCGTTGTTTTGCCAAACAATCGCGCTGTAGTGGAGTTCACTCCTCGTTTTTATCCAATCAGAGAACTCGGGGAATAGCCATGGATTCCATCCATCATGAAGCGCGATGATGGCCGGCTTGTGATACATATTTCCGTCCCAAGTCGCATCCGGGATGGCTCCTGCGACGAGAGAAGCGCCAACAACACAGAAAATCGCCAACAACAGTATTCTTCGCTGCCCTTCCCCACTTAGAAGAACAAAAGGTGCCAGCAGTAACAGCAACAAATACGGGGCGAGTTGGAACCCTCCCAGGTAGACAGTAGCGGCCTTTACCGCGA
Organism: Pseudoxanthomonas sp. 68-E7; assembly: GCF_057773145.1. Taxonomy (NCBI): domain Bacteria; kingdom Pseudomonadati; phylum Pseudomonadota; class Gammaproteobacteria; order Lysobacterales; family Lysobacteraceae; genus Pseudoxanthomonas; species Pseudoxanthomonas sp. 68-E7. The sequence continues at coordinate 299,079 of NZ_JBYMTI010000004.1, read as the reverse complement.
CCATTCCTATCACCATGCACAACAATGTTGCTGCGAACCGCCCTCCATCAAATCTATTTTTTCCGATTACTTCGCTTTCCATATTCCGACCGCTCGCCTCAGCCATCGCAACCATGTCTAACCACCCTTTGCGACAAAAATAACTCCAGCGCAGATTAGCAAAACACCAGCGAGCTTCATGAAACTAATGGGCTCCCTAAAAAAGAAATACGCACCAGCAACAACCACTACATATCCGATGCTGACGAACGGATAGGCATAACTTACTTCCACCTTCGACAGCACATACATCCACGGCAGAATGCTAATCACATAACAAGACAAGCCTGCGAAGACCCAAGGCTCAAGCACGGCTCTCACCACCCCCGTTAGGATTGAAATGGCTTGTGAGCTTTCGAGCGCCGTCTCGCTCATTCCTTTCCTCAGCATCAGCTGCGCGCCAGCACTGAGTAACACTGAAAACAATATCAAGGGAATATATTTGATATTCATCGAAGTCCTCCGGTGCGCTGCGGCGCACTCACATGTGCTCACCAGGCGACTGTAGCGGCAAAAACAACTACAAGCGTCGCTCCCCCAACAATACGGCTCGCAACATCACCAACAGCAAATACGATGGGATCGTCATGCATCCCACCTCTTCCTGCGATGAACCACATTCGGCTGATCCAGTAAAGGAACAGCGGGCATAAAGCCCATAGTAGCTTTGGGGAGGCGTACAGCTCCAAGCTTTCAGGGCTATTGATGTACATCGCCAAGACCAGGACCGCCAGATAGCCTGCGGCAGCCCCTAGAGAACCAATAATCCCAAGGTCCGACGCCTGATAGTCCCTCCCAGCGATCCTGCTCCGCCCGTCTTGAATGAGTGCCTCGAGCTCCGCGTAACGCTTGACCAGTGCAAGACTCAGGAAGATAAACATAGAAAACGCCAGCAGCCAGAACGAAAGCTCGCTACCGATTGCCGCTGCTCCAGCCACTATTCTGACCGTGTAGAGTCCCGCAAGTAGAACGACATCAATCACCGCCATCCGCTTAAGCTTCAACGAATAGGCCAAGGTCAATACATAATAGGTACCCAAGACGGCTACGAAGCCTCTGGAAACCAAAAGCGAGATCCCTAAGCCGCATGCGCCAAGTAGGATAGCCCCCGTCATGCCGGCGGGGATGGATAGGCCTGCTGATGCAAATGGGCGATGGCGCTTGCGCTTGTGCTTTCTATCAACCTGTATATCTAGCAAATCGTTGACTACATAAACACTGGAAGCACAAAGGCCGAATCCGAGAAAAGCAAGCAATGCATCACCAACTGCCTGTATCTCCATGAAGCGATGCGATGCTATCAACGGCACGAAAATCAATATGTTTTTCAACCATTGATGCAAACGAATCGCTTTCAACCATCCCTTGAACACGGGATGCTGACGTGGAAGATGCCCCAGCAAATCGCATTGCGACCGTGCTATCGCCACCACCGCCTTGCCCGCATTCACTACCCATGCTCCGCGCGCTGAACTCCATACCGAGCGATCTATAGGAGCATTGCCCGCGTAGTCATATCCGCGTTCACCGAATATCTCGACCAATGCCAAGGCCTTCTTCCGCCCTGCAAGATTAGTCCGACCATCGCTGGCAAGAATCAATTCAAACAATCCGAGATGTTCTGCAATCGGCTCTACCAGCAATCGATCTGACGCTGTACACAGTACACGCGTCCTTCCTTCAGCATTTCTCAACATTTCAACTACCCTTTGATCATAGGGCAGCGTTGTCACATCAAGCTCAACCTGATCCGCGATCTTGCGCTTGAAAGCAGCCTTTCCAGCGAACAACCAAAAGGGCATGACAAAGATCAAGAACGGATTCTTGGCCAGTAGAGCTAACACTGATTCCAGCAACAAATCGGACTTCAACAGCGTGCCATCTAAGTCGATACAGAGCGCCGGAGACCTCCTGTTGGCACTACTCCCCCCCACGTCAAAGCAGTCAATTTCAACCTTCAAAGCAGGCTCTCCGCACTATTACTTACAGGAAAACAGTCGACATCAGGCAATCAGAGTGGTGCGTCAACAAGCAAGTCTGAGCGCGCGCTCCACTTCTTCCCGAAGTACCCAGAGTTACGTGCAAAAATTGCCTTGTATGCATCGCTCTGCCCAGACGCCCCTGTTGTCTGATGGGCCTGGTGCCGAACTCCTTGAAGGTCACGATAGCCAATGGAATATCCAGCGGCCTTTATCGCCACGGTAAAATCGGTATCCTCAAAGCAGGTCGGATCGTAGAACTCATCAAACCCGCCCACCTGGTGAAATACCTCCCGCCGGAGAAAGAGCCCCCCCGAGCCCAAGTAGCCGATATCCGTTCGATAACCTTTCTCTCTGTACTCCGCGACATTAGTACCGCGTGCGGGTAGATAATCGACAATAGGTCCACCGAAATTCTCATTATTTGCCGAGAACCATCCAGCTGCCCATCCGATCGCGCCAAGCCTGGAGTTGGAGCGGAGCAGAAACAGGGCTTCCTCGAATGCACCACGTCCAGTTATCCACTGATCGGAATCGAAGAACGCAAGGTAGTCACCGGTTGCACTGGCCACTCCCAGATTCCTGCCGGAGCTGCATCCGTTGCGCTTGTTCCTGATCAATTTCACTTCAGGATACTCAGCTTCGACCAATTCATCACCGCCATCTGAGCTGCAGTTGTCGACTACTATGATCTCCCTAATGTACTCAGCTCCGTGCATCTTCAGACTATCCAAGCATCTGCGAATAATCTTTGCATTGTTATGCATGAGCACGATGACACTGACAACTCTTCCGAACTGAAGAGGCGGAATAATCCTGTCAAGCCTCGCTGACCAACAATTTTCCATAACGAACCTATCGACGACTTCCGCTTCTTGCGCCCTAAGTTCCTCACCACACAGCTCCGCAAAGTGCTCCGGATTCTTGGCAATCCACACATTCGGATACTCCCTAATTTCGGGAAGATCGTTGGCGACGACATTGATTCCCATCGCGAGATACTCAAATATCTTAATGGGAGAAACAGCGTCGGAAATATGCCCAGGCTTGAACGGGAGTATTGCAGCGTGGCAATGCTGTAGATACTTAGGAAGCTCGTCTATCAGGCGAGGTCCGAGGAAGACAACATTGTCCTCAACACTGATGCAATTCGGGATGTCACCTATGAGATAAAAGCGCGCGTCCGGGGATCGCCTGGCCGCGGCGTTGACGCTATCCCAATCAAACCACTCGCCGTAAAGAGAACCAAAATACAGGAGCGCGCGATGTCCATCGCTGTACTCGCTCGGTCGAGGATACTGACGATAGCCATCAAAAACAGCTTCGTTGGCGGCATTCGGAAGATACATGGCGTCGCCTCGCCCTCTGGACACTAGGCTCTGCTCAAGTACCTTGGCGGTCCCGACAACAACATTGCTCCTGTCGATGTATTGCTGCATAACGTCTTCTGAGAACCAGTCGCCTCCCAACGAAGAATTCCATGCGTCTATCAGTTCGAAGACGGTCTTGGCTCCAACCCGGATGCAGTTCTCCAGGTAAGGGAGGAACGCCTTATGCGGCAGCTCAAAGATTGCAACATCGCCCCGCTGTATATCCGCCTTAACTTCCTCTGCACCGGTAGCGTTTACGTAGAGATGAGTCAAGCCTGGAACAGACAGCCTGCTCTCGGCCGGCCCGCCGTTTTCCCATTTTGGATAAGCATAGACATAGGTGACAACTTCACCACGCTCGAGAAGCACCCGAGCGAACTGTGCAGCCCGCTGTCCGCCGCCGATATCGTCGTAAGGCACTCCCGTAAATATGAAGATTCGACGCCCCCGCCGCTCTCGCTCAGTTTTCCAATGGTTCTTTCGGATTACGTCGGTGAGTTGAGCATTTAGCTCACCTAGCCGCTGTACCAATAAAGGTGTATTCGTGAGAGCATTCACCATCCCTTGGTCCGTACCTCTCATTCCTGCCACGAATCGTCGCATTGGAGCAGTCAGGCGCCAAGACCTGCTTGCAAGAACCGAATCCAGATCAGACTCAGTTTTAGCTAATCTGACCAGAAGACTATCCGCGACATCCGAGAGCTTCTTTGCAATAGCCACGAGTTCATCTTCGTCTTTCAAGATTAGTGGGGATTTCCCATGTTCGTTCATTAACTGGTCTTCACTATTGGCAGCCTGAGCATACTCATTTTTCTTGGCTATGTGCTCGAAGTACTCCACTCGCCGCCTCGTTTCAGACAACAGTGTTTCGGCATCGGAAAGCCGCATTCGCACCGTTTCAAACTCTTCTTGAACCTGCGTCGCCTGCGCCCTCAAGGACAAAATCTCAGCTTGAAGGAGGGCGTTGTCTGCCCGCAGTTGGTCCTTTTCCCCATTGGCTGAAGCCAGAGCTTCGCAAAGCGACGCATTCTCAATCAAGAGATTGTCTCGTTCTTCTATCCGAGTCATGGCGCTACGCTGCTCCAGTGTCACCCGCCCCTCCAGCTCGGCGATATGAATAAGCGCCTCATTCAATCGAGTCTGAGCGACAAGACCATCTGCCCCCAAATTATCTATTCGGGCGCGCAGATCGCCGAGCACAGAGGACTCTTCTCTCATCTGAACCGCTTCGTTCGAATCGAGTTTTACATCATCAAGCATCAATCTCCTGATGAGTGGATCATGGTTTCGAAGGAATATCAGAAAAACTTGAGTACCGGCCCACTCGGTTTCCGGCAAATTTGCCGCATCAATGACTGCTGAGTAGCAAAGACGGAACTCGCCGTGGCTTAGTGGAATATTGCTGGCGAGAAAAGTGTAGTGATGCTCTGCAATGCGGTTCACTTCCTTGTATGGAAGAAGAAACACCAATCCTCTACGAGTTCGCCTAGCTAGCTCGTCGACAATCCTCCACGGCTCGTGGAAATGCTCTAGAGTGTTGGACGAGAATATGAAGTCCCAATTCGCAACATCCATTTCACCTTGAACGAAATCGGCCGAGAAGAACTTGATGGTTGGATAAGTCAGCAGAGCTTGGTCGATGGCCTCATTGGAAAAGTCACAGCCCGATATCTGAGCACCCGGCAATGCTTGAGCCAAGTACTCCGTGCCATCTCCGAGCGCGCATCCCCAATCAAGGACTTCCGCACCTGCATTCATTTCCATCTTCAGCCATTCCGGAAAGGCACGCAGAGCGATTCCGGAAAAGAACCGGCTTTGGCGGCGGCCATGGTTCTCCTCCCAATCATCCTTAAAGCGACCGTCCCAGTAGTCTTTGCTGTTCATCTCGCTCATATGCCACCTCACTTCACTTTCACAACAGAAGGAATGTTGAATATCCCGAAGCGTCTAATCTCTGAGGTAACCGAGAAATAGTGAGCTCCCTCGATATACTCAAAATACTGAATCGCCTCGATTGACCGATCTTCGATCGCAATGACCGCAAGGTATTTTCCTTCCGTCAGTCTGTTAGTGAATTCGAAACTAACGGTCACCACACCTTCTCGCCCGCTGAATATTCCCTGATTCTCATCCGCGGTTGAAATAACAAACAAGTCGGTTCCTTTTAGGTCTTTAACCGACATGGAAACTGCTAGATGCGCGAGATCGAACCCCTGTGGAATAGCGAAATCGACCTCAAAGCGAATGGTATCTCCATACTCCGCAACCGCAGCTCCCAATCTTCCTGCCGCAAGGAAGCGCCAACGTTTGGTCGTCCCCACGTGGGATCCCCAGTGATTGATAGGAGCATGTCGAAGTTCGGGTTCTTCATCGGATCGACCAACTTCGTTACCCAACTCTTGAGCTATCTGTGTATCTTCGTCATCAAACAAGTGTTCCATATAGCTCGAGGTTACTGAGAAAACATCTCCCATCGCCATCACCTTTCCGCTGTCGAGCCAGATGGCTCGGTCGCATAACGTCCTGACGATTCCCACATCGTGGCTTACAAACAGGAGCGTGCATCCGTTTTCACGCAGTCCACGAATCCGTTTTATGCACTTTGCCGAAAAGCGTGCATCCCCCACCGCGAGCGCTTCATCTACGATGAGTATGTCAGGCTCAACATGTGACGCAACAGAGAATGCGAGGCGAACGAACATGCCGCTGGAATAGGTTTTAACTGGTTCGTCTAGGAACCTACCGATCTCAGCGAACGCTGCAATTTCGTCAAATCTTCGCTCGGTTTCCTCTCGTGATAGCCCCATGAGCGCGGCATTCAAAAAGACGTTCTCTCTGCCGGTAAAATCAGGATCGAATCCTGCTCCCAGCTCCAAGAGGCTGGCGATCCTCCCATATCGTTCAACCATGCCCTCAGAGGGAGGCATGATCCCGCAGATAAGCTGCAGAAGAGTGCTCTTGCCGCTTCCGTTTCTGCCGATGATTCCGACAGATTCACCACGCCCCAATGAAAAAGAGACATTTCTGACCGCCCAGAAGGCTTCCTTCGTCGGGAGTGGACGGTCAAAAAGTAATGAGCGGAACAACGCGCCTGGTGCGGGCGTCTGTGCGTAGGCTTTGCCTAAATTCTCTACTTCAAGAATCGATCTCATTCAGACAGCGTCCGCGAACCCTGGACGAAGCCGATTGAAGACGGCTAATCCAACAGTGGCAAAGAAGACGGATAGGAGGAGCTGGATGAAGTAGCCATCCCATGAAAAGTGCTCGGGCCATAACATAAGCGCTCGGGCCGATTCGATCGCATAAGAAAGTGGGTTTACAGCCATTACGAGTTTGAGCGGCCCAGGTGCGCTTGCGGCTGGATAAAAGATCGGCGAGAGAAACATCAACGCGATATTGAATGACCCAACCAGTTGCTCCGTATCTCTGAAATATGCTCCCAGTGCTGCAAGTATCCAGCACCCACCCAGACAGAACAAGAATATGGGTATCCAGAGCAACGGCAGTAGCAGCATTCCGAATGGAATCGATTGTTTGATGACAAGGAAGAAAACCAACCAAACGGCTAGCGCAATGCAGGAATGATAGACACTCCCTCCTACTGCGACGCCGGGCAGCAGATTCAAAGGAAAAACCGCTTTCTTGACTAAGTTGATATGCCCATGGATTAAGGCCGACGAGCGCGCCAACGATTCCGTCACGAACATGTAGGGGATTTTTCCTAGGAACAGAATGAGCACATAATCCCAGGGGCTTTCGACGGTCGGCCAACGCGGTTTGAATATCAGGCCAAAAACAACCGTATAGATACCGATCATGACCAGAGGCTGCAAGACCGTCCATGCCATGCCACCGACGGTGGCTTTGTAGCGTCTTTCGACATCCCGACGTATTAGTTGCTGAAGGAGGTATATCCTCTGTCGCAGTTGTACTTTGTCAATTTTCATAATACTAATATGTCCGCTCACCGTGCGGTTCCAGGTCAGCTCGCAGGTCATCCAGTTCCTCCACCCCTACACTCAACCGCACCAGCCCATCACTGATCCCCAGCGCCGCCCTCCGCTCCGGCGGAATCGACGCATGCGTCATCACCGCGGGATGGTTGATCAGGCTTTCCACGCCACCGAGGGATTCGGCCAGGGTGAACAGGTGGGTGCCTTCGCAGAATTTGCGGGCGGCTTCGAAGCCGCCTTTGAGGACGATGGAAATGATGCCGCCGTAGCCCTGCATCTGCCGGCTGGCCAGGGCGTGGTGCCGGTGACTCTTGAGGCCGGGGTAGATGACCTTGTCGATGGCCGGTTGTTCCTGCAGCCATTCGGCAAGCGCCATCGCGTTCTCGCAGTGGGCTTTCATGCGCAGGTGCAGGGTCTTCAGGCCGCGCAGGGCGAGGAAGCTGTCGAAGGGTCCCTGGACCGCGCCGATCGAGTTCTGCAGGAACGCCATCTGCTCGGCGAGTTCGGTGTTGTCGCCGACCACGACCATGCCGCCGACCATGTCCGAATGCCCGTTGAGGTACTTGGTGGCCGAATGCATGACGATGTCGGCGCCCAGCAACAATGGGCGTTGCAGGATCGGCGAGGCGAAGGTGTTGTCCACCACCACGATCAGGCCGCGCTTGCGGGCAGCCTCGGCAATCGCCTGGATGTCGACGATCTTCAGCATCGGATTGGTCGGAGTTTCGATCCAGACCATCCGGGTGTTCGGTCGGATGGCGGTTTCGAACGCAGCCGGGTCGGTCAGGTCGACGAAGCTGAATTCCAGCCCGGCGCTACGTTTGCGCACGCGCTCGAACAGGCGATAGCTACCGCCGTAGATGTCGTCCATGGCGATGACGTGGCTGCCGCTGTCCAGCAGTTCCAGCACCGTGGAGGTAGCCGCCATGCCCGAGGCGAAGGCGAACCCGCGGCTGCCGCCTTCCAGCGCAGCCACGCAGCGCTCGTAGGCGAACCGGGTCGGGTTGTGGGTACGCGAATACTCGAAGCCCTGGTGGACGCCCGGGCTGGCCTGGGCGTAGGTCGAGGTGGCGTAGATGGGCGGCATGACCGCCCCCGTGCTCGGATCCGGAGTCTGGCCGCCGTGGATGGCCAGGGTGGCAAGGGCGAGCGAAGCTCCGCCCGCCTCGTCATGGGGCTTGGGGTCCGACATGGAAAATCCTTAGAAAATCGACCGCGAATTTTAGCAGTCGTGGCTTAACGTACTGTCCTTTTTACGCCTTTCCCCGCCCGACCGGCAGGGGCCGGGAAGCTACTGTGCCCGGCGCCTCAGGTAGTTCAGCAGGTCGATCCGGGTAATCAGGCCCAGGAAGGCCTCGCCGTCGGTGATGATGGCGACCTGGCCGCGGTCGAAGACCGGCAGCAGGGCCTCGATGGGGGAGCGGACGTCCAGGCGATCCAGCTTGCTGACCATGGCGGTGGACACCGGGTCGCGGAACCGGGCCTCATCGCCGTAGACATGCAGCAGCACGTCGCTTTCGTCGACGATGCCGACCAGTTTGTCGCCTTCCATGACCGGCAGCTGCGACACGTCGTACAGCTTCATCCGCTGGTAGGCGGTGGTCAGCAGGTCGGTCGGACTGACCACCACGGTATCCCGCTGGCTATAGGGGCGCAGGATCAGGTCGCGCAGATCGCCGTACTGGGGGCGCTCGATGAAGCCGTTATCCAGCATCCAGTAGTCGTTGTACATCTTGGACAGGTACTTGTTGCCGGTATCCGGCACCAGCACCACGACCCGCTTGGGGGTGGTCTGCTCGCGGCAATACTTCAGGGCCGCGGCCAGCAGGGTGCCGGTGGAGGAACCACCGAGGATGCCTTCCTTCGCCAGCAGCTCGCGCGCGGTCAAGAAGCTCTCCCGGTCGCTGATCGAATAAGCCTTCTTCACCCGGCTGAAATCGGAAATCTGCGGCAGGAAATCCTCGCCGATGCCTTCCACCAGCCACGTGCCGGACTTCTCGCTGAGGGTTCCCTCGTTGATGTACTGGGTGAGGATCGAGCCGACCGGATCGGCCAGGACCATCTCCACGCCCGGCGCGTCCTTGGCGAACGCGCGGGACAGGCCGGTCATGGTGCCGGAGCTGCCGCAGCCGAACACGATCGCATCCAGCTTCCCGTCCATCTGGGCCAGGATTTCCGGACCGGTGCCGAATTCGTGCGCAGCCGGGTTGTCCGGGTTGCCGAACTGGTTGATGAAGTAGGCGCCCGGCGTCTCGCTGGCAATACGGGCGGCCAGGTCCTGGTAGTACTCCGGGTGTCCCTTGGCCACGTCCGAGCGGGTCAGCACGACTTCCGCGCCCATGGCCTTGAGATTGAAGATCTTTTCCCGGCTCATCTTGTCCGGGACCACGAGGATCAGCTTGTAGCCCTTCTGCTGGGCCACCAGTGCCAGGCCGATGCCGGTGTTGCCGGCGGTGCCCTCGACCAGGGTGGCGCCGGGCTTCAGATCGCCGCGCTTTTCAGCGGCCTCGATCATCGACAGGCCGATACGATCCTTGATGGATCCACCAGGATTGGCGCTTTCCAGCTTGAGGAACAGCTCGCAGACGCCGGTGTCGAGGCGCTGGGCCCGGATCATCGGCGTATTGCCGATCAGCTGGAGGACGGAAGATTGGATCGCCATTGCGGACTCGCGCTCACGGATCGTTTGGGCGCGTGTTTTTCCTCTTGGGGGGCGGGGGGCGCCGCGGCCCGCGGCGGCGCCCCCCCCCCCCCGCGACGATGGAGCGGGTCGTGGGTCAGTGCGGCTTCGCGTCGTAGATGCGGATCAGCCGTTCCTTGGTCGCGAGCTTCTCGCGCTTCATCTGTCCCAGCAGATTGTCGTCGATGGGCAGCACGCCCAGCTCGGCATCGGTGACCTTCTTGTCGAGTTCGCGATGGCGCTGGTACAGCTGCTTGAATTCCGGGTCGGCCTTGATCAGTGCGTCGATTTCAGTCTGCGGTTGACCTTCGAACATGGGGAGTACCTCCTTCAGCGGAAAAACGAACGCCCCGGCCTGGACAGGCTCGGGGCGTTGGCTTGGGAGCGGAACGTCGAAGCGGGATGGCGGGCGCCTCCACCGGGAACACCCGCACGGACCTGGCCGTCGGGGGCGTTCTCCTCTGGGGCTTTGAACAACGTCATCGGCTCGACTCTCCGGTGAGCCAAGCGACGGGGGTCGCTTGGGTATATGACCCTACTCCTCGCCCCGATACCCGACAAGCCCCTTCACAAGTCCTTGATTCGACAAGGCAAGAACGGCAAACGGAGCGTTCAGGCCAGTCGCCCGAAACACCCCATTCTTCGTGTATGCCACTGTTTTCGAAGGATTATTTACTGCGTAACGACCACATCCACGGCCTTGGCGCTGGTTCCGTTGCCCTTGCCGCCTGCCTGGATCCGCGCCTTCGGCACGCCGGCGGCGACCAGGGCGTCGCGGATGGCTTCGGCGCGCCGCTGGCCGTTGGTCTGCTTGTCGCCGAAACCGTCGATCCGGGCCTTGGCCTTCGGGCTGGCCTGCAGGTACGCAGCCAGCGCGCTGGTGCTGGACTGGCCCGCCGCCGACAACTTGGCCGAACCGCTGGCGAAGGTACTGGCCGGCAGGGTGAAGACTTCGCCGCGCGCCTCGAATTTCGACGCGGGCAGCTTGGTGCCGGACACCAGTTCTGCCTCTTCGCGCGCCAGCCGGGCTTCCTTCTGGCGAGCCGCACTGAGCTTGGCGCTCTGCTGTCCGGCGACGCTGGTCAGGGCCAGTTCGGCATCCTGGCGGGCCAGGGTCTCGGCCTCCGCCGCCTGGCGCAGGCGCTCGCTCTCTTCGGCCTGGATCTGGGCCTGGATGCGCAGACGTTCGGCTTCCTGGCGGGCACGTTCGGCTTCGCGCCGGCTGGCTTCCACCAGCAGTTCGCTGCGGGTGCGGTCCAGTCGTGCCAGCTCGCGTTGCGCGGCCTGGGTGCGGACGGCGATCTCGGCGATCTCCACCCGCCGCTCGGCCACGTACTGGGCGCGCTCGCGGACGGAACGGCGCGCCTCGGCCAGTTCGCTGATGGCCTGCTGGGCCTGCAGGCGCTCGAACGCCGCCAATTCCGTGAATTCCGGATTGGCCTGCAGGGCGACCAGGCGCTGGTTGAGCTGCGCGATCACCGGATTGTCGGCGGCCAGAAGGGGACCAGCTGCGGCCAAGCCCAGCAGCAGGGTCAGCAGGCGGGTGCGGACTCGCGGCGAAGTCCGGCTCATTGTCCGCCCTCCATGCCGAGCTTGCGCTGCAGGTCGGCGATCTCGGCGCGACGATGCTGGAGGTCGGCATTTGCCACCGCCTCCAGGCTCAGCGCGCGGGCGACGTCGGCGTCGGCCGCGGCGCGGATGGCCAGATCCAGGGCCACCTTCTTGTCGCGGCCGCTTTGCGCGGCCTGTGCCTGCGCCAGCAGCTGACGGGCCGCGGCCATGCGGTCGGGCGCGTACTGATCGGCGTCGGCCTGATCGGCGCGTTCGACCGCCCGCCGGGCCGTTTCCAGCTCCGGCGTGGTCGCCGACTGGGCCAGGGCGGACGAAACCGGGCAGGCCGCGATTGTGAGTGCGGCCACCATCACATACAGGGGCAAGCGGATTTGTGCGAAGCTACGAATCATCTGGGTGCCGTGACGTATCAGGGGATCGCGCGGCCATTGTCGGAAGCCTGCGCCCCCGTTGCAACGGTGGGCCGCCACAAAATGGGGATGCTCGCACATGGACATCGGCTATTTCCTGAAGCTGATGACCGAAAAAAACGCCTCGGACATGTTTTTGACCACCGGGGCGCCGGTCTACATCAAGATTGAAGGCAAGCTCTATCCGCTGGGCAATACCGGCCTGCCGCCCGGCATGGTCAAGAAAATCGCCTATTCGCTGATGGATGAGGGCCAGGTGCCGGTGTTCGAGCGCGAGCTGGAGCTGAACATGGCCATCGCCCTGCAGGACGCCGGCCGCTTCCGCGTCAACGTGTTCAAGCAGCGCGGCGAGGTGGGCATGGTGATCCGCGCGATCCGCAGCGTGATCCCGTCCATCGAGGACCTGCACCTGCCGCCGGTGCTGAAGGACATCATCATGACTCCGCGCGGCCTCGTGCTGATCGTGGGCTCCACCGGCTCGGGCAAGTCCACCACCCTGGCCTCGATGATCGATCACCGCAACAGCAGCACCACCGGGCATATCCTCACCATCGAGGATCCCATCGAGTACCTGCACAAGCACAAGCAGTCGATCGTCAACCAGCGCGAGGTCGGCCTGGATACCCATGCCTTCCACAACGCGCTGAAGAACGCGATGCGCGAAGCGCCGGACGTGATCCTGATCGGCGAGATCCTCGACGCCACCACGATGGAGGCAGCCATCGCCTTCGCCGAGACCGGCCACCTGTGCCTGGCGACCCTGCACTCCAACAACGCCGACCAGACCATCGAGCGCATCCTCAATTTCTTCCCGGAAAGCGCACACAAGAACGTATTGATGAACCTGGCGCTGAACCTGCGCGCGGTGGTCTCGCAGCGCCTGGTCAAGGGCGCGGACGGGCGTCGCCTGCCCGCGGCCGAGGTGCTGATCAATACGCCGATGATCCGCGACCTGCTGCGCCGCGGCCAGGTCCACGAGATCAAGCAGGCGATGGAAGAGTCGCTGGAAGAAGGCATGGAAACCTTCGACCAGTGCCTGTTCCGGATGGCCAAGGAAGGGCAGATCGAGCAGGAGGAAGCATTGCGCGCGGCCGACTCGCGCGATGGCCTCGCGCTCAAGTTCCGCCTGTCCGAAGGCAGCCAGGGCGAGCACGATCCCTACGCGGACTACGAGGCCCAGGGTTCATCCGCGTCGCCGCGCATCACCCACGGTTTCAGCTGATTCCGGTCCAGGGCGCGGGAGTTTCCGGACTCCGTTGCCCTCAGGCTTGCGCGTCGGGCTGCTTTTCCGGGCGCGCCTGGTCGAACGCCGGCAATGCGAGGCAGGCCTGTTCGATCCGGGCCAGGGTCGGGAATGCTTCCATTTCCACGCCGAAGCGCCGCGCATTGAAGATCTGCGGGATCAGGCAGCAGTCCGCCATGCCCGGCGTCTGCCCGTGGCAATAGGCACCGGTCGCCGCGTCGCCCGACAGCAGTGTCTCCATCGCGGTGAAACCTTCGACGATCCAGTGCTTGATCCAGTCGTCGCGCTCGGCGTGCGGCACGTGCCAGGTGTTCTCGAAATATTGCAGCACGCGCAGGTTGTTGAGCGGATGGATGTCACTGGTGACCATCTGCGCCAGCGCGCGCACCCGCGCGCGATCGCGCGCGGTCATCGGCAGCAGGCGCGGGGAAGGCCAGGCTTCGTCCAGGTATTCCAGGATCGCCAGCGACTGCCGGATCACGCGGGTACCGTGCAACAACGTGGGAACCAGGTGCTGCGGATTCCTGGCGGCGTAGTCGGGGTGGTGCTGCTGCCCGCCGTCGCGAACCAGATGGACCGGGATCGTTTCGTAGGCCAGGCCCTTGAGGTTCAGGCCGATGCGGACGCGGTAAGCCGCACTGGAACGCCAGTACGAATAGAGCTTCAGTTGCTCAGCCATGGCGGAAACTCCGTTCCGCGTCGTTTCGCCATCCCTGTTGCCGAACGCCCATGAGCCCCCCTACGCGACAGTCTGGTCCATTTGCACCTCCCGGCCGGCTCAAGGCAAGGACTGGGGCTCAATCCGTTGTTCGATCGCACCAAAAATGGAATCGCCATCACTATTCAGCATCTCGATGCGAACCACATCACCGAACTTCATGAACGGTGTGCTCGGCTTGCCGTCCCGCAGCGTCTCCACAGTCCTCCGCTCGGCGAAGCAGGATGCTCCCTTGGAGACGTCCTCGTTGGCGATGGTGCCGGAGCCGACCAGGGTGCCGGCCGAAAGCGGACGGGTCCTGGCGGCGTGGGCCACCAGTTGTGCGAAGTCGAACTGCATGTCCACGCCGGCTTCCGGCGCGCCGAACCACTCGCCATTGATGTGCGTCAGCAGCGGCAGGTGCACCTTGTTGCCGCGCCATACCTCGCCGAGTTCGTCCGGGGTGACGAATACGGGCGACAGCGCCGAACGCGGCTTGGACTGCAGGAAGCCGAAGCCCTTGGCCAGTTCCGGCGGAATCAGGTTGCGCAGCGATACGTCGTTGACCAGGCCGATCAGCTGGATATGCCCGGCGGCCTGTTCCGGCGTGACCGCCATGGGCACGTCGTCGGTGACCACCAGGATTTCCGCTTCCAGATCGATGCCGTAGTCCTCGCTGACCACGCGGACCGGATCGCGCGGGCCGTAGAAGCCGGCGCTGGTGGCCTGGTACATCAGCGGATCGGTGTAGAAGCTCTCCGGCACCTCGGCGTTGCGGGCGCGGCGGACGCGCTCGACGTGCGGCAGATAGGCACTGCCGTCGACGAACTCGTAGGCGCGCGGCAGCGGCGCCGCGAGTGCCTTGTGATCGAGATCGAACACGCCATCGGCATCGCCGTGGTTGAGCGATTCGGACAGCGCGTTGAGGCGCGGGGCGACGTTCGACCAGTCTTCGAGCGCCTGCTGCAGGGTCGTCGCGATGCCGGTGGCGCGCACCGCCCGGGTCAGGTCACGGGACACCACCACCAGCGTGCCGTCGCGGCCGCCTTCTTTCAAAGAACCCAGTTTCATCGCTCTGCGGACCTCTGCTGACTATGGTTTCAATTGTAACTACCGACGCGCCACGGTGTCAGTCGCCCTGGAAGCCGTCCGCCCGGAAGGTCAGCACCAGCGTATCGCGGTGGCCCGGCTCGCCGGCGACGGGCTGGATCGGGGTGGACTCGTGGATGACCCGGGCGTCGTCCAGGAACATCAGCGACCAGGGCGCTTCCAGGGTGAACCGCTGCCCGTCCGGCCCGGCGGCCTCGAACACGCGGGTCTCCCCGCCCTTCACGCCCACGCGATCCACCAGCATCACCGCGACGAAATCCACGCCGTCACGGTGCGCGCCTTCGGGCGTGGGCCGGCCGATGCCGTCGGTGGTGTCGATGCGGAACTGGTGGGCTTCGATGTACCAGGGTCGCTCGCCCTTCAACTCCGAACACAGGCGCCCCAATGCGACCAGCAGGTGCCGCCACAGGGGATGACCGGCGGTCGCGGGGCGCATCGGCTCGAACCAGCGCCGCATACCGCCGTGCAGCGCGTTGTAGTCCAGCGACTGCCAGTGGGCGCGATGCGGCGCCTGTCGCAGGTCTTCCCCGTTGGCGATGAAGCAGGAATGCAGGCGCCGCCGGTATCGGCCGCCATCCTTCAGGTACGCATCGACCGCCAGGTGTTCCCAGTCGGGCTTGAATACGTCCAGCGCCTGGACAGGAAATCCGCAGAGTCCGCCGACGCTGGCGGGCTCGAGCACGGCATAGCCGCGCTGGCGCATCCGGGGCCGCAGGTCCGCGGCGGCAGTGAAGGGCGGCAGGAACGTCGCGACCATCGCATGGTCCTCGGCAAAAGCAAAAACCCGCGCGAGGCGGGTTTTTGCTGGGTTCCGACCGCCTGGACGACGCCAGTGGCCGGTTCTTCAAGTTGGCAGCCCCGGATGGATTCGAACCACCGAATGCCTGAGTCAGAGTCAGGTGCCTTACCGCTTGGCGACGGGGCTGTAAAACCTGTGGTGCGTAGTTTAGCGCTTCGAGAACTGGGTTGCACGACGTGCTTTGTGCAGACCGACCTTCTTGCGTTCGACTTCGCGGGCGTCGCGGGTCACGAAGCCGGCCTTGCGCAGCTCGGTCTTCAGGGTTTCATCGTACTCCACCAGCGCGCGGGCGATGCCCAGGCGGATGGCGCCGGCCTGGCCGGTGGTGCCGCCGCCCGTGGCGGTGGCGACGATGTCGAAATTCTCGGTGTTCTTGGTCAGCTCGAGCGGCTGGCGCA
This sequence comes from Pseudoxanthomonas sp. 68-E7, assembly GCF_057773145.1. NCBI lineage: Bacteria > Pseudomonadati > Pseudomonadota > Gammaproteobacteria > Lysobacterales > Lysobacteraceae > Pseudoxanthomonas > Pseudoxanthomonas sp. 68-E7. The sequence goes on along the minus strand of NZ_JBYMTI010000004.1, from coordinate 282,829 downwards.
CGATCATCCGGGCGGTTTCGCGACCAAAGAATTCGTCCAGCGGACGACCGTTGACCGTGATGTTGCCGGTGCCCTTGCGCAGGAACACGCGGGCGGTGGAGGACTTGCGACGGCCGGTGCCGTAGTTCTGAGTGATAGCCATGATTAGATGTCCAGGACCTGCGGCTGCTGAGCGGCGTGCGGATGGTTCGGGCCGGCGTAGACCTTGAGCTTGCGATACATGTCGCGACCCAGCGGGCCCTTCGGCAGCATGCCCTTCACTGCGGTTTCAATCACGCGCTCCGGATGACGTTCCAGCGCCTGCGCCAGGGTTTCCGTCTTCAGGTTGCCAATGTAGCCAGTGAAGCGGTGGTACTTCTTGTCGGCCAGCTTGTTGCCGGTCACCGCGATCTTCTCGGCGTTGATCACGACGAGATAGTCGCCGGTATCGACGTGCGGGGTGTAGACGGGCTTGTGCTTGCCACGCAGGCGGCGGGCCAGTTCGGTGGACAGACGGCCAAGCGTCTTGCCGGTGGCGTCGACGAGATACCAGTCGCGCTGGACGGTCTCGGACTTTGCGGTGAAGGTCTTCATGACGTAACTCTGAGGTGATTGGTCGGGCGGATTGCGCCGGCCAGGGCCGACGGAACTTTGCCGCGCGTTGTGAAGGGCGGAACGAAAGAAGCGGGATTGTACTGGCCGGATGGCCGGCGTGCAAGTCGGCCCGTTCCATGGCGGCGCGGGTCCCGGCCCGCGGGTTGGCAGGCGCCCCGGCAGGGGCGAGAATCCGGCCGCCCCTTCCCCTCCGCTCCAACCCATGCCTCCGCTCCGCCTGCACACCCCGCTGGACCAGTTCCTGATCGAAACCCAGCGCGCGCTGGAAACCGTGTTCGGCAATCCGTCCGCGCACAGGCCCAATCCCGCCGGGGACACCCCGGAGGTCGAACTGGACGCCGGCGAGCGCCGCCACGCGGCCGGACTGATGCGGATCAACCACGTCGGCGAGGTCTGTGCGCAGGGACTGTATTTCGGCCAGGCCGCCGTCGCACGCGACGATGCGACCAGATCCCACCTGCTCGAAGCTGCCCAGGAGGAGACCGATCACCTGGCCTGGTGCGCGGATCGCCTGCGCGAACTGGACAGCCGGCCGAGCCTGTTCAACCCGCTCTGGTACGCCGGCAGCTACACCCTGGGCGCGTTGGCCGGCCTGCGTGGCGACGGCTGGAGCCTGGGGTTCGTGGTGGAAACCGAACACCAGGTCGAGGCCCATCTGGACGAGCACCTGGAAACACTGCCGGAGGCGGATCTGCGCAGCCGTGAAATCCTCAAGGTGATGAAGGCCGACGAGGCCCGCCACGCCGAGCATGCCGAACAGGCCGGCGCCCGCATGCTGCCGCAGCCCATCCCGACGCTGATGGCGGCCGCCTCCCGGTTCATGAAGACGGTGGCCTACCGCCTGTAAAGGCCGCGCCTTTGGCCCCTGTCCGGGGCGGCTTCCGCATCGCCCGGTCCGTCCTTCCGCCGGTCCAGGAAGCGATTGCGGCATGCCGGCTCGTCCCTCCCGGGCGCTTCATGGAGATCGTCCCGGCCTTCGCCGGGACGAGAGGGAACGACGAAGCATTACCGGCCGCCAACCGCGGACGGCAAGAGGACGGGGCCGGGATGTCTTATCCGTTCGAGGTGAGCTTCAGGCCACCGATGCCGGCGACGATCAGGCCGATGCAGACCAGCCGGGCCACGGTCGCCGGCTCCTTCAGCACCAGCATGCCCAGCAGTGCCGTGCCGACCGCGCCGATGCCCACCCACACCGCGTAGCCGGTACCCAGCGGGATCTGCTTCAAGGCCGTGGCCAGCAGCCAGAAACTGGCCACCATCGCCACCACGGTCACCACGCTTGGCCACAGCCGGCTGAAACCTTCCGAATACTTCAGGCCCATCGCCCACACCACTTCGAGCAGGCCTGCCAACACCAGATATACCCATGCCATGTCTTGCTTCCTCCAGGTCGTGCCCGGACCGCGCAACGAAAAAGCGGCCCGGAACTTGGTTCCGGACCGCCGTCGGTCCTGCATTCGCGGCTTGTCGCCGCGGGCGGGTCGTCCCGCCTGGTTTGCCAGCCAGTCTGGATGACGCCGCCCGAACCGGATGCAACCGGCGCGGGCCCGCGATCACTCGGACAGGTTGCGCCCGTGGAACAGCTCCTCGATCTCGCGCTTGAGCAGCGCTTCGATCTTCATGCGTTCCTTGAACGACAGGTTCTTGGCCTTTTCCTCGAACAGGTACTGGTCCAGGTCGAAGTCCTTCAGGTGCATCTTCGTGTGGAAGATGTTTTCCTGGTAGACGTTGACGTCGAACATCTCGTAGCGCGACTTGATGTTGTTGGCCAGGAAGTTCTGGATCGAATTGATCTTGTGGTCGATGTAGTGCTTCTTGCCCTTCACGTCGCGGGTGAAGCCGCGCACCCGGTAGTCCATGATGACGATGTCGGACTCCAGGCTCTCGATCAGGTAGTTCAGCGCCTTCAGCGGCGAAATCACGCCGCAGGTGGCGACGTCGATGTCGGCGCGGAACGTGGCGATGCCGTGCTGCGGATGGGTCTCCGGATAGGTGTGCACGGTGATGTGGCTCTTGTCCATGTGCGCCACCACCGCGTCGGAGATGATCTCCTTGCCTGCCTGCTTCTTGTCGATCACCGGTTCTTCGGAGATCAGGATCGTCACCGACGCACCCTGCGGGTCGTAGTCCTGGCGGGCCACGTTGAGGATGTTGGCACCGATGATCTCCGCCACATCCGTCAGGATCTGGGTGAGGCGATCGGCGTTGTACTCTTCGTCGATGTATTCGATGTAGCGCTGGCGCTCGTCTTCGGAAACGGCGTAGCACACGTCATAGATGTTGAAGCTCAGCGCCTTGGTGAGGTTGTTGAAACCTTGCAGCCGGAGGCGAGGCAGTGGTTTTACCACGGCAGCGGTCCCTCTCTGGGGGTCATGGGGAAGGGGCGGAATTATGGGGCAAACCGCATGACAACGAAATGTCCGGCCCCGACGGCAGGCCGACGCCGGTTTGGCCCGGCGCTTGCATGGCCCGGGTTTGCCGTCCGGGCCGTATTGGGACTAAGCTTCCTGAATTCACCGCCCCGACCATCATGAGCCCTGGCCTGCCTCTTTCCGCCCCCGCTCGCATCGCCGCCAGCCCGCTGACGCCGGATGCAGCCACGATCGAGCGTTTCCTCGCCCACAGTCACCGCCGCCGGTACCCGGCCCGGGCCGATGTGTTCCGTCCGGGGGATCCCGCCGGCACACTCTATTATGTGGTCAGCGGTTCCGTGAGCATCATCACAGAAGAAGATGACGACCGCGAACTGGTGCTCGGCTACTTCGGCGGCGGCGAGTTCGTCGGCGAGATGGGGCTGTTCATCGAGTCCGACCGGCGGGAAGTCATCCTCCGCACCCGCACCCAGTGCGAATTGGCGGAAATCAGCTACGAGCGCCTGCACCAGTTGTTCCTGGGCTCGCTGTCGGCCGATGCGCCCAAGCTGCTCTACGCCATTGGCGCGCAGCTGTCGCGACGACTGCTGGATACCAGCAGGAAAGCCAGTCGGCTGGCGTTCCTGGACGTCACCGACCGTATCGTCCGCACCCTGCACGATCTGGCCCGCGAGCCGGAGGCGATGAGCCATCCGCAAGGCACCCAGCTGCGCGTTTCGCGCCAGGAGCTGGCCCGCCTGGTGGGTTGCTCCCGCGAGATGGCCGGGCGCGTGCTGAAGAAGCTGCAGGCCGACGGCACGCTGCACGCGCGCGGCAAGACCGTGGTCCTGTACGGCACCCGCTGACCGGTCGCAGTGCATTCCCCGCCGGGTCCGACTGGACCCGGCCTCCCCGCCTCCGGTTATCCTGCCCCCGCAAACCGGGCATTCCTGCCCCACGGGAAGCGCTGGATGGCGTTTGGAAGCGAGTTCTACTGGTTCATCCTCATCGGCCTGGGCGCGCAGTTGGTGGATGGCGCGCTGGGCATGGCCTTCGGGCTGGTCTCCTCCTCGATCCTGCTGGGCATGGGCCTGCCGCCGGCGGCGGTGAGCGCCAGCGTGCATACGGCCGAGATCTTCACTACCGGGGTCTCGGGCGCGTCGCACGCCTACTTCCGCAACATCGACAAACGCCTGTTCTGGCGCCTGACCCTGTCCGGCGCGCTGGGCGGGGTCATCGGCGCCTATGTCCTGACCCGCCTGCCCGGCGAGGCCATTCGCCCCTTCATCTACCTCTACCTGCTGGTGCTGTCGGTGCTGATCCTGCTGCGCTCGTTCGGCCGTTTCGTGCCGAAGAAGCAGATCCGGCGGGTACCGGTGCTGGGTTTCCTCGCCGGCCTGCTGGACGCCAGCGGCGGCGGCGGCTGGGGGCCGCTGGCGACCTCGACCCTGCTGGCGGGCGGCGGCAAGGCCCGCACCACCATCGGCACGGTCAACGCGGCCGAGTTCGTCATCACCCTCGCCGTCTCGCTGACCTTCTTCCTGACCATCGGCCTGCAGCACCTGGAAATCGTGCTGGGCCTGCTGATCGGCGGGGTGCTGGCGGCGCCGCTGGCAGCCTACCTGGTGCGCCACGTTCCGGAGCGCATCGTGCTGACCGTGGTCGGCGTGCTGGTCCTGTGCATCAGCCTGTACCACATCGGCGCGGCCTGGCTGTTCTGAGTGCTGGGCAAGCCGGGCGGCGCCGGCTAACGTATCCGCACGCCCCCTGCCCCCGAGCTCCCGCCATGCAATGTCCCAAGTGCCACCACGCGATGGAACGTGTGAACCTGCCCGAGGCCGACGTGCACCGCTGCACGCACTGCCGGGGACTGTGGTTCGACATGCGTACCCACGAGCTGCTGAAGGCCCGGGTGGACGAGATCGATACCGGCGATCCGGCACAGGGTGAAAAGTGCAACGAGGTCGATCGGATCAAATGCCCGATCTGCATCGGCGACTGGGACCTGGTACGCATGGTCGACCCGCAGCAGCCGCACATCTGGTTCGAAAGCTGCAAGAACTGCTACGGCCGCTTCTACGACGCCGGCGAGTATCAGGATTTCGTCCACCACGACCTGATGGACCTGATCAAGGACTGGAAGACGCCGGAACGGCTCTGAATCTCCCGGCGGCGTGGCCGCCGCTCAGGCCACCGGTTCGCCGCCGCGGTCCCGGCAACCCCAGTTGAGAATCGGCGTGCCTGCAGGCAGCACCCGCCGGAACATGTCGATGCGGGCGGGCTTGGGGTTGACCACCACCGGCGCGCGTGCGGCCTTCAGCAGCGGCAGGTCCGCGCTGCTGTCCGAATAGGCCACGGCGACCTCGCCGTAGCCACGCTCGCGCAGCATCCGCATCTTTTCCTCGTTGTGGCAGTGGCGGGTGGCGATCACCGCGCCGAAGCGGGGCCCCACCGCGGTGCCGACCACCGGGACATCCTCGTGGGCGACGAAGCTGAGGATCGCGCGCGCCAGTTCCGGCGGCGCGCCGGTGGCCACCACCACCCGATCGCCCGCGGCGCGATGCTGGCGGAACACCTCCAGCGCCACCGGCAGCAAGCGCTCGCGGACCTCGTCACGGTGGGTCGCGACGTAGCGATCGATCAGCGAGTCGAAGCTGCGGCGGCCATGCAGGCCGAAGGTGCCAATCCAGATGTAGCCGGAGATGCCGTAGCGGCGCGTGGGCAGGAACGCCACCATCGGTCCGAGCAGCACCGACGCGGCCACGGCCACCACGGCACGCAGCGGATTGCGCCTGAGCAGCCAGGTGACCAGGTGCCCGCCGGAGTCGCCCGCGTACAGGGTATGGTCGAAATCGAACACCACCAGCGGCGCATCGGTGCGCGGCTTCGGATAGGGCTGGTCGCTCATGGCGCGAAGAATAGCTGACGCAGGGCCTCGCCCGGCTCCTCGGCGCGCATGAAGGTCTCGCCGACCAGAAAGGCATTCACGCCGGCGGCGCGCATCCGGGCCACGTCGTCGGGCACCAGGATGCCGCTCTCGGTCACCAGCAGGCGATCGCGCGGCACCGCGTCCTTCATCGCCAGCGTGGTCTCCAGCGAGACCTCGAACGTGCGCAGGTTGCGGTTGTTGATGCCGACCAGCGGTACCGGCACCTGCAGGGCGCGTTCGAGTTCGTCGATATCGTGCACTTCCACCAGCACGTCCAGATCCAGCTGCATCGCCAGTCCGGACAGTTCGACCAGTTGATGATCATCCAGCGCGGCGACGATCAGCAGGATGCAGTCCGCGCCCAGCACGCGCGCCTCATACACCTGGTAGGGATCGATGGTGAAGTCCTTGCGCAGGACCGGCAGCGTGCAGGCTTCGCGCGCCTGGCGCAGGTAATCGTCGGCGCCCTGGAAGAAATCCACGTCGGTCAGCACCGACAGGCAGGCCGCGCCTCCGAATTCGTAGCTCACCGCGATGTCGGCCGGGCGGAAGTCGGGCCGGATCACGCCCTTGGACGGACTGGCCTTCTTGACCTCGGCGATCACCACCGGATCGCCCTGGGCGATCATCGCGTTGAGCGCGTCGGCGAAACCGCGCGTATCCGGGGCATCGGCCGCCCGCGCGGCCAGTTCGGCCAGCGGCACGCGGGCGCTGCGCTCGGCGATTTCCTCGACCTTGCGGGCGAGGATGGTATTGAGGATATCGCTCATGGTGTTCCGATCAATTTGCGGTCTTCGGTGGCGCGATGCCGGGAGGCCTATCCGCGATCCCAGCCATAGGCGCGTTCCACCCGGGCCACGCGCAGTTCGAAGTGATCGTACCAGTCGCGCCGGCCCTGCTCGCGGGCGGCAGTGTGTTCGGCATGCAAGCGCCAGGCGCGGATGGCATCCTCGCTGTCCCAATAGGCCACGGTGATGCCGAAGCCGTCGGCGCCCCGGGTCGACTCCACGCCCAGGAACCCGGGCTGCTGCGTGGCCAGTTCGACCATCCGCTGCGCCATCGCGCCATAGCCCGGGTCGTCCTGGCCATTGCGCTGCGAGGAAAAGATCACCGCGTAATAGGGCGGCTTGGGGAGTTGCGCGAAACCGTCGCCGGACATGTCTACTTCCCTCCCCCGGCCAGTCGCCGGGTGGTCTCGATGAAGTCGTGCAGTCGCGCGGCGGCGCGGCCGTCGGTGATGGCCTCGCGGGCACGGTCGATGCCGTCCTCGATGCCGTCGGCCACGCCGGCCACGTACAGGGCCGCGCCCGCGTTGAGCGCGACGATGTCGCGGGCCGGTCCGGGCTTGTTGTCCAGCACGCCCAGCAGGATCGCCTTCGATTCGGCGGCATCGGCCACGCGCAGGTTGCGACTGGCCGACATGGCGATGCCGAAATCCTCGGGGTGCACTTCGTATTCGCGCACCACGCCGTCGCGCAATTCGCCGACCAGGGTGGCCGCGCCCAGCGACAGTTCGTCCATGCCGTCCCGGCCCCATACGACCAGCGCGCGCTCGGCGCCCAGTTCGTGCATTACCCGCGCCTGGATGCCGACCAGATCCGGATGGAACACCCCCATCAGGATATTGGGGGCGCCGGCCGGATTGGTCAGCGGGCCAAGGATGTTGAAGATGGTGCGCACCCCCATCTCCCGCCGCACCGGGGCGACCACCTTCATCGCCGGATGGTGCACCGGCGCGAACATGAAGCCAATGCCGCTCTGCTCGATGGAAGCCGCCACCTGTTCCGGCTGCAGTTCGATGGCCGCACCCAGGGCCTCCAGCACGTCGGCGCTGCCGGACTTGGAGGACACGCTGCGGTTGCCATGCTTGGCGACCTTGGCGCCGGCCGCGGCGGCCACGAACATCGAGCAGGTGGAGATGTTGAAGGTGTGCGACCCGTCGCCGCCGGTGCCGACGATGTCGACCAGGTAGCGGGTATCGGCAAGCGGCACCGGGCGCGAGAACTCGCGCATCACGGTGGCGGCACCCGCGATCTCGCCGACGGTTTCCTTCTTGACGCGAAGGCCGGTGAGGATGGCCGCGGTCATGGTCGGCGAAACGTCGCCACGCATGATCTGGCGCATCAGGTCGACCATCTCGTCGTGGAAGATCTCGCGATGCTCGATGGTCCGTTGCAGCGCTTCCTGGGGAGTGATGGGCATGGGGGTGTTTCCGCGTGGCTTGGCGGCGGCGTGGGGACGCCGGCCGATGGCTCTATCGTTCAAGGAAGTTCTTCAACAGCGCGTGGCCGTGCTCGGTGAGGATCGACTCGGGATGGAACTGCACGCCTTCCACCGGGAACTCGCGATGGCGCAGTCCCATGATCTCCTCGAAGGAACCGTCCTCGTTCTCGGTCCAGGCGGTGATTTCCAGCGTATCCGGCAGCGAGCCGCGTTCGACCACCAGCGAATGGTAGCGGGTCGCTTCGTAGGCGTCGGGCAGGCCCGCGAACACGCCGCGGCCCTCGTGGCGGATGCGCGAGGTCTTGCCGTGCATGATCTGGCCGGCGCGGATCACCTTGCCGCCATAGGCCTGGCCGATGCTCTGGTGGCCCAGGCAGACGCCGAGGATGGGCGTGGCTTGTCCAAGCCGCTCGATCACTTCCAGCGAAACCCCGGCCTCGTTGGGCGTGCACGGCCCTGGCGAAATGACGATGCGTTCCGGCTGCAGGCGGGCGATCTCCTCCACCGTCAGCGCATCGTTGCGCACCACCTTCACCTCGGCGCCCAGCGACTGCAGGTACTGCACGAGGTTGTAGGTGAAGCTGTCGTAGTTGTCGATCATCAGGAGCATGGGGGACTCCCCTCTTTCGGCGGAAAGAGGAATGCGTTGGCTAGGGTGCGATCAGGAAGATCGCGTAGACGTTTTCGGTGAAGGTGAGGGTGCCGGCGGCGAGACTTTCCGCGGGCGCTGGCGGTGCCGCGGGAGCCGCCGGCTGGTAGAGATCGGCGGGCCTGGGCTCGATGACCTCCACCGGACCGCTGGGCCACGTTCCCGCCTGCACGCCATAGGCAAAGTCCGGCGCCACGTCTGAAATGCTGTACAAGCCGCGGATCCGGGCGCCGTACGCTTCCGCCAATCGCGCGGCCGTGTGCCGGGTCTGCTCCCCGGCTTCGCGCTTGAGCTGCCCGCGCAATGTTGCCTCGGCCGAATAGCCTGGTTCGAGACTGGCGATCTGGAGTTCCGAGCTGGCCTTTATCTGCGCCAGGAAGGCTTGCGTATCTTCCAGCCGGGTGAAGGTTCCGCGCACTTTCCGGCGCACCTGGGTTCCCTTGAACTCGCGCTTGTTGTCGCGCCAGTCATAGTCGGGAGCAACACTCAGGGAGGACGCCTGCAGGGAGTCCAGGATTACCTGGTTGCGTTTGAAAGCTTCGATCACCTGGGCGGCATTGGCCTGCACTTTCTGCCTGGCGGCGTCGGTGTCCAGGTCCGTCGCCTGCAAGTCCAGGGCGACGGTGAAGCGATCCGGTATCACCGTGCGCACGCCCTGCCCCTTCACCAGCAGGTGCGGCTGGGCCGGCAAGGCGTTCATCTGGGCGGAAGCCAGCATCGGTGCGGACAGCAGCGCCATCGCGCACACCAGTCGATGGATCATTCGCATCGATACAACTCCTTCGTTCCGTGGATTCTCATAGTCCCTTCGCCGCTTCGGCCACCGCGCGGAACAGCGCGCGGCCCTTGTTCATCGTCTCGTCCCATTCCTTGTCCGGATCCGAGTCGTAGACGATGCCGGCGCCGGCCTGCACGTGCAGGCGGCCATCCTTGATGACGGCGGTGCGGATGGCGATGGCGGTGTCGGCGTCGCCGTGCCAGCCGATGTAGCCGATGCTGCCCGCGTAGACGTTGCGCTTGATCGGTTCCAGTTCGCGGATGACCTCCAGCGCGCGGATTTTCGGCGCGCCGCTGACGGTGCCGGCGGGGAACGTCGCACGCAGCACGTCGGCATAGCTCAGGCCCGGCAGCAGCCGGCCGGTGACTTCGCTGACGATGTGCATGACATGGCTGTAGCGTTCGATGACGAACTGCTCCCCGACCTGCACCGTGCCCGCCTCCGACACCCGGCCGGCGTCGTTGCGGCCGAGATCGATCAGCATCAGGTGTTCGGCGCGCTCCTTGGGATCGGCCAGCAATTCGGCTTCCAGCGCCTGGTCTTCGTCATGGGTGCGGCCACGCGGGCGGGTGCCCGCGATCGGCCGCACGGTGACCTCGCCGTCCTGCAGGCGCACCAGGATCTCCGGCGACGAGCCGACCACCTGGACATCGCCGACATCGAGGAAATACATGTAGGGCGACGGATTGAGCGCGCGCAGCGCGCGGTAGACGTCCACCGGACGCGCATTGAAGGGCACGCTCAGGCGCTGCGAAAGCACCACCTGGAAAATGTCGCCGGCGCGGATGTAATCCTTGGATTGGTTCACCGCGGCGATGAAACCCTCGCGGGTGAAACCGGAAACGAAATGGCTCTCGTCGAGCACGTCGCGCGCGATCGGCGCCGGATAGCCCGCGCCGGGCTGGCGCAACTTGGCGGTCAATGCGTCCAGGCGCGCCTGCGCGCGCTGCCATGCACCGTCCTCGCGCGGATCCGCATGCACGATGAGGTACAGCCGGCCCTTGAGGTTGTCGAACACCGCCAGTTCTTCCGACAGCATCAGCAGGATGTCCGGGGTGCCCAGTTCATCGGGCTTGTCGCCGCCGCTCAGGCGCGGCTCGATGTAGCCGATGCATTCGAAACCGAACCAGCCGACCAGGCCGCCGGTGAAGCCCGGCAGGCCTTCCAGCCGCGGTACCGTGTGCGCGGCGCGCAGGGCTTCGACTTCGGCGAAGGGATCGGCGACTTCGCGGGTCTCCAGCAGTTTTCCCCCTTCGCGAATCTCCAGCGTATGCCCGCGGAAGCTGATCACCCGCCGGGCCGGCAGGCCGATGATCGAATAGCGGCCGAAACGCTCGCCGCCTTCCACCGATTCGAACAGGTAGGTGTGGGGCGCGTCGGCGAGCTTCAGGTAGACCGAAAGCGGCGTGTCCAGGTCGGACAGCACTTCACGGACAACAGGGATGCGGGTATGACCTTCAGCGGCGTGGCGCTGGAACTGCTCGAACGAAATCAAGACGGCTTTCCTTCCGGGACGCGGGGGCATGGCAGACGACGGCAACGGGCCACCATCGCCAGCAGCGGCGTGCGGAAGAAACGGAAAGCGGGGTCGTCTGGCTGAACACGGGACTACTCTACCCGAAGCGCGGGCCGGGCGACCACCCCTTGGCGGAACCGGATGTGGCGCGCGTTGGCCGATGCGGGCGGTGGGCCACGCCGGCATCGTCGGTCATGGTCTGGGTTTGGTCTGCCTGTTACGGGCGGGACATGAGTACGGGATCGGTTCCGATCTTGCCTACTGTCCGGCGGGAAAATTGCACATGGAGCGAGCAGCGAAATGGGTCCCAGCATTCGCTGGGACGACGGGGCTGGTTATCCGCGGGATCAATGGAGTGCGAGTGAGTGGCGCCCGTGAGCGGTGCCCGCCGCCGCTGCGGATACCGATCACGCCTGTGCCGTCATCCCGGCGTACGCCGGGATCCATTTGCACTTTGCCTTTTTGCCCGCCGGGACAGCGGTCCCGGCGCGCGCCGGAACGACGATGCGCGGGGCGGTCGAATGCCCTCGCCTTCGGCGGGACAACGGGGTCAGGCCCGTACCAGCAGCGGACAGTCCGGCGGCAGGTGCATGCGCAACCGGCCCGGCACGCAGGTGACGCGGAAGCGGCGCGAGCGTACGGGTTCGCCGTCCAGGTTGAGGGTTAGCGGTTTGGCCGCGGATAGTTCCAGCCAGGGTAGACGAGCGCGTTGGGTGAGCCGCTCCAGCGCCTCGAGATCGCGCCGGGTCAGCAGGGTCCCCACGGTCGCGAGATCGCCGTTCAGGACGGGCAGCACGGTCACGTCAATCTGGCCGTCGTTGATCCGGGCATCGGGGCACAGCACCTGTCCGCCGCCCGCCTGGCGGCCATTGCCCAGACCCAGCGCGAGGAAGCCGCCACTCCAGGTGAAATCCGGTCCCCGCAGGTCCGCGGTGACCGGCTCGATGCGGCCGAGCCGGGCGATGCCGGTGATGACGTACGCCAGGCCGCCCAGCATCTTCTTGAGCTTCTCGTCGGTTTCGACGGTCACCTCGGTGCCGAAACCGCCGCTGGCGAGATTGATGCACCAGTGGATGCCTTCATCGGCCTCGACCCGCAGCAGATCGATCGCCACCGCGGGCGCCTCCGCGGCGAGGCGCAGCGCATTTTCCGGCTCCCCGGGAATGTCCGCCGCGGTCGCGAAATCATTTGCCGTGCCCATCGGGATGACCGCCAGCGAGGGCAGCGTCTCCGCCGCGCCTTCCCGATGCGCCAGCGCGGATGCGACCTCGCTCAGGGTACCGTCGCCGCCGCCCGCGACGATCGTGTCCACGCCGTCGGCGACGGCCTCGTCCACGTAGCGAGCGGCATCGCCGCTTTCCCAGGTGACCCGCACATCGAGCCGGATGCCACGCTCGCGCCAGTGCGCCACCGCCGCGCGCAGCGCGTCGTCAGCCGCGGACTTGCCATTGAGGATGAGGCGCCAGCGATTCGAATCCATGGATCGTCCCGGACGATGGGAACTCCAGCTTACCGCGCCGGCCGGCGTCGACCGCCGGATGGCCACATCGCCCGCCGCCTGTCATCCGCGTGTCACGCGGCGCCGGTAGCTTGGAACGTCATAGCAGGGACGACGGGCGGAGGCAGGATCAGCCTCCAATTTTCCTGAAGGCGGTGACCGCGGGTCGCCGCCTTTTCTTCGTTGCCGGGACGACGCCCGGGAACGCCGTCAACGCGCCGCGGCCACGGCCGCGCGCATGCGGCGGATGACGTCGGCGTAGTCCGGCGCGTTGAAGATGGCCGAACCGGCCACGAAGGTGTCGGCACCGGCGGCGGCGATCTCGCCGATGTTGTCCGCCTTCACACCACCGTCGATTTCCAGCCGGATGGCCTTGCCCGAGGCATCGATCTTCGCGCGCACCGCGCGCAGCTTGTCGAGCGCGGATGGAATGAACGCCTGCCCGCCGAAGCCCGGGTTCACCGACATCAGCAACACCAGATCGAGATCATCCAGCACCCAGTCCAGCACATCGACCGGCGTGGCCGGATTCAGCACCAGCCCGGCCTTGCAGCCGTGCGACTTGATCAGCTGGACGGTGCGGTGGACGTGGCGCGAGGCCTCAGGGTGGAAGCTGATGATGCTGGCGCCGGCCTCGGCGAAATCCGGAATGATCCGATCCACCGGTTCCACCATCAGGTGCACGTCGATGGGCGCCGTGACGCCGTGCTTGCGCAGTGCCTGGCAGACCATCGGGCCGATGGTGAGATTGGGGACGTAATGGTTGTCCATCACGTCGAAATGGACCCAGTCGGCGCCCGCGGCGATCACGTTGTCGACTTCCTCGCCCAGCTTGGCGAAGTTGGCGGACAGGATGGAAGGGGCAATCAGGCAGTCGGACATGGGGCTCTCGTCGGGTGGATGCGGAAGGCGCGAGGGCGGTCAGCGCCGGCGCAGGGTCTTGATGCGATCGTAGGCGGCGTTGATCTCGCCGGCCTTGCGCTCGGCCTGCCGGCGCAGTTCCTCGGCGACACCGGCGTACTTGTCGGGGTGGTACTGGGAAATCAGCCGGCGGTAGGCTTGGTCGATCTCGGCGTCGGTGGCGTCGCTGGTCAGGTTGAACACCCGGTAGGGGTTGTCCCGGGACAGCTTGAACCAGTCCTCGTCGAAGGCATGGCCGATGAGCAGGCCGATCAGGCCCCCGACCGGGTGCCGCATCAGCAGCCAGCCGGCGATGAATCCGAGCAATTTCCCGTACCAGCGCTTCATCCGGGTGGGGTTTCCCTGAAATTGGCGCCCATTTTACGGCACAGCGACCCGGCATCGCCGTACACTACGCGGCCCGGCCGGGTTCCGGGCACGCCCAGGCGGCATGCGGGACCACGGGAACGGGGGAGGACTTCGGGTGCGCTGGGCGCGCCCTTCCGACCGAAATCCGGACTCCCCGAGGAGTATTTGTGCCGACGACGTTGCTTCAATCCGATCTGCCCGGCCTGCCGTTGCGCCACCGCGGCAAGGTCCGCGATGTGTTCGATATCCCCCGCGAGCGCCTGCCCGCCGACGCGCCCCCCGGCGACTACCTGCTGATGGTCGCCACCGATCGCCTCAGCGCGTTCGACGTGGTACTGCCGGATCCCATTCCCGGCAAGGGCGAAATGCTCTGCCAGATCTCCAATTTCTGGTTCGCCAAGACCGCGCACCTGCTGCCCAACCACCTGACCGGCATCGACGTGGCCGGCGTGTTGCCCGACGGCGTCGATCCGGCGCTGTACGCGCGGCGCGCGGTGGTGACCAAGAAGCTCAAGCCGGTGCCGGTGGAAGCCATCGCGCGCGGCTACCTGATTGGCAGCGGCTGGAAGGATTACCAGCGCACCGGCAAGGTCAGCGGCATCGAGCTGCCCGACGGCCTGCGCCAGGCCGAGCGGCTGGCCGAGCCGATCTTCACCCCGTCCACCAAGGCCGCGGTCGGCGACCACGACGAGAACATCGATTTCGACGCGATGGTCAAGACGGTGGGCGCCGAACTGGCCGAGCGCGTGCGCGACGCCACCCTGCGCATCTACCGCTACGCCGCCGAATACGCGGCCGAACGCGGCATCCTGCTGGCCGACACCAAGTTCGAGTTCGGCACCGACGCCGACGGCCGCCTGTACATCATGGACGAGATGCTGACCCCGGATTCCTCGCGCTACTGGCCGGCGGATCAGTACGAGGTCGGCACCAGCCCGCCGAGCTACGACAAACAGTTCGTGCGCGACTATCTGGAAACGCTGGACTGGAACAAGACCGCGCCCGGCCCGCGCCTGCCCGCCGAGGTCATCGAACGCACCCGCGCCAAGTACGCCGAAGCGCTGGTCAAGCTGGGCGGCATCGTCGTCGACTGAGATCGCCCAGGCGCCCGGCCGGCATCACCTGTCGGGCGCTGTTCACCGCCGCGTGGGCTAGCATCGCCCTCCCGTGCTTGCGCACGCCGCCGGCCACGCCCATGAATCCGGGTTACCTCTACCTGGCCATCGCCATCGTGGCCGAGGTCGTCGCCACCAGTGCGCTGAAATCCTCCGCCGGCTTCACCCGGCCCGGCCCCTCGCTGATCGTCGCCGCCGGCTATGGCATCGCCTTCTATTGCCTGTCACTGGTCATGAAGACCGTCCCGGTCGGGGTCGCCTATGCGATCTGGTCGGGCGCGGGCATCGTGCTCATCGCGCTGATCGGCTGGCGGCTGTTCGGGCAGCGCCTGGACCTGCCCGCCGTGCTCGGCATGGGCCTGATCGTGGCCGGGGTGGCGGTGATCCAGCTGTTCTCGCGCGTGTCGGGCCATTGAACCCGGCGCCGGATGACGCCCGGCGGGCGCACGCCGGACCCGCCTGCGCTATGCTCCATACCCTGCCGCATCGACATCCTCGGGAGGGATGAATGAACGCGACCGCGCAACGCCCGGTGGACCGCTGGTTCGCCAGCTATTCCGGCGATCACCAGAACGTCACCAACCAGAAGATCCACATCTTCGCGGTCCCCGCCATCCTATGGACCGTCGTGGCCCTGCTGTGGTGCATCCCGGTGTTCGGCACCTGGATGAAATCCGGCATCTGGGCCGCGCTGGCGATGTTCGGCGCGTGGATGTTCTACAACCGGATGTCGCGCCCGCTGGGCCTGGGCATGCTGGCGATCTTCGTGGCGATGGCCTGGCTGACCCGCTGGCTCGAAGGCCTGGTCGGCGTGGCGAATCTGTTCTGGCTGGCGCTGGGCGTGTTCGTGATCGCCTGGATCGCGCAGTTCATCGGCCACAAGATCGAGGGCCGCAAGCCGAGCTTCCTCACCGATCTGACCTACCTGCTGATCGGGCCGGCGTGGGTGCTGGCCAAGTTCTACCGGGTGATGGGCTGGCGCTACTGAGCCGGCCCCGCCGCACTCAGCGCGGCAGCATGCCCGCGTCCGGCCGGAATCCGCGCGGCGCGTAGCCGAAGTCCCGCCGCGCCGGCGCGGCGTCGAACACCAGATCCTCGCGCATCCGCGCCACCGCCGCGCCAGTCAGGCCCTGCAGGCGCCCGGTCGCGC
Organism: Pseudoxanthomonas sp. 68-E7; assembly: GCF_057773145.1. Lineage (NCBI taxonomy): Bacteria > Pseudomonadati > Pseudomonadota > Gammaproteobacteria > Lysobacterales > Lysobacteraceae > Pseudoxanthomonas > Pseudoxanthomonas sp. 68-E7. The sequence continues at coordinate 266,757 of NZ_JBYMTI010000004.1, read as the reverse complement.
GCGCTGCCCGCACGGCCAGCGCGAACAGCGGCGACGGCAGCACGATCAGGCGTGGCGTGGGCGCCAGCGCGGACAAGGTGCGCCGGACCATCTCGCGGTACTCCACCGTCTCCCCGCCCGGCAGCGCGTAGGCCTGCCCGTGCGTGGCCGGGACATCGACCACCGCCTGCGCCGCCGCGGCCAGATCCGCGACATGCACCGGCTGGCGCCCGCCGCGCGCATTGGCGGGCAGCACGAAGAATCCGCTCCGGCGCGCCATTGCCGCGATTCGCGACAGGGTCTGGTCGCTGCCCGCGCCGTACACCAGGGTGGGACGCAGGATGGTGGCGTGCGCGCCGCGCGCCGACGCCGTCGCGAACACCCGTGCCTCCGCGTCCTGCAATCGCACGGCCAGATCGCGCTCGCCGGCATCGCTGGAATCGTGCTTGGTCCCCACGCTGGTGGAACCGAATGCGACCACGCGCGGACTCGCAATCCGGGCGTCCGCGTACCAGCGCGAAAAACGATCCAGCGGCCCGGTGCTGAAGATCACGTCGACGTGTTCCGGCAATGCCGGCATTGCATCGAACTCGCCCCGCAGCCAGTGGATGCCGTCCTGTTCCTCCCGCGCTTGCCGCGACACGGCGAAGCTGTGCCAGCCAGCGGCGCGCAACCGCGCCAGCAAGGCCGCGCCGATCTGGCCGGTGCCGCCGAAAACCAGGGCGCTGCGGGGCTGCGAAGACATGGAATGCACGTTTCCCTTTGGATGAACGAGATCGACGGAGGCGGCGCAAAGCATAGCGAAGCCGCCATTCCGCGTGCATGGCCCTGTTAAACTCGGGTCAACACCCGCCATAGAATCCCGACGAGTGCCTGCATCTCTCGACCTGTTGCTGTGCCTGCCTTTCCTGTTCGCCCTGCTGATCTCACTGGGGCGTCCCCGATCGCGCAGCACCGCGGCATGGCTGGCCGGGGCAGCACCGCTGCTCGGCCTGGGCCTGCTCGCGACGATGACGCCGGAAATCCTGCACGGCGGCATCGTGCGCGCGGAACACGCCTGGATTCCGCAGATCGGCCTGGGTTTCGACCTGCGCCTGGACGGCCTGGCCTGGACCTTCGCCGGGCTGGTGCTGGCGATCGGCGCGCTGGTGGTGATGTACGCGCACTATTACCTGAGCGCGCGCGACTCGGCGATTCGGCTGTATGCCTACCTGCTGCTGTTCATGGGTTCCATGCTCGGCGTGGTGCTGGCCGGCAACCTGATCCTGCTGCTGGTGTTCTGGGAACTCACCAGCATCAGTTCGTTCCTGCTGATCGGCTACTGGCACCATCGCCAGGATGCGCGCGAGGGTGCGCGGATGGCACTGGCGATCACCGGCGGCGGCGGCCTGGCGCTGCTGGCGGGCGTGCTGCTGCTCGGGCACATCGTCGGCAGCTATCAACTGGATGACGTGCTCGCGGCCGGCCCGCAGATCCGCGCGCATGCGCTGTATCCGCTGACCCTGGTGCTGGTGCTGCTGGGCGTGTTCACCAAGAGCGCGCAGTTCCCGTTCCATTTCTGGCTGCCGCATGCGATGGCCGCGCCGACCCCGGTGTCGGCCTACCTGCATTCGGCCACGATGGTGAAGGCGGGCGTGTTCCTGCTGGCGCGCCTGCATCCGGCCCTGGCCGGCAGCGAACTGTTCTTCTACCTGGTCAGCGCGATCGGCGCGGCGACGCTGCTGATCGGCGCGTGGCAGGCGATCTTCCAGCAGGACATCAAGGGCCTGCTGGCCTACTCGACCATCTCGCACCTGGGCCTGATCACGCTGCTGTTCGGCCTGTCCACGCCGATGGCTGTGGTGGCCGGGCTGTTCCACATCCTCAACCACGCGGTATTCAAGGCGTCACTGTTCATGGCCGCCGGCATCATCGATCACGAGACCGGCACCCGCGACATGCGCCGGCTCGGCGGACTGCGCCGGTACCTGCCCTTCACCAGCACGCTGGCGATCATCGCCAGCCTGGCGATGGCCGGCGTGCCGCTGCTCAATGGTTTCCTGTCCAAGGAAATGTTCTTCGCCGAAACGCTGGACATGAGCGGCGCGCACGCGACCATGCGCTCGGCGATGAGCCTGGTCGCGGTGCTGGCCGGCATCTTCGGCGTCGCCTACAGCCTGCGTTTCGTCCACGACACGTTTTTCGGCAAGGGGCCGCGCGCGCTTGAACATGCGCCGCACGAGCCGGCGCGCTGGATGAAGATTCCGGTGGAGATCCTGGTGGTGCTGTGCCTGATCGTCGGCATCGTGCCGGCCTGGACGATCGCCCCGGTGCTCGGCGCGGCGGTGCGCGGCACCCTGGGCGCCGCCGCGCCGGATTACAGCCTGGCGGTGTGGCATGGCCTCAACCTGCCGCTGCTGATGAGCGTGGTCAGCCTGATCGGTGGCGTGGCGCTGTACTTCGGCCTGCGCCGGCTGCTGGATCTGCACGCGATCGTCCGCCAGTCGCTGGGGCGGCGCATCTTCCTGTTCAATGTGGATGCCTTGTTCACGCTCGCGCAGCGGCTGACCCGGCGCATCGCCAACGGCAGCCTGCAGCGCAGCCTGGCCTGGCTGGTGCTGGCCGCGATCGCGGTCGGGCTGGCACCGTTCCTTGCCGGGCATGCCGGGATCGAGTGGCGCGCGCCGCAACCGATGCCACCGCTGGGCTGGATCCTCTGGCTGCTGCTGGCCGCCTGTGCGATCACCTCGCTGCGCTGGTATCGGCAACGCCTGGTGGTGCTGATCCTGCTGGGTGGCGCGGGACTGGCGGTCAGCCTGACCTTCGTGTTCCTGTCGGCGCCGGATCTGGCGCTGACCCAGTTGCTGGTGGAAATGGTCAGCCTGCCGCTGCTGCTGCTGGGCATGCACTACCTGCCGTTCCGCTCGCCGCCGGAACGCCAGCCGCTCCGGCGCTGGCGCGACATCGCGATCGCGCTGTCAGCCGGTCTCGGCGTGGCGGTGCTGGCCTATGCGGTGATGACCCGGCCGGCCGGCGGCATCGGCGAGGAGATGCTGGCGCGCTCGCTGCCGGAAGCCTTCGGCCGCAACGTGGTCAACGTGATCCTGGTCGACTTCCGCGGCTTCGATACCTTCGGCGAGATCACCGTGTTCGGCATCGCCGCGCTGCTGGTGCATGCACTGCTGCGGCGCGCGCGGATGGCGCCGGAGAAGATCATGCCGGGCCCGCCGATTCCGTTGCCGGTGCCGGCGGACCTGGCCCAGATCATGTTCCCGTTGACCCTGACGGTCTCGTTCTTCCTGTTCCTGCGCGGCCACAACGCGCCGGGCGGCGGCTTCGTCGCCGGCCTGGTGCTGGCGGTGCCGCTGCTGATGCAGTACGTCATGCAGGGTGCGGCCTCGGTGGAATCGCGGTTCGGATTCGACTACGTGCGCTGCATCGGCGTGGGCCTGCTGGCCGCCGGCGTGGGCGGCATCGCGCCGCTGGTGCTGGGCTATCCGTTCCTGACCAGCGGGCACGTGGTGTGGACCCTGCCGCTGATCGGCGACCTGGAACTGACCAGCGCGATGGTGTTCGACACCGGCGTGTACCTGGTGGTGTTCGGCGGCGCGATGCTGATCCTGTCGATGCTGGGCACCATCAAGCCCTCGCGCACCCGGGTGGCCCGCGATGGTGTCATCGACCTTGACCAACGCTCACTCCGGACCGGCGAGGTGGAACGCTGATGGAACTCGCCCTGGCCAGCGCGATCGGCCTGCTCACCGCCTCCGGCGTGTACCTGTTGCTGCGCGCGCGCACCTTCGACGTCATCCTCGGGATGACCCTGCTGTCGTATGCGACCAACCTGTTGATCTTCGCCAGCGGACGGGTCGTGGCCGGCAAGCCGCCGGTACTGCGCGACGGCGTGGCGGCGACCCTCGCCTACTACACCGACCCACTGCCGCAGGCGCTGGTGCTGACCGCGATCGTGATCGCCTTCGCGATGACCGCGGTCAGCATCGTGCTGGCCATCCGCAGCCGTGCCGACAACGGCAGCGACCATGTCGACGGCGGCGCCGGCGAGCTTCGCCACGAGGCACGCGTGGATGCCTATCACGACGACCGGCGGAGGAAGGCATGAACCACCTGCCCTTGCTGCCCGTCGTGGTTCCATTGTTCGCCGCGGCGCTGGCGCTGTTCGCCGAACACCGCCGCTTCGGCATGGTGCCGCAGCGCGTGATCGCCGGATTGTCGCTGGCCGTGCAGCTGGGCGTGGCGATCTGCCTGCTGCGCGCGGCCGCCGATGGCACGGTGCTGGTCTACCTGCTCGGCGACTGGCCGGCGCGACTGGGCATCAGCCTGATGGTGGATCGGCTGTCGGCGATGCTGGTGCTGGTCTCGGCGCTGCTGGCGGTGGCCTGCCTGCTGCATGCCGGTGCCGGCTGGGACCGGCGCGCGCCGCATTTCCATGCCTTCTTCCAGTTCCAGCTGATGGGCCTGAACGGCGCGTTCCTGACCGGCGACCTGTTCAACCTGTTCGTGTTCTTCGAGGTGCTGCTGATCGCCTCGTACGGATTGATGCTCAGCGGCGGGCGCGGCGATCGCATGCGCGCCGGCTTCCACTACGTGAGCGTCAACATCGCCGCCTCCACCCTGTTCCTGATGGCGCTGGGCTTGCTGTACGGCTTGCTGGGCTCGCTCAACATGGCCGAGATGTCGGCCAGGATCGCGCAGGCGCCGGCCACCGACCTGGCGCTGATCAAGGCCGCCGCCGGCCTGTTGCTGCTGGTGTTCTGCACCAAGGCGGCGCTGCTGCCGATGTACCTGTGGCTGCCGCAGACCTATGCGCACGCACCGGCGGCGGTCGCGGCGCTGTTCGCGATCATGACCAAGGTCGGCCTGTACGCGGTGCTGCGGGTGGGCCTGCTGCTGTTCGGCGCGTCAGCCGGTGCGCTGGCGGGCTTTGCCTGGGATTGGCTGCTGCCCGCAGGCGTGTTGACGCTGGCGCTGGCCTCGCTGGGCGTGATGGCGGCGGTGCGCCTGCGCGCGCTGGCGGCCTACCTGGTGCTGGTGTCCGCGGCCACGCTGTTCATCGCGTTCTCGCTGGCACGCGAAGGCACGATTGGCGCCGGCCTGTACTACCTCGCCCACAGTACGTTCGCCGGCGCCTCGCTGTTCCTGATCGCGGATCTGGTCCGCCGCCGCCGCGGCGCGGATGGCGATCGTGGCGATCGCGGCCTGCCGGTACCGGCCAAGACCCTGCCAGGGCTGATGTTCCTGATCGCCGCCGTTTCGCTGGCCGGCCTGCCGCCGCTGTCAGGCTTCATCGGCAAGCTGCTGTTGCTGATGGCCACGACCGGGCAGCGCTGGGTCTGGGCGGTGCTGCTGGCGAGCAGCTTCCTGGTGCTGGTGGGGATGGCGCGCGCCGGGACGCGGCTGTTCTGGCGCGTGCCTGACGATGCCGTTGCCGCCACGCCGGCAGGCAATGCACCGCCGGCCCCGGCCCGCAGGCTGGAAACGGCAGCCACCGTGCTCCTGCTGGCCTACGGGGTGGCGATGGCGCTGGCCGCGGCGCCCATCCTGGACTACACGCGCGCCGCCGCCGCGCAGCTGCTCGCACCTGACGCCTACGTGGAACAGGTCCGCGCGCAGTCGCCCGCGATGAGGGCGCCCTGATGAAACGCTGGATTCCGTCCTGGCCGCTGAGCCTGACCATCTTCTGCTTCTGGCTGCTGATGAACTCGGCGCTGAGCTGGGGGCACGCGGTGCTGGCGCTGGTGCTGGCGATCGTGGTTCCGCTGTTCGCCGCCCGCCTGGACCGCGAATTCGCGCGCATCGGCCGGCTGCGCCAGGTGCCGCGGATGCTGTGGGTGCTGGGCTGGGACATCGTCCGCTCCAACATCGAGGTCGCGCGCCGGGTGCTGGGTCCTGAATCGGCGATCACCCCCGGTTTCATCTGGGTGCCGCTGGACATCGGCAACATCCACGGCATCGCCGCGCTGACCAGCATCATCACCCTGACGCCCGGCACCCTGTCGGCGGTGCTGTCGGACGATCGCCGCCACCTGCTCGTGCACGTGTTCGACCTGAAGGACCCCGAGGCGGTCATCGCCCAGATCAAGCAGCGCTACGAAGCGCCCCTGATGGAGATATTCCCATGACGCCCGAATCCATCGTCGCCGTCGCCATCGTCGCTTCCATGCACGTGGTCGGCCTGGCCATGCTGCTGGCGCTGTGGCGCCTGCTGCGTGGCCCGACCGTGCCGGATCGGATCCTGGCCCTAGACACGCTGTTCGTCGCCGCCATCGCCGAACTGATGCTGTTCGGCATGCACTTGGACACGCCGATCTATTTCGAGGCCGCGCTGATCATCGCGATGCTCGGCTTCGTGGGTACCGTGGTGCTGAGCAAGTACATCCTGCGCCGGGACATCGTCGAATGAACATGCTGTTCGCCATCCTGCTCGCCGCGCTGCTGGCCGCCGGCAGTTTCTTCATCCTGGTCGGTTCGTACGGCCTGGCCAAGCTTTCGGATTTCTTCAAGCGCCTGCACGGCCCGACCAAGGCCAGCACGCTGGGCGTGGGTTGCGTGCTGCTGGCATCGGTCGGCTATCACACCACCCTCGGAAGCGATCCGCAGCCGCGCGAGTTGCTGGTCACCGCGTTCCTGTTCATCACCGCGCCGATCAGCGCGCACCTGATGGCCAAGGCCGCGCTGTCGCTGAAGATGGCCACCCGCCCGCCCGAGCCGGGGCGGGCGCAGACGGCGGCGGACGAACGCGCGGAAGACGAGCCGGCCTGATCAGGCCAGCATCGCGATTTCCAGCACCACCCAGGCCACGAAAGCCAACACCAGCACGGCGCCTTCGCCGCGGCTGACGCGCAGATCGCCGCGCAGCATCGGCAGCAGCATTACCGCGAAGGCGATCGCCGCCGGCAATTCCAGGCGGACGAACGAGGTCGGCAACGGCAGCGGCCGGAACAGCGCCATGCCGCCCACGACCACCAGTAGGTTGAACAGGCTGGAACCGATCACGTGGCCGGCCACCATGTCGCCCTGCCCGCGCCGCGCCGCGGCGACCCCGGCGGCGACCTCGGGCAGCGCGCTGCCAATCGCCACCGGCAGCAGGCCGGACAGCAACGGGGTCAGCCCCAGGCCCGCGCCGATGGTCGTCGCCGACTGGACGATGAACTTCGCGCCGAAGTACAGCAACGCGATGGCGATGGCCAGGCGCAACAGCGCCTGTCCCCAGCCCACCACCGGGCCCGCATACACCGCGACGTCGCCGCGAACCGCTTCGCTTTCGCGTGCGCCGCGCGCAAGCAGGAAACCCAGCATGGCGATGAAGGCCAGCAGCAGCACGCCACCCTCGATACGCCCGATGACCCCGTCCAGGCCCAGCACGATCAACGCCAGCGTGGCGATGATCAGCAGCAGCAACAGGGGCGAGAGCAGCCGCATGCGCACCAGCAGCGGCGCGCACAGCGCCGCCACGCCCAAGGTCAGGCCGAGGTTGACGATGTTGCTGCCGACCGCGTTGCCGAGCGCGAGATCCTGCGCCCCCACCCAGACCGCGCGCGCGTTGATCGCCAGTTCCGGCAGCGAGGTGCCGAAGGCAATCAGCAGCAGGCCGGCGACGAACGGCGAGGCGCCGAGGCGTTGCGCGAGCGCCGAGGCGCCCTTGACGATGGAATCGCCCCCCAGTGCCAGCAGCACCAGGCCCAGCAGGAAAAATCCCCATGCTTCCATCCGTGCGCCTCCTCGCGTCGATGGGCGATTCTATGCCCGGCCGGCGGCCCGCCACCAGCCGGACGCCGGCGGGCCGGTTTCCTCAGGAGCAGCCTTCCACGTAATCGGCCTGCGGGGTCAACCCGACCCGCCAGCGGGTGACCTTGCCGTCCGCACCCACCTCGAACACCAGCTTGCTCGGCGCCACGCCGCTGGCATCCATCGACAGGTACCGGCCACCTTCGACGTACTTGTGCGGCGTGGACTGCAGGCTGTCGTGATAGAGCTTCTGCAACGCATCGGCCTGCATGCCCACCTTGCCGCCGCCGGGCGCCGTCTCCTTATCGGTGCCGACGTCGTAACGGACGAACTTGCCGTCCTCGATCATGAAGGCCAGTTCGTTGCCGTCCCTGGCCCACTTCGGCAGCAGGTAATGGCAGGTACTGCCTTCGCCGGACGGCAGGGATTTGAGTTCACCCCCCCAGGCGGTCTTCGCTTCCTCCTCGCTGCTGCCGAGCTTCATGTCGCCGAAGCCGGCCAGGCCAGCCTGCGCCAATGCCGGCGGCGCGGCGGGGTCCGTCGCGGGAGGTGTCGTGGATTCGGCCGGAATATCCGTGGCCGCCGGCGGTGCGGGTGTCGGCGCGTCCGCTCCGGACGGCGGCGGGGCGGCGGGCGGTTTGCAGGCGGCCAGCGCCAGCGTCAACGCGAAAGTCAGCAGGACCGGCTTGGTTGCGAACGTCATGTGCGGCGGCTCCGTGGGAAAGCCGCAGCCTAGCGTGTCGCCGTGAAGCTGTCGCGAACGGATCAGTCCGGCTTGCGGAAGTGTTTCTGCAATCCCGCCCAGCAGGCCAGGTAGTCGCGCTGGCGATGGTCGGCCTCCAGTGCCTGCGCAGCCGGCCGGATCACTGCCCGGGTCTCGAACATGAAGGCCATGGTGCCGCGGATGACGTCCGGCCTGGCCAGATCCGCGTTGCTCGCCTTCTCGAAGGTCGCCGCGTCGGGACCATGCCCGGTCATGCAGTTGTGCAACGAGGCGCCACCCGGCGCGAAGCCATCGGCCTTGGCGTCGTACACGCCGGTGATCAGGCCCATGAACTCGCTGGCGATGTTGCGGTGGAACCACGGCGGACGGAACGTGTCCTGCGCCACCAGCCAACGCGGCGGGAAGATCACGAAATCCAGGTTGGCCGTGCCGTGGGTATCACTGGGCGAGGTCAGCACGGTGAAGATCGACGGATCCGGATGATCGAAGCTGATCGATCCGATGGTGTTGAAATGGCGCAGGTCATACCGATACGGCGCGTAGTTGCCGTGCCAGCCGACCACGTCCAGCGGCGAGTGGCCGATGGCCGCGCGCCACAGATGCCCCTGGAACTTGGCGATCAGTTCGAATTCGCCTTCCACGTCCTCATAGGCCGCATGCGGGGCTTCGAAATCGCGCGGATTGGCCAGGCCGTTGGCGCCGATCGGCCCCAGGTCCGGCAGGCGCAGCGCGGCGCCGAAATTCTCGCAGACATAGCCACGCGACGGGCCCTCCGGCAACTCGACGCGAAAGCGCACGCCACGCGGAATCACCGCGATCTGTTGCGGTTCGAGCTCGAGCACGCCCAGTTCGGTGGCGATCGACAGCCGGCCCTGCTGCGGCACGATCAGCAGTTCGGCATCGGCGTCGTAGAAGAAGCGGCCCTGCATCGATCGGTTGGCCGCGTACAGGTGGATGCCGACGCCATGCTGGCCCGCCGCCGAGCCGTTTCCGGCCATGGTGTACAGGCCGTCGACGAAATCGGTGGCCGCTTGCGGCAACGGCAGCGGGTTCCAGCGCAGTTGGTCCGGGGTCACCGGGCCATCGCCGAAATCGTTGTGGAAGCGCGGCTGCGCGAAGGCCTCGAAGTTCGAGTGCATCGCCGCCGGCCGGATCCGGTACAGCCAGCTGCGCCGGTTCTCGCTGCGCGGCGCGGTGAACGCGGTGCCGGACAGCTGCTCGGCATACAGGCCGTGGGCCACGCGCTGCGGCGAATTGCGTCCCACCGGCAGCGTGCCGGCCACGGCCTCGCTGGCGAAATGGTTGCCGAAACCGGTTTGGTAGCCGCTGCTCTTCATGGTGCCTGCCTGTGGACGCGACGTCCGTCGCGACGGTGCCGATGACGCGATTCTGCCTGAACTGCGGATGCGGCGGCGCACCCGGGCCGCCGCCACCGCACCGGTGTCAGAGCACGCCGCGGCGCATCTGATCGCGCTCGATGCTCTCGAACAGCGCCTGGAAGTTGCCTTCACCGAAGCCTTCGTTGCCCTTGCGCTGGATGATCTCGAAGAAGATCGGGCCAATCGCGTTCTGGGTGAAGATCTGCAGCAGCTTGCGCTGGTGGGTTTCCGGATCGGCGTCGATCAGGATCTTGTTCTTCGCCAGTCGCGGCACGTCCTCGCCATGGTCCGGAACGCGCTGATCGATCACGTCGAAGTAGGTGTCCGGGGTGTCGAGGAACTCCACGCCCGCATCGCGCATGGCTTCCACCGTTTCGTAGATGTCGTCGGTGAAGCAGGCGATGTGCTGGATGCCCTCGCCCTTGTACGCATCCAGGTACTCGTTGATCTGCGACTTCGGGTCCGAGGATTCGTTGAGCGGGATGCGCACGATCCCGTCCGGCGCGGTCATCGCCTTGGACAGCAGGCCGGTCTTGGCGCCCTTGATGTCGAAGTAGCGGATCTCGCGGAAGTTGAACAGGCGCTCGTAGTAGTCCGACCACTTGTCCATGTTGCCGAAGAACAGGTTGTGGGTCAGGTGATCGATGAAGGTCAGGCCGAACCCCTTCGGATGCTGCTCCGCGCCCTGCACCGGCAGGTAGTCGCCGTTGTAGATGCTGCCGGCGCTGCCGTAGCGATCCACCAGGTACAGCATGCAGTCGCCGATGCCCTTGACCACCGGGGCGGACACCGCACGGGTTTCCGGCTTGTGCCCGATCGCTTCGCCGCCGTTGCGCAGGACGGTGTCGAACACCTGCTCGGCCGGCTTGCTGAAACGGATGGCGAAACCGCAGGCGCAGGGGCCGTGCGCGCGGGCGAAGTCGGCGGCGAACGAATCCGGATCCTCGTTGACCAGGAAGTTCACCCCGCCCTGGCGGTACACGGTGATCGGGCGGGTCCTGTGGCGCAGCACGGCGCTGAAGCCGAGCCGTCGGAAATAGTCGTGCAGGGCTTCGCCCTGGCCATCCGGGGCGGCGAATTCGACGAATTCGAAGCCGTCGATGCCCATCGGATTCTCGAAGGTCGTGACCTGCATGCCGAGGTTGGGTTGTGCGTTCATGGAGCGCCTCGCTAGGCTTGCGATGGGACAGCCTGCTTTATAGTTTCAATTGAAACTACTTGCAAGCTGCGCCGCGCCATTCCTTTCCGATCCGGCCCCATGAACGACCCCAACCCGACCCCCGACGCCCCTTCCGCCCCGTCCACGGCCGAGCATCCCCATGCCGTGCTGGAACTGGAGCGCTTCCTGCCCTACCGCCTGAGCGTACTGTCCAACCGGATCAGCCAGACCATCGCCCACCTGTACGACCAGCGCTTCGGCCTGGCCATCACCGAGTGGCGGATCATGGCGGTGCTCGGGCGCTTCTCCGGGCTGTCGGCCGGCGAGGTGGCCGAACGCACGGCCATGGACAAGGTCGCGGTGAGTCGCGCGGTCGCAAAGCTGCTGGAGCGCGGCCTGATCATGCGCGACACCCATGGCGACGATCGCCGCCGTTCGGTGCTGGCGCTGTCGGAGGTCGGCTATTCGGTCTACGACGAGGTCGCGCCGATGACCCTGGAATGCGAACGCCGCCTGCTGTCCGGGTTCAGCCCGGAAGAGCGGGAGCAGATCAGCCTGCTGATCGACAAGCTGTCCGACGGCGTGGTCCACATGACCGGCTCCACGCCGTGGAAGCAGCCGGACTGAACGGGGTCCGGTTCGGCGCGGGATCTTCCTGCAAAAAAAAGGCGGCCCGAAGGCCGCCTTTTTCGTATCCGATGCCGTCGGCTTACTTCACGCCGTGCATCAGCTTCTGCACCAGCGGTGCGATCAGGAACAGCAGCACGCCAAAGCCCATCAGGGTCCAGAACCCGAAGGTGTAGCCGGAAAGCGCGGACGCCGTGGTCATGCCGGTCTCGCCGCTGACGTGGCTGGCGAAGATGCCGGACAGGTTGTTGCCGATGCCGGTGGACAGGAACCAGCCACCCATGCCGAAACCGACCAGGCGCACCGGCGCCAGCTTGGTCACCATCGACAGGCCGATCGGCGACAGGCACAGCTCGCCGATCGACTGGATCCAGTACACCGCGAACAGGGTCCAGAACGGAATCTTCAGGCTCTGCGGATCCACCAGGCTGGACAGCGCGAACATCAACAGCAGGAAGGCCAGGCCGTTGAAGATCAGGCCCAGGCCGAACTTGCGCGGAATCGACGGGTTGGCGCGGCCCATCTTGACCCACAGCCACGCCATGATCGGCGCCAGGGTGATGATGGCGATCGAGTTGACCGACTGGAACCAGCCGACCGGGAAAATCCAGCCGTCGAAATCGCGGTTGACGATCTTGTCGGCCAGGAAGCTGAAGGAACTGCCCGCCTGTTCGAAGAAGCACCAGAACAGCACGTTGAAGGCGAAGATGATCAGCATCGCGATCACCATGTCGCGCTGCTTCGGTCCGTTGCGGATGCCTTCGACCAGCAGCAGGATCGCCAGGCCGATGAACATCACGGTCAGGATCCATTGCAGCGAATCCGCGCCCAGGTTCAGAAGGTAGTAGAAGCCCGGAATCGCCGCGATCGTGCAGATGGCGGTGATCGCCAGGCGGCCGATGCTCTCGCCACCGACCGGCGGCACGCCGATGCCCTTGAGCTGGCGACGCCCGAACCAGAACCACACCAGGCTGATCAGCATGCCCACGCCGGAGGTGATGAACACGACCTTGTAGGCCGGCATCGCATCGGTGCCGAATACCTTCTCGGCCAGCCAGCCGGTCAGCAGCGGCGAGATCATCGCGCCCAGGTTGATGCCCATGTAGAACAGGGTGAAGCCGGAATCGCGGCGCTCGTCACCCACCGTGTAGAGCTTGCCGACCATCGTGGAGATGTTCGGCTTGAACAGGCCGTTGCCGGCGATGATGGTGGCCAGGCCGACCTTGAAGAGGGTCTGGTCCGGTAATGCGATCATGAACAGGCCTGCGGCCATGACCACCGCGCCCAGCAGGATCGAGCGCTGGTAGCCGATGATCCGATCCGCCACGTAGCCACCGAAGATGGCCGCCGCGTACACCAGCGCCAGGTAGGCGCCATAGACCTGGTTGGCCGGCGTCTCGCCGGTTCCGCTGCCGCCGTAGAACTGCGCGACGATATACAGCACCAGTGCCCAGCGGATGCCGTAAAAGGCGAACCGCTCCCAGAATTCTGTCATGAACAGCATCCACAATGGGCGCGGATGGCCCAGTGCCTGCTGGAATTCCGGTATCGGTTGCCCCGGATTTTGCGTATCGACGGCACCGCTCATGCGGTCTCCCCCCTCGTTGTTCAGTAATGAAAAATCCACGCGAAAGCCGCGCGGGACGGGGGAGAATTACCGACGCCCGCGGCTCCGTCAATGCCGGTTTTCCTGAATACGGGGGGAATCGGACCGCCGGAATGGCGGCAAAACCCGGCGATTTCCGGGCGGATTCCGCCCGGGGACGGGCTCAGGGCGCGGGCGGACGGGCGCCGTCGATGGAGGTGCGGACCTCGAACAGTTCCGGGAAGAACGACAGTTCCAGCGCCTGCCTGAGAAAGCCCACGCCACTGGATCCACCGGTGCCGCGCTTGAACCCGATGATCCGCATCACCGTGCGCATGTGGCGGAACCGCCAGAGCTGGAACTGGGATTCCAGATCCACCAGGTCCTCGCACAGCGAGTATTCGCGCCAATAGCGATCGGTGTCCTCGTAGATGCGTTCGAACACCGGCAGCAGATCCGGATCCGACACATGCGGCAGGCGCCAGTCGCGATCGCGGTGCGTCGCCGGCACCGCGTGACCGAAGCGCGCCAGGTAACGCAGGAACTCGTCGTACAGGCCGGGCGCGTCCAGCACCTGCTGCAAGGTCGCCTGCCCGGCGGGATCGTGGGCGAACACCTTGAGCATCGCCGCGTTCTTGTTGCCCAGCAGGAATTCGATGGTGCGGTACTGCAATGACTGGAAGCCTGAGGACGGTCCCAGCAGATCGCGGAAACCCATGTATTCGGACGGCGTCAGGGTTTCCAGCACCGACCACTGCTCGGTCAGCTGGCGCAGCACCTGCTTGGCCCGCGCCAACACCTTGCGGGTCTGCCAGACCTCGTCGCGCTGCAGGTGGCCGATGGCCGCGCGCAGCTCGTGGATCATCAGCTTCATCCACAGCTCGGACACCTGATGCTGGATGATGAACAGCAGTTCGTCGTGGTGGACCGGATCGGAGACCGGCTGCTGCGCCGCCAGCAACCGATCCAGGCGCAGGTAGCCGCCGTAGGTCAGGCGTCCTTCCAGGTCGGTATGGATGCCTGCTTCCAGGGCTCGCTCGTTCTTTTCTACGGACATCCGTCGACAGGCGGGGCAAGGCTGCGGCTGCAGCGGGGCCGCCAGCGTAACCGATACCGGTGGACCCGCCCGGTCCGGCCGGCGGTTGCCAGCAAAAACCGGGACTTATGTCATCGCGGTGCAATGCGCGGCGCCGAGGCTTCCGCTACATTGCGCCAACCGGAGCCGGCCACGGCAGCATCGGTGAGCGGCGCACGCATTCACGGTCAGGGAGAGTCTGTTGATGGGCATGCCTCGAAGCCGCCGCATGGCGGTCACGCTGTTTTCCGTCGCCACCCTGCTGCTTGCCGCCACGGCGCAGGCGCAGGTGGTGGTCAGCCAGGTGTACGGCGGTGGCGGCAACAGTGGCGCCACGCTGAAGAACGATTTCATCGAACTGCGCAACAACGGCGCCACGGCGGTGAGCCTGGACGGCTGGAGCGTGCAGTACGCCTCCTCCGCCGGCACCACCTGGAGCCGGACCAACCTCACCGGCAGCATCGCGCCGGGCGGCTACTTCCTGATCCAGCAGGCCCAGGGGAACGGCGGCACGGTGGATCTGCCCACCCCGGATGCGGTCGGCACGCTCACCCTGTCCGGTTCCGCCGGCAAGGTCGCGCTGAGCCGCGGCACCGCCGTGCTGTCCGGCGCCTGTCCGCTCGCCGATGCGAACCTGGTCGACTTCGTCGGCTTCGGCAGCGCCGCCAACTGCTTCGAAGGCACGGCCCCGACCGGCACGCTCGGCAACACCACCGCCGCCCTGCGCAACGGGGACGGCAGCATCGACACCCAGGACAACGGCGCCGACTTCAGCGTCGCGGCGCCGAATCCGCGCAACAGCGGCGCGGCGCCACCGGATCCGCCGGTGGCCCGCACCATTCCTCAGATCCAGGGCAACGGCCTGGCTTCGCCCTACGTGGACAAGCGGGTCATCACCGAAGGCATCGTCACCGCGCTGAAGTTCAACAACGGCTTCTTCCTGCAGGCCGCCAATGATGATGGCGATCCGGCGACCTCCGAGGGCCTGTTCGTGTTCACCGGCAGCGCGCCACCGGCCACCGCCGCGGTCGGCAACCGGGTGCGGGTGACCGGCACCGTCGCCGAATTCGTGCCACCGTCCAACCCGCACCAGTTGACCATCACCCAGATCACCGGTCCCACCGTGGAGGTGCTGGAAACCGGTGTGGCGTTGCCGGCGCCGATCGAACTGACCGCCGCCGAGCTGGGGCCGGACGCCCTGCCCGGCACCCTGGAGCGGCGGGAAGGCATGCGCGTGAGCGTGGCCCGCGCGGTGGTGGTGGCACCCTCGGGCGGCAGCATCGACGAGAACGACGCCACCGCCAGCAGCGACGGCGTGTTCCATGTGACCCTGCCCGGCGTCGCCCGTCCGTTCCGCGAGCCCGGCATCGGCGTCATGGACGTGATTCCGATTCCCGGCGACAAGCATCCGCCGCGCTTCGACACCAACCAGGAACGCCTGATGGTGCGCAGCCGCGGCCAGATCGGCGCGCAGCCGGTCTCGGTGGATACCGGCGCGGACGTCGCCGGCCTGTCCGGCGTGCTCCATTACTTCTCCGGCACCTGGGCACTGCTGCCGGACCCGGCCACGCCGCCGGCGGTCAGCGGCGGCATGGCGCCGCAGGCGGTGCCGGATGCGCGCTACGACGAAGCGACCATCGGCAGCTTCAACCTGCTGCGCCTGTTCGACGACGTCGCCGACGGCAATGGCGCGGTGACCCTGACCCCGGCCGCGCTGGACAAGCGCCTGGCCAAGGCGGCGCTGGCGATCTGCGGCTTCCTGAAGGCGCCGGACATCCTCGGCGTGGTGGAGGTCGAGAACCTGCGCGTGCTGCAGTTGCTGTCCGAACGCATCGACGCGATCTGCCCGCAACGTCCCGGTTACGTGCCCTACCTGCAACCGGGCAATGACGTGGGCGGCATCAACGTGGGTTTCCTGGTCAGCACCCGCGCCACCGGCGACGGCACGCCGCGGGTGGAAGTGCTGGACGTGGCCCAGTTCGGCAAGAACACCACGCTCGCCAATCCCGACGGCAGCACCAGCCTGCTCAACGACCGCCCGCCGCTGCGGCTGCGCGCCCGCATCCACCAGGGTGCCGGCGATGGTTATCCGGTCACGGTGATCGTCAACCACCTGCGTTCGCTCAACGACATGGACGACACCGCGCCGGGCAGCAGTGGCTGGCCCACCGGCGGCGAGCGGGTACGCTCCAAGCGCGCCGCCCAGGCCGCCTACCTGGGCGGACTGGTGCAGCAGATGCAGCAGGCCGATCCGGACGAGAAAATCGTGCTGGTCGGCGACTTCAACGCGTTCGAGTTCAATGACGGCTACGTCGACGTGATGGGCATCCTGGGCGGCAATGCGGCACCGGTCGATCAGGTGCTGTCGTGGGCGCCGAGTCCGGTGACCACACCGCTGATAGACGGCTCGCAACTGATTGCCGATCCGGCGCAGCGCTACTCCTACGTGTTCGGCGGCAATGCGCAGACCCTGGATCACGTGCTGGTCAACGAGGCGCTGGTGCTGGGCGCGGACGTGCGGGTGGATCACGCACGCATCAACGCCGACTTCGGCGTGGACAACTTCGGTGACGCCAGCGTGGCGGTGCGTTCCTCGGATCACGATCCGGTCCGCCTGAGCATCCGCGTGCCGGCCTTCGCCCGCGCCGATCTGTCGGCGACGGTGAGTGCCGATCGCGACAGCGCTTCGGTCGGCGACACCGTGTCCTACACCGCCAGCGTGCGCAATGCCGGCCCCGGCGCGGCAACGCCGGCGACAGTCGCGTTCGTGTTCTCCGCAGAGGTGGCGCCGGTGCCGGGCCCGGTCGCTCCGGGCTGGACCTGCGCCGCACCCGAACGGGTCGCCGGCAATACCCGGCTGAGCTGCACCACGCCGTCGCTGGCGGCCGGGGCCGAGGTGGGCTTCACCCTGCGGGCCGTGGTGCCGGACAGCGTGGCCGGCAGCGCGCTGGGCCTGGGCGTGTCGGCGAATTCGCCGGTGCCGGATCCCGCCAACGGCGACAACACCGCGGCGGTCGCGGTCAGCGTGGCCGCGCTGCCGCAGGCTGATCTGTCGGTGCGCCTGCTGGGCGGTGCCGCCAGCTTCCGCCGCGGCGCCATCGCCACCCTGCTGGTGCCGGTGCGCAACGCCGGTCCCGATACCGCCGAACAGGTCAGGGTGGTGCTGGCCAGCAACGTCGAGGCGCGTCACATGGCGGTCGCCGCGCCCCGCGGCTGGTCCTGCGGCCGGGTGCTCGACACCGCCACCGGCTCGGCCGCGCAATGCACGCGCGACGCGATGACCTCCGGCTCGACCCAGCTGCTGGCATTCGCGCTGGTGGTGCCGAACCGGCCCAAGCGCGGCATCGTATTCGCCTTCACCGCCCAGGTGGAAAGCGCCACGCAGGACCCGGATACCGGCAACAACCACGCGCAACTGATCCGTTGACGCGTCGCCCCCCGTGAGCGGACAAGGGCGCGGCACTGCCGCGCCCTTGTCGTTTGGGAAAGGCGCATCGGGACTTTCGCCGGCTCCCTGCACACCATCCCCGGGTGCGCGTCAAGCCTGGGTTTTTCCGCGCAGAAACCGGTTGGTCCAACATCCGGACAACCGCCGCGCGGACGCCATGCCGGCGTCGGCAAGCGCTTGTCGCCACTGGATTTCCCCGCATTTCCGCGCACCGTGCGGATCTGCGTTGTTGCAGCGCAGGAAGGCCGGTCGGCTCCGGTTCCTTAACATTGGATCCCTCAACATTCGCTGCAACATCCGAAGAGTGACGCCCGGCATGACCATCGCCGCCAAGTTCGAAATCGAATTCCTCCAATACCTCGGCCCGGACGGCAAGCTCGTCCGCGACGACTTGCCCGAAGCCGGGCGCGATACCCAGCGCCTGCGCGAACTGTTCAAGCAGATGCTGTTCGTGCGCACCTTCGACACCAAGGCCATCGCGCTGCAGCGCACCGGCAAGCTGGGCACCTACGCCTCCTGCCTGGGCCACGAGGCCACCCACGTCGGCATCGGCGCCTCGATGAAGCCCGAGGACGTGTTCGCTCCCAGCTACCGCGAGTACGGCGCCCAGTTCATGCGCGGCGTGCAGCCGCGCGACGTGCTGATGTACTGGGGCGGCGACGAGCGCGGCAACGATTTCAAGATCGCCCGCCACGACTTCGCCTGGAGCGTGCCGATTTCCACCCAGTGCCTGCATGCCGCCGGCGCCGCGCTGGCGTTCAAGCTGCGTGGCCAGCCGCACCTGGCGGTCGCCACCTGCGGCGACGGCGGTTCCTCCAAGACCGACTTCTACGCCGCGTTGAACTCGGCCGGCGCCTACGAGCTGCCGCTGATCCTGTGCGTGGTCAACAACGGCTGGGCGATCTCGGTGCCGCGCAAGGCACAGACCGGAGCGCAGACGCTGGCGCAGAAGGGCCTGGCCGGCGGCCTGCATTGCCTGCAGGTCGACGGCAACGATCTCATCGCCGTGCTGGAAGCGATGCGCCGCGCCGGTGAGCGCGCGCGCAAGGGCCAGGGCGGCACCGTGCTGGAGTTCGTCACCTATCGACTGTCCGACCACACCACCGCCGACGACGCCCGCCGCTACCGCGACGACGCCGAAGTGAAAGCGGCCTGGGAACGCGAGCCGATGACCCGCCTGCGCACCTGGCTGGTCGCGCAGGGCGTGTGGAGCGAGGCCGAAGAGACCGCGTGGAAGGAAGAGTGCGGCGCGCGCGTGGACGAAGAAGTGAACGCCTACCTCAACACCCCGGTACAGCCGGTCGAAGCGATGTTCGACTACCTGTACGCGGATCCGCCGCCGGAACTGCTGGCGCAACGGGCCGCCGCGCTTGCCGCGGAGGGCCGCTCATGAGCACCGTGATGGAAACCAAGAACGCCGCGACCCACAAGACGGCCGACACCGTGGCAACCCCGACCGCGATCACCCTGATTGAAGCGATCACCCAGGCGCTGGCCTGGGAGATCGCGCACGATGACTCGGTCATCGTGCTGGGCGAGGACGTCGGCGTGAACGGCGGCGTGTTCCGCGCCACCGCCGGCCTGCAGCAGCGCTTCGGTGCCGATCGCATCCTCGACACCCCGCTGGACGAAACCACCATCGCCGGCCTCACCGTCGGTTTGGCCGTGCAGGGCATGAAGCCGGTCGCCGAGGCGCAGTTCGACGGCTTCGTCTACCCGATGGTCGATCACATCATCTGCCACGCCGCGCGCATGCGTTACCGCACCCGTGGCCGCCTGCACTGCCCGATGGTGCTGCGCGTGCCGTGGGGCGGCGGCATCCGCGCGCCGGAACACCACAGCGAGGCCAACGAAGCGATCTTCACCAACGTACCCGGCCTGCGCGTGGTCCTGCCGTCCTCCCCGCAGCGCGCCTACGGCCTGCTGCTGGCGGCGATCCGGGATCCGGATCCGGTCATCTACATGGAACCCAAGCGGATCTACCGCCAGTACAAGGAAGTGGTCGCCGACGACGGCGAGGCGCTGCCGCTGGACGTGTGCTTCGTGCTGCGCGACGGCACCGACGTGACCCTGGTGAGTTGGGGCGCGCAGGTCAAGGAAGCGCTGGAAGCCGCCGACAAGCTGGCCGCCGAAGGCATCAGCGCCGAGGTCATCGACGTGGCCACGCTGCGTCCGCTCGACTTCGACACCATCGCCGAATCGGTGTCCAAGACCGGCCGCTGCGTGATCGTGCACGAGGCCCCGCGCACCGCCGGCTTCGGCGCGGAGATCGCCGCCCGCCTGGCCGAGCATTCGATGTACGACCTGCTCTCGCCGGTCGAGCGCGTCACCGGCTACGACACCCACATCCCGCTGTTCCGCCTGGAGATGAAGTACCTGCCGAGCGTCGACAAGATCGTCGCCGCGGCCAAGCGCGCCCTGGCCAACGGCTGATGGAACGCGCGCGGGTCATCGCCAGGCACCGCGCGCCGGAACGACCGGCCATCCGGATCGCCGCCGGCGATCCGGTGACGCTGGGTGAACGCGACACCGACTGGCCGCAGTTCGTCTGGACCAGCCTGGCGAGCGGACTCGGCGGCTGGATCCCGGTCGCCCTGTTCGACGCCGAGCACGGCGCGGCCACGGCGACGGATGAATACGACACGCGCGAACTGGATGCGGAGGAAGGCGAGATCCTGACCCTGCACCATGAAATGGCGGACTGGTGGTGGGCGGAGAACGCGCACGGCCAGACCGGCTGGATTCCCGCGCGCAACCTGGAACCTTTCCAAGCAACACCTGCACAAGAGAAACCCGAATGAGCGACAGCAAGACCTTCAATCTTCCCGACCTGGGCGAAGGCCTGCCCGACGCCACCATCGTCGAATGGTTCGTCAAGGAAGGCGACGTGATCCGGCTGGACGAACCGCTGGTGTCAATGGAAACCGCCAAGGCGGTCGTGGAAGTGCCGTCGCCGGTCTCCGGCAAGGTGCTGAAGCTGGCCGGCGGCGCGGGCGACGTGGTCGTCACCGGCAGCATGCTGGCGGTGTTCCAGCCCGATCCCAACCTGCCGCAGCGCGCGGAAGGCCAGGACACCGGCCACCATCACGGTCCGGCCAAGCCGCAGGCGCCCGAGCCCGCGCCGGCCGCCGCCGCGCCTGCTCCCGCGGTCGCCGCCGAAACCGAACGCGATGACGCCGGCACCGTGGTCGGCGCGATGCAGAGCTCCAACGCCGTGCATACGGAACAGGCGGTCGCCGTCGGCGGCGTCAAGGCGATGCCGGCGGTACGCGCGATGGCGAAGAAACTGGGCGTGGACCTGGCCCGCGTGCGCGCCACCGGCGCCGACGGCGCGGTCACCATGGCCGACGTGAAGCAGGCCGCCGCGGACGGTTCCGCCCGTCCGGGCGCGGCACCCGCCGCCGCCGCGCCGGCCCGCGCGGTGGTCGCCTCCGCGCCCGTGGCGGCGCCGCAGCGCACCGCGCTGTCCGCCTCCGGCAAGCCCATGCGCACCCAGCCGCCGGGCGTGGCGGTCAGCGGCCAGCCGGAACAGCTCAAGGGCGTCCGCCGCAACATGGCGCGGGTGATGGCCGACGCGCACGCCAAGGTCGTGCCGACCACGCTCAGCGACGATGCCGACGTGCACGCCTGGACGCCGGGCAACGACGTCACCGTGCGCCTGATCCGCGCCATCGTCAGCGCCTGCAAGGCGGTGCCGGCGATGAACGCCTGGTTCGACGGCGACAAGCTCACCCGCACCCTGCATCCGCACGTGGACATCGGCATCGCGGTGGACACCGATGACGGCCTGTTCGTGCCGGCCCTGCGCAACGCCGACATCCTCGACGCGCGCGGCGTGCGCGAGGGCATCAACCGCCTGCGCTCGCAGGTCGAGGATCGCAGCATCCCCGCCTCGGAGCTCAGCGGCTACACCATCTCGCTGTCCAACTTCGGCATGTTCGCCGGCCGCTACGCCACGCCGGTGGTGGTGCCGCCGTGCGTGGCGATCGTCGCCGCCGGCCGCGCCCGCCACCAGGTCACCCCGGTGATGGGCGGTTTCGAGTCGCACAAGGTCATCCCGCTGTCGGTCACCTTCGATCACCGCGCCTGCACCGGCGGCGAGGCCGCGCGTTTCCTCAAGACCCTGATCGACGATCTGGCCCTGCCGGCGTAGGCCGGCACGCGCCCGCCGCCCACCGGCGGCGGGCCTGGGTCCTCCTCCATCCGCGGAGTACGCACATGGCGCACCGCAGTCGCCTCGCCGGTTTCATCATCGATTGCCAGACCCACGATCACGAGGCCGCCGCGCAGTTCTGGAGCCAGGCGCTCGGCCTGCCGCGCGGTGAAACCTACCAGGATGGCGAAGCCCACTACGCCGAACTGGAAGGCGCACCGGGCGGCTTGCATGTGGAAGTGCAGCAGGTCGCGCATGCCTCGCGCGTGCACCTGGACATCGAAGCCGACGACGTGGACGCGGAAGCGGATCGGCTGGAGAAACTGGGCGCCAGGCGCATCGGTTTCGTCAAACGCTGGTGGGTGATGGAAGCGCCGACCGGACAACGCTTCTGCGTGGTGCGCATGCGCCACCCCGAGCGCGGCGTCGAACCGAACCACTGGGACTGATCCTCCACCGCACGCGGGAACGCACTTCCCGGAGCATCGACATGGCCCATCACAGCCGCCTTGCCGGCTTCATCATCGATTGCCAGGCCGACGATCTCGGCGCCGCCTCCTCGTTCTGGAGCCGCGCCCTGGGCCTGCCCGTGGTCAGCGCCGATGATGGAGGGGTCGGCCTGTATGACCGGCTGAAGGATGCGGCCGGCGGACTGCACGTGGAAGTGCAGAAGGTCGACCATCCTTCGCGCGTGCATTTGGACATCGAGGCCGACGACCTGGAAGCCGAAGCCACGCGCCTGGAAGGGCTCGGCGCGCGCCGCATCCGCTTCGTCCACGATCGCTGGTGGGTGATGGAAGCGCCGACCGGCCAGCGCTTCTGCATCGTGCCGATGGGTGAAGGCGAGCGCGAAGGCCTCAACCGCTGGGATTGATCAGCGGCGGTCCCGATCCAGCCAGCAGGCCAGGCCCTGCGCGTTGAGTTCGATGTCCATCGCCAGCACGCGGGTCACGCCGGCATCGTCGAGCGGACAGCGCAGCGCGCGGGCGCGCTCCTGGTACGACGCGGTCAAGCCGGCGACCATCGCACGGTGCCGGTCCGGCTTGCCGTCGCATTGCCGGGCCAGCGCGCACATCGCATCGATCTGCTCGAACAGTTCCAACGCCAGCCGGTCCGGCTCTTCCACCCGGCCATAGTGGGTCAGGTACATGGCCTGCGGGCGGTAAGCGAGCAGGCGCGCGATGGAAGTCTTCAACGCCTCGGGTTCGAACTGCACCGGCGAGCTGGTCGGCAGGATGAACGGACCGTGCGGGCCATCCATCTCGCGGTAGGACAGGCCGAAGGTATCGCCGGTGAACCAGCTCCGGCTGCGCTCGTCCCACACGCAGTAGTGGTGGCGCGCATGCCCGGGCGTATCGATGCATTGCAGCCTGCGACCGGCCAGTGCCAGGGTATGGCCATCCTCGGCGATGACCACGCGCGCTTCCGGCACCGGCCGGATGCGCCCGTAGCTGCGCGCCATTTCCGCTTCGCCATAAACCGCGGTGGCCCCCGCGATCAATCGGGACGGATCAACCAGATGGGGCGCCGCGCGCGGATGCGCGACCAGGCGCGCATGCGGCAGCTGCGCCATCAGTTCGCCCGCGCCGCCGGCATGATCCAGGTGCGCGTGGGTGACCAGCACCCAGTCGATGTCCTCCGGGCCCAGGCCCGCGTCGCGCGCGGCCCGCAGCAGACGCGGCACCGCGTGGTTGGTGCCGGTGTCGATGAATGCGCCACGTCCCTGTTCGACAATCAGGTAGGCGGCATCGAAATGATCCCGCTGGAAGGCGGTATCGATGGTGTGGATGCCAGTGCTGTCCATACGCTGGTGGGGTAACGCGAGGATGGCGCCAATTCTACCGGCGCGGCGGCGGCGCCACGATGCATCTTTGGTCGCAGAAGCCCAGCGCATTCCCGACTGTGGAGGTGACGCGGGTCGCGAAAAAGCGCCGCCGATTCATGCCCTTCACGAAAGGTGAGACAAGGATCGCGCCAAGGGGAGTTTTTGATTCGCGACTCACGTCGCTCCCACATCAGCGGGTCGGGCGCCGCCGGCTCGCGCGCTCAGCGGCGATCCAGCCACCATGACCGCAGCAGCACCGCCATCGTCAGCACGAACAGGAACCCGCCATAGCCGACCAGCGTCGCCAGCACCTGCTTCCAGATCGCGCCGGTGCCGATATCGGCCAGGCCCAGCGCATAGCCCCAGTACATGCCCACCATGCTCAGCACGAACGCCACGATCAGGCTGATCGTGTCGAAGGCCTTGCGCCGGCCACCGCGGGGCTGCCGCGGGAACAGCCAGAACAGCGTGCCCAGCAGCGCGAACCACGGCAGGAACAGCACCATCGCCAGGAAAGGCATGTCAGGCCTCGGCGTCGCGCAGTTGCTTCAGGGCCGCCAGCACCTCGGCGACCGGTACCTGCAACACGATCTCCGGGGTTTCCATCTGGTCGGCGCGCTCGGCCTGCTTCAGCACGGCGATGATCTGGCCGGCGTCCTTCGGTGCATCGAAGCCGCTGCTCTGGATCAGCACGCGGCCCTCGGCGTCGGTGAACTTGAAGTAGAACCGCGCATCCTTGTCGCGATACTGCTTGAACAGCGGCAGCGTGGCCTTGGCGATGCCTGCCTTCGCCGGCGCCGCCGGCTGCTCTGCCAGGTTGCGCAGGCCGACCGCGTGGCGCAGTTCCGCCAGCAGCGGGATGGCGTACTTCGTGCGCAGGCGCTGCGCGCCGTCGCGCAGGATCGCCTCGATCTCCTCCGGCCGCGCCATCAGCGCCAGGTACTTCTCGCGCAGCGGGGTGATCTCCGCGTCGATGCGCTCGAACAGTTTCTGCTTGGCGTCGCCCCAGCCGATACCGTCCGCGAACGCCTGCGCGAACGCAGCGGTTTCCTCGGCGCTGGCGAAGGCCTGGTACAGCTGGAACAGGGCCGAGCCCGCGGTGTCCTTGGGCTCGCCCGGACCGCGCGAATCGGTGAGGATCGAGAACACCAGCTTCTTCAGCTCCTCGCGCGGGACGAACAGCGGAATGGTGTTGTTGTAGCTCTTGCTCATCTTGCGCCCGTCCAGGCCCGGCAGCGTGGCGACGTTGTCGTCTATGAGTACTTCCGGCAGGGCGAAGTACTCCTTGCCATAGACATGGTTGAAGCGCTGGCCGAAATCGCGCGCCATCTCGATGTGCTGGATCTGGTCGCGCCCCACCGGCACCTGGTTGGCGTTGAAGATCAGGATGTCGGCGGCCATCAGCACCGGGTACATGAACAGTCCCGCGGTGACCGCCGCATCGTCGTCCTCGCCGTCGGCGCGGTTCTTGTCCACCGCCGCCTTGTAGGCATGCGCGCGGTTGAGGATGCCCTTGCCGGCCACGCAGGTCAGGAACCAGGTCAGCTCGGTGATTTCGGGAATGTCGCTCTGCCGGTAGAACCACACCTTGTCCGGTTCCAGCCCGGCGGCCAGCCAGGTGGCCGCGATCTCCAGCGTCGAACGCTGGGTGCGCGCCGGATCCTGCGCCTTGATCAGGCTGTGCAGGTCGGCCAGGAAGTAGAAGCTCTCCACGCCCGGGTTGCGGCTGGCCGCCACGGCGGGGCGGACCGCGCCGACGTAGTTGCCCAGGTGGGGGGTGCCGGAGGTGGTGATGCCGGTCAGGACTCGGGTGGTCATCGCGTCTTTCTGAAGTCTGAACACGGCCAGTTTAACCGCTGCCGCCGCAAACCCCATCCGTGGCGGCGACGCGTTGACACACGCGTCCCTTCCGGAGAACCGCCATGTTCCGCGCCTGCCTTCTGCTGCTCGCTTCTCTGTTCCCGCTGGCCGCCTGTTCCCGCGCCGTAGCCGGCCCGCTGGTGGACGTGGCGGTGATCGACCGCGACACCGGCCAGTGGCTGCCCAGCTACCCGCACCGCGGCGACCAATGGGTCGCCGGCGAGCCCGGCCACCGCTATGCCGTGCGCCTGACCAACACCACCGGCGAACGCGTGCTGGTGGTGCTGTCGGTGGATGGCGTCAACGCCGTCACCGGCGAGACCGCCGCCCCGTCGCAGGCCGGCTACGTGCTGGATCCCTGGGAGAGCGCCGAGATCGCCGGCTGGCGCAAATCGCTCGACGACATCGCCCAGTTCGTCTTCACCGACAAGGGCGACAGTTATGCGGCCCGTACCGGACGGCCGCGCAATGTCGGCGTGATCGGCGTGGCCGCATTCCGCGAGGCGCGCCCGTACTACCGGCCGCCCTACCCGTCCGCGCCAGCGCCCTATCCCCCGTATGCCGGATCGCGTGCGCGGCCGGAGGCGGAAAACAGCGCCAAGGCCGCCGGCGCGGCGGCGCCCGAGGCCGTTACCCAGGATGCCATCGCCAGCCGCCAGCGCATCGGCACGGGACATGGTCAACGCGAGTGGGCGCCGGTGGGCTCCACCGACTTCGTGCGCGCCCGCCGCACGCCCGACCAGGTCAGCCAGATCCGTTACGACGAGCCCCGGCGCCTGGTCGCCCTGGGCATCCTGCCGCCCCCGTATCGTCGCCTCCACCGCGATCCCGCGCCGCAGGCGTTTCCCAACGGTTTCGTCGCGGATCCGCCGCGCTGGCGCTGAGCGACGCGGCCGAGCGGAGAAAAAAAAAGCGACGGGCCGCAAGCGCGGCCCGTCAGCGGTCCGAGGTTGGTTCGGACTCAGTGCTTCATGTCCGAACGCAGGCTGCGCTCGAACGCCTTCACTTCGTCATGGGCCCGCTCGCGGCCCCAGCCATAGCGCTCCTGCAGGCGTCCTTCCAGATATTCGGAATTGCCCTCCGCGACCTGGAAGTCGTCATCGGTCAAATCGCCCCATTTGGCCTGGATCTTGCCCTTCAGCTGCTTCCAGTTGCCGGCGATGATGTCCTGGTTCATGGAATGTCCTCTTGGTTTCGCGGCGGGGGATACCGCGCGACCAGCATCGCAGCCCGGGCATTCCCGCACGATCAAGGCGGCGTCAACGGCACATTATTTCGGCCAGGAAAACCCGGCGACGGGGCTCGCATGCGCAAAAGAAAAGGGGCGGCGGATGCCGACCCTTTCCTCGTTGCTTCGTTCCGCGCGCATCGGCCCATTGGGCCCGTGCGCCCGCACGGTCTTACTTGCCGGAAGCGTCCTCGACCTTCTCGCCGACCTTCTGTACGTCCTTGCCGAACCCCTTGACGGTGTTGCAGCCGGACAGCGCGGCGATCGAGAACAGGGCAATGAACAACAGAGCGGCGTAGCGCTTCATGGAAAACTCCTGGTTGTAGGGTGACTCCACGCCGGGGACGCGGCGGCGGTCCTTCCGCGCCGGCTTCCCCTGCGGCGGCGAGTCTGATTAAAGCATGCTGCATCGGGGCTGACCAAGGCACCCGAAAACGAAAGGGCCGGCATGGCCGGCCCTTCCGGAAGGCGCGCCTCGTCGCTGCGCCCAAGGGGTCAGGACGACGTCAGCACTTGCCGTCCTTGCAGTCCTGCGCCTTGTCCTCGACCTTCTCGCCGACCTTCTGCACGTCCTTGCCCGCGCCGGCCATGGTGTTGCAGCCGGAAAGTACGGCGGTGGAAAACATCGCCAGCATCAGCAAAGCCATCCAACGTTTCATGCTCGCCTCCTTGGTGGAATGTCCGGTGGAACGATGCTGCACCGGCCCGGCGGGCCACCCTTGCAGCGTGGCTCCACCTTGGACAGCGGGCCGTTCACGGCACGTGAAACCGGGCCCGCGTATTCAGGCGCAAATCAGCCTGGAGGCGGCTGCGATTCAGTCGCGCATCAGGGTGGATTTTCCGAACAGGCTTTCCACTAGATCCACGGTCAGCTTAGCGGTGCGGTTGCGGCGATCCAGCACCGGGTTGAGTTCGACGATGTCGAGGGAGCCCATCCGGCCGGTATCGGCAATCATCTCCATTACCAGCTGCGCCTCGCGATAGTTGGGACCGCCCGGCACCGTGGTACCGACGCCCGGGGCGATGCTGGGATCCAGGAAATCCACGTCGAAACTGACATGCAGGTGGGTATCGGCATCCACGCCTTCCAGGGCCGCTTCCATCGTCCGCTTCATCCCGACCTCGTCGATGTAGCGCATGTCGTAGACGTCGACCGCGTGATCCTTGATCAGCTTCTTCTCTTCCGGATCCACCGAGCGGATGCCGATCTGCCGCACCATCGCCGGGGTGATCGCCGGACTGTCGCCACCCAGCCGGGTCAGCGCATCCGGACCGATGCCGCACAGGCACGCCACCGGCATGCCGTGGATGTTGCCGGAAGGCGTGACGTCACTGGTGTTGAAGTCCGAATGCGCGTCCAGCCACAGCACCCGCAGGCGCTTGCCCTGCTGGCGGCAATGGCGGGCGATGGCGGTGATCGATCCGATCGCCAGGCAATGATCGCCGCCCATCATGATCGGCAACCGCCCTTTCGCCAGTTCGGCCGCGGTCGCGTCCATCAGCGCACGGTTCCAGTCGACGACTTCATCGAGGTGACGATAGCCGCGCACCGGGTCGGTCCACGGATTCGCCGGACCCTGCACGTTGCCGGTATCGATCACATCCACCCCGCGCCCGGCCAGCGCTTCGCCGAGGCCGGCGATGCGCAGGGCATCCGGCCCCATCCGCGCACCGCGGTGCCCGGCGCCTATATCGGTGGGCACGCCAATCAGGGAAACGGGAGGGAAGGTACGGGCCATCGGACACTCGGTGGATTCGAAGAATCTGGAAGTCTAGTCCGATTTGCATGACCGGACTGTGGCGCTGCAGCAGCGGGACCCAAGGACGAAGCGTCAGCGGGCGCCGGTGGCTGCCGGGAACGTCGCGCCATAACCGCTTTCGCGCAGGATCGCATCCGCGTCCTCCAGCGCGAGGATCGTGGCGATCGCCGCGCGCTTGTCGGCCTGCCGCAGATAGTAAGCGCCGATGATCCGGTGACCGATCCAGTAGCCTAGTTCGGCCGGCCATCCCGGCGGCGGATTTCCGCCATTCCACATCCAACGGATCGCCGCTTTCACCGCCGCCTCCTCCGGTTCCTTGCCGGTCGGCCAATGCGTTCGCATCGTATGCCTGTCGGCGACGAAATCGCGCCACAGCTCCGCTTCGCGCGCCATGCCCCAGGCGTTGTCCGCACCGGTGATGTCGCCGCCGGTGACCATCGCCGCGAAGAAATTCGCGGCACCCTCGCGCAGTGCCCACGCAAGCAGATCCCGCTGGACTTCGCTGCCTTCCCGCATCGGCGCCTGCAATGCGTGGATGGTTTCGTGGGCGAACAGCTGGCGCATGGCGCGGTGGAACGACTCCGCGTCGGCGATGCCCTGGCAGGCCACTTCGAGGCCTATCACCTGGCTGCGCGGATCGGCGGTGCCGCCCGAGTTGGCCGCGCCGAATACCACCGCGACCGGCGGCATCGTCCGTTCCGGGAACAGCCCGCGGTAGGCCAGGTAGACCGCGCGCAGCTGGGCATTGGTCCGCTCCACTTCCGGCAGGCACAGGTCGATGGCGTGCCGGTATTTTTCCTTGTTGGCCGCAATGGCGCGGGCAAGGTTGTCGGCGTCGACGATGCGATCCGGAGTGAATACCTCCACGCCGAGGCCCGCGCCGGACAGGTAGCCCGCTTGCAATTGCGCGGGCGTGGGCGCCCCGTCGGTTTGCTGGAACACGCGGGCGAACCGCCAGGCGTCGACGGTCTCGACTTCGATCACCAACGGATCGTCCACAGCTTCCGGAGAGGCTCCCCACGCGGAAGACATCGCCATGCCAGACAGCAGACACCACAGACAGATGGAGGAACGAAAGACAGCCATCCTCGAAATCCGGTGACGTGATGCGCCTGATTCTAGCCAGCCGCGTCCGGAGGATGGCGTTGCATCCCGGTCAACCAGGAACAAGGGAAGAGAAGTGGTGCCGCTTATCCGAATCGAACGGATGACCTACCGCTTACAAGGCGGTTGCTCTACCAGCTGAGCTAAAGCGGCACGGAGGGCCGGCGTTGCGCCGGCATGGGGATTCTACCGCAGTGCGGCAGGGCAGTCCTGCGGCTCGACCGGCACCGTGATACCGGCCCGCAGCGCCGCCGCGCGGGTACCGGCGGGTGCCGCGACATCCAGCCACCAGCGCGAAGGACCTTCCTCGCCAATGGCATGGATCTGCGCGGGGAAGCCGGCGGCCACCAACTGTGACTGCCGACGCTCCGCGCCTTCCCGGCTGCGATAGCGTCCCAGCGCGATGCCGTTGGTTTCCTCGCCCTGGTTGATCACCAGGAAGTCGTCGAAGCCCGCGGCGCCGATGCGTTGCGCCATCGCCACCGCTTCCTCGCGCGTGGCCGAGGGTGGCAGCGATACCCGGTATCCGCTGGCGCCGCTTCCCGGCGTCTCGCGCAAGGCGATCCGGCCGGTGGTGGAGGCGAACCTGCCGCGTGATTGCTCGGCGACGGCGCGATCGGCAAATGGCCCGACCCGGAAGCAAACGCTCGCGGCGGCGGCGGCAGGCGTGGATGTGACGGGAGCGGCCGCAGCAGATGCTGCCGGGGCAGGCGGTGCGACGGACGATACGGCAGCAGGACGGGCCGCCGGGGCGTCCGGGGTGCCGACCAGTTCCAGGGTCGCCACCCCGGCCGGAATCTCCGGAGGCGAAGGCGGCGGCGGCTCGGCGCGGGTCAGCCACCAAGCCGCCACACCAAGATTGAGGACGACCAGCAGGACGATCAGGGCACGAATCAGCATGCGTGGATTCTATCCATGGCCGTCATGCCGGCGCATTCCCGGGCTGGCCAGCCCGGGCCCATTGCGCCAAGCCCTCCAGTACCAGGGACGGCGCGAACTCGCTCGCCGGCAATCCGCCGCGCAGCGCCTCGGCGCCCCCCCCATGCAGAAGCAATGCCGGTGCCTGGCCCAGTTCCCGGGTGGCGAGCCGCAGGCTGCGCTCGACCAGACCCAGCGCGGCCCCCTCGCAACCGGAGGCCAGCGCATCCTCGGTGTCGTCGGCGAACTCCTGGTAGGCGCCGCCCTGCGCCGGCAAATGGGCGGCGGCCTGATGCAGGGCGCTGCGCATCAACGCGGGAGAGGGCCCGATGCGACCGCCCCGATGCTGGCCCTGCGCATCCAGCAGATCGACGGTGATGGCCGTGCCTACTCCCACGATCATCCATGCGTGCGCGCCACGGGCGCGCGCCGCGACCATCGCCAGGAACCGATCCACCCCCAGTTTTCCGGGTTGCGCATAGGCGATACGCACGTCCGCGAAAGCGGCCTGCGTGCGCGCCAGCGAGATGCGCTGGAAACGTTCGGTGAGGGCATCGAGCACGGCCAGGGTCAGGGCCGGCGACGCCACGCTGGCCAGGCAGGCCGAGTCGACCTCGTCCGGCAGGTGCCGTCGCAGCGCTTCGACGAACCCGCGCTCGTCATGGCCGAACGCGGTCACCTCGCCGGGCCGTCCATCGTCATCCAGCCGCGCGCACTTGAGCCGCGAGTTCCCCAGGTCGAATACCCATTGCGTCATTGCGCCCTCACACTGATTTCGCCCGCATGCACGCTTTCCCAGGCACCGTCGACAAGGACCCGCAGCGCGCCATCCTCGGCCAGGCCGCCGGCGATGCCATGGCGCGTCCGGTGTGCATCCCGGATCGCCACCTCCCGTCCCGCCAGTACGTCCAGCGCCGCGAAGCGCGGCAGGAACGGCACCAGGCCATCCCGGTCGAACTCGTCCAACGCCGGCAGCAGTCGCGACAGCAGTGCCGCCGCCAGCGTGTTGCGATCGACGGAAGCGCCTCCCAGCGTGGACAGATCGATCCAGGGTTGATCGATGCGGGCGGCGAACGCTTCCGGCATGCGGACGTTGATGCCGATGCCGATGATCGCCCGCACCGGGCCGCCATGTTCGCCGCCGCCCTCGACCAGCACCCCGCCCAGCTTGCGCTCGTCCACCATCAGATCGTTGGGCCATTTGAGCCCGGTCCGCTCGTGCCCCAGCGCGCGCAGCGCCTCGGCCATCGCGACGCCGGCCACCAGGCTGAGGCCACCCAGTCGTGCCAGGCCACCGGAAAAGTGGCGGGCCAGCGAGACGTACAGATTGGCCGCGACCGGCGATGCCCAATGGCGACCACGCCGCCCTCGCCCACCGGTCTGCTGCTCGGCCAGCAGGACGGCCGCGCCCTGGGGCGGGGTATCCCGGCGCAGCAGCTCGCTGTTGGTGGAATCCAGCGACCAGGCGACTTCCAGCGCGGCCAGGCCGGCGCGGCAATCCGGCGCCAGCGCCTGTCGGATGGCATCGGGGTCCAGCAACGACACCGGCTCGGCCAAGGCGTAGCCCCGGCCCGCCTTGGCGTCGATGCGCAGTCCGGCCTCGCGCAGGGATTCGATCCGCTTCCACATGGCCGCCCGGGTCAGGCCCGTGTCCCGGGCCAGGGCGTCGCCGGTGACCGGACCCTCCATCAGGCGCGCCAGCAGCTCGCGTTCGCCGCTCATTCGGCGCGTCTCCGGCCACCTGTGGACACGGGTGAATGGGGGACTCGGGCAAGGAATGGCGTGCGGGGCATCCGCTCATTATGCCGGGGGCGGGCCGGGCATCGCCGGGGCTCCGGCCTGTTCAGACCGTCAATCCCTTTTCCGGCTATATTCAGCAGGATGGCCGCCGCTGCGGTGCCATCCGACAGGAGTCCTCCGATGCTTCGCGCCAGCTTCATCGTCCTGCTGACCTGCATCTGTGCGCCGGCCATGGCGCAGAACGGCCGCGTGTTGTCGACCGTCACCGCATCGGCCTGCCAGGAGATCGTCAACAAGGCAACCGACGCGGCACCGCCGAGTGAGGCATCCACGCGCGCGGCGCGCGCTTCCGTGCGCGACAAGTACACCCCCGCCAACACCACCTCGACCAACAGCGTGTTGCCGGTGACGAGCAGCCGTGGTGGCGGTGGCGAGGACGAGAGTGATCCCACGCCGGTGTTGCCGCGCCCGCGCGCGCCGAAATGGCACAGCTTCCTGCCGGGCATGTTCCGCTGACCAGTGTTGCGCCTGCTCAGACGGTTCCGTCCGCCCGCTCCCCTGGATGACGCGATCTGGCAGCAGGTCTGCCGCGATACGCCGTGGATCGCGTGGCTGGACGACGTGCGCCGCTGGCGCCTGCGCGCATTGACCGAACGCTTCCTGCACGAGAAGACCATCACCCCGCTGGGCAATCTTTCACTCGACGCATCGCAATGCGCGCAGTTGGCGGCGCTATGCTGCCTGCCGCTGCTGGAGTACGGACGCCGCGGCTGGCGCGGCTGGTCGCAGCTCATCGTGTATCCGGACGCGTTCCGCGTGCACCGCAGCCACACCGATGCGGCCGGCGTGCAACACGAGTGGGAAGACGATCTGGCCGGCGAATCCTGGGACGCCGGTCCGCTGATTCTCTCCTGGGCCGACGTGCAGGCGGATCTGGCCGAACCCGATACCGGCTTCTGCGTGGCGGTGCACGAAATGGCCCACAAGCTGGATGCCCTGGATGGCGAGATGGACGGCACGCCGCCCCTGCCGGGCGAATGGCGCCGCCGCTGGGCGCAGGATTTCCAGCGCGCCTACGACACGCTGTGCCAGGAAGTGGATCTGGGCCGCGAGACCCGCATCGATCCCTATGCGACCGAAGGCCCGGATGAATTCTTCGCGGTGGCCACCGAGTACCATTTCTCGGCCCCGCGCCTGCTGCGCCAGGCCATGCCGGACGTAGCCGCGCACCTGCGCCGGTTCTATGGTCCGCCACCGGAGTGGTGAGCGGGCGATGCGCGTCCTCCGCGCATGCGGACGGCGGCGGCTCAGAGGCCCTGCGGCAGGGTGACCACGAACTGGGCGCCACCCAGTTCCTCGGAACGCTTGACCTGCAGTTCGCCGCGATAGTCGCGGATCAGATCCTGCACGATCGACAGGCCTATGCCATGGCCGTGCACGCGCTCATCGCCACGCACACCACGCTGGAGCACGACCGGGATGTTTTCCTCGGTGATGCCCGGCCCGTCGTCCTCGACCGACAGGTACAGCCCCGCGCGCCGCTGCGCCGCCGCCGGTAGCGGCCGGACGGTCAGCAGGACCCGCGAGCGCGCCCATTTGAACGCGTTCTCCAGCAGGTTGCCCATCAGTTCCTGCAGGTCGCCGGTCTCGCCGTAGAAGCGCGCCTGCGGTTCGATCTCGAACTCGCACAGCACCCGCTTGCTGGCATAGACCTTCTCCAGGCCGCTGACGATCTCCTCGGCGTGCGGTTCGATCGGCACCGGCGCGGAGAACAGCTTGTGGCCGCTGGAGGCGGCGCGCGCCAGCTGGTAGGACACCAGGCCGTTCATGCGCTTGAGCTGGTTGTCCAGTTCCCCGCGCAGCGCGGCCTCGCTGGCGCCGCTGTCCAACTGGGTGCGCAGTACCGCCAGCGGCGTCTTCAGGCTGTGGGCGAGATCCGCCAGCGTGTTGCGTTGGCGTTCCAGGTTCTCGCGCTCGCTTTCGATGAAGGCGTTGATGCTGTCGGTCAGCGGTTCCAGTTCGCGCGGGTGGCGTTCGCTCATGCGATCGATCTGGCCGCCCTGCACGCGGGTGAGTTCGGTGATCACGCGCCGCAGTGGACGCAGGCTCCAGCGCAGCACCGCCATCTGCAGCAGTAGCAGGATGAAGCCGGCGCTGCCCAGGTACACCCACAACGCACCGCGGAACACCCGCATCTGCGCGTTGAGCGCCTGCGCATCCTCGAGGATGTAGATGCTGTAGGGGAATTCGGCCTCGGGGCCGCGCTCGGCCCAGACGAAGCCCACGCCATAGCGATAGACCTGGCTTTCGCTGCCATCGGCGCGGCGGAAGGTGACCGGACCGTCGAAGGCTTCCTCCAGCGGCCCCAGCATGGGCGAAGCCGGCAGCACCGGACCGAGGGTGGAATTCGAGCCCCAGCGGTCATTGGGCAGGATCACTTCCGCATACAGTCCGCTGTCGGGCATATCGAAGCGCGGATCCGGCGTATCGAACGGCGGGATCAACGCGCCGCCGCGGGTGAAGTCGATTTCGTCGGTGTACTTGAGCGCGTACGCCTTCAGGCGCTGGCGCAGGTTGTCCTCGGCGGTGGCGATGAAGGCCCGGTCCAGCGCATAGCCCGCCAAAGCGAGAAAGGCCACCAGTCCGAGACTGGCGGCCAGCAGTTGGCGGGCACGCAACGACCGTGGGCGCCAGCCGTCGAACGGCGCACGCCGCGGCCTGGCCGAGGGCTCGGCGTCCGCCGGGGACGCCATCAAGCCTCGTTGGTGCGCGGGATCGCGAAGCGGTAGCCGCGACCGCGCACCGTCTCGATCGGCTTCAGTTCGCCTTCCGGATCCAGCTTCTTGCGCAGGCGGCCGATGAAGACCTCCAGCACGTTCGAGTCACGATCGAAGTCCTGCTGGTAGATGTGCTCGGTCAGGTCCGCCTTCGAGACCAGTTCACCGGCATGCATCATCAGGTATTCGAGCACCTTGTACTCGTAGCTGGTCAGGTCGACGTTGCTGCCGTTGACGCTGACGGTCTGCGCGGCCAGATCCAGCGCGACCGGACCACACTCCAGGGTCGGCTTGCTCCAGCCGGCGGCGCGCCGCAGCAGCGCATTGACGCGCGCCAGCAGTTCCTCGACGTGGAACGGCTTGACCAGATAGTCGTCGGCGCCCTGCTTCAGGCCTTCGACCTTGTCCTGCCAGCTGGAACGGGCGGTCAGGATCAGGATCGGGAATTTCTTGCCCTCGTCGCGCAGGGCCTTGATCAGTTCCATGCCGGACATCTTGGGCAGGCCGAGATCGATGATGCCCACGTCGAACGGGACTTCGCGGCCCATGTACAGGCCTTCCTCGCCGTCCTGGGCGGCGTCGACGGCAAAACCCTCGCGCTTCAGGCGGGCGGCCAGGGTTTCGCGCAGGGGGGCTTCATCTTCGACCAGCAAGATACGCATGGACTCTCCTTGGAATGCGGGCGGCTTCTGGACCGCCTCGAGCTTACGAGTTGATTCTACGTAAGACTACGGTTGAGGTGGGTTATCACCACGTGCAGACGCGGGCGCCTGTTCGCTTTCTCCCCCACGCGACGGCGTGCGGCGGCGACTGCCGCCGGCATCGTCCATGTAACGCACGCGGCCCCGCTCATCGATCACTTTCATGCGATTGATGTCGCGGCCGTCGAACGGCACACGTTCGGCGCTCAGCACGCGGATACCCGGCTCGCGCTGGGCGCGGCGCACGGAATCGGACAGCGAATTGTGGTTGTTGTCACGGGCGTCGCCGGAGCGGGGAAATCCGCGTTCGCGCGGAGCCTGGCGTTCGCCACGATCATCGTTTCCCCGGCCCTGATCCTGGCCTTGGGCCTGTGCCCGGGCATCGGCCACGACCGTCACGCCGGCCAGGGCCAGCAGTGCCACGAAAGCGATGGAAGAAAGTGTGCGATGCATAACGGAATCGTAACGGATCTGGGCTTCCCAAACTGAACGGAAGCCGAAACCACTTCTAGACCAATGGACGCAAAGTCTTGGCTCAGGGCAGTGAATCCGGTCTGAACTTATCCACAAGCCTGGCGGCGCCGTTCAGCTAACGGAACGCTCAGAAAATCTCGCCGACACAACACCTTAGCGAGCCTCCACCGGCCTCGATCGCGGCCAGCGGGACGTCCCGGACCGTGAAGCCGGCGTCGTCTTCGAGTCGACGGCGCGTCATGGCCGACAGGGCTTCCGACGCCCGGCGGCTCATCCATACGCTGTCCTGGCGCAGGGCGATCGCATTGGCGGTGAACCCCGCCTGCTCGTCCGGCGACAGCGGGATGGCCGATGCTCCATACAGCGCGGTCAGGACCGCCGGAATTTCCGCATCGGCGAACCCCGTTGGCGAGAACAAGGCCGCCCGCCCGGCCAGGACCGCCAGCACGACGTTGGTGTGGTACTCACCCGGCGCCAGATCGAACACCAGGGTGGCACGCAGGCCGAAGGCCCGGTGCATCAGCGCCGCGCCGGCCTCGTCGCAGCGTTCGGACAGTCCGCAGAAGCCCAGCCCGCGCGCGCGATCGATGACCAGCGCGCCGGTCAGTTCGCACGGGTGCGGCTGGGTGGAGAGATCCTGTTCCCGGTAGCCGAGGACGTTGCGGAAGAAGTTCCGGATATCCGCGCGCGCCGCTTCGCGCTGCCTGACCTCGTGGCGCATGCGGCCGACGATCAGGCGCCCGGGCACGGTCGCGAACACGTTGTTGGGAAACACCGCGTCCGGGGTCGCCGGATCGCCGGCGAACGAGACCACAGGCAATTCGCTGGAAAGGGCGCGCTGCAACGCGCGGTGCTCGGCCAGCGCCGCGTCCGCGTCGAAGCCCGCGGCCTGCGCCATGTAGCGGTTGTCGGCCGCGGACTGTTCGGCGCGGCCGAAGCCTTCCGGGGTCACCAGGAAGGCCGCGCGCGCGGTGGCGGCTCCGAAGTCCGTTGCGGCGGCGCGCGCGATGCGCAGGAACGCCTGGCAGTCACGCGTCGGCAGCGGGCCGGACACGCTCAGGCCGCCGGCTGCAGGCGCGATTCGGTCGCCGCCAGGGCCTGCTCGACCAGCGTCCAGTCCGCGCCGGGCCGGTGCGCGCCCTCGCTG
Organism: Pseudoxanthomonas sp. 68-E7; assembly: GCF_057773145.1. Lineage (NCBI taxonomy): Bacteria > Pseudomonadati > Pseudomonadota > Gammaproteobacteria > Lysobacterales > Lysobacteraceae > Pseudoxanthomonas > Pseudoxanthomonas sp. 68-E7. The sequence goes on along the minus strand of NZ_JBYMTI010000004.1, from coordinate 229,369 downwards.
AGGATCTGGCGGAACACGCGTCCGCCCGGCTGGCCATGGAACAGGCCCAGGACATGGCGGGTGATGTGCTTGAGCGCCACGCCGGCCGCAAGCCGCGCTTCGACGTAGGGACGCAGCGCGCGCAGCAGTTCGGCGCGACTGCGCAGTGGCGCGCCCCACAACGCCGCTTCCAGCACATGCAACAGGTAGGGCTCGTGGTAGGCGGCGCGTCCGAGCATCACGCCATCGCTATGGCGGAGATGGACCTGCGCATCCGCCTCGCTGGCGATGCCGCCGTTGACGGCGATGGCCAGGTCCGGGCGTTCCTGCTTGAGCTGGTAGGCCCATTCGTAGCGCAGCGGCGGAATCTCGCGGTTCTCCTTCGGCGACAGCCCCTGCAGCCAGGCCTTGCGCGCATGCACGAAGAACGTCGTGCAGCCGGCGTCGGCGACGGTGTCGACGAACGCGCGGAAGCGATCGTAGTCCTCCAGTTCGTCCACGCCCAGCCGGCATTTGACGGTTACCGGGATGGCGACCGCGGCGATCATGGCGGCCACGCCGTCGGCCACCAGCGCCGGCTCCTTCATCAGGCAGGCACCGAACCGGCCGGCCTGCACGCGATCGGAAGGACAGCCGACATTGAGGTTGATTTCGTCGTAACCCCATTCCCCGCCGATGCGCGCGGCGCGCGCGAGCAACTCCGGCTCGCTGCCGCCCAGTTGCAGCGCGACCGGATGTTCGCCCTGATCGAAACCCAGCAGGCGATCCCGATCCCCATGAATCACCGCCTGCGCGTGGACCATCTCGGTGTACAGCCGCGCGTGCGGCGACAGCAGGCGATGGAACACCCGGCAGTGTGAATCCGTCCAGTCCATCATCGGGGCGACGGACAGGGTCACGCCCTCCTGAATATGCGGGCTGCGGGGCCGTGGCCCCGTCGGGACGGGTGTTTCGGGGGACTGCATTGCGGGGGTTTCCGGGCTTTTTGACGGAAGGCGACGGGAAGCGGGCATCAGGCCCGCAGGCCATCCACGCCCCGCATTATCGCCCGGATCCGTCAATGGCTGGACCGCCTCCCCGCTCCCGCACCCTGCATTCCGCCATCCGAACGGTCCCCCATTCGCCTATCCGGCGACGGCCGGGCCATCGGTGTTGATGGATTCGGCGGTGACCAGCCAACGGGATCCGTTCCATTTCCAGGTGACCAGGTGCTTGCCCTTGACCCGCATCCGCTTGCCGTCGGACAGGACCGTGGCCTCGAATTCTCCCAGTTCGTAGGCCATCTCGCCCGAGGCCGCGACGATGATCTCGGTGGGCCGGAAACGCGCCGAGTAGCCGGGTGTGTCCAGGCGCTCCCTGAACCACGCGCGGATCGCCGGCTTGCCGCGGATGATCGGGCTGCCATGGACCAGGAACGCCGCGTTGTCGTCGTAGTTCTCCATCACCTGATCCAGGCGGCCGGCGAAGAGATCCTCGGACCAGCGGGCGTCCACTTCGCGGATCGCCTCGACGGCGCCGCGACGGGCGGGTTCGTCGGCGCTGGCGGGGGGAGTCGACACCGCCGCCGAAAGGCAAAGCAGCGCGCCAAGCAGGCGCATTCCGGATTTCCCGCGCATCATCCCGCCCTGCCCTCCCTGCGGGCGAAGTGGGAAATCTTGTTCGCGATCTTCCATTCGTCGCCGACCTTCAGCAGCAGGAAGTAATCGGTGATCACCATGGCGCCATGGTCCAGGGTGATCCGGGCGGTGCCGGCGCTGTCCGAAGCGTCCATGAAGTCGATGGTCCGCACGCGGGAGGCTTCATCGGCCGCCGGGTTGCCCTTGAAGAACGCGCAGAACTCATCGAGGGTCAGCGAGGTGACCTTGCCGTCACGCACGCTCTCTATCCGCGCACTCGGCAGGAACGCGCGGCGCATGTGGGAGGCGTCGCCGGTGGCCTGCCCGCGGAAGTAGTGATTGATCGCCTGGCGCATGCCCGCCTGCGCGGCGGGATCCTGCGCCGCCGCCGTCGGGGCCGCCTGCGCATCCGCGGACGGTGCCGGCACGCTGGTTGCAAGGAGGATCAAGGCGCCCGCGAACAGGCCGCGAAACCGGTACTGGTTCATTGCAGATCTCCGAGGAATTTCCAGCCAGAGATTGGCCGGCGGCACACGTTCGGACAATCCCGCCCACCGCGGATTTCGCACGCTTCGGCGCAACCGCCGCGACGCGCGACGGTTCACTTGAACAGGGCCAGGCGGTCGCGATAGCTGCGCGAGAGCTTGAGTTCCTGCCCGCAGTCCAGGGTCAGGAAATACTCGCCGTTGAGATGCGGACGCAGCGAGCTGACCCGCGCCGCGTTGATCAGGGTCGAGCGGTGGATACGCGGGAAGCGCGCCGGATCCAGGCGCCTCTCCAGTTGCCCGAGGCTCGCACGCAGCACGTGGGTTTCGTGATCGGTATGGATGCACAGGTAGTCGCCGGCCGCATCGACCCAGCGGATGCTGGCGCGCGGGAGCCGTACGGTGCGGGCGCCGTCGCGGATCGCCAGAGGTGCGTCCGGATCCCGCAGTTCGTGCGCACCGCCAGCTTCCAGCGCCTCGTCCAGGCTCAGCGCCGGGCGCCCGCTGAGCGCGCCCAGCAGCCCGAGCAGCCGGGCGCGGTGATCGCTGGCCTCGCGCCGATCGAGGGCTTCGCGCACGCGGAACAACGCCTGGTGCAGCCGACTGTCGTCCACCGGCTTGAGCAGATAGTCGATCGCATTGGATTCGAATGCGTTGAGCGCGTAGTGATCGTAGGCGGTGACGAACACCACCAGCGGCATCTGCTGCGCCGGAATCGCGCGCAGGGTGGCGAAGCCGTCGAGTCCCGGCATCTGCACGTCCAGGAACAGCAGATCCGGTGCATGCGTCGACACCGCGCGCACCGCCGCCGCGCCGTCACCGACCTGATCGACGATGCGGATATCGGCCTCACCGGCCAGCCGCAGTTCCAGCCCGCGCCGCGCCAGCGGTTCGTCGTCGGCGATCAGGGTCCGGATCATCCTGTCCCGTCGGGTCTTCGACATGCTCATTCCCTGGGCGCGCCCGCGGTTTCGAATGGCAGGATCATGGTCACCTCGAAGCCCCCTTCCGGGCGATTGCGAAGATCAAAACCCTGCTGCTCCCCATAGAGCACGCGCAGCCGATCGCGGGTATTGGCCAGCCCCACCCGGTTGCCACGCGGTGCGCTGTCCGGCGGCACGCCGCCCTGACCAAGCGCGGCCCATCCCGGGCCGTCGTCGATGACCGACAGACGCAGATGCTCGCCCTCGAGCGCGGCGCGCAGGCCAATCGTGCCGCCTTCCACCCGCTTGGCGACCGCGTACTTGATGGCGTTCTCCACCAGCGGCTGCAGCAGCAGGCTCGGCAGCAACGCGGACCAGCAGGCCGGCTCCACCTGCACATCCACGCGCAGGCGTTCGGCGAAGCGGGTCTTCTCGATATCCAGGTACAGGCCGATCGCGTCCAGTTCCTGTTTCAGGGTCACCCGCTGCATGGGGTCCGCGTCGAGCGAGTGGCGCAGGAACGCGCTGAGTCCCTGCACCATCCGGTTGGCGGTGGCGTTGTCGCGGTCGAGCACCAGGGTGGAGATCGCGTTGAGGGTGTTGAACAGGAAATGCGGGTTCAACTGGTAGCGCAGCATCTTCAACTGGGCTTGGTGCGCCATCGCGGTCGCGGCCAGCGCCGCCTCGGTCTGCATGCGCAATTTGCGCCAGGTGGTCATGACCAGATAGAGGCTGACCCAACCCACCACCACGTACAACTGGCTGATCAGGTAGCTGAAGTACCCGAACCGGGTGAACGGGAGGCAGGCCTGGCACCATTCCAGGTCGGTGACCAGCTTGTAGGCGAGCGCCATCGCCGCAGCGGTCAGCAGCACCGGCACGATCATCAACAGCGCCACCCGCGCCGGTGGCTGGTCGGCGCAGGCACGCAGCAGCTGGCGCAAGCCGAGCGTGCCCAGGAATCCGGTCGCCGCCACCGCGAACAGCACGGTCCAGTATTCGGCCGGCTTGCCGTTGGCGAGAGCGGAAAAGTAGTTGACCAGGAACACGCCTCCCCAACCGCCCGCGTGCAGCCACCAGAACAGGCCGCCAACCGGCCATGCGGATGGCGTGTCGCCTTGTGGCGGAGAGGGATTCGACGGGCGGGGCAAGGCGGGGTCCGGACTCATGGCGTATGGGGTGAAATCCTGCGGACAGCATAGGTGACGGAACAGGCCTGCCTCACCCGCACGACTCGGTTCGTCGCGCATTGAAAACGTTCCGGCGCAAATGCGCGCCCGGGTGCCGTGGCGACGGCTAGCCTGATCGACGACACGGGCAGGACCTCCTCCCCTCCGACGCGCGTCCGGCAGGGACGGCGAGGCACCATAGCAAAGGAAACCGCGATGCTGTTCGAACTGATGCTGGCGGCGGGCATGGCCACCGCCCAGGTGGAAACCGTCCCGGTCGCCACCGGACTCAAGCGCCCCTGGTCGATGGCGTTCCTGCCCGGCGGAGATTTCCTGGTGAGCGAGAAGGAAGGGGGATTCGTCCGCATCGAACCGGATGGCACGAAACACCCGATCACCGGCATGCCCGATGATCTCGTCGGCACCTTCCAGGGGCGCGGCGACAACAGCGGCCTTTTCGACGTGGTGCTGCATCCGGACTTCGCCAGCAGCCGGCGCATCTATTTCACCTACGCCTCGCAGGGCACGGACGGCGTCACCACCCGGCTGGCCACCGCGCACCTGGTCGACGACCGGTTGGCCGAGGTGCGTTCACTGTTCGAGGCCACGCCGCGTTCGAGCGAACGCTTCCACTACGGCGGCGGCCTGCTGATCGACCGCCAGCGCCACCTGTACCTGACCGTCGGCGAGCGTCATTTCCGCGAAGGCGACAACCCGCCCTTGCCGGTGGCGCAGGATCCCACGGATCGGCGCGGCAAGATCTACCGGTTCACCCTGGATGGCGAACCCGCGCCCGGCAATCCGGATTTCGGCGCGCGTGCGGTGCCCGGACTCTATGCGCTGGGCATCCGTGCCGCGCAGGGCCTGGCACAGGCGCCGGACGGTGGGCGCATCTGGATGTCCGAACACGGCACGCACCGGGGCGACGAGGTCAACGTGCTGCGAGCGCGCGCCAACTACGGCTGGCCGGTGCATACCTCGGGTCGCTACCGCACCGTGGGTTACCGCCCGCAGGCATTGCCGGGCGCGATCTACACCGCGCCGGCCTGGACGTGGATGGACCGCACGGTCGCGCCCACCGGCCTGGTGGTCTACAGCGGTTCGCAATTCCCGGAATGGCGTGGCGATCTGATCCTGGCGGGGTTGTCGACCGGCAGCCTGCTGCGACTGGACGTGGAGGACAATCGCATCCTCGGCGAGGAGCCGCTGCTCACCGGCACCCGCCTGCGCAACGTGAAGCAGGCGCCCGATGGCACGCTCTATCTGCTGACCGACGAGGGCGACGGGCGCCTGCTGCGGCTGGAACGGCGGCCCTGACCCGCGGACTCATGCGCCCCGCGCTTCATCGCACGGGATATGCGTACCGCCTTCGCATCGTCAATGCGCGCCGTCGATGAAGCGCAGGCCCACGCCCGGTTCGGTGGCGATGTAGCGCGGCGCGGACGCGTCGTCGCCGATCTTCTGGCGCAGCTTGCCGACCAGGATGCGCAGGTAGTGGGTGTCCTGCTGGTGGGTCGGACCCCACAGTTCACGCAACAGCTGCGGCTGCGTCACCACCCGGCCGGCATGGCGCAGCAGCAGCGACAGCAGGGCGAATTCCTTGCGACTGAGCGCCAGCGGTTCGCCGTCGCGGAACACCTCGCGCCGGGCCAGATCGACATGCAGATGGCCATCGTCGAATACCACCGGCGCTTCCGTGACCGCGGCGGCCTGGATGCGCAGCAGGCCGCGGATGCGCGCCATCAGTTCCTGCACGCCGAACGGCTTGGTCACGTAGTCGTTGGCGCCGGCATCGAGCGCGGCGACCTTCTCCTGTTCGCCCGCGCGCACGGTCAGCATGATCACCGGCACCTGCGAGAAACCGCGTATCTCGCGCAGCACCTCGTGGCCGTCGCGGTCCGGCAGGCCAATGTCGAGAATCACCAGATCGGCGCCGACGGAGACCAGCGTGGCCAGTCCGGACGCGGCGTCTTCGGCCAGCAGCACCCGATAGCCCTGGGCGCGCAGGCTGATGTCGAGGAACTTGCGGATCTGCGGTTCGTCGTCGACCACCAGGATGCGGACCGGGGGCGCGGACGGAACCGGATTGTCGGCGGGATTCAAGGCGGGACCGGCGGAACTCAGGGATGCAGGAGGGGAAGCGTAATCCTGATCGTGGTGCCGCGGCCATCCGGTCCCGGCAGCGCCTCCACGCTGCCGCCGTGCGCGCCGATCATGCCCTGGCAGATGGTCAGGCCCAGGCCGGTGCCCTGGCGACCGCGATCACCGCGCTCCACGCTGTAGAACATGTCGAAGATGCGGCTGCGTTCCTGCTCCGGGATGCCTGGGCCGCGATCGCGCACGTCGATGCGCAGTTGTTCGTCGACCAGGCGCGCCTCGACCTCGACCGGTTCGCCCTGCGGCGAGAACTTGGCCGCGTTCTCCAGCACGTTGAACACCGCCTGTTCGACCAGCGCCGGATGCACCCAGATCGGCGGAAGATCGGCGGCGATGCGGGTGTGCAGCTGCACGTCCGGCTGGTAGCGCTGCAATCGGCCGACCGCCGATCCGATCAATTCGTCGACGTTGATCCAGTCGCGGTTGAGGGTCAGGCCGGTGTGACCCAGCCGGGTCATGTCGAGCAGGTTCTGGATGTAGCGATCCAGCCGCTCGCCCTCGCGCTGGATGGTGTCCAGCAGCGCCTTGCGATCCTCCGCGTCCATGGCGTCGGCGTAACTGGCCAGGCTGCTGGCCGAACCGATCATCGAGGCCAGCGGCGAGCGCAGGTCGTGCGAAACCGACGACAGCAGCGCCGAGCGCAACCGTTCGGTCTCGCCGGTGATGCGCGCGCCTTCCAGATCCGCGACCAGCCGGGTGCGCAACGCGGCCTGGGCGATGTCGTCGGCCATCGCCTCGGCCATCCGCCGCTGTTCGAACGCCAGCCGTGCCAGCTCGCGCGGAAAACGCACGCCGGCCACGCCCATCACCCCGCGCGCGTCGCGCAGCGGCAGGAACCACCAGGCCGACCCGGCCAGGGTGTCGGTGAAGCGGCCCGTGGCCTGCGCGTGCTGCTGCGCCCAATCGGCGGCGGCCAGATCCTTGCCTTCCAGCACCACGCCGTTCGACGCGGCGACCTCGCCGTTCCAGCGCAACCATGCATCCGCGTCCATCGCGGTGGCGAGCGCATCGCGGCCGGCGGCCAGCACCTGGCCCAGATCGGCCGCGCTGGTGAGTTGCCGGCCGAGCGTCTGCAGGGCGTTGGCGTGGGCATTGGCGGCGCGCAGCGCCAGCACCTGCATGCGCAGGCGCGAGGCCAGCCGGCCGGCGATCAGCGCGGCCAGCAGGAACAGGAACACGGTGGTAACGCCCTGCGAGGCGCCGATGTTGAAGGTGAAGCGCGGGTCGATGAAGAAGAAGTTGTAGGCCAGGAAGCTCAGCAGCGCGGCCACCACCGCCGCCGCCATCCGGGTCCGGGTCGCCACCAGCACCACCGCCACGATGAACACCATCGACAGATCGTCGATGCCGGTCCAGCGCTCGACCAGCCAGGACACGCCCACCGCCAGGACCGCCGCGACCACAGCGAACAGCAGGTCGTGGCGCAGCACCGGCAGGTCGGCGCGGTTCCAGCGCCGGCGCGATCGCGCGCGCGCTTCCGGCGTGTTGATGATGACCAGTTCGTAGTGGGCGGCGCGCTGCAGCAGCTGCTGGGTCAGGGTGCGGTTGAACATCCGCGCCACCGGTCGCTCGCGGGTGCGCCCCAGCACCAGGGTGGACGCGCCGATCTGCGCCGCGTGATCGAGCAGCGCGTCGGCGATGCTGTTGCCGTGCACGACCTCGGTCTGCGCGCCCAGCCGCCGCGCCAGCGCGAACGCGCGATCCAGTTCCAGCTGGACCGCCTCACCCGCTTCGCGCGCCTGCACGGTGACCACCGTCCACGGCGCATCGCGACGTTCGGCCAGGCGGCGGGCGACGCGTACCAGGTACTCCGACTGGCCCATGCCGTCGATCGCCACCAGCACCCGGCGACGCAGGGCCATCCCGGGCAGGCCCCGCGCGGTGCGGGTATCGCGCAGGTCGTTGTCGACGCGGTCGGCTACGGTCTGCATGGCCAGCTCGCGCAGGGCGGTCAGGTTGGACGGCGAGAAGAACGCCTGCAGCGCCTGCGCCGCCTGATCCGGAAGATAAACCTTGCCCTGGTGCAGGCGTTCAATCAGTTCGCGCGGCGGCAGATCCACCAGCACGATGTCGCGCAGGCGGTCGAACACCGCGTCCGGCACGGTCTCGCCGACCCGCACGCCGGTGATCCGGTGGACCACGTCGTTGAGGCTTTCCAGATGCTGGATGTTGATGGTGGTGTAGACGTCGATGCCGGCTTCCAGCAGCTCCATCACGTCCTGCCAGCGCCGCTCGTGGCGGCTGCCCGGCGCGTTGCGGTGGGCCAGTTCGTCGACCAGCGCGACCTTGGGCCGGCGCGCCAGCAGCGCGTCCAGATCCATTTCGTCCAGCCAGCGCCCCTGGTAACCGACCCGCTTGCGCGGCACCACCTCCAGCCCCTCGGTGAGCGCGGCGGTCTCGCTGCGGCCATGGGTCTCGACGACGCCGATCACCACGTCCACGCCCTGCTTGCGCAGTTCCCGCGCGCGCGAAAGCATCGTGTAGGTCTTGCCCACGCCAGGCGCCGCGCCGAGGAAGATGGTCAGGCGGCCGCCGGCCTCCCGGTGCAGGCCGTCGATCAGGGCGTCGGCTTGGCGGCTGCGGGCGTCGGTCATGCGGCTATTGTGCCTGTTGCGCGGCGGACGGCAGCGCGTCCAGCGCCAGGTTCAGGCGCAGGACGTTGACCCGGGCTTTGCCGAGCACGCCGAGCTGCGGCGATTCGGTGTTCCGCCGCACGAGTTCGGCCACGGCGGAAGGCGGCAGGCCGCGCGCGCCGGCGACGCGGGCAATCTGCATCTCGGCGCCGCGCGGGCTGACATGCGGATCCAGGCCGCCACCGGACTGGGTGATCAGATCGGCGGGCACGTCGGCTGGCGCGATGCCGTCGCGCGCGGCCACCGCCGCGCGGGTCTCGTCGATGCGCCTGCGCAGATCCGGATTGCGGCGAGACTGGTTGCTGCCGGCCGCCGCCATCGGGTCGTAATTGGCCGCCGAGGGACGCGGCTGGAAGTAGCGCGCATCGGCAAACGGCTGCGCCACCAGCGCCGAACCGACCGCGCGGCCCTCGGACGAGACGATGGAGCCGGTCGCCTGCGCGGGAAACAGTCCACGCCCCAGTCCGGTGCCGGCCAGCGAGTACAGCAGGCCGAAACCGAGCAGCGACACCAGCGCCAGACCGATGGAGGGCCGCCACAGGCCCGCGCGGGCGATATCGGGGGAGGCGACGATTTTGTAGCTCACGGGAGATTGCATGTCGGATGTCCTCAGGCGCCGGTCACGAGCGAGAGCGCCATGTCGATCAGTTTGATGCCCACGAACGGCAGCAGCACGCCGCCCACGCCGTACATCAGCATGTTCCGGCGCAGCAGCACGGTGGCCGAAGCGGGACGGAAACGTACGCCGCGCAGGGCCAGCGGAATCAGCGCGGGGATGATCAGCGCATTGAAGATCAGCGCCGCCAGCACGGCATTGGCGGGACTGGACAGGTGCATCACGTTCAGCGCCGCCATCTGCGGCAGCGCGGCGGCGAACAGCGCCGGCAGGATCGCGAAGTACTTGGAGACGTCGTTGGCCAGCGAGAACGTGGTCAGCGCGCCGCGGGTGATCAGCTGCTGCTTGCCCACTTCCACCACTGCCAGCAGCTTGGCCGGATCCGAATCCAGGTCGACCATGTTGCCGGCTTCCTTGGCAGCCTGGGTGCCGGAATTCATCGCCAGGCCGACGTCGGCCTGCGCCAGCGCCGGCGCGTCGTTAGTGCCGTCGCCGACCATCGCCACCAGCTTGCCGGCGGCCTGTTCGCGGCGGATACGCGCGAGCTTGTCTTCCGGCCGGGCCTCGGCGATGTAGTCGTCGACGCCGGCCTCGGCGGCGATCGCCGCGGCGGTCAGCGGATTGTCGCCGGTGATCATCACGGTCTGGATGCCCATCGCGCGCAGGCGGGCGAACTTCTCCTTGATGCCGTGCTTGACCACGTCCGACAGTTCCACCACGCCGAGCACGTGCCGGCCCTCGGACACCACCAGCGGGGTGGCGCCGCCGCGGGCGACCTGCTCGATGCGCGCGGCCAGTTCGTTCGGCACGTCGCCGCCCTGCGCCTGCACGTGCCGGCCGATGGCGTCGCCAGCGCCCTTGCGGATGCTCCGCCCCTCCACGTCCACGCCGGACATGCGGGTCTGCGCGGTGAACTGCAGGTAGGTCGCCCGCTCCGGTTCGGCCAGCGTGCAGCCCTGTTCGCGCGCCAGCCGCACGATCGACTTGCCTTCCGGCGTCGGGTCGGCCAGCGAGGCCAGCAGCGCCGCGTCGCGCAGTTGTGTCTTGTCGATGCCGGCCAGCGGATGGAACGCGGTGGCCTGGCGATCGCCGTGGGTGATGGTGCCGGTCTTGTCCAGCAGCAACACATCGACGTCGCCGGCCACTTCCACCGCCTTGCCGGACTTGGCCAGCACGTTGGCCGACAGCGCGCGGTTCATGCCGGCGATGCCGATGGCCGGCAGCAGGCCACCAATGGTGGTCGGAATCAGGCACACCAGCAGCGCGATCAGCAGCAGCGGGTCCACCTTCACCCCCACGAAGGCGCCGATCGCCGGCAGCGTCGCCACCACGATCAGGAAGGTCAGCGTCATCGCCGCCAGCAACAGGGTCAGCGCGATCTCGTTGGGGGTCTTCTGGCGGTTGGCGCCCTCCACCAGCGCAATCATCCGATCCAGGAAGCTGTGCCCGGGCTCGGCGGTGATCTTCACCACGATCTCGTCGGACAGCACCTTGGTTCCACCGATCACGCCGGAGCGATCCGTGCCGGCCTCGCGCAGCACCGGCGCGGATTCGCCGGTGACCGCCGACTCGTTGATGGTCGCCAGCCCGCGGATGATCTCGCCGTCGGCGGGAATCTGCTCGCCAGCGGACACGATGACGTAGTCGCCGGGGCGCAGGTCGGCCGCCGGCATGCGGGTCTCGGCGCCGCCCAGCGCGGTGTCCACCCGCCGCGCCACCAGGTCCTTGCGCGCGCGCCGCAGCGACGCCGCCTGGCCACGTCCGCGCGCCTCGGCCACCGCTTCGGCAAAATTGCCGAACAGCACGGTCACGAACAGGATCACCGTCACCGCCCCGCCGAATCCGATGGGCGCCAGGCCGGCGAGCGTGATCACCGCCGACAGCAGGGTTCCGCCCATCACCACCGCCATCACCGGGCTGCGGATCAGGTGCTGCGGCGCCAGCTTGAGGAAGGCGTCGCGCAGGGCGGCGCGGAAGGCCGCGCCATCCATCAGCGCCGGATGATCCCGGCGGGTTTTTTCCTGGAAAGAAATCGTCGTCATGGGAGTGCTCTCAGTGCGCCGCCAGCGACAGGTGATCGGCGATCGGTCCCAGCACCAGCGCCGGCATGAACTGCAGCACGGTGAGGATCACGACCACGGCCACCAGGGTCAGCGCGAAAGTGGGTGTTTCGATGTGCAGGGTGCCGGCCGACTCGGCGGCGCAGCGCTTGCCCGCCATGCGGGCGGCGACCAGCAGCGGGATGATCAACGCCGGGAAGCGGCCCAGCGCCAGCGCCACCACGCAGCTCAGGTTCCACCAGTAGGTCGCGTCGCCCAGGCCCTCGAAACCGGAACCGTTGTTGGCGAAGGCGGAGGTGTACTCGTAGAACACCTGGCTGATGCCGTGGAAGCCGGGATTCGAGTTCCCGGTGATCGAAGGCACCGCCAGCGTGATCGCGGTCAGGCCCAGCACCACCAGCGGCTGCAGCAGGATCAGCAGGGCCAGCCAGCGCACTTCGCCGACTTCGATCTTGCGGCCGAACAGTTCCGGCGTGCGTCCGGTCATCAGCCCAGCCAGGAACACGCTCAGCAGCAGGTACACGATGAACTGCTGCAGGCCGCAGCCCACCCCGCCCCAGATCGCGTTGACCAGCATGTTGACCAGCGTCACCAGCCCGGTCAGCGGCGCCAACGAGTCGTGCATGGCGTTGACCGATCCGTTGTTGACCTGGGTCGTGACCGCCGCCCACAGCGCGGACGCGTCGGCGCCCAGCCGCACTTCCTTGCCTTCCATCAACGCCGGGTCCGCGGCGGTAGCCGAATGCGCCTCGGACCAGATCGCCGCGCCGGTGGACACCACCGACATCAGCATCATGCTGCCGAACACCAGCGCGGTGAATTTCCGTCGGCCGGTGAACGCACCGACCATGAACACCACCGACACCGGGATCAACAGGATGCCCAGGGTTTCCAGGAGGTTGGACAGCGGGGTCGGATTCTCCAGCGGCACCGAACTGTTGGGGCCGTACCAGCCGCCGCCGTTGGAGCCGAGCTGCTTGGCCGCGACCATCGCCGCGACCGGTCCCAGCGGGATCTTCTGCTCCGTCATGCCGGCGGAGCGGTCCACCGGCGTGGCCACCGGGCCGGCCGCGAGCGTGGAAGGCACGCCCTGGCTGGTCAGCAGCAGCGTCCACAGCAGGCACAGCGGCAGCATGAAGCGCACGGTCGGGCGCACCACGTCGGCCCAGTAGTTGCCGACGTCGACGCGCTCGGCGGTCGGGTCCGCGCCGCCTTCCCGCACGGTGTCGGCGGGATTGCGGCCGCCGAACAGCGCGCGCAGGGTCGCCACCACCATCGCCAGTCCCATCATCGGCGTAACGACCTGCAAGCCGACGATGCCGGTCATCTGCGACAGGTAGGACAGCTGCGCCTGGCCGGAGTAGTGCTGCTGGTTGGTGTTGGTCAGGAATGACACCATCGTGTGCAGCGCGGTGTCCCAGCGCATGTTCGGGATGGCGTCGGGATTGAACGGCAACCACGCCTGGGTCATGAAGACCACCCAGGCGATCAGGCCGACGATCAGGTTGCTGAGCAGGAACGCGCCGGCATAGCCGCGCCAGTTCATGCCGCGCTCCGGGCGCGTGCCCAGCAGCGCGTAGATCGGCTTTTCGATGCAGCCGAACAGGCGGTCGCCGCGCATCGACGCGCCGCGCATCACCGCCGCCAGATAGCGGCCCAGCGGCCAGCCCAGGGCGATGGCGAGCGCGAAGACGAGGAAAGCTTCAGTCATTGTCGTTCACCGCATCAGAATTCTTCGGGACGCAGGATCACGTACAGCAGGTAACCCGCCGCCACGATCACCGCGATGCCACACAACAGGGCCAGCCAACCAGGCATGGGAGTTCTCCTCAGAAGGACGCTTGCAGGGCCGCCTCGAAGCGCGAGCCGGCCAGATCCGGAAACAGGCGCTTGGCGGAATCGTCGGTGGCGTGCGCGGCCACACGCAGTTCGAACGGGGGCTTGAACGCCCATACCGCGCCGAGTTGGCCGTGCGCATAACTGTCGCCGTAGGCGTCGTCCAGCCAGTAGTGGCCGACCGCGCCTTCCAGGCGCCATTGCGCGTTCAGCGGCAGGCGCGCGCCCAGTTGCGCGTAGGTGCCGTGGTGATCGGTCGCCAAGGCGTCGTTGGACCAGCCGACCTGCGCCCAGTAGTTCTGCTTCCACGTCACCGTGCCGTTGAGTTCGGTCCAGTCGAGATCAACGGTGGTGCCGGGATAGCGGTAATGGGTGAGGTTGACGTCCAGCGCCCAGTCGTCGGCCAGAGCGCCGGCCCAGCCAACGACGAAGTCGAATTCGCTGGAGGCCTGGGTGTCGGGCGCGAATTCGACGCTGGAACCCCACACCGATCCATACAGGCCGTTGCCGGCGGTGGCTTTCACGCCGGCCTGGATCGCGGGGTCGCCCTGGGTCTGGGTGATGCCGCGCCACACGTAGTCGGTGGTGAGGGCGGCGTTGCCGCCGAGGGTGCCAGCGGCGGCGGGGGCGGCCAGCGCCAGCAGGAACGCGCACGCCGGGAACGACGTGCGGAAGGAAGGGATGCGCATTGCGGAAGGTCCACGCGGAAACGGCTCCGCGGCTGCGGAAATCTTCCCGCCGGCCGGCGTAAAGCCTCCATTCGTGGTCCGGGTGGCCGCGTAAATTCGGCGTAAATTCCGCCCGTTATCCGTTGTTCCCCGCGCGGGTCCTCAGCGTGCGGGCACCGCGCTGAAAAGCGAGCGGATGGTCCTGACCAAGGTTTTGCCCGCCGCCGTTCCGCCATACAGGGCGTGATCGATGGCGAGACTGCGCGCCAGCGTCATCAGGTTGCCGGCCAGTTCCAGGGTGGGTGCGGGCGGCGTCTGGCCCGCGAGCGAAAACAAGCGCGTCAACAGGGCCGCGTAGGCTTTGCGCTGTTCCGCCATCAGGGCCGCATAGGCCTTGCCGAACGCCGCGTTGCGGGCGGCGTGCAGGTGCAGTTCGGTGGCGAGCATCGCCTGTTCGGCGTCCATGCCGAAACTCCTCGCCCAGCGTTCCAGTGCCTGCAGCGCGGCGCCGAAATCGTCACCCGCGGCATCGATCGCGTCGAGGATGTGGCGCGCCTCCTGTTCCTTGTGCTGGCGCAACAGGTCCAGCAGCAAGTCCTCCTTGCTGCTGAAATTGGAATAGAACGCGCCCTGGGTGTAGCCGGCAGCGCGCGCGATGTCGCGCACCGAGGCCGCCGCGAAACCCCGCTCGGCCACCTGCTTGCAGGCGGCCTCGATCAGACGCTGGCGGGTTTGTTCCTGGCTTTCTTCGCGGGTCAGGCGGTGGGGAGAATGGTCAGTCATGTGACATTGCAGATATCGATTGCTATCTGGAATTGACAGGGCAAGGCGGCAAAAATACCATGCGCCATCCAGATATCAGTCGATATCTGGAATTCCCTCGCCGCTTCGAGAGCCTGTCATGTTTCCCCACCTGCCCTATCAACCGACCCTGCCGACCGGTGAAATCCTCCCCTCGCCGCCCCGGAGCCGGCAGCCATGACGCTCCGGACCGTCTTCGTCACCGGCGCCACCGGGCTGCTGGGCAACAACCTGGTCCGTGAACTGGTCGCGCGCGGCGTGGCCGTGCGCGCCCTGGCGCGATCCGCCGACAAGGCCCGCCGGCAGTTCTCGGACGTGCCACAGGTGGAAGTCGTCGCCGGCGACATGAGCGACGTCGCCGCGTTCGCTCCCGCGCTCGCGGGCTGCGACACGGTTTTCCACGTGGCGGCCTACTTCCGTGAGAACTACACCGGCGGCAGTCATTGGGACGCCCTGAAGCGCATCAACGTGGATGGAACCGCCGCGCTGATCGCCGCCGCCTACGCCGCCGGGGTGCGCCGCTTCGTGCAGACCTCTTCCATCGCGGTGCTCAACGGCCCGCCGGGCACGGTGATCGACGAGACCTGCGACCGCGATCCCGCGGATGCCGACGATTACTACCGCAGCAAGATCCTCGCCGATCGCGAAGTCCGGTCTTTCGTCCGCTCGCACCCGGACATGCATGCGTGCTTCGTCCTGCCCGGCTGGATGTGGGGCCCCGGCGATATCGGCCCGACTTCGTCCGGGCAACTGGTCAACGATGTGGCGAAGGGCAAGCTCCCGGGCCTGGTGCCGGGCAGTTTCTCGGTGGTGGATGCCCGCGACGTCGCCTTGGCGCAGATCGCCGCGGCCGAACGGGGCCGCTCCGGCGAACGCTATCTCGCGGCGGGACGCCACATGGTCATGAAGGAAATTATCCCGATGCTGGGCAGGGTGGGCGGTTTCAAGGTGCCGACAAGGCAGCTCCCGCTGCCGTTGCTGTATACGCTGGCCGCCGCGCAGGAAATCTATGCGCGCCTGACCGGCAAGCCGGTGCTGCTGGGATTGGCGACGGTGCGCCTGATGGTGCGGGAGGCCGATCGCACCCGCTTCAATCCGGCCAAGAGCGAGCGCGAACTCGGCCTGCGTTTCCGGCCGGCCGAACAGACCGTGGCCGACACGGTGGACTGGTATCGCCGGAACGGCTGGTTCTAGCGGAGGGACCCGGCAGCGGCGCGCACGCAGCGCCGAAAGGCCCGTCCGCCGCCCGCTATCGCGATGATGACTCGGCGGTTTCGGTGGCCGCCAGCACCTCGTCGGTGTGCTGATCGAACACCGGCGCGGCGAATGGCGCCGGTCCCGGCGTGCGGCCGAACGCGATCGGCCGGGTCACGCCGCGATAGCGGCCCACCGCCGGGTGTTCGATGCTGGCGACGATGTCCTCGGCCAGCACCTGCGGGTGATCGAACATGTCCTCGATCCGGCGCGCGGCCGCGCACGGCACCTCGTCGCCGAACAGCGCTTCCCATTCCATCGCGGTGTGGGCGGCCAGCGCCTCGTGCAGCAGCGGCACGATCTCGTTCGCGTGCTCGGCGCGCTTGCGCACGCTGTCGTAGCGTTCGTTCCCGGCCAGCGCGTCCAGGCCGGTCTTCTCGCACAGCGCTTTCCAGAAGCGTGGCGTATTGGCCGAAATGTAGATGTATCCCTCGCGCGCCGGATGGATCCCGGTGACGCCGCCGGAGCGCATGTCACGGCCAATGTCCAGCGATTCGCCTTCGGCCCAGATCATCCGCGCCGACTGCATGGTCAGCGCGCTGCGCAGCAGCGACACGCCGACGAACTGGCCGCGTCCGCTGCGTTCGCGCTCGTACAGCGCCGAAGACACGCCCGCCGCCAGCAGCGCGGCGGCGTAGTAATCCACCACCGAACCGTAGGTGATTTCCGGCGCCCCACCGCGCTTGCCCTGCAAGGTGCACATGCCGGTCATCGTCTGCAGGACCTGGTCATAGCCGGCCTTGTCCTTCATCGGGCCACGTTCGCCGTAACCGGTCACCGCGCAGTAGATCAGGCGCGGGTTGATCAGCGTCAGTCGATCGAAATCGATGCCCAGCCGCTTCGGCACCGACGGGCGGAAGTTGTGCACCAGCACGTCGGCCTCGCGCACCAGCCGCAACAGCGCGGCCAGGCCGTCGGCGGTCTTGAGATCCAGGACGATGCCGATCTTGCTGCGGTTCACGCCCATGAACGCGCGGCTTTCGGCCGCGAGCGTGGAAGGGTACTTGCGCAGGTTGTCGCCGTCCGGCGGCTCGATCTTGATCACCTGCGCGCCCTGGTCGGCCAGCAGCGTGCAGCCGTAGGGCCCGGCGATGTAGGCGCTCAGATCCAGCACCTTGACGCCGCTGAGCGGTCCGGTGGGGCCCTCGCGCCGCACCAGGCCGAAGGGAGACGGGTTATCCATGCGTGAATTTTCCATCGGGTGCCGCGAACCGTGCCGGGGCCAGTCTCCCGCATGCCCCGGAGACGAAACAGCGGGGCCGCGTACTTTCAGCGGCGACAAATTCTTGCTTGCCCGGCGCGTGCATGCGAGATCCCTTCTCCCGGCTCAGGCATCCGCTTCCGGATCCGCGCGCCAGCGATCCGGCGCCAGCGACAGCCAGCCCAGGCGCCAGGCGCCGTCCTCGCGGCCGCCGGCGCGGTAGTAGGGACCGAAGCGCAGCGGCGCGCGGCAGGACAGGCGCATTTCCACTTCCACGCCGGGCCCTCCATCGGCGGCCGGCGACTCGTGCAGCCACTCTGCGGGCGCCGCGTCCGGCAAGCGAATCGCCTCTTCATGCTTGAAGCCGTCGATGAGGCCGGTCGCGTACGCCAGCGGGCCGCGGGTCAGGCCCACGTAGTCGTAGCGCAGCACCTGCTGGCGCACCGGCGAGCCGTCCGGCGCGCGTGATTCCTGCACGTTGCGGCTGCGCCGATAGTGCAGGACCGGCGTCATCGGCAGATCGAGGGAGATCGCATCACCGGATTGCCACTGGCGGGTCAGGTCCAGCCACTCGCCGGGGACGACGGTGGCCGGCACGGATTCGCCATTGACCGCCACCCGGGCGCCGTCGGCCCAGGCGGGAATGCGCAGTCGCAGGGTGAAGGTCGTCGCCTGTTTCAACTCCACCTGCAGGCGCACGTCGCCGGCGAACGGATAGCCGCCGGACTGGACGATGCCGACCTCGCCCTCCGCCAGCGCCAGCCGCGCGTGTCCGGGACCGTAGAAATTGATCTGCAAGGCGCCATCGTCGGCCACGCCGCAAGCCAGCGGCGGCAGTTCTTCCCAGGCCATCGCGCCGCTGGATTTGCAGCAGCGCCAGTAGGTGGTGTGCACGCGCGGGCCATTCGGGAACGAGTAGTAGCACCAGTCCTCGCCGTTGGGCGCGGCGGCGCCGAGCAGATCGTTGTAAGCGATGCGCTCGATTTCCTCGGCGTAGCGGGCCTGTCCGGTGATGCGCAGCAGTTCGCGGTTGAGCTGCAGCCAGGCCAGCACCGAGCAGGTCTCCACGTAGGCCTGCGGGCTGAACACGCCAATCGGGTTGAACACCTCGCGCGATCGATGCGCCACCCCGCCCCACGGACCACCGCCGAGGGTCAGGTGGTGCGTGCGGATGTTGTGCCACAGGTGGTCGATCGCATCGCGATAGCGCGCGTTGCCGGTGGCCCGGTACAGCTTGGCCAGCCCGACCAGGTTCCAGGCCAGCTGATAGGCCTTGCCAGTGGCGATTTCCGACGCGTCCGCGCCTTCCAGCGCGCGCCGGATCAGGGCCAGCCGCGGTTCTGCATCGGCCTGTTCGGCGATGCGTTCGGCCAGTTCCAGGTAACGCAGATCACCGGTCGCCAGGTGCAGTTCCACCGCCGGATCCATCAACACCGTGGCCGACATGCCGAAGTGGTTGCCCAGCGTGGTGATGTCGATGCCGCCTTCGCCCAGCGTGCGCCAGCACAGATCGCCGATGCGCTGGGCGGCGGCGAGATAACGATCGTCGCCGAGCGCGCGCCAGGTCTCGATCAGGCCGAGGATGAGATAGCTGTGGGTCCAGATGTCCCAGGTGCGCCACGCCGGCGCGCCGTCCCAGCTGACCGGCTTGGGCGGTTGCGGACGCATGAAACGGCGCTCGGGCGCGTAGTTGCCTAGGTAACCGTCATCAGCCTGGCGCGACAGCAGGTAGTCGGCGACCGTGCGCAGGTTGTCGCGCAGCGCATCGTCGCCACTGCGCGCCACCGCGCGCGCGGCGGCGTACAGCCATTTGCCGGCGTGCTCGCCGTACCAGTCGCCTTCCT
The DNA here is from genome assembly GCF_057773145.1 of Pseudoxanthomonas sp. 68-E7. NCBI lineage: Bacteria > Pseudomonadati > Pseudomonadota > Gammaproteobacteria > Lysobacterales > Lysobacteraceae > Pseudoxanthomonas > Pseudoxanthomonas sp. 68-E7. Next base: position 210,127 of record NZ_JBYMTI010000004.1, on the reverse strand, counting down.
GGTTGTCGCGGGTGTGCTCGGGCTTGAAGATCGCGATCGCCGGGCTGTCGGCGCCGGTGATGAAGTGGCTGAGCCGGCCGCGCCGGCTGGCCTCGATGGCCTCGCCGAGCACGCCCTCCAGCACCACCGCGCCGGCGGCGGCGGGCGCGAAGCGATCGCCCTGCGGATGATGTCCGTCCACCGCCATGCCCTACTCCGCGTCCACCACGCAACGGAACCCGAGCATGCCGGAACGATCCTTGCTCGGCGCCATCAGCAGGTATTTGCCGTGTTGATCCAGCCGGTAGGCCTGCGGGAAGTACCAGTGCGAGGTCTGCGGCTGGTAGGCGCTGCCGCCGCGCAGGATCGCCGCACGGGTATGTTCGTCGGAATACTCGTCGGTCCACTGCCAGACATTGCCGATCAGATCCTCCACGCCGAACGGACTGGCGCCCTGCGGATGCGCGCCCACCTCGGCGGGCGGACGCAGGCGGCGTTCGCGGTTCACCGGCGGCACCGCGTCGGCGCGCCAGTCGTTGCCCCACGGATAGAGCCGCCCATCGGCGCCCTGCGCGGCGTATTGCCATTCCCATTCGTGCGGCAGGCGTTTGCCGGCCCAGGCGGCGTAGGCGCGCGCATCCTCCAGCGACACCCAGGTGACCGGCCGGTTTTCCCAGCCCGGGCGCGGCGCGCCGTCCTGCCAGTCGCGCAGGAAATGGTGCGCATCGCGCGGCGCGTAGCCGCTGGCGTCCAGGAATTCCTTGAACTGCGCGTTGGTGACCGGATGGCGATCGATGTGGAAGGCCTTCATCGCCATCCGTCGCCGATGGTGGCGTCGCGCGCTGCCTTCCCACGGGTACTGCACGTCCAGGCCTTCCCAAGTCTGGCCTTCAATCTCCACGCCGCCGACCACGAACACGAACTCGCCGGCCGGCACCGTCACCATTCCCTCCGGCGCCTGCGCGCGCACGGCGGTCGGCGCAATCGGGGTGATCCGCTGCGGAATCGCATGCCAGCGGTTGGACAGGCTGCGCAGCGGCACCCGCGCCAGGCCCGCCATCAGCGACAGGAATGCGGGCAGGCCGTCGACCGAGATGCCCTCATCCAACGCCAGCACCGCGCCGAAGCCGCGTCCTTCCAGGTTCATTTCCAGCACGGCCCGGTCGCCGACGACCAGCGGCTGCAGCTGCACGCCATGCCAGACGTCGAAATACTGGCGGCCCGGCGCGTGCGGCAGCGCCAGCTGTTCGCCCTCGACGTCGTACTCGTTGCGGTTGACCAGCGTCCACAGCACCTGGCCCTCGCCGGGGAAGCAACTGGCGAACACGCCGGCCTGCAGGGTCGGGAAATACGGTGTCCAGTCGCGGCTAACCAGCAACGGCGCGAAGCGGCGCTCGATGGTGGCGATGCGGCGCAGTGATTCGGCGTCGCGCGGCGTGAACTGGTTCCAAAGGCCCCAGATGTTCTCCCAGGCGTTGTAGCCGATGCCGTTGAAGAAGATGTACTGCAGATCGTGGTTGCGGTCGCGGCCCCAGCGGTTCTCGTAGTTGATCATGTGGCGCGGTTCCAGCCACTTGAACTTGGCGACCGGCGGGATGACCTCGTTGGGCGCCTTCTTGCCCCAGCTCTGCACGTTCCAGATCAGGTGTTCCTCGGCGCTGATGGTGGATTCGGGCTGCACCACCACCGGCTGGCCCAACGCATCGCAGGCGTCGAAGAACGCGCGCGGCACGCCGTTGTAGGTATCGCCGTTGATGCCGTCGGCGCCGACTTCCTTCACCAGCCGGGCGATCGCCTGCCAGTCGGCCTCGCCCTGCGCGCGGGTGCCGTTGTCCCAGGGCATGGTCGGCAGGAACACCTTGACGCCGCGGCGGTGGAAATCCTCCACCGCGCCCTTCAGGCCGGCCAGGCCGCCGGGCAGGTCCGCGGCCATGTCGAACTGGTTGCGGTCGTCGATGCCGATGTTCGGATAGACATACCAGAGCAGCACGCTGTCCAGGCCACCGAAGCGCTGTTCCAGATCGTCCAAATAGCGGTCCACGGTGTAGCGGCCCGCCACCGGATCGTAGAAATAGCGGTCCTCCACCATCATCTGCGCATGCACGAAATTGCGCTGCGCCCATTGCAGTTCGGGGCGGCGGTAGTTGGCGTCGTCGTAGCCGATCCGGGTCAGGTGCTCGCGGCGCCAGTCGCGCAGCTCGGCGATCCAGTCGGCCGAAGTCGCATTGACATCGATCTTCCAGTGGCCGATCTCGGCGAACGGCCAACCCGGCGCCTTGCCCGGGGTCGGCAGGTAGCGCTGGGTGGTGACGTGCGAGAACTTGTATTCGGTCTTCGGCACGTGCCTGAGCGCATCGTCGTCGTGGGCGGAAAGGAACGGATCCGGAGCGGCAGTCATGGCGTACTTCTTTCGGGAGGGGGATTCAGATCAGTCCGCAGTGCGCGGCCAGGGCCTGGCGTGCCTGCGGCGAACCGGCCGGCGCGTCGCGCAGGAAGGCTTCGACCGCCTCGCGCGCGGGAATGGACGCCTGCGCGCCCAGACGCATGCAGGCCAGCGCCGAGGCCGCGCAGGCGTAGCGTAATCCATCGGCGAGGGCCTCGCCCCGGGCCAGGCGCGCGGCCAGCGCGCCGCAGAAGGTGTCGCCGGCGGCGGTGGTGTCCACGGCCACGACGGGGAACGCGGGCTGCACGATGACTTCGCCGTCGCATCGGGCAATGCAGCCACGTGCGCCCAAGGTGACCACCACGCAGGGCATGGCCAGGCGATCGAGGCGGTCGGCGATGCCGCCTTCGGCGCCGGCCAGGGTTTCCAGTTCGCCCTCGTTGACGATCAACACGTCGACCGCGCGCAGCAGCGCGTCGGGCAATGGGCGCGCCGGCGCGGCGTTGAGCACCACCTTGACCCCCGCATGGCGCGCGGTGGCGGCATAGGCGGTGACGGTCTCAATTGGTGTTTCCAGTTGCAGCAGCAGGTGCGAAACCGCCGCAAGCGGCGGCAGATCGCTGGCACGCAATGCGTTGTTGGCGCCGGGTGCCACGGTGATCGCGTTCTCCGCGTCGTCGGACAGGCAGATGAAGGCGGTGCCGGTGGGCAGCTTGCGCGAGCGGACTATCACCGGATCCACGCCCGCATCGCGCAGCGACGCTTCCAGGGTCGCGGCGAACGCATCCTCGCCCAGTCCCAGCAGCATGCGGGTGGGCGCGCCGCCGGCGCGCGCCGCCGCCACCGCCTGGTTGGCGCCCTTGCCACCCGGGAAGGTCGCGAAGTCGCGTCCCAGCACGGTCTCGCCCGGCGCCGGCACGTGCGCGGCGCGGACGACGAAATCGAGGTTCGCCGAACCGGCGACGAGGATGTGCCTGGGTGTTGCGGTCATGGTTCCAGTGCCTGGTAGACCAGGTTGTAGAAGGGCGTGGCGAGACGCGGCAGACCGTGCGGCTGTCCGTCCGGCAGATGCTGCAGCAGCAGGATGGGGAACATGCGCTCCTGCCGGTCCACGGTGAAATAGGTGGAGGCCGCGCCGGACCAGCCGTAGGCGCCGACCGATCCCAGCCGGCCGCGACCGGCAACGTCCAGGATCACCGAACCTCCCAGGCCGAAGCCCTCGGCGGGGCTGAACTCGGTGACCGGCGGATCCAGTTGGTCCTGCAGGTGATTCATCATCATCAGCTCGACCGTCTTGCGGCCGAGGATGCGCTGCCCGTCCAGGATCCCGCCGTCGAGCAGCATCTGGCAGAACCGCGCGTAGTCCGACGCCGTGGAATACAGTCCGCCGGCACCGCTGGGATAGGCATTGAGCGCCTCGCCGGGATGACGGGCGCTGCGGCTGTCGTCCAGCGCGAGTTTCCCGTCGGCGCCCATGCGGGTCAGGTCGACCACGCGTCCGCGCGCGGCTTCCGGCACGCTGAAGCCGGTATCGCGCATGCGCAGCGGCGCCAGGATGTGCCGGCGCAGATAGGCCTCGAACGATTCCCCGCTCACCACTTCCACCACGCGCGCCAGCACTTCGATGCCGGTGCCGTCGTATTTGAAGCGGGTGCCCGGCTCGGTGGCCAGCGGCACCTTCGCCAGGCGCGCGGCAAAGCCCGCCAGGTCCGGCGACCCATGCAGGTCCGCGCGCTCCAGCAGTCGCGTGGCTTCCTCGAAGCCCTCGCCGCCGGTGGCGAAACCGGCCGTATGGGTGAGCAACTGGCGCAGGGTGATGGCGCGTTCCACCGGTTCCAGCACCGGCGCGTCCGCCGTCCCGCCCGCGAACCGCTGCATATGCGCGAATGCCGGCAGATGGCGGCTGACCGGGTCGTCCAGGCCCAGCTTGCCCTGCTCCATCAACTGGAGCACCGCCACCGACGTGATCGGTTTGGTCATCGAGTAGATGCGGAAGATCGTGTCCTCCGTCATCGGCCGGCTGCGCGCGAGGTCGCGGTAGCCGTGTGCCTGCACCGTGACGACCTTGCCGTCGCGCGCGATCAGGGCCACCGCGCCCGGATAGCCTTTCGGTCCGGTTGCTTGATCGAGAAAATCATCCAGCCGCTGCAGGCGGGCCGGCGAGAAACCTTCCGCCGCGGCCGAAGCCGCGGACGGAAGATCCACCACCGGCGCCTGCGCCCGCGCCGCGGGCACGGCCATCAGCGCGGCCATCAGCAGCGGCCACGCCCGCTGCCCGTGCGTTCCCTGAAACATCCGACGTGGGGGAGTCGTCCGTTTCAAAAGTTGATGGTGTGGGTCAACGAGATCACCCGACCGCGACCGGCAAAGTAGTTACGGTAGAAGTCGATCTGCGACCAGCTCAGGATGTAGAACTTGTCGGTCAGGTTCTCCACGCCCAGGGTGAACTTGCCGTACTTCTCGGTTTCATAGTTGACGGTCAGATCGTAGAGGGTATAGCCCTTGGTGTGCTCTTCACCCGAGCGGCCCTCGTTGATATCGCGGTCCAGCCATTGGGTGGCGCCCAGGATCACGTTGCCGCGCGGCAGGAAGTTCCAGGTCAGCGACGCGCCGATCTTGTCGGGACTGATGTCGTTGATGCCCATTTCCTTGTCGAGGGGACCGTTAGTCACGAACGTGGTCTTGCCGCGAATACGGGAGTACAGGGCGGTTGCCTTCCATTGATCGTTGAAGTTGTATTCGCCGTTGAACTCGTAACCCTTGATTTCGACGGGCGCGCGAACCATCACGAAATCGCGGCTGATCGGGTCCACCGCCAGGGAAACACCGAAATCCGAATCCGACTTGTAATGGGACAGGCCAAAGCTGCCGCGTTGTCCCTGCCAGTTCAAGCCGACTTCACGATTGTCGGCGATGATCGGCTGCAGATCGACGATGCCGGCCACCGTGGCCTGCGGGTCGTTGGGGCAGCCGTCCGGCTGGGTACCTTCCGGCGAGTCGTTGGAGCACTGCAGGTTGCGTAGCGGGATGCCGACGTTGGGCAGGCCGAAGCCTTCGCCATAGGACGCGAACACCGAGAATCCAGCCGGCAGGCGCCAGATGGCACCGAAGTTGGCGAGCGTTTCCTCGTAGGACAGCTTTCCACCCAGGACGGAGCGACGATCGCGGAACCAGGTGGTGGTGTAGTCGTCCACCGATAGCTCGCCATCCTCGCGGCGCAGGCCGCCGCTCAAGGTCACCGGGCCGATGTCATAGGAGAGCTGCACGTAGGGCGCGGTGCTCTTGTAGGTCATCGGTGGCACCCAGACGCGATGGGTCAATGCCAGGCTCTGCTCGGTCTCGTCTTCGACCAGGTCCAGGCCCATGCGCATTTCGAGGCCATCCACGCCGAACAGTTGCGGCCGCGTCCAGGCCGTGCGCAGGCCCTGCTTGCTGGAATGAATCTCGGATTGATCCCACAAGGTACCAATCGGCGCGATCACCGGATCCTGGCGATCATCTCCATTCTCCGCCGGATAACGCATGGCCTGGTTGGCCTTGTACAGGTCCACTTTCAGGGTGCCTGCGAAGAAATCACCATGGGTATAGGAGAACGCGAACTGGGTGAAATCGTTGAACTCGGCCCTTGAACCGGGGATACGGCCGCGTTCGGCGGTATCGGTGATGCCCTGTTCGCGATCGCCGGGAACCCAATGATAGTTGTTGTTCCCTTTCACGTTGAATCGACTGAAGGAACCCTGGACACGCTGTTCCCCCGCCTCGCCGAAGTTCATGCCCCACTTGATGAACAGGTTGTCGGCCTTGGAATCGGAGATGGAGCCGCTCGCATTCATGCCAATCCGGCGACCGCGGCCATCGTAGGAAATACCGCGATCGATGAAGGAAGCCGCGGTCAGCAGGTCGAAGTCATCGGCCTTGTACGCGTACGTGACGCCCAGCTTCCAGCTTTCGCTGTCGTCGCCGTTCTGGGTGCTGTAGCGCGAAGTGACGGTGGTTTCGCTGCCGTCCTTGGTCGGGGTCTTGGACAGATAGTTGATGATGCCGCCCTGCGCACCGATACCCTCGGAGGCCGAGGGGCCATTGATGACCTCGATGCGGCCAACCAGGCCCATGTCAGTGAAGGTGCCGGAGCGATTGCCCTCGCGCAGCGGCGAGGTCTGCGGGATGCCGTCGAACAGGCGCAGGGCGATACGCCCGCGCAGCGTCTCGCCGGTATTGCTCATCGCCTGCGAGGATTCCGAGTAGCCGGGCACCTGGCGTGCGAGCACGGCGGTCGCATCTTCGGTCAGGCCAAGCGTGCGCTCGACTTCCTGCTTGGACACCAGCGTGATCGCGCCCGGGATCTTGTCCACCGCCTTCGGCGTGCGCACGCCGGTGACGATGACCTGGTCGAGGTTGGTGGCTTCCACCTCGCCGGACTGGGTGGCGTCGTCCGGCGGCGGCGGGGTGTTCTGTTGGGCCTTGACGCTGGCGCTAACGGCGGCGGCCAGCAGGAATACGCCGAAAGCGGCGGGCACGTGCTTCATGGTGTTCTTCTCTGAGATGGTGGCTGCAAGAACCCCGGCATATGGCCGCGGGGCTCCCCGATGGCGTTCTTGTGGTTTCGCATCCGCGGGCAACAGGAAAAGCGCCCGCGCTGCCAGGCGTTCCTCCCAGACGCCGGCGACAGCCTCGACAATGTCGACAGAGCCTAGGTGCACGCCGTCACGGAAAGAATCCTCCGCGCCTATGTTCAGAGCCTAGTTTTTGTTGGGTGATCCGGGCCGGCGGTATCGATGCAGTGCAACATCGGCCGCGATCAGGACAGCTGCGAAACCGCCTGGCTTTCCTGCAGCAGCACGGTGACCAGGCGGATGCGCACGGTCGAACGCGACCAGACCATGCCGATCCGGCGCGGCACGCATTCGTTCGGCAGCGGGATCCGGACCAGGTCCAGTCCTTCCGGCCAGGGGCGGGCCCAGTTGGGCACCAGCGACACACCCAGGCCGCGGTCCACCATCACCGCGATGGCGTTCAGCGCGTTGAGTTCGAACCGCTCGTGGGGAACGATGCCGGCCGTGCGCAGGTATTCGTCGGCCTGGCGACCGCCCCACTGGTTGCGGTCGTAGCGGATCAGCGGCTGGGTGGCGAGCAGTTCATGCGGGTCCCGGCCGGCCATCGCCGCCGGCGCCAGCACCACCAGCGGTTCCTCGCGCAACAGTTGCCACTGGCAGGTCTTGGGCAGCGAGAACGGGGCCTGCAGCACGATCGCCGCGTCCAGCTCGCCGGATTCCACCGCGCGATAGAGATCGGCGGAATAGCCCGGCTTGATGAACACGTTGATCTGCGGAAACGTTTCCACCATCCGCGCCAGGATGTCCGGCAGCATGCCGGCCAGCGCGGTCGGGCACGCGCCCAGGCGCAGTTCGCCGGAAACCGCGCTGTCGTTGGCGACGCTGCGCATGTCGGCCACGTCGCGCAGCAGGTCGCGGGCGCGCTGGATGATTCGCGAACCCTCCTCGGTGACGCTGACGGTCCGGCCCACCCGCGCAATCAGCGAAGCGCCGAGTTCGCGTTCCAGGGTACGGATCTGCTGGGCCACCGCTGCCGGGGTGATGTTCAACTCACGCGCGGCCGCCGCCATCGAGCCTCGATCGACCACGGTGACGAAGGTATTCAGGAACTGGGTATCCACGGTTCTCCCCCTGGCGTGCGCTCAGCAGGCTACCGCAGCCCCGACGCGGGCGCGACAGGACCAACGGCAGGGGCGGAGCGCGTGCTCATTCGGCATCGCGGTAGATGGTCAGGCCCTTGAGCGAGCGCTGCGGCGCGGGGAACATCAGGCTGGCCAGGTAGCCGATGACGATGCACAGCAGGATCGAGATGGCCAGGTAGAAGTACGGATGGACCAGATCCATCGACCACGCCAGGAAAGTCAGCACGATGCTCGAACCGATGCCGATCGCCACGCCCGGCGAATTGGCCCGGCGGGTGAACATGCCCAGCGTGTACGCGCCGGCGAAGCCGCCGCCCAGCAGGCCGGCCAGTTCGATGGAGATGTCGAACAGCGAGTGGATGTCGTAGCGCGACAGCAACAGGGCCAGGCCGATGCCGACCAGGCCGACCATCACCGTGGTCACCTCGGCGAACAGCACGCTCTTCTTCTGGTCGGCCTTCTTCGACAGTTTTTCGTAGAAGTCGACCGAGATCAGCGTGGCGACGCTGTTCATGATGCTCGACAGCGTGGCCATCGCGGCGGCGAAGATGCCGGCGATGATCAGCCCGGTCACGCCCGGCGGCAGCTCGGCGGCGATGAACAATGGGAAGGTGGCATCGATCGGCAGCAGCGGGTTCAGCCGGTCCGGATTGTTCTTATAGTAGACGAACAGCGCCGTGCCGATGCCGTAGAAGATGAATCCGCCCGGGATCATGATCGCCGCGAATGCCCAGATCGAACGCCCGGCCTCCTTGTCCGACTTGGTCGACAGGGTGCGCTGCATCAGCACCTGGTCCTTCGGGAAGGTCAGCACCACGTCGAAGATCACCAGGAAGATGAAGCCCCACACCGTCGCCTTGGTCAGGTCGAAGCTGAAGTCCAGCGTGTGCATCTTCTGCTCGGCCATCGCGGTGGTGAAGAACTCCGACGCCCCGCCCTTCAGGTGCCAGATGATGAAGCCGATGGCGAACATCGCGCCGCCCATCTTGACGAACACCTGGACGAAATCGGTCCAGATCACCGCCTTCATGCCGCCCATCGCGGTGTAGATGATGGTGAACACGCCCATCAGGATCACGCTCCAGACCACGCTGATGCCGGTGATGGTGGCGATCGCCAGCGCGGGCAGGAACAGGATCACGCTCATTCGCGCACCGACCTGCATGGCGATGCACAGCGCGCTGGCGAGCATCCGGATGGCCGGATGGAAACGGGTTTCCAGGTACGAGAACACTGACATCAGATCCAGCCGGCGCAGCAGCGGCACGATCCACACCGCCACGAACATCAATCCGATCACGGCGATCAGGTTGTTGGTCATGTACTGCCAGTTGGTCTCGAACGCCTTGGCCGGAATGGCGATGAAGCTGATCGAACTGGTGTTGGTGGCATACAGGCTCACCCCCGCCGCCCAGAACGGGATGCTGCGGCCACCAACGAAGAAATCCGAGGTCGAGTTGCGCTTTTCCTTCAGGTAGAAATACATGCCGATGCCGATCATCGACGCCAGGTAGACGATGATCACCAGCCAGTCCATCCACTTCAGCAGGTGCTTGCCGGAAGCCAGCTGCGCCAATTCCAGTACCTGCCCGCCCTTGCCGTCATCGGTGGTCCAGGCCAGGCCGTTGTGCCATGCGGTGGCCCGGCGCACGCCGGCACCAACCTCGGTGGGCAGCGTGGCCCAGGCACTGGTGATGGTGTGGTACGTCATCAGGTGCGTGCCGCGGTTGTCGCGCACCAGCATCAACAGGTGCGCCTGCCCCAGCGAACGCGCCGATCCCGGCAGGCGCGTACCCGGCACCGGTGGCTTGGCTTCCCAGCCGTGATCGGCGGTCCAGCGCCACACCGGTTGCGAGGTCGTGCCACCACCGATCAGGTAGAGGGCATTGGTCTGGGCCAGCAGATCCGCACCGTCCACGCCCTCCGGCCACGCAGGACCGTCACTCCAGGCGGCAGGTGCGCTCAATACCGTGCGCCACAGGCGGGGCGGCCCTTCGCCGGCGCCGGCCACGTACAACACGTCGCCGAGGATGGCAAAGCGCGCCCAGCGCAGCGCCTCCGGAAGCGCGGGTAGCAGCTGGCGCGTGATCGCGTTTCCGCTGAGCCGCCATTGTTCGATCCGCCCGGGCTCCGATCCCGTGGACACCAGCGCGAACAACTGGCGGCCGTCGCCACCGGCATCGAGTACCCGGGGTGACTGTCCGTCCGGCCAGGACACGGCCTGCCACTGGCGGCCGTCGGCCGACAGGATCCAGGCACCTGATGTTCCCAGGGCAATCGGGCGGTCCTCGATGGTTTGCAGCCGCTCCACCGTCGCACCCGCGGGCAGTGCCGGCAGTGCGCTGCGCTCCACCGACGTCAGGCTCTCGGCGCGCAGCCCGGGGATGCCGGCACACAGCAACAGCAGCAGGCAGGACAGGACACGCAGGAAGCCGGGTGCCTCCGTGGATGCGGACGGGACGGCGGTTCGGCTCATCGGGTTTCCATGATTGCTTGATTCGGTGTGGTTGCGGCGCCGGACATGCCCGTCAGGCGCCTCCGCGGAGACGGGCCCTGCGTTTCCCCCGCGATCTTCATGCATCCGCCGCCGCGACGATGGCTTGCGCACGATGCAGGTAGGGGGGATCGATCATCCGACCTTCCAGCAGGAAGGCGCCCAGCCCCTGCTGCGCCGCCTCGGCGGCGGCCATGACGATCCGCCGCGCGCGGGCGATTTCTTCCTCGGACGGCTGGAACGCCGCGTTGGCCAGGGCGACCTGGCGCGGATGGATGCAGCTCTTGCCCAGATAGCCCAGGCGGCGGGCAATCCCGGCTTCGAGCCGGAATCCGGCTTCGTCCTCGACATCGGGATACGCGCTGTCATAGGCGAACACCCCGGCCTCGGCGGCCGCCATCCGCAGCGCGTACAGCACGGCATGCAGGTTGGCGGGATCGCGGCGCTCGATGCCCAGGCTTTCGAACAGATCGCCCAGGCCCAGCTGCAGCCCGGCCACGCGCGGATGCGCGCGTCCGATCTCGGCGGCATGGCGCAGGCCCGACGGCGTTTCGATGTTGACCAGCAGTTCCGGCGCCTGCTCGGTCGCCAGCAGCGAGGCCATCGCGACCACGGCGGTGGTCACGTCGCGGGCATTGTCGATCTTGGGCAGGTTGAGCATGTCCACGCGCCGGCCGGCCAGCGCGACCAGATCGGCGGCGAACTCCGGCGAAGTCGGCGCGTTGGTGCGGACGATGATCACCTTGTCCGCCGGCAGGCCCGGCCGTCCCAGGAAGTCGGCCAGGTTCGCGCGCGCCTCGGCCTTGCGCGGTTGCGGCACCGCATCCTCCAGGTCGAAGGAGATCGCGTCGGCGCCGCTCGCCAGGGCCTTGGCGAACAGTTCCGGGCGACTGCCGGGCACGAACAGCTTGCTACGCATGGACCGCACTCTTCATGGCGAGGCAGTTTCAACGATGCGGACACAAAGAAAAGTCTTGCCCGGCATCTTCAGACCCAACATTTGCTTGCGATACCCGGGCACGCACGGCCCGCATCCCGCGCCGCCGGTGATCCGGCGGCCTTCCGCGTCGGGAGTCGCCGCCCGTTGCGCGGAAGGGAGGCGCCGCCGCCGCCCGCTCTCCCGCTTCGTCCCGCGGATTTGCTGCAACGCAACCTGCGTCGCCGCGTTCAGCGGCGGACGTCGAATCCCGCCTGCGCCAGGAAACCTTCCACGTCGGCCACGCCCAGGGTGCTGAAATCACCCGGCAACGAATGCTTGAGGCAACCGGCGGCAAGGCCGAAACGCAGCGCGTCGGCGTCGGTGCGGCCGCTCATCGCGCCATGCAGCACGCCCGCGGCGAAAGCGTCGCCGGTGCCGATGCGGTCGACGATCCCGGGAATCTCGTATTCCGGCGTTCCCTGCAACCGTTCGCCGCGTCGCAGCGACACCGCCGACAAGGCGTGGTGATCCACGCTGCGTTGCACCCGCACGGTCGCGGCCATCCGCTGCAGGTTCGGGAACGCCGCGAACGCCGCCTGTGCTCCGGCGGCGAAGCGCTCCTGCGCGGTGTCGCCCTCGAACACATGCCCCAGCACCACTTCGATGTCGCGATGGCTGGCGAACATCACGTCCGCTTCGGCCATCAGGCCCCGCAGCAGGGTCGGCGCGTCGCCGTCCCAAGCCTGCCAGAGTTGCGGGCGGTAGTTGCCATCGAACGAAACCCGGATCCCGGCCGCGCGCGCGGCGCGCATCGCTTCAAGCGTGCCGCGCGCGGCTTCGGCGCCCAGGGCCGGGGTTACCCCGGACACATGCAGCCAGTCGGCGCCGGCCAGCAGCGTGGGCCAGTCATGGCGTCCGCCCCCCACCTGCGCGAATGCCGAACCGGCGCGGTCGTAGAGCACCTGCGAAGGGCGATGGACGGCGCCGGTGGTGAGGAAGTAGAGCCCCATCCGCCCTGGTTGCCGCTGCACCGCCGTGGTGTCGACCCCGTGCCGTCGCAGTTCGCCGACCGCGGCCTCGCCGAGCGGGTTGTCGGCGACCACGCCGACCATCCACGCGGCATGGCCGAATCGCGCCAGCGACACGGCGACATTGGCTTCGGCACCGCCGACATGCACTTCCAGCGCCGGGGTTTGCAGCAGGGTTTCGCGGCCGGGAGCGCCCAGCCGCAACAGCAATTCACCGAAACAGACGACCTTCCCCACCCTGTCTCCCTTCCCTGTCATTTCATGTGCCGGACGCGGAGTGTACGGCGCGCGGCCATCGTCCGCGTGCCCGCATCGACAGGCCGCCGGAAACCACGTCGGAGCCGATGCCGGATCAGGGCGCCGGACGCTCCCAGCGGCGATAGGTATCGTCCAGCCCCTTGCGCAGGCGCCGGTAGTCCGCGGTGCCCGGACGCACGTCCAGGCGCTCGGCGACCGCGCGCCAGCCGCCTGCGTGATCGCGCGACCATTCGCGCACCACCGCGCGGCACGGTTGCCCCGCCACCTGCGCGACCGCGCAGGCCATGTAGATGTCGCCGGCGGACCAGTCCGGCTGTTTCATCATCGCTTCCACGTACGCGCGCGGCACGCTGTAGTAGCGCGACATCTCGTCGGCGAACGCGGCCGGATAGCGTGCCGCGTAATCGTTGATGTCCTTGAGGTGGCGGTCCACGGAGGCATCGCCGCTGCCGGGCCATTCGGCCTGTGGCGGCGCGGGCGTGGCGGCGTCCACCGTCGCGCATGCCAGCAGGCCGAGCACGAGGCCCAGCCGGAAAAGAACGGTGCGGGAACGGGAAGACGCCGACATGCGGGCATTGTGCCGCAGCGGCTGCGCAAAAGCAGGCGGCCGGCAAAAAATGCCGGCCGCCATTCGGTCCTGCAGCGATGTCCGGATCAATCGTCGTCGTGGTGGCGATGTCCGTCATGGCGACGCCAGCGGCGGTCATCGTCGTCCCAGCGATCCCGGCGATCGTGCCGGTCACGGCGGTCGTGGCGATCGTAGCGGTCATACCGGTAGTAGCGATCCCGATCCACGTAGCGCACATAGTGCGGATTGTTGCGGTAGTAGCCGTAGGCGTTGCCGCGGGGCGGAGTGCGGTAGTACTGGCGCGGCACGTAGCGGTAGTAGGTCGGGCGGTGATAGCGATCGCGCACGATGACCACGCGATTGCCATAGCCGTAGCGGTCGCCGTCCCCGTAGCGGTAGTAAGGCTGCCCGCCGTGGTACATGACATCGGCCACGTCCACGAGGACCCGGACCAGATCGTCGTCCGCACGGGCCGGCGAGGGAGCCAGCGCCGCCAGCCCCAGGCCGGCGGCCAGGACGGTGGGAGCCAACAGACGCGTGAGCGAGAAGCTTGCCATGACATCCTCCGGTGGCCCGCCGCAGCGGGCCGGTAAGTGAAAGGTCCGGTTCCTGCGGGCCTGTGCGTGAAAGATGTCGCCTGGCGCGTGAACCCGGATTTAACCCGGCGGAAACGGAATCGGGGTCGGTGATGGCGGACACCTTCCGTTCAAGCAGAGGCGTCGCTTCCTGTCCTGGGCCCGCGCCCCCGGGATGCCCCCCGTCAGCGGGCGCGTCCCTCGATGACGGCCAGCGCCGCGGGCAACTCGGCCGCTCCGGCGACGGTCGCCAGACGGGGCACGTCCTCGCCCAGGCCGTGTTCGGTCTCCAGCGCCCAGGTGACGTGATAGGGCATGTGGATGCCCCAGCCCCCGAGCTGAATGACCGGCTCGATGTCGGAGCGCAGCGAATTGCCAATCATCACGAACCGCGAAGGTTCCACTTCCAGTTCCTGCAGCACGCGGGAGTAGGTCGGAACATCCTTCTCCGACACCACTTCGATGCGATGGAACAGATCCGCCAGGCCCGACTGGGCGATCTTGGCTTCCTGGTGGAACAGATCGCCCTTGGTGATCAGTACGATTTCATGATCCCGGGCAATGGCTTCCACCGCTTCGCGGATGCCCGGCAACAGATCCACCGGATGCTGCAGGGTGGTCCGGCCGATCTCGATCACCCGGTGCAGATCGCGTGCGCTGATGCGCTCCCCGGTCAGCTGGATGGCGGTTTCCAGCATTGACAGCGTCATGCCTTTCACGCCATAGCCGAACACCTTGAGATTGCGCCGTTCGGTATCCAGCAGGTGCTGCTGCATGCGGCGGTCGCCCAGATCGATGTACCGGGCGAGGATGGCCTCGAAATCCTGCTCCGCCTGGCGGTAGTAGTCCTCGCTCTTCCAGAGGGTGTCGTCACCGTCGAAACCGACCCAGCGGATGCCGGCCATATTGCTGCCTTCTGTTCTTCGTGGGGCGCGCAGCATAACAGCGGCCCTTATGCACAGGGCGGCCCGAAGGCCGCCCTGTGTTCCGGTTCCGTCGTGTCCGCACCAGGAGCAAAGGGGTGCGTTGCGGACTCTTGCCTACTTGGCCGGTGCGGCGCCGTCACCCGGAGGCGGTGGCGTCTGGTCGCTGGCCGGCGGCGTGGTGCCATCGGCCGGCGGCGGAGTCGTCGCCGGTGCGTTCGGATCCGTGGCCGGCGGCGCGTTCGGATCGGCTGGCGGCGGCGTGGTTGCCGGCTCCGCCGGAGGCGGGGTGGTTTCGGCCGGCGGCGCGGTGTCGGTCGGCGGCGGCATGGTTTCCTCTTCGGTCTTGCTGCATGCCGTCAACGCGATCGCGCCACCCAGCATCGCCACCAGCAGCCAGACGGGCCGCTTGCGAGTCTGCGTGTTGCTGTGGGAATGGGAATTCATTCGTTTCCTCCTTTTGCCGCGCCGATCCGCGGATCGTGCCGCGACGGGTGAAAAGGATCAGCGGCCGTTGCCGGCCGGTCTGTAGGCGGCATATTCGGCCGGCGCCAGCTTGCCGTCGGCATCCTGGTCAAGCGTGCCGAAAGCCTGGGTGAGCGCGGGGTCGACCGCCGCTTCGTCCTTGCCGATGTTGCCATCGCCGTTGGCGTCCAGTTCCTCGAAAGGTCGTGGCGCGGGCGCCGCCGCATCGCTCGCGGGCGGTGTGTCGGCCTGCCGTGGCGGTGTTTCCTGGCGCTGTTCCTGCGCACCGCGTTCCTGCGCGGTGGGTTCCGGCGCGGATGCGGCGACCGGGGCCGCGAGGGCGACGGCCAGCAGGGCGAACGGCAGAGAAAACAGGCGGGATGAAGGTTTCATGCGCGTCTCCTTTTGCTTTGCGTGTACTCCCGACCGTGTGGTGGCAGGGAAGACGACAACGACTCGCTCGGAGGCGGAGGGCGGCATGGCCGCCCTCCGCGGGCGCTGGGCGATGGCGCCGGTGCGCCATCGCGTTGCGGTCACGATGACCGCGGTGCGCGTCTTACTTCTGCGGCTCGCTGTAGTTCTTTTCGACGAAGGACTTGTATTCGTCGGCGGTCAGCTTGCCATCGGCGTCGGCGTCGGCCTTGTCGAAGACCTGGGAAAGACCGGCATTGGCCGCGGCCTCTTCCTTGGTGATGTTGCCGTCACCGTCCTTGTCGATATCAGCCCAGCCCTGCTGGCTGCCCGACTGGGTCGACTGCTGGGCGGACTGTTCCGCACCGCCGGTCGCCTGATCGGTGGTCGGCTGGGCCTGCTGGGCCGGCTCGGCCTGTTCGGTCGGCTGCGGCTGCTGCTGGGCCTGCGTGTCCTGCGCGAAGGCCATCGGCATGGCGACGGCGGCACCCAGGGCGATCAGGGCAATCAGCGGCTTGCGGGTGTTGTTCTTGGTCATCGTCGTTTGCTCCGTTATGGAAAGTAGGAAGTGCGTCCTGTAGCGCACGATGCCGACGATGCCTTCGTGCTTCTGAATCAACCCTGCGGCCCGAAATGAACGTGCACGCAGGCTTAACCATCCGCGATTTTTTTTCGATTACTTGGTTCGTTAGCGATACGTGATGGCTATGTGCAAGCGGTATCGCAGCGTGATGCACGCGTCAGATCAGTGTTCAATCCGCGTATTTTTTTGTTCCGGCGAAACGACTCCTTCACGCCGGCCACGGCTGAACCATTGCCAACCCATTACGACGCCGGTGAGCGCGCCGACGATCTCCAGCACCACGCGCGTGCCCAGCGCGTCGGGATCGTGGATTGCCTTCAATGCGATGCGCGCATACAGCGGCGACTCCAGCTTCACCATGCCGATGTAGAACAGGTTCCAGGTGTCGACACCGGCGCCGATGGCGATCGCGATCAGGCAGGCCCAGCCCACCGCATGCCCGATCGACCAGCCCAGCGCGCGGCAGATCGCCTGCCAGCCCGCGTAGACCAGCAGGCCCACGGCGAAGGCGATCAGGCACGCTTCCAGCGCGCCGAGGAATCCGAAGTGCAAGGGCAGGTTCATGGCGTCGTGCGTGCTCCCGTCACGCGGAATGGGATCCGCGCGGGCGGATCGCGATGGGCCGGCAGTAGCCGGCGACCGATGGCATAGGATACGTGAGGCATGCCGGCGCCGTGCCCGGCGCAAGGGAGAAGCGGATGGATCGCCTGCTGCTGCTGGGAAGTACCGGCCTGGTCGGCCAGGCGGCGCTTGCGCTGGCGCTGGCGGACGACCGCATCGACACCGTCATCGCGCCGACCCGGCGCCCGCTGCCGCCGCATCCACGCTTGTTGAACCCGGTCATCGACTTCGAGCGCCTGGATGCGGACGCGGACTACTGGCGCGCCGACGCGATGATCAGCGCGCTGGGCACGACCCTGCGCGATGCGGGATCGCGGGCCGCCTTCGTCCACGTCGATTTCGACTATCCACTGGCCGTCGCGCGCCTGCTGCATCGGCAGGGTGCGCGCACGCTGGCGGTGACCTCGGCTACCGGAGCGCGCGCGGATTCGCGGGTCTTCTACAGCCGCACCAAAGGGCAACTGGAACAGGCGCTGGCCGCCTGCGGCTTTGCCTCGCTCACCTTCGTCCGCCCTGCCCTGCTGGGCGGCGAACGCGCGCAACGGCGCAGCGGCGAACACCTGGCGCTGCGCCTGCTGACCGCGCTGGATCCGATCGTTCCCCGCCGTTACCGGGTGGTGCCGGCGGCAGCGGTCGCGGCCGCGCTGCTGGATGCGGCGCATGCCGGAGCCCCCGGCATGCGGATCATCGAATCCGAGGCGATTCCCCGCTGATCAGCCGGCGGCGGCG
Source organism: Pseudoxanthomonas sp. 68-E7 (assembly GCF_057773145.1). Lineage (NCBI taxonomy): Bacteria > Pseudomonadati > Pseudomonadota > Gammaproteobacteria > Lysobacterales > Lysobacteraceae > Pseudoxanthomonas > Pseudoxanthomonas sp. 68-E7. Next base: position 192,496 of record NZ_JBYMTI010000004.1, on the reverse strand, counting down.
TGCAGACGCCGCATGCGCCACAGCAGCCCGCTGTTGAGCAGCAGGTAGTAGCCGACCAGCGCGCCGGCGAACGCCATCGTCAACGGACTGGCCTGCTGCGCCGTGGCCGCCGCGCCATCGGCGAACGCGCCGTGCGACCAGCGCCAGGCCAGGCGCCCGATCAGCAGCAGGGTCAGGATTCCGCCGAACCACGGGTTGGGCACATAGGTGGGATTTCCTTCGTGCCACTCCACCCGGGTGTGCCGGAGCGCGAACGCGCCGAGCACGAGCCCGCCTGCCAGGCCGCCGGCGATGCCGACCGCGACGCCCGGCAGGTACACCGCGGCGGCCAGCAGCATGGCCAGCAGCAGCACCATCAGCACCAGGCGGAATGCCGTGCGCTTCGGCTGCCAGGGCTGCCGGCCGAAGCTGCGGCGGATACGGCGATACATGATCCAGCCGATTCCGGCGGTGACGAGATAGGGGGTCAGCGCGGGCAAGGCGACGGCGGGCATGGCATGCGTTCCAGAGGATGGATGGCGCACACCTTAGGTCCAGGCGCCACGCCTGGACCAGTGACAGTTGTCATCAAATGCCGCGGATGTCCGGTTCAGCGCAACAGGCCATGCGGGACCTGGCGCAGCGGCTGCATGCCGTCGGTGGCGGCAATGGCCTGGCTCGCGCGATCCAGCAGGGCGTCGTCCTCACCGTCGATCACCACCAGCAGGCGGCCAGCTTCGATTTCGCGCTCGTAGTCCCGCCGCACCTCGCTGGGGACGGTCGAACCAGCCAATGCCGCCGACCAGCCGCCCACCGTCGCGCCCACGAGCGTGGTGATGAGCACGCCCATCGCATGGAAACCGGTTTGCGGCAACCACATGCCGATCAAGCCACCGACCAGGCCGATGACGCCACCGCCCACGATCCCGCGCCAGGCGGCGGGCATGAAATCGGTCGGCGATGCCTCCTTCTCGGCGTCGGGGACCTGGGTCATCTCGATGTCGGACTGGGCCAGGACCGCGGCGTGGCCGGGACGGATGCCGAGTCGGAGCGCGGCACCCATGGCCTGTTCCGCGGTGCCCAGGTCCGGCGCGCTGAAAACACGTCGATTCATGGCGGACTCCCGTGTGCGGCTGTCATCCAGCCTCGGGACGACCATAGGCCCGTGCACGGGATGCGGGAGTGAAGAAAGCCCGCGCCCGCCAGCGTCCGGCGGGGTCACTGTGCCGGGCGTTCAGCTGCGCTCTTGCGGCCCAGGGCGCGCAGATAGAGGTCATACAGCGCGGTCACCTTGGCCACGTATTCCTGGGTTTCCGCGTAAGGCGGCACCCCGCCATAGCGGGTCACCGTGCCGATGCCGGCGTTGTAGGCCGCCGCGACCAGGGTGAGGTCGCCCTTGTAGCGGCGCATCAGCAGCTTCATATGGCGCGCGCCGGCGTCAATGGACTGGGCGGACGAGAACGGATCGGTTACCCCGTATTCGCTCGCCACCTCCGGCATCAGCTGCATCACGCCCTTGGCGCCCTTCGCCGACACCGCGGCCGCGTCGAAATCGCTTTCCGCATGCGCAATCGCGCGCAGCCAGGCGTCGTCCACGCCGGTCTTCTTCGCCGCCGTGCGGAAATCCTTGGGATACATGTTCAGGCGCGGCTTGCCGACCTTGCCCAAGCCGGCGTGCGCAGGCTCCCCGGGCGGGGTGGCGACGGTGAACTTCAGGTACACGCGCGAGCCCGGCAGGTTGCGCGTGCTGTAGACCAGTTGGCCGTCCTGCTCCCGCTCGTAGAGGGTGCCGCTGAAGATGCCCATCCGGCCCCACAGGTTCGGCAACTGGACCGCGTCGTCCTCGATCTGGCGCGCCTCGCAGCGGGAGCCCGGCTCCGGCGCGGTGGCCAGGCTGACAGTGCCGTCGCGGACGCAGCGGTAGACCGTCCGCGCCTGGGCTTCGGGCAGGCCGAAGCCGGCCAAGACGGCCAGCAGGCAGACCAGGACAAGCAGGCGGGACGGGTGCATGGGGGCGGATTCTAGGGCCGGCAAGCTGAGCGGCAACCCCATGGAAACGGCCTTCGCGGCCCCTGCCGGACGGCCGGCAGGCCCCGACCCTCCGGTTCCGGCGGGGAGGACCGCCCCGGCCCTGCTGCGCCGCAGCAGGCAAGCGCGTAGAATTGCCGGCCCTGTCATTCCGCACGCTCTGGAGCACACGCATCATGGGTCTGGACCACGTTTCCACTGGCAAGAACCCGCCGGAAGAAATCAACGTCATCATCGAAATCCCGAAGGATTCGGAACCGGTGAAGTACGAAGTGGACAAGGAAAGCGGCGCGATCTTCGTCGATCGCATCCTCTCCACCCCCATGCGCTACCCCTGCAATTACGGCTACGTGCCCAACACCCAGTGCGGCGACGGCGATCCGGCCGACGTGCTGGTGGTGCTGCCGCTGCCGCTGATCCCCGGCTCGGTGATCCGCTGCCGCCCGGTCGGCGTGCTGCGCATGAGCGATGAAGCCGGCAGCGACGAGAAGCTGCTGGCGGTGCCGGTGGAGAAGGTCTTCTCCGGCTACAAGCACATCACCGACATCGATCAGGTCAGTCCGCACTGGCTGGAGCGCATCGGCCACTTCTTCGAGCACTACAAGGACCTGGAGAAGGGCAAGTGGGTGAAGCTCGACGGTTGGGGCAACGCCGCCGACGCCAAGCAGGTGCTGGTCGACGCCATGCAGCGCTACGCCGATCTGAAGAAGTAACCGGCTCCCGCGCCCGAATCGAAAAAGCCCGCCAATGGCGGGCTTTTTTTCAATCGTCCCTGCGCATCCCCATCCGCAAGGTGGTCAGGCCGATCAGGCGCGACACCACCAGCGCGATGTACATGACCCCGGCGAACTGCTCCAGCATCACCAGCGCGCGCGCCTCCGCCTGCACCGGGACGATGTCGCTCAGTCCCACGCCGGACAGCACGCTGAAACTGAGGAACAGCAGTTCCATCCAGGTGCGCGGCTGGTCCGCCGCCACCGCCGCAATGAAGCTGCCCGGATACCACTGCTGGCAGACCGAGAAAGCGAACGCGAACGCCCACGCCAGCAGGGTGAAGGTCGCGCCAGCGGCAAACAGCTCATCGCTGGTCACCTGGTGGTCCTGCAGCATGTAGGCGATCAGGCTGCCGGCGGTATAGAAGTACAGGCCGCTTTCCAGCAGATGCGCGAACACGCCCAGGGCGGCATTGTCGAAGGCGGCCGCCAGCAGCGACAGCACCATCGCCGGCATCGCCAGGGCCAGGGCAATCCACAAGCGGGACGGACTGCGGTTGACCACCCACAGGGCCAGCGCCAGCACCAGGATGCCGAACGCACCGAACACCGCGCGGCCGCCGGCGGTGTCCTCCATCAGCGGGTACAGCAGCACGCCCAGCAATTGCACCAGCAGCAACCACGCCGACGGGTGCCGGCGCGCGGTGACCAGCCAGCGGAGCCAGGTCATGCCCATTTCAGCCCTTGAAGTGGTAGACCAGCGCGTAATAGATGACGTAGATCCATGACAGCAGGCCATGGATCACCGCCCACAGCAGCGACTTGTTGGCGCTCCAGGAAATGGTGATCGCCAGCGCGGTGCCGAAACCGATGCCCGCCCTGGCCGCACTCGCCGCGCCGCTCATTTGCGCGGCGCCGCGGGAACGACCGGCGTACCGCTGCCGGCGCGGTAGGGATAGCGCGCGAAGATGTCGGCGACCGCCTGGTCCAGCCGCGCGGCGCGTTCGGCCGGCTTGGCGTTGGCGACCCGGCCGACGGCGATGCCTTCCCAGACCAGTTGGTTGCGCTTGGCGTCGACCAGATCGAAGTTCAGCGTGCCCTCGGTGTACTGGTAGACGTTGGTGCGGTCATACCAGTACGGAACCGCGACATAGCGGCGGGCGCGGTAGCTGTAGTAATAGTTGTAATCCACGTCCGGCATGCTGACCACGTCGGTCTTTTCCTGCATGTAGGCGTTGATGTTCAGCCACAGGTCCGGCGACTTCTCGTCGTAGACGTAGCCGCGCGACTCCATCTGCGCGCGGGCCGCGGCCTTGAGCCGGGCGCTGGTGATGGTGGCATAGCCCTCGCTTTCCACCGCCAGCGGCGAATAGAACGCGAAGCTGCGATATCCCGCGAAATCCGCGGAGGGGTCGGCTTCGCTGCTGATGCGCGGGCCGGTGGCGCAGGCCGCCAGCAGCAGGACCCACGCCAGCAACAGGGCGCGAGTGAGGAACGAGGTGGCTTGGCGCATGTTCGGCATTCTCCTGTCCGGGACGCCAAGCGTCGCGCGGGCGCGGCGGCGGCACAAGCCCCGCCGGCCCGGAAAAGCGGCGAACGGACGCATCCGCCCGCCGCGTGGTTCAGCCCTGGTGATAGACCTTCGCGCCCTGGGCCAGGAATTCGGCCGACTTCTCGGCCATCCCGGCCTCGATGGCCTGCTGTTCATCCACGCCGTGCTCGGCCGCGTAGTCGCGCACGTCCTGGGTGATCTTCATCGAGCAGAAGTGCGGGCCGCACATCGAGCAGAAGTGGGCCAGCTTGTGCGCGTCCTTGGGCAGGGTCTCGTCGTGGAATTCCTTGGCCTTCTCCGGATCCAGGCCGAGGTGGAACTGGTCCTCCCAGCGGAACTCGAAGCGGGCCTTGCTCAGTGCGTTGTCGCGCAGCTGCGCGCCCGGATGGCCCTTGGCCAGATCCGCGGCGTGCGCGGCAATCTTGTACGCCATGATGCCGTCGCGCACGTCCTGGCGGTTGGGCAGGCCCAGGTGTTCCTTCGGGGTCACGTAGCAGAGCATCGCCGTGCCGTACCAACCGATCATCGCCGCGCCGATCGCGCTGGTGATGTGGTCGTAGCCCGGCGCGATGTCGGTGGTCAGCGGTCCGAGCGTGTAGAACGGCGCCTCGCCGCACTCGCGCAGCTGCTTGTCCATGTTCTCCTTGATCAGCTGCATCGGCACGTGGCCCGGGCCTTCGATCATGGTCTGGACATCGTGCTTCCAGGCGATCTTGGTCAACTCGCCCAGCGTCTCCAGCTCGCCGAACTGGGCGGCGTCATTGGCGTCGGCGATGCAGCCCGGACGCAGGCCGTCGCCGAGGCTGAAGGCCACGTCGTAGGCCTTCATGATGTCGCAGATTTCCTCGAAGTGGGTGTAGAGGAAGTTCTCCTTGTGGTGCGCCAGGCACCACTTGGCCAGGATCGAACCACCGCGCGAGACGATGCCGGTGACGCGTTTGGCGGTCAGCGGCACGTAGCGCAGCAGCACGCCGGCGTGGATGGTGAAGTAGTCCACGCCCTGCTCGGCCTGTTCGACCAGGGTGTCGCGGAAGATCTCCCAAGTCAGTTCCTCGGCGCGGCCGTCGACCTTCTCCAGCGCCTGGTAGATCGGCACGGTGCCGATCGGCACCGGCGAGTTGCGGATGATCCACTCGCGGGTCTCGTGGATGTGCTTGCCGGTGGACAGGTCCATCACCGTGTCGCCGCCCCAGCGGATCGCCCATACCAGCTTCTCCACTTCCTCGGCGATGCCGGAGGAGACCGCGCTGTTGCCGATGTTGGCGTTGATCTTGGTCAGGAAGTTGCGACCGATGATCATCGGTTCGCTTTCCGGATGGTTGATGTTGTTCGGCAGGATCGCGCGCCCGCGGGCGATTTCGTCGCGGACGAATTCCGGGGTGATGATCTTCTGGATGCTGGCGCCGAAGCTCTCGCCCGGGTGCTGCGCCAGCAGCAGCGCCTCGCGCACCGCTTCCAGGCGCTGGTTCTCGCGGATGGCGACGTACTCCATCTCCGGCGTGACGATGCCCTTGCGCGCGTAGTGCATCTGGCTGACGTTGGCGCCGGCCTTGGCCCGGCGCGGCAGCACCCGGCCGGGAAAGCGGACCGCGTCCAGCTTCGGGTTGGTCTCGCGCGAGCGGCCGAACTCCGAACTCAGCGCGGACAGTTCCTCGGTATCCCCGCGCTCTTCGATCCAGCGCGCGCGCAGCGCCTGCAGGCCGGCGGCCAGGTCGATGCGCGCCTCCGGATTGGTGTACGGACCGGAGGTGTCGTAGACGGTCACCGGCGCGTTCTCCTCGCCGCCGAACAGGGTCGGCGTGCGGGTCAGCGCGATTTCGCGCATCGGCACGCGCAGATCCGGACGCGAACCGGTCACGAAAATCTTGCGCGAACCGGGAATCGGGCGGGTGACGGATTCGGAAAGCTGCTGGGTGTCCTGCAGCAGGCGGGAGGGCACGGCATTCATCGGCATCGTCCTGGTAGGAAAGCGGGACGAAGCGGCGGCGCATGGAACGCGGGCGGATCGCTGGGATCGGTCGCGTCCTGCGAAGCTTCCCTACGCCGGTCTTAACCGGATCAGGTTCGAAGGGTCTGTCTCAACCGCCGCCCGACAGGCCGGCGATACCCCCGCTTCGGGCGCTATTAGACAACCAAACCGGAGGAAACGCCATTGGCGCCCGATGACGCCGGGCGAGGCTCCGGGTTACCCTCGCGCCGGGGATACCACCAGACCCGCAGGGGAAACATGAACACAGGGAAGATTGCTGCATTCGCAGCATGTTGCATGCTGTCGTCGCACGCCACCGCCGCCGAGCCGGTTCCGGTCGAAGCCTTCGCGAAATCCAACCAGTTGCATTCGCCGCGCCTGTCGCCCGACGGACAGCACCTCTCCATCGCCGCCGACTTCGGCGACGGCAACCACGCCCTGCTGATTTACCGCCTGCAGGACATGCAGCAGACCGCGCTGCTGCGGCTGCCGCGCTACGAACTGCCGGCACAGATCTATTGGGTCAGCCCCAAGCGGCTGGTGATCGCCAAGGGCCGCAAGCCCGGCTCACGCGAGGAGCCCTCGCCCATGGGCGAGATCATCGCCACCGATTTCGACGGCAAGAACCAGAAGTACGTGTTCGGCTACCAGCAGAGCACGCGCACGGCCGGCATCGACGCGGGTTTCGGCTACATCGAGGGTGTTCCCGAGGTGCCGAACGGACATTTCTACATGCGTCGGCTGTCGATGAACGCCAGCCGCTCCCAGTTGTACGACGTGGATGCCGAGCGCACGTCCGCCCGCCTGGTCGCCGACATTCCGGTCAAGGACCTTTCGTTCACGCTGGACCGCAACGGGATTCCGCGCTTCGCCTCCGGCACCGACGACAACAACAACTACCTGCTCTACGCGGCTGACGCAGAGGGCAATAACTGGGCGCCGGTTTCCGCCAAGGAACTGGGCGGAAAGTTCGTGCCGTACACGTTCTCCGCAGACGGGAAGAATCTCTACGCCTTCTTCAGCGAAGACGGAGGCCCGTCGATGCTGGTCAAGTCGGACCTGCGGGGCCAGAATCGCAGCGTGCTGGCCAAGGACGATTTCGGCAGCGTCGGCGATCTGGAATGGACCGCCACGCCGATGGAGCCGTTCGCCGCCACGCTGGGCGAAGGCAAGCCGCGGATGGTGTACTTCGACGCCGCCTCCGGCGAAGCCCTGCTGCACCAGAAACTCAACCAGAGTTTCCCCGGCCAGTACGTCACCTACGTCAACCACAGCGACGACGGGGCGGTCTCCCTGCTGTTCGCCTACAGCGACAGGAATCCCGGTGCCTGGTATCTGTTCGATCGCAAGCAGATGAAGGTGACCAAACTGCTGGCCGGACGGGAAGGCCTGGATCCCGCGGCGATGGGCGAGCGCCGGCCATTCCGTTTCAAGGCCAGCGATGGCGTGGAGCTGGACGGATTCCTGACGATCCCGGCGGGTGTCCAGCAGCCTTCCCGGCTGCCGATGATCCTGCTGCCCCACGGCGGCCCGCACGCGGTCGGGGATGACTGGGCCTTCGATACCGACGCGCAGTTCCTGGCCAGCCGTGGCTATCTTGTCCTGCAGGTCAATTTCCGCGGGTCCAAGGGACGCGGTTATCGCTTCGAGCAGGCGGGCTATCTGAAGTGGGGTACCCGGATCCAGGACGATCTGCTGGAAGGCGTGCGCTGGGCGATTGGACAGGGCTATGCGGATCCGGCGCGCATCTGTTCCTATGGCGCCAGCTTCGGCGCCTACTCCGCGATGATGACCGCCGCGAAGGCGCCTGATCTCATCAAATGCGCGGCGGGTGTTTCCGGTCTGTACGACCTCAAGATGATGTACAGCAAGGGCGACATCAAATCGACCCGGTATGGACGCAACTATCTGGAGCGCGTGGTCGGGCGCGACGAAGCGGACCTGGAGGCCAATTCGCCCGCGATGCAGGCTTCACGCATCAGGCAGCCCGTTCTGCTGGTGCATGGCGAGGCGGATGAGCGCACGCCCTTCGCGCAGGCGCGCGCGATGAAGGAGGCGTTGGAGCGCGCGGGAAACACCCCCGAGTGGATGGCGGTGCCCAAGGAAGGACACGGCTTCTACAAGGAAGAAAACAACGTGGCGTTCTATCGCCGGCTGGAAGCTTTCCTGGCGCGGCACATCGGCCCGGGGAAGCAATGACACCAACGCCCGGCCGCGTCGGCGGACGCGGTCGGGCGCCGCTGCGTCGGCAATCACCGGCAGGCGGGCGGCACGCGTGCGCCTGTAACCCGCGTTCTCACCACGCGGGAGCCGAGCAAGGCGCCGTAAACAAACGGATTGCTATCATGCGCGCTCGCCGATGACGCCATGCCCCCTGCGCGGGCCTCTTCTTCCACCGGCGAGCGACTCCGTTCCAGACAAGGAGGCCTGCGTGGTTTTCCGTATCTCCATCCTGCTGGTGGCCATCCTGGTCGCCGTCGCCGGTCTTGCGCCCGGCCCGTTCAACACCTGGATCCAGCAGCAGCTGGCCGGGATCATTTCCAGTGCCGGCTGGCTGTACCTGCTGATCGTGTTCGCCACGCTGGTATTCCTGCTGTACCTGGCGGTGGGGCGTTTTGCCAACCTGCGCATCGGCGGCGAAGATGCCGAACCCGAGTTCTCCAACGCCAGTTGGCTGGCGATGCTGTTCGCCACCGGCATGGGCATCGGCCTGGTGTTCTGGGGCGCGGCCGAACCGGTCTCGCACTATTTCAAGCCACCTGAAGGCCTGGTGCCGGGTAGCCTCGACGCCGCGCGCGCCTCGATGCGCTACGTGTTCTTCCATTGGGGCCTGCATCCCTGGGCGATCTACGCGCTGATCGGACTGGCGATGGCCTGGTTCCAGTTCAATCGCGGCGGCCGTGGGTTGATCAGCGACCTGCTGCAACCGGTCATCGGCCGCCATCATCGCGGCTGGATCGGCCATGCGGTGAACATCGCCGCGGTGGTGGCCACGGCGGTCGGCGTGGCCACCACGCTGGGATTCGGCACCATCCAGATCGCCGCCGGCGTGGCGCGCGTCACCGGCATTCCCGACTCCATCGGCACCGAACTGGCGATCATCGGCATCGCGTTCCTGCTGTACATGGCATCGACGATCAGCGGCGTGGATCGCGGCATCAAATGGCTGTCGAACTTCAATCTCGGCCTGGCCACGCTGCTGCTGGCGATGGTGCTGGTGCTGGGACCAACCGGTTTCATCTTCGACACCTTCACCACCAGCCTGGGCACCTACCTCAACCAGCTGGTCAACATGAGCCTGCGGATGTCGCCGTTCTCCGGCAGCACCTGGGTGGCCGACTGGACCATCTTCTACTGGGCCTGGTGGATCGCCTGGGCACCGTTCGTGGGTTCCTTCATCGCACGCATCTCGCGTGGCCGCACCCTCCGCGAATTCGTGTTCGGCGTGGTGGTCATGCCCAGCCTGCTGGGCTTCGTCTGGTTCTCGGTGTTCGGCGGCACCGCGCTGTGGATGCAGATCCTCGGGGGCGTCGACATGGGCGATTCACTCGCGCGCGGCTACGAAACGGTGCTGTTCACCCTGTTCGATCACCTGCCGCTGTCCACCTTGCTGGCCGGCATCGCGGTGGTGCTGCTGATGATTTTCTTCGTCACCTCGGCCGACTCCGCGGTGCTGGTGCTGGCCAGCATGTCCACCGACGCGCCCGGCGACCCGCCGCTGCGCCGCCGCCTGGTCTGGGGCGTGGGCGTGGCCCTGGTCGCGGGCACGTTGCTGCTCGCCGGTGGGCTCGATGCGCTGCAGGGGGTCATCACCATCACCGCCCTGCCCTTCGCCCTGCTCCTGTTGCTGGTGATGCTCGGCCTGTACCGGGCACTGAACCAGGAATACCTGCTGGGACGCCGGCGCGAGCAGCGCGCACGCCGACTGATCATGGACTGGATCGCGCGTGAGGACGCCAACCAGAACGGAGGCGACTGACGCCCGTCGTCAGTCGATCCGCTCGGCGAGTTTCGCCAGCGCCGCTTCGTCGGCGCGTGTCAGTCCGGTGGCGTCGCCGAACTCCGGCCAGCCCATGCGCAGTCCGGCCATCACCGCCGGATCGCGTGGTTCGACCGCGAGCAGTTCGTCGCGGATCGCCGCGCAGTCCACGTCCGCCGCCGGACGGCACAGCAGCGGTCCGGGCGGAATGACCGGCGAGCGCCAGATCTCGTGCAGGCCCGCATGCGGTTCCGCGTCGTAGACATCGGCCGCCAGGGCGGCGACATCGGCCCGGCCTTCACGCAGCCAGGCCAGCGATGCGGCATGCGAGCCCGCATGATCCACCGACGCGAACGCGGCCTCGGGGCGGGCGATGCCGAGATCACCCAGATGACCGCGCGGCACGAATCCGCCGGAAGCCGAGTCCGGTCCGACCAGCACCAATCGCAGCCTGGCCGCCTCGGCGGCAAGCGTCTGGCCGGTCAGCGGAAGGCGCGCGACGATGACCGCACGATAGCGTTCCGCCTGCGCGGGCGGAACCGCGGGCACCGGCAGCGTGGCGACACTGCCCGCCGGGAGTTTGAGCGCCTGCAGGTAACCGTGCAGGTTGGGCACCGCGACGTCGACCTCGCCCGCCGCCATGCCCGCGATCAATGCGGTGGGTGAGGCCAGCACGCGCACCTCGACAGGGCGTTTGAGCTGCCCGCCCAGGTAGTCGGCCAGTGGCCGAATCGCCGCCGCGCGGTCGCGTTGCGGATAGGCGTAGGTCGCCACCACCAAGGGCTCGGGATCCGCAGCGTGCGCCGGAACGGCGAGTGCCATCCAGGCCAGTGCCGTCAAACCGGGAAGCTTGCCGGTGACCAGGCGTGCGCATGCGCGCATGACAAGCAAGCTCATATGCGATCCAGCAGCGCCTTGTCGCGCACCGCGCCCTTGTCGGCGCTGGTGGCGAGCAACGCGTAGGCCTTGAGCGCGGTGGTCACCCGGCGCGCGCGCGGCTGCGCGGGCTTCCAGCCAGCGGCATCCTGCGCGGCGCGGCGCGCCTCCAGTTCCGCCTCGTCCACCAGCAGGTTGATCGCGCGCGCCGGAATGTCGATGCGGATGCGGTCGCCGTCGCGCACCAGGCCGATCGCCCCCCCCGCCGCCGCTTCCGGCGACGCATGGCCAATCGACAACCCGGAGGTGCCGCCCGAGAAGCGCCCGTCGGTCAGCAGCGCGCACTGCTTGCCCAGGCCCTTGGATTTCAGATAGCTGGTCGGATACAGCATTTCCTGCATGCCCGGCCCGCCCTTCGGCCCTTCGTAGCGGATCACCACCACGTCGCCGGCCTTCACCTCGTCGCCGAGGATGCCCTTCACCGCGGCGTCCTGGCTCTCGTAGACGCGCGCATTGCCCTCGAACACATGGATGGATTCATCGACGCCGGCGGTCTTCACCACGCAGCCGTCGCGGGCGATGTTGCCGTACAGCACCGCCAGGCCGCCCTCCTTCGAGAATGCATGTTCGACATCGCGGATGCAGCCCTCGGCGCGATCGGTATCCAGCGACGGCCAGCGGGTGTCCTGGCTGAAAGCGACCTGGGTCGGGATGCCCGCCGGCCCGGCCTTGTAGAAGGTGTGGACCTGCTCGTCCTCCACCACGCCCACATCCCATCGCGCGATCGCGTCGCCCAGGGTCTTCGCGTGCACGGTAGGCACCTGCGTGTGCAGCAGGCCGCCGCGCGCCAGCTCGCCCAGGATCGCCATGATGCCGCCGGCGCGATGCACGTCCTCGATGTGGTATTTCTGGGTGTTTGGTGCGACCTTGCACAGCTGGGGTACCCGCCGCGACAGGCGATCGATGTCGCGCATGTCGAACGGCACCTCGCCTTCCTGCGCGGCGGCGAGTAGATGCAGGATGGTGTTGGTGGAACCGCCCATCGCGATGTCCAGGGTCATCGCGTTCTCGAAGGCCTCGAACGTCGCGATGCCGCGCGGCAGCGCGGCCGGGTCCTCGCCGCCGTACCAGCGGTGGCACAACTCGACCGCCAGCCGGCCCGCACGCAGGAACAGCTGCTCGCGATCGGCGTGGGTCGCCACCACCGTGCCGTTGCCGGGGAGCGACAGGCCCAGCGCCTCGGTCAGGCAGTTCATCGAATTGGCGGTGAACATGCCCGAGCAGGAGCCGCAGGTCGGGCAGGCGCTGCGTTCCACCGCCGCCACCGCCTCGTCGCTGGCGTTCGGGTCGGCCGCCATCACCATCGCGTCGATCAGGTCCAGCTTGTGATCGGCCAGACGGGTCTTGCCGGCTTCCATCGGTCCGCCCGACACGAACACGGTGGGGATGTTCAGCCGCAGCGCGGCCATCAGCATGCCCGGGGTGATCTTGTCGCAGTTGGAAATGCACACCAGCGCGTCGGCGCAGTGCGCGTTGACCATGTACTCCACCGAGTCGGCGATGACCTCGCGGCTGGGCAGCGAATAGAGCATGCCGTCATGGCCCATCGCGATGCCGTCGTCGACCGCGATGGTGTCGAACTCCTTGGCCACGCCGCCGACGCGCTCGATCTCGCGCGCGACCAGTTGGCCGAGATCCTTCAGGTGCACATGGCCCGGGACGAACTGGGTGAACGAATTGGCGATGGCGATGATCGGCTTCTGGAAGTCGCCGTCCTGCATGCCGGTGGCGCGCCAGAGCGCACGGGCGCCGGCCATGTTGCGCCCATGGGTAGAGGTCTTGGATCGGTATTCAGGCATGGTCTGCGGGGGAGTCGTGTTGCGCGGAAGGCGGCGATTCTGCGGGCTTTTCATGGTTGCAGTTGCAACCATCGCCACGCAAACCGGCCTCTCATCGGGACATTACCGAAAATTTTCCCGACGTGCTTGACAAGCCGCGAACGGGCATGTTTCTCTTGCCGCATGTTGCATCGCCACACGCCCCTGACCCACGACCTGCGGACCGCGCCCAGCGCGGCCTCCATTCTCGTCGTCGTCCTTATTACCTCGCCAACAGGTGCGGGACGAACCGGCGTGTAAGCAGAAAACAACGCCAGATTCGCAAAAACCCCGCACTGAGAAGTGCGGGGTTTTTTGTTGCCGCAGTTTCCAACCCACCCTGCCCTTCCCAACTCAGGAACTCCGCAAATGACCACCGCCGCCTCCTCCGCCCCGCAACCCAAGATCGCCGTCGTCGGCTACGGCAGCCAGGGCCGCGCGCACGCGCTGAACCTGCGCGAGTCCGGTTTCGACGTCACCGTCGGGCTGCGCCCCGGCGGTCCCACCGAGGCCAAGGCCCAGGCCGATGGCTTCCTGGTCAAATCACCGGCCGAGGCGGTGAAGGACGCCGACCTGGTCGCCGTGCTGACGCCCGACATGGTGCAGAAACAGCTCTACAACGAGGTGCTGGCGCCGAACATGAAGGCCGGCGCCTGCCTGCTGTTCGCCCATGGCCTGAACGTCCATTACGGCCTGATCGCCCCGCGCGAGGACCTGGACGTGGTGCTGGTCGCGCCGAAGGGCCCGGGCGCGCTGGTTCGCCGTGAATACGAAATCGGCCGCGGCGTGCCGTGCATCTACGCCGTCTACCAGGACAAGAGCGGCCAGGCCGAGGCGCTGGCGCTGGCTTACGCCGCCGGCCTGGGCGGCGCCCGCGCCAACATCATCAAGACCAGCTTCAAGGAAGAAACCGAGACCGATCTGTTCGGCGAGCAGGCGGTGCTGTGCGGCGGCGCGTCCTCGCTGGTCCAGGCCGGCTTCGAGACCCTGGTGGAGGCCGGCTACCAGCCGGAAATCGCCTACTACGAAGTGCTGCACGAACTGAAGCTGATCGTCGACCTGTTCTACGAAGGCGGCATCACCCGGATGCTGGAATTCGTGTCCGAGACCGCCCAATACGGCGACTACGTCAGCGGCCCGCGCGTGATCGACGCCGGCACCAAGGCGCGCATGAAGGACGTGCTGAAGGACATCCAGGACGGCACCTTCACCAAGAACTGGATCGCCGAATACGAAGCCGGCCTGCCGAACTACAAGAAGTACAAGCAGGCCGACCTGGAGCACCCGATCGAAGTGGTCGGCAAGCAGCTGCGCGCCAAGATGGTGTGGCTGCAGGCCAACGCCTCCCAACCCGATACAGAACAGGCCGCCGCCGCATGAACGCCGACGCTGCCACTGCCCCACGCAATGGCGCCCGCTGGTTGACCCAGGCCCTGGAAACCGAAGGCGTGGACACGCTGTTCGGCTATCCGGGCGGCACCATCATGCCGTTCTACGACGCGCTGGTGGACTCCCCGCTCAAGCACATCCTGGTCCGCCATGAGCAGGGCGCGGCACTGGCCGCCAACGGCTACGCCCGCGCCAGCGGCAAGGTCGGCGTATGCGTGGCCACCTCCGGCCCCGGCGCCTCCAACCTGGTCACCGGCATCGCCGACGCGATGCTGGACTCGGTGCCGATGGTCTGCCTGACCGGGCAGGTCGCCACGCCGTTGATGGGCACGGACGCGTTCCAGGAACTGGACGTATTCGGCCTGACCATGCCGATCGTCAAGCACAGCTTCCTGGCACGGCGGGTGGAAGACCTGCCGGAGATGGTCCGCGAAGCCTTCCGCATCGCGCGCGAAGGCCGGCCCGGGCCGGTGCTGATCGATCTGCCCAAGGACGTGCAGATGGCCGATGCCTCGCATCTGCCCGATCACGTCCCGGCCACGGTCGACCCGGTGCCGGCTCCCGCGGACGCGCGGCTGGCCGAGGCGATGGCGGCGATCGCCGGCGCGGAAAAGCCGGTGATCTACGGCGGCGGCGGCATCGCCCTGGCCGACGCGGTGGACGCGTTTCGCCAGTTCGTCGAGGCCACCCGCATCCCCACCGTGCTGACCCTGCGCGCGCTGGGCGCGCTGCCGGGCAACCATCCGCAGTTCCTGGGCATGCTGGGCATGCATGGCACCCGCGCCGCCAACATGGCGGTGCAGGAAGCGGATCTGCTGGTGGTGGTCGGCGCCCGTTTCGATGACCGCGCCACCGGCAAGCTGGCCGAATTCGCGCCGTTCGCGCGGGTCGTGCACCTGGACGCCGACGCCTACGAAATCTCCAAGCTGCGCGGCGCCGACATCGCCATCCCCGGCGACGTCGCCGCCGGTCTGCGGACCCTGAGCGCGGCCCGCAGCACCTGCGAGGAGTGGCGCAAGCGCTGCGCCGGCAACCGCGAGCGGCATGGCTTCCGCTATGACGCACCGGGCAGCGACATCTATGCGCCCGCCCTGCTGAAGCGGCTGACCGAAGTGGCGCCCGCCGACACCATCGTCGCCTGCGACGTCGGCCAGCACCAGATGTGGGTCGCCCAGCACTGCAAGTTCGGCCACCCGCGCAACCACCTGACCAGCGGCGCGTTGGGCACCATGGGCTTCGGCCTGCCGGCGGCGATGGGCGCGCAGTTCGCCTGCCCGGATCGCGCCGTGGTGCTGGTCAGCGGCGACGGCAGCTTCATGATGAACGTGCAGGAACTGGCGACCATCGCCCGCTGCAAACTGCCGGTGAAGATCGTGCTGCTGGACAACAGCGCGCTGGGCATGGTCCGGCAGTGGCAGGAACTGTTCTTCGCCGAGCGCTACAGCGAAATCGATCTGTCCGACAACCCCGACTTCACCGCGCTGGCGCAGGTGTTCGGGATTCCCGCCCGCCGCATCGAACTGCGCAACCAGGTCGACGAGGCGCTGGCCGAACTGCTGGCCCAGCCCGGTCCGGCGCTGCTGCACGTCGCCATCGACATCAAGGCCAATGTGTGGCCGCTGGTGCCGCCCAACCATGCCAACAGCTCGATGCTGGACGCCAATCCCGCCAAGCAGAGCCCGGAGCCCTCCTCCCATGCGATACCGGCTTGACCTGGTGCTGAAACCGGCCGAGGGCGCGCTGACGCGCGTGATCGGCATGGCCGAACGGCGTGGCTTCGCGCCGCGCGCCATCAGCGGCGAGCCCGCGCCCTCGGACGGGCGCTGGCGCGTGCAGCTGGTGGTCGATGGCCAGCGCCCGCCCGAAACCCTGCGCCTGCAGATGCAGAAGATCTACGACTGCGAATCGGTCGAGATCACCGCCGTCGACTCCGGGGAGGCCGCGTGATGAACACGTTGTCCGCCCACGCCGTCGACACCCACGTCCGGAGGCGTCTTCTTCAACATCAGCCGTTCGCGTGCCGCGATGCCTGATGCCGGACGCGCCGCCAGCAGCGAAGACCCGGACGTCGGTGACGTCCGGGTCAGCGTGGCCGACGTGCTGGCCGCGCAGGCGCGCCTGCGCCGCTACCTGCCGCCGACGCCCCTGCACCATGCCGAACGCTTCGGCGTGATGCTGAAGCTGGAGAACCTGCAGCGCACCGGCTCGTACAAGGTGCGCGGCGCGCTGAATGCCTTGCTCGCCGCGCGTGAACGCGGCGACAGCCGCCCCGTCATCTGCGCCTCCGCCGGCAACCACGCGCAGGGCGTGGCCTGGGCCGCCTACCGGTTGGGCGTGCAGGCCATCACGGTGATGCCGCACGGCGCACCGGAAACCAAGATTGCCGGCGTTGCCCATTGGGGCGCGACCGTGCGCCAGCACGGCGCCAGCTACGACGAGGCGTTCGCGTTCGCCCGCGACCTGGCCGAACAGAACGGCTACCGCTTCCTGTCCGCCTTCGACGATCCGGATGTGATCGCCGGACAGGGCACGGTCGGGATCGAAATCGCGCCACACGCGCCGGACGTCGTCATCGTGCCGATCGGCGGCGGCGGCCTGGCCTCGGGCGTCGCCCTGGCGTTGAAGTCGCAGGGCGTGCGGGTGATCGGCGCGCAGGTGGAAGGCGTGGATTCGATGGCGCGTGCCATCCGCGGCGACACCATCGCGCGCGATCCCGCCGCCTCGCTGGCCGATGGCGTGCGGGTCAAGATCCCCGGCTTCATCACCCGCCGGCTGTGCGCGCACCTGCTGGACGACGTGGTGATCGTGCGCGAAGCCGAACTGCGCGAAACCCTGGTGCGGCTGGCGCTGGAGGAACACGTCATCGCCGAGGGCGCCGGCGCGCTGGCGCTGGCCGCCGGCCGGCGCGTGGCCGGCAAGCGCAAATGCGCGGTGGTGTCCGGCGGCAACATCGACGCGACCGTGCTGGCGCGCCTGCTGTCCGAAGTCCGCCCGCGTGCGCCGCGCAAGCCGCGCCGCCGCAATCGCGAAGGCGAGCCTTCGCTTACCGGGACGCCACCGCGCAGTCCCGCTTCCACCCCATCCATCGCAGCGCCGCCCGTGCCCCGCCAACGCCGCGCCGCCGCCGTCGCAGAGGAATCCAGCTGGTGAATACGAACATTCCCCAATCCCCCCCATCCGATCACGTCCGCATCTTCGACACCACCCTGCGCGATGGCGAGCAGTCGCCCGGCTGCAGCATGACCCCGCAACAGAAGCTGGTGATGGCGCGTGGCCTGGCCGATCTGGGCGTGGACATCATCGAGACCGGCTTCCCGGCCAGTTCGCAATCGGACCGCGAGGCGCACGCGCTGATCGCCCGCGAGCTGCGCGAGCCCACCCTGGCGGTGCTGTCGCGCTGCCTGGCCGCCGACATCGAAACCTCGCTGCGCACCGTGCAGGCCGCCGCCCGTCCGCGCCTGCATCTGTTCCTGTCGACCAGTCCGCTGCACCGCGAGCACAAGCTGCGCATGAGCCGCGAACAGGTGCTGGAATCGGTGCACAGGCATGTGACCCTGGCGCGCGCGCACATCGACGACGTCGAGTTCTCCGCCGAGGATGCGACCCGCACCGAGGAGGATTTCCTGCACGAAGTGGTCGCCGTCGCGATCGCCGCCGGCGCCCGCACCATCAACCTGCCCGACACGGTCGGCTTCACCACCCCGGAGGAAATCCGCGGCATGTTCCAGCGCGTGATCGCGCAGGTGCCCGGCGCGGACAAGGTGGTGTTCAGCACCCACTGCCACAACGATCTTGGCCTGGCCGTGGCCAACTCGCTGGCGGCCATCGAAGGCGGCGCACGCCAGGTCGAGGGCTCCATCAACGGCATCGGCGAACGCGCCGGCAACTGCGCCATCGAGGAAATCGTGATGGCGCTGAAGGTACGCAACGCGTTCTACAACCTGGATACGCGGGCGGACACCCGCCGCATCGTGCCAACCTCGCAACTGCTGTCGCGGCTGGTCGGCATGCCGGTCCAGCGCAACAAGGCGATCGTCGGCGCCAACGCCTTCGCCCACGAGTCGGGCATCCACCAGCACGGCATGCTGCGCCATCGCGGTACCTACGAGATCATGCAGCCGCAGGATGTCGGCTGGCCGTCCTCGCAGATGGTGCTGGGTCGGCACAGCGGCCGCGCCGCGGTCGAGCAGCGCCTGCGCGCGCTGGGCTACTGGCTGGACGAGGAAGAACTGAAGCTGGTGTTCGAGCAGTTCAAGGCGCTGTGCGAGAAGCAGCGCGTGGTCGGCGACGCCGATCTGCAGACGTTGATGCAGGACGCGTCCGTCAGCGACGGCTACCGCCTGGCCTCGATGACCATCAGCGACGTCGGCAGCCGCGCCAACGCGCTGGTCGAGCTGTCGGATCCGGACGGCAACCGCGTCGCCGAGACCGCCCAGGGCAATGGCCCGGTCGATGCGCTGTTCGGTGCGTTGTCCGCCGCCACCGGCGTGCAGCTGCAGCTGGAAAGCTACCAGGTGCACAGCGTCGGCATCGGCGCCGACGCGCGTGGCGAGGCCAGCCTGTCGGTGCGCTGCGAAGGCGAGGAATACGAGGGCACCGGCACCAGCAAAGACATCATCGAGGCCTCGGCGCTGGCCTGGCTGGACGTCGCCAACCGGCTGCTGCGCCGTCGCCGCGTGACCAGCCAGGAAATGGCGGCCGCCTAATCCGCGACATGAATCCCATCGACCCATCGACCATGACCACCCAACCTCCCCGTACCCTGTTCGACAAGCTGTGGGACGCACACGTCGTCAGTCCCGAGAGCGACGCCGCGCCCGCGGTGCTGTACATCGATCTGCACCTGATCCACGAGGTCACCTCACCGCAGGCCTTCACCGAGCTGAAGTCACGCGGCCTGAAGCCGCGCCGCCCGGATCGCACCAAGGCGACCATGGATCACTCCACCCCCACCCTGCCCGCTGGCGCCGACGGCAAGCTGCCCTACTACACGGCCGCCGCCGAAACCCAGGTCGAGACGCTGGCGCGCAACTGCGCCGAGCACAGCATCGAACTGTTCGACATGGGTTCGGACCAGCGCGGCATCGTCCATGTCATCGCGCCGGAGCTGGGCTTCACCCAGCCGGGCATGACCATCGTCTGCGGCGACAGCCATACCTCCACCCACGGCGCGTTCGGCGCGCTGGCGTTCGGCATCGGCACCAGCGAGGTCGGCCACGTGCTGGCCACCCAGTGCCTGCTGCAGCGCAAGCCGAAATCCATGGCGATCACCGTGGATGGCGAACTGGCGCCCGGTGTCGGCGCCAAGGACGTCATCCTGCACATCATCGGCGTGATCGGCGTCAACGGCGGTACCGGCCACGTGATCGAGTATCGCGGCTCGACCATCCGCGCGATGGACATGGAGCAGCGCATGACCCTGTGCAACATGTCGATCGAGGCCGGCGCGCGCGCCGGCATGGTCGCGCCGGACAACACCACCTTCGCCTGGCTGGCACGGGCGCCGCGCGCGCCCAAGGGTGCCGATTTCGAGCAGGCAAAGCGTGAATGGTCATCACTGCGCAGCGACGACGGCGCCGGCTACGACGTGGAGGTGCGCATCGACGCCGCCGACATCCGCCCGACCCTGACCTGGGGTACCCATCCGGGCACCGCGATCGCGATCGACGCCCCGATTCCCGCCGCCAACGATGCCGCCGCGCGCAAGGCGCTGGACTACATGGCGCTGGAGGCCGGGCACGCCCTGGCCGGCACGCCGGTGGACGTGGTGTTCGTCGGGTCCTGCACCAACGGCCGCCTGAGCGACATGCGCGAGGTCGCCTCGGTGCTGCGCGGCCGCAGCATCGATCCGCGCGTGCGCATGCTGGTCGTGCCGGGCTCGGAACAGGTCAAGCGCCAGGCAGAGGCTGAAGGCATCGACGCCGTCGTGCGCGCCGCCGGCGCGGAATGGCGTGAACCCGGCTGTTCGATGTGCATCGCCATGAACGGTGACCTGGTCGCGCCGGGCCAGTTGGCGGTCAGCACCAGCAACCGCAATTTCGAGGGCCGCCAGGGGCCCGGCTCGCGCACCCTGCTGGCCTCGCCGCTAAGCGCGGCCTGGGCGGCGGTGAACGGACGGGTCAGCGATCCACGCGAACTGTTCGGCGTACGCAAGGAGGTGGCCTGATGAGCGGTTTCCGTGAACTGCGGTCGCAGAGCGTCGTGCTGCGCCAGACCAACATCGACACCGACCAGATCATCCCGGCCCGGTTCCTGTCGACCACCGAGCGCGCCGGCCTGGGCCGCAACGCGTTCAACGACTGGCGCTGGCAGGCCGACGGCTCGCCCAATCCCGCGTTTCCGTTCAACCAGCCGGAAAACGCCGGGCGGAGCATCCTGCTGGCCGGTCGCAACTTCGGCTGCGGCTCGTCGCGCGAACATGCACCGTGGGCGCTCATCGATCTGGGCCTGCGCGCCATCGTCAGCAGCGAGATCGCCGACATCTTCCGCAACAACAGTCTGAAGAACGGCTTGCTGCCGGTGGTGCTGGCCGAGGATGACGTGCAGGTGCTGATGGAGCGCCCTGACGATGAACTGGCCATCGACATCGCTGCGCGCGAGCTGCGCACGCCCGATGGCCGCGTCTTCTCCTTCCCGCTGGATGCCTTCGCCCAGACCTGCCTGCTGGAAGGCGTCGATGAAATGGGCTACCTGCTGGCCCGCCAGGCCGATATCGAACACTACGAGGAAACCCGCCATGCGCGCTGAAATCGCCATCCTGCCCGGCGACGGCATCGGCCCGGAAGTCACCGCCGCCGCCGTCTCCGTCCTGCGTACCGTGGCGCGCCGCCACGGCCACGACTTCTCCTTCGCCGAACACGACATCGGCGGCATCGCCATCGATCGCCACGACGATCCGCTGCCGGCCGCCACCCTGCGCGCCTGCCAACAGGCCGACGCGGTGCTGCTGGGTGCGGTGGGTGGGCCGAAATGGTCCGACCCCAACGCGAAAATCCGCCCCGAACAAGGCCTGCTGGCGCTGCGCCGCGGCCTGGGGCTGTTCGCCAACCTGCGGCCGGTCCGGCCGCATCCGGCCGCGCTCAACGCCTCGCCGATCAAGCCTCACCTGCTGACCGGCGTGGACATCATGGTCGTGCGCGAACTGACCGGAGGCATCTACTTCGGCGACAAGACCCGCGATGAGCGCGGCGCCAGCGATCTGTGCAGCTACAGCGTCACCGAGATCGAGCGGGTGGTGCGCAGCGCCTTCCGCCTGGCCCGCCAGCGCCGCGGCTACCTGGTGTCGGTGGACAAGGCCAACGTGCTGGAAACCTCGCGCCTGTGGCGCGATGTCACCGCCCGCATCGGCCGCGAGGAATTCGCCGACGTCAAACTGGAGCACGTGCTGGTCGACGCGATGGCCATGCATCTGCTGTCCCGCCCGCGCGAGTACGACGTGATCGTCACCGAAAACATGTTCGGCGACATCCTGACCGACGAGGCCTCGATGCTGGCCGGTTCGCTGGGCCTGCTGCCCTCCGCATCGCTGGGCGACGGCAAGGTCGGCCTGTACGAGCCGATCCACGGTTCCGCGCCCGACATCGCCGGCAAGGGCATCGCCAATCCCTACGCCACCATCCTGAGTTGCGCGATGCTGCTGCGCCATTCCCTGGGCCTGCACGAGGATGCCGACTGCATCGAACGCGCCGTCGACGGTGCGCTCAACGCCCAGGTATTCACCAACGATCTGGCCGCCGGCGGCCGCGGTGTCTCGACCCAGGTCGCCGCGCAGGCGGTGATCGAACAGTTGAACGAGCATTGCTACGTGGCCGAACTCAGGGACTGAGTCTGCTCTCTCTGGTGGGCGGGCTTCGGCCCGCCTTTTTTTTGGCCGCGCGTCCGTCCCTTCGCTTGCAGCCGTCGCCGGGGACGGACATAGTCGCCTCGCCTTCGGGAGGAACGCGGACATGGCACCAGACAGGAAGCAGCGCCTGAAACTCGTGGTTTCCACCACGCTGGTCACCCTGTGGGGCATCGGCGCGCTCGCGGAATGGCCCGTCCTGGGCGGCATGCTTCCGCTTGCCCTGGTCTTCCTGCTCGACGCAGGGACGGATCCGCGCGACCGCGCCGCATCCAGTGCCCTGGACTGGATGCAACCGCGGCTGATTCCCCTTTTCGCGCTGCTGTTCTTCGGCGCGTTCCATCTGCTGGCAAACCACGGGTTTCCGGACCTCGGACTTGCGCATGTCTGGCGTGGATGGCTCGTGATTCCCACGTGGATCCTGCTGCTCGCGCAGCTCATCTTCCCGTCCGACCCGGCGCCGGCGGGGGAAACCCGGCAAGCCCCGGAACGCGTCTACTGATGCGAGTCGAGTAATGCTGCCGCCCCCTGCGTGCGCGCGGGTTTCCTTCGCCACTACAATGCCGACATGAAAACCATTGGAATGCTCGGCGGCATGAGCTGGGAATCCACCGTGCCCTACTACCGCCTCATCAACCAGCGGGTGCAGGAACGGATCGGTGGACTGCACTCGGCCAGGATTCTGCTCTACAGCGTGGATTTCCATGAAGTTGAACAACTCCAGCACGCCGGAGATTGGGACCGCGCGGGCGCATTGCTGGCGGATGCCGCCAGGCGCCTGCAGGGCGCGGGCGCGGATTTCCTGGTGATCTGCACCAACACCATGCACAAGGTCGCGCCGACGGTGGAAGCCGCGACGGCGCTGCCGCTGCTGCATATCGCCGATCCCACCGCCCTCGCGATCGCCTCGAAAGGCTTCCGCCGCGTCGGGCTGCTCGGCACGCGTTTCACGATGGAGGAAGATTTCTATCGTGCCCGTCTGCAACGCGAACACGGCCTGGAGGTGCTCGTTCCCGAGGCGGGGGACCGCCTCGAAGTCCACCGCGTCATCTATGACGAACTCTGCCAGGGCCTCATCGATGACGCATCGCGCGCCCGCTATCGCGGTGTCATCGAACGCCTGGTCGCGCGCGGCGCGGAGGCGATCATCCTGGGCTGCACGGAAATCTCGCTGCTGGTCGGGTCGGCGGATTCACGCGTCCCGCTGTTCGACACGACCTCGCTGCATGCCCGTGCCGCGGCCGACCACGCGCTCGACGGTTGAAGCCAACACGCATGCGCAAGGTGCTTTTCATCTGCAGCCAGAACCGGTTGCGCAGTCCGACCGCGGAACAGGTGTTCGCGGATTGGCCGGGGGTGGAAACCGCCTCGGCCGGCCTGAACAACGATGCGGAAAATCCGCTCACGCCTGAGCTGCTGGCCTGGGCGGACGTGGTGTTCGTCATGGAGCGCGCGCACCGCAACAAGCTGTCGTCTCGATTCCGTCGCCACCTGGGACGCCAGCGCATCATCTGCCTCGACATCCCGGACGACTACGACTACATGGATCCGGCCCTCGTCGCGCTGCTGCGCGCCAGGGTCCCGCGACATCTCGGGTAACGGCCTGCGCCGCCGCGGGTCCGTTCCGGTCCAACGCCGACCGGATGCGCATGGCGGTGGACCGAAGTCCACCGCCAGTCATTGCAACGTCCGGGTAATCAGGCCGTGTCGCCTTCCTCGGGCTTGACCTTGAACCAGGCCGCGTACAGCGCCGGCAGGAACAGCAGGGTCAGCAGGGTCGCCACGGTCAGCCCGCCCATGATCGCCACCGCCATCGGCCCGAAGAACGCGCTGCGCGAGAGCGGGATCATCGCCAGCACCGCCGCCAGCGCGGTCAGCACGATCGGACGGAACCGGCGCACCGTGGCGTCGATGATCGCGTGCCAGCGGTCGTGGCCGGCATCGATGTCCTGCTGGATCTGGTCGACCAGGATCACCGAGTTGCGCATGATCATGCCGGCCAGCGCGATGGTACCGAGCATGGCGACGAAACCGAACGGCACCCGGAAGATCAACAGCGCCAGGGTCACGCCGATCAGGCCCAGCGGCGCGGTCAGCGCCACCAGCGCCATCCGCGGGAAGCTGCGCAACTGCAGCATCAGCAGGGTCGCCACCACCAGCAGGAACAGCGGCATGCCGGCGTTGATCGAATTCTGGCCGCGTGCCGAATCCTCGACGGTGCCGCCGGTCTCCAGCAGGTAGCCCTCCGGCAATGCCTTGCGGATGTCTTCCAGGGTCGGCTGGATCTGGCCCACCACGGTCGGCGGCGTCAGTGAATCGGTATTGAGGTCCGCGCGCACCGTCACCGTCGGCAGGCGATTGCGGTGCCAGATGATGCCATCCTCGAAGGCGTACTCGAGGTTGGCGATCTGCGACAGCGGCACGCTGCCGCCGTTGCTGGTCGGCACCGCCAGGCTGCCCACCAGATCCATGCGCGCGCGCTCGCGTTCCGGGCCACGCAACAGGATCTCGATCAGTTCGTTGCCTTCCCGGTAAGTGCTGACATGCAGCCCGGACAGCGAACTGGTCAGGAAGTGGGACACCTGCGCGGTACTGACGCCCAGCGCGCGCGCGCGATCCTGATCGATCACCAGGCGCACGATCTTGCTGGGCTCGTCCCAGTCCAGGTTGACGTTGGCGACATGCGGATTCGCCCGCACCTTCTCGGCCACCTGGCGCGCCAGCGCCTGCACGCGCTCGATATGTTCGCCGGAGACGCGGAACTGGACCGGATAGCCCACCGGCGGGCCGTTCTCCAGGCGGGTGACCCGGAACTGCAGCTGCGGGAACTGCCGCGCCACCTCCTCGATCAGCCACTTGCGGGTCGCCTCGCGCGACTCGATGTCATCGGCCAGCACCACGAACTGGGAGAAATTGGCCTGCGGCAATTGCTGATCCAGCGGCAGGTAGAAGCGCGGCGAACCGGTGCCGATGTAGGCCACGTAGTTCTGGATGCCTTCGCGCCTGGCCAGCAACTTCTCCAGTTGGCGCGCCTGCGCGTCGGTGGACTTGAGCGAGCTGCCCTCGGCCAGTTCCAGATCCACCATCAATTCCGGACGCACCGAATCGGGGAAGAACTGCTGCGGGATGAACCGGAACATCACGATCGACAGCACGAACGCCAGCGCGGTCACCCCGATCACCAGCCAGCGATGGCGCAGGCAGGCGTCCAGCAGCTTGCGGAACTTCTGGTAGAACGGCCGCTGGTAGGGATCATGCTCGTGCGCGTCGTGCGGCGCCGGCTCCAGCCAGCCGGCCAGGGCGGGATGGCGATCGGCCAGGCGCGCACGCAGTCCATGCCAGCGCGCGGCCAGCGAGCCCGGCTTCGGCGCACGCGGCTGGTCCAGGTCCGGCAGCATCTTGTCGCCCAGGTACGGGATGAACAGCACCGCGGCGATCCAGGACACCACCAGCGCGATGGTCACCACCTGGAACAGCGAACGGGTGTACTCGCCGGTGCTGGAGGCCGCCGTGGCGATCGGCAGGAAGCCGGCCGCGGTGACCAGGGTGCCGGTCAGCATCGGGAAAGCGGTCGACTCGTAGGCGAAGCTGGCGGCCTTCAGCCGGTCGTAGCCTTGCTCCATCTTGATGGCCATCATCTCCACCGCGATGATGGCGTCGTCCACCAGCAGGCCCAGCGCCAGCACCAGCGCGCCCAGCGAGATCTTGTGCAGGCCGATGCCAAAGTAATGCATCACCGCGAAGGTCATCGCCAGCACCAGCGGAATCGAGACCGCGACCACGAGGCCGGTGCGCAGGCCCAGCGAGAAGAAGCTGACCACCAGGACGATGACGACCGCTTCGGTCAGCACCCGCACGAATTCGCCGACCGATTCCTCCACCGCATGCGGCTGGTCGGACACCTTGCGCAGCTGCATGCCAACCGGCAGGGTCTTCTGCAGGCGCTGGAACTCGTGTTCGAGGGTATCGCCAAGCTTGAGGATGTCGCCACCGTCCTTCATCGCCACCGCGATGCCGATGGCGTCCTCGCCCATGAAGCGCATCTTCGGCGCGGACGGATCCGCGAAGCCGCGCCGCACCTCCGCGATGTCGCCCAGCCGGACGGTGCGGCCGCCGGCATGGATCGGGAATTCGCGGATTTCCTCGACCGTGCTGAACTCGCCGCTGACCCGCAATTGCACGCGATCGCTCGGCGTCTCGAAGAAGCCGGCGGAAGTCATCGCGTTCTGTTCATCCACCGCCTGTTGCACCGCGGCCAGCGGGATGCCCAGCGTGGCCAGCTTGGTGTTGGACAGCTCGATCCAGATCTTCTCGTCCTGCAGGCCGACCAGTTCCACCTTGCCGACATCGGACACGCGCTGCAGTTCCAGTTGGATGCGATCCGCGTAGTCCTTCATCACCGCATAGTCGAAGCCGGGACCGGTCAGGGCGTAGATGTTGCCGAACGTATCGCCGAACTCGTCGTTGAAGAACGGTCCGACCGTGCCTTCCGGCAAGGTGTAGCGTACGTCGCCGACCTTCTTGCGGATCTGGTACCAGAGTTCGGGAATGTCCCTGGACTTGAGCGAGTCGCGGGCCATGAAGATGACCTGCGATTCCCCCGCACGCGAGTACGAACGGATGAACTCGTACTTGCCCGTGGTCATCAGCGCCTTCTCGATGCGCTCGGTGACCTGCTTGGACACTTCATCCGCGGTCGCGCCCGGCCACACCGTGCGCACCACCATTGCCTTGAAGGTGAACGGCGGATCCTCTGACTGGCCGAGGTGCCGGTACGACCAGCCACCGATCAGCGCCAGCACGATCATCGCGAACAGCACCAGCGAGCGGTTGGTCAGCGCCCACTCGGAGACATTGAAGCGGCGCATGATCAGCGGCTCCCTTCAGCGTGCGGGGCGCCCGGAACCCGCCCGGGCGCGCGCGCCTTCCCTGTCGGCGCCTTCATCACGGCGCACCCTTGGCCGGCGTCGCCAGCACGGGGCGGTTGTCGCGGTCCACCGGGGTTACCGTCACGCCCTCGCGCAACAGGTGCCCGCCTCCTGCGACCACCCAATCGGTTGCGGCGACACCCGACAGCACCGGCACCTCGGTATCGCCGTAGGCACCCAGTCGAACCGGGCGCAGGCCGACCTTGCCGGTCTTCGGATCCACCACCCACACGGCGGTGCCGCCCTGGGCGCCGCGCTGCACCGCCGACAGCGGCAGCTTCAGCGCCGCCTTGGCGCCATGTTCCTGCACGTAGACGCGCGCGCTCTGGCCGAGTTCGACCGCGTTGACCGCCTCGCCGACCAGGCTGACCCGCGCCGCGTAGGTACGGGTCTGCGGATCCGCCGCCGGGGCGATTTCACGGATCGTGCCCGGCAGGCGTTCGCCGGGCGCGTTCCACAATTCCACCAGCACCGGCTGGTCGACATTGAACTCGCGGATGCGGTTCTCGGGCAGGCCGATCGCCACCTCGCGCCCGCCATCGGCGGCCAGCGTATAGATGGTCTGGCCGGCGGCGACCACCTGGCCGGCCTCGGCCTGGCGGCTGGCGATCACGCCGTCACGCGGCGCGCGCAGTTGCGAATAGCCGGCCTGGTTGCGCATCACTTCCATCTGCGCGCGAGCCGCGCGGGCGCGACCCTCGGCCGCCTTGTAGGCCGCGACCTGGGCGTCGTAAGCGGAGCGACTGACCACCGCCTGCTCCACCAGCTTCGCGTAGCGATCGCGATCGCCGCGGGTGCGGGCCAGTTCGGCTTCGGCCGCCGCCAGTTCGGCGCGCGCGGCCTGTTCCTGCAGGCCGAAATCGCCCGCATCCAGCACCGCCAGCACTTCGCCTCGGTGGACCCGGGCGCCGGCGTCCACGTTGCGCCGGATCAGGTTCCCGCCGACCCGGAACGACAGCGGGCTTTCCTCGCGGGCCCGCACTTCGCCGGCGTACGCCGTCAGCGCGGCGTCGACACCGCCCGAGGGGTGTACCACCATGGCCGGGCGCGGGATTTCCGCGGTTTCCCCGCTATCCCCGCAGGCCGACAGCGCCAATCCGAGGAACAGACCCATTCCGATCCCGCGCAAGCCGTGCCCGTGCATGGCGACTCCGTTGTCATTCAGTAATTAATGGACTTGCCGGTATAGTATAAATATCGAACCGAGTAGTCTAGTATTGCCGAATGGCCAGCCCCGTTCCTCCCGCCAGCCGCCGTCCAGCCGCCAAGCCCGCTCCCGGGCCGGGGCGTCCCAAGGATCTCGGCAAGCGCGCCGCCATCCTGGATGCCGCCAAGCGGCTGTTCGCCCGCGAGGGTTTCGGCGGCACGTCCATGGACCAGATCGCCGCCGAAGCCGGCGTCTCCAAGCTCACCGTATACAGCCATTTCGGTGACAAGGAGGCCTTGTTCACCGAGGCGGTGCGGGCCAAGTGCGAGGAAATGCTGCCCGACGACCTGTTCCAGATCGAACTGGAGGGGCCGCTGCGCGACCAGTTGCGGGTCATCGCCCAGGCCTTTTTTGCCCTGATCAGCAGCGACGAGGCCATCAGCACCCAACGGATGATGATGGTCCCGGGCAATATCGACGACAACCTGAAGCAGGTGTTCTGGCAGGCCGGTCCCCAGCGGACCCACGATGCCTTCGCCGCCCTGCTGCAGGCGCGGGTGGACGCCGGGGAACTGGATATTCCGGAGGTTCCGCGTGCCGCCGAGCAGTTCTTCACCCTGATCAAGGGCGATCTCCACGGGCGCATGATGTGTGGGTTCGGCGAGCGGCCGGGCCGGGGCGACGTGGCCAGCCATCTGGACGCCTGCGTGGACCTGTTCCTGCGGGCGTATGGCAAGCGCTAGGCCCGTGCAACCGCGGATTACCGACGGAGGTCGCGATGACTTCCGGCACTGCGCCATGGGGGGGCCAGCCGCGATCCTTCCCGAGCGCGACCGGAGCCGTCCCGGTAAAATGTTCGGCCCAGTCCCACGCGCCGGATGACTTCCCCCATGACGATCGATTATTCCCTCGCCCGCGAAAACATGGTCGAACAGCAGGTACGCCCCTGGGACGTGCTGGAAGTTCGCGTGCTGGACGTGCTGGCCACGCTGCCGCGCGAGGCCTTCGTGCCGGAGATTCACCGCGCGCTGGCGTATGCGGATCTGGAAATCCCGCTGGGCCACGGCCAGAAGATGATGAAGCCGGTGCTCGAGGGTCGCGCCCTGCAGGCGCTGAACATCCAGTCCGATGAGGAAGTGCTGGAAATCGGCACCGGCAGCGGCTACCTGGCCGCCTGCCTCGGCGCGCTCGCGCGCGACGTGGTCAGTCTGGAAATCCAGCCCGAACTCGCCTCCGCGGCGCGCGAGCGCCTGGAGCGCACCGGCCTGGGCAACAACGTCCGCATCGAGACGGCGGATGCGCTGCACTACACCACCGATCGCCGTTTCGACGCGATCTGCGTGACCGGTGCGGTCGACAGCATCCCGGCGCGCTTCCTGGAATGGCTGCGTCCCGGCGGCCGCCTGTTCGTGGTCCGTGGCCAATCGCCGGTGATGGAAGCGGTGCTGCACCACGCCGATGTCAACGGCGCGCGCGTCGAATCGTTGTTCGAGACCGATCTCGCCTACCTCGTCGGTGCCGCCCCGGCGCCGAAGTTCGTCTTCTAAGGATAAATAAGGAACCCGCATGAGCCGTCGCCCCCTCGTACTCGCGCTC
Organism: Pseudoxanthomonas sp. 68-E7; assembly: GCF_057773145.1. Classification (NCBI taxonomy): domain Bacteria; kingdom Pseudomonadati; phylum Pseudomonadota; class Gammaproteobacteria; order Lysobacterales; family Lysobacteraceae; genus Pseudoxanthomonas; species Pseudoxanthomonas sp. 68-E7. Next base: position 162,623 of record NZ_JBYMTI010000004.1, on the reverse strand, counting down.
GCCCTTGCCCTGCCCTTCAGCGCCAGCGCCACCGACCTGCTCCAGACCTTCGATCTGGCGCGGACCGGCGATACCCAGCTGTCGATCGCAGAATCCAACACGCTGAACACCAAGGAAGGCAAGGTGCAGGCACGTGCCGCGCTGCTGCCGCAGCTCGACGGTTCGGTCGGTTACGACCGTACCCATAGCAGCCGTCCGGGCAGTTTCCAGCAGGATCAGTTCGGCAACGTCGTCTCCGTCGGCGATACCAAGGGCCGTTCGTATGGCGCAACGCTGAGCCAGTCCATCTTCGACTGGAGCCGGATTTCCAATCTGCGTGCAGAGCGGGCCAACAGCACGGCGGCCGACTACAACCTCAACTCGTCGAACCAGGAACTGATCACCCGCACCTCGGCGGCCTACTTCGATGTGCTGATCGCGATCGAGTCGCTGGCCGCGGCCCAGACCAACGAGGCCGCCGCCAAGAAGCAGTTCGACTACACCCAGAAGCGCCTGGAAGTCGGCCTGGCACCGATCACCGACGTGCATGAAGCCCGCGCCCAGTACGACAGCGCCCGCGCCAGCACCATCCTGAGCCGCAATGCCCTGGACGACGCCTACCGCGCCCTGACCGAACTGACCGGCCAGCCAGTGAGCAACCTGCAAGGCCTGCCGGATGATTTCCGTCCGGAACTGCCGGCCGAGCAGTCGGCACAGGGCTGGGTGGATCGCGCGGTGGAACAGAATCCCGCATTGAAGGCCGTCGAGTTCCAGAAGCAGGCGGCCGACTTCGGCGTGTCCAGCGCGCGCGCGGGCCACTATCCGACGCTCAGCTTTCAGGGCAGCTACAACAACGGCGCCAGCTGGGATTCCGTGCATGGTCCTGGCAGCCCGGGCATCTCGCAGGACAATGAAGGCTACAAGTGGGGCATTTCCTTGAACGTGCCGCTGTTCGCCGGTGGCGCCACCCAGTCGCGCGTGCGCCAGGCCCTGGCCCAGCGCGACATCGCCGACGATACCGTCGAGCAGACCAAGCGCGCCCTCATCCGCAATACCAGCAACGTCTACCAAGCCCTGGTCGCGGGCGTGAGCGAAGTCGAGGCCCGCCGCCTGGCGGTGGTGTCGGCACAGAGCGCCTACGATGCCTCCGAGGTCGGCCTGGAAGTCGGTACCCGCACCGTGCTGGACGTGTTGCAGAACCAGCGCACGCTGTTCCAGGCCCAGGTCGAGTACGCCCGCTCCAAGTACCAGTACCTGCAGAACCGGCTACTGCTGGAGCAGGCCGCCGGCACGCTGGAGCGCGGTGACGTGGAGGACGTGAACCGGCTGTTGACGGTCAATGCCGAGGCGCGTCTGGCGCCGGCGGCCACCACGAACTGACCGGTTTTTCATCCGCAGATGAGAAAAGGCGGGCCTCGGCCCGCTTTTTTTTTCGTCATTCGATGGCGTCCTGCGCGCGAAGATCATCGATTTCCTGCGCCGACCAGCCGAACTCCCGCAGGACTTCGTCGGTGTGCTGCCCCCGCATGGGAGGCGGACGCCGGTATTGCACCGGCGTCGCCGAGAGCCGCAGAGGACTGGCCACCATCGGCAATGCGTCCTGTTGCGGGTGATCGATGGCCAGCCGCAGGCCGCGGGCGCGTACCTGCGGATCCGCGAACACTTCGTCGATCGCGTTGACCGGGCTGCAGGGAATGCCGGCCGCCTCGAGCGCCTCCAGCCATTGGGCGCGATCGCGCCCTCGCATCACGGCAGCGATCAGCGGCACCAACTGTTCACGGTTCCGTACCCGGTCGGCGTTGCGCGCGAAGCGTGGATCGCCAGCCCATTCCGGATGTTCCGCGATGACGCAGAAGCGGGCGAACTGGGCGTCATTGCCGATGGCGAGGATGACGTGGCCGTCGGCGACCTCGAACGCCTGGTACGGCACGATGCTCGGATGGCCATTGCCCATCCGGTGCGGCACGCGTCCTCCCACCAGGTACTGGCTGCCCAGGTTCGCGAGCATCGCCACCTGCGCATCGAGCAGGGCCATGTCGATCACCTGTCCTTCACCGGTGGCATCACGGTGCCGCAACGCGGCGAGGATGGCGACGGTGGCGTACATGCCGGTGAACAGGTCCGCGACCGCCACGCCGACCTTCTGCGGCCCCGCGCCGGGAACCCCGTCCCGCTCGCCGGTCACGCTCATCAATCCACCCATTCCCTGCACCGCGAAGTCGTAGCCGGGACGGTGCGCATACGGGCCGGTCTGACCGTAGCCGGTGATCGAGCAATAAATCAGGCGCGGATCGGCGGTGCGCAGGCTGTCGGCATCCAGGCCGTAGCGCGCCATGTCGCCGACCTTGAAGTTCTCGACCACCACGTCGCAGTCGCGCGCCAATCGGCGGATCAGGACCTGTCCCGCCGGTGAGGCGATGTCGATCGCGAGCGAACGTTTGTTGCGGTTGGCGCACAGGTAATAGGCGGACTCGCCGGTTTCGTGACCGTCGCGATCACGCAGGAACGGCGGGCCCCAGCCACGGGTGTCGTCACCGCTGCCGGGGCGCTCGATCTTGATCACTTCGGCCCCCAGGTCGGCAAGGGTTTGGGTGCACCAGGGGCCGGCCAGCACCCGCGACAGATCCAGCACGCGCACGCCGGCCAGGGATTGCGGAGGCGACGGGGCAAACTCCACGCGTCAGTCCACCGCGGGTGGCAGATCGGGCGCGATCATCGCCAGTGTGCGGGCGAGCGCGCCACGACCATGCTCCACCAGCGCGCGTCCGTTGTCGGCCATGCGCTGGCGTTCGATCGGATCGGCCAGCAGCCGCTGCACCGCCGCCGCCACCGCCTGCGCGTCCTGGCCGACGATCAAGGCGTCGGCTTCCTTGAGCAGCTTGGTGATCTCGACGAAGTTGTGCAGGTGCGGCCCGGTCACCGCCGGGGTTCCCACCGCCGCCGGTTCCAGCAGGTTGTGGCCACCAATCGGCTGCAGGCTGCCGCCGACGAACGCGACGTCGGCGCAGGCATAGAACGAGGCCAGTTCACCCAGGGTGTCGATGACGAAGACATCGCTGTCGGTGCCCGGCCAACGCTGGCCGCGGCGGGTGCCGGTGCGCAGGTGCGCCGCTTCGGCTGCCTCCTGCACGCGCGCGAACCGCTCCGGATGGCGCGGCGCCCACAGCAGCAGCAGATCCGGCCATTGCTGGCGCAGATGCCGATGGATGGCCAGCACCGCCGACTCTTCGTCCTCGTGGGTACTCGCCGCGATCCAGACCGGGCGTTGGCCGACGCTCGCGCGGAATCCCGCCGCGAACGCATCCAGTCCTTCCGGCATCCGCACGTCGAACTTGAGGTTGCCGATGTCCCGCACCTGTTCCGGACGGGCGCCCAGTACCACGAAGCGGCGGGCATCGGCATCGGACTGCGCGGCGATCCGGCGCAGGGTGCCCAGGGTGCGCGCGATCAGCGGTCGCAGCACGCTGTAGCCGCGCAGCGAGCGCGCCGACAGGCGGCCGTTGAGGATGTAGGTCGGGATATGCCGATCCTGGCAGCCGAACAGCAGGTTGGGCCAGAGTTCGGTTTCCATCACCAGGCCGATGGCGGGGCGGTAGTGATCGAGGAAACGCCCGACCGCGCCGGGCAGATCGTAGGGCGCGTAGACGTGCTCGACGCTGTCTCCCCACAGCGCGGCGACCCGCTCCGAACCGGTCGGGGTGATGGTGGTCACCACCCAGCGCAGGTCCGGCCGCGCGCGGCGCAGCGCTTCCACCACCGGCGCGGCGGCGTTGACTTCGCCCACCGACACCGCGTGCAGCCAGATGTCGGCCGGCTCGGGTCTGCGCTCGTAGCTGCCGAAGCGTTCGTTCCAGCGCTGGAAGTACTCGGCGAAGCGGAAGCCGCGCCAGATGAGGTGGTACACGGTGACGGGCGTCAACAGGTACAGCGCGGCCGAGTACAGGCCACGCAACAAACGCTCGGTGAAGTCCTTCCGCATCGGGAAAGGATAGGTAAGACGCTAGAATTAAGCCATGGCCGCCCCGCAGATGCCCACCCGTCCCCCGTTCTCCCCGCGCCTATGGCTCAAATGGCTGGGCCTGGGCGTCATGGTGGCCGGTGCGTGGCTGCCCTGGCCGGTGCAGCGCGTACTGGGCGCGTGCATCGGCAGGCTGGCACCCTACCTGGCGCCTTCGCGGCGACGCGCGGCCGAGGTCAACCTGGCGCTGTGCTTCCCGCAGATGGGCGAAGCCGAGCGCGAGGCGCTGCTGAAGGACAGTTTCCTGGCCCTGGGGGTGGGACTGTTCGAATTCGCGCGCGCCTGGTGGGGTTCGATCGCGCCGATGCGCCGCGATGTGGTCATCGAAGGGCTGGAACACCTGCAGGCACTGCGTGCGCAGGGCCGGGGCGTATTGATGGTGTCCGGGCATTTCATGACCCTTGAGATGTGCGGCCGGTTGATCTGCGATCACATCGAACTGGCCGGCATGTACCGGCGCCACCGCAATCCGGTGTTCGAATGGGCGGTCAAGCGTGGCCGGCTGCGCTACGCCACCCACATGTTCACCAACGACGAGATCCGCGGCGCGGTGCGCCATCTCAAGCAGGGCGGTTTTCTCTGGTATGCGCCGGATCAGGACATGCGCGGCAAGGACACGGTGTTCGCGCCGTTCTTCGGCGTGCCGGCGGCCACCATCACCGCCACCCACCAGCTCGCGCGCCTGACCGGCTGCGCGGTGGTGCCGTTCTTCCATCGCCGCGAAGGCGGACGCTACATCCTGCGGGTGGCGCCGCCGCTCGAGGATTTCCCCACCCAAGATGCGGTGGCCGACAGCACCCGCGTCAATGCCCGGATCGAGGCGATGGTGCGCGAGGCGCCCGCCCAATACCTGTGGATCCATCGCCGCTTCAAGCGCCAGCCCGAAGGGCGCAGCAAGTGGTACGACTGACCGGTCAGGTCAACCGTCGTTGCCCGGTTCGGCTTCGCGGGCCAGCAGGCTGCCGGTGTACAGCGCCGCCAGCAACAGGGTGAGCCCGCCCCAGAACGTCGAATAGAAGGCCAGGTGGGTATTGAACGGGAACACCGTCACCGCCAGCGCAAGCATGGCCGGACGCGCGCGTTCCTTGGCCTGCGGGGTGGCGTAACGCCAGGCGCGCCACGCCAGCGCGGCGCCCGCCAGCCACAGCAGCAGGCCGATGACGCCGGTTTCGCTCAGCACTTCCAGCACGAGCTGGTGCGCATGCAGCGCCGGACCCTCGCCCCACGCGGGACGCCCGCCATGCAGCGGATCGCACTCGGGGAATGCCTTGCGGAAACCACGCACGCCGACGCCGTTGATGGGTTGATCCTTGACCATGCACCAGGCCGCGCCCCAGATCTGGGTGCGCCCGGACAGCGCCATGTCCACGCCATCCTCATCGGCGGCCAGTGCCTGGCTGGTGCGGTCCAGGCGTTCGCGCAGCTGCGGCGAAGCCACGCCCAGCGCGACCAATGCCAGCGCGCCGAAGACGAACACCGCCAGCAGGCGCTTCCAGCCCAGCAGCGGCAGGCCCGAGAAGATCAGGACCAATGCGTAGGTGATCCATGCCGCGCGGGCGCCGGCGAGGATGATCACCACGCCGATCGCTGCCGCCGCCAGGATCCAGCCGAAGGTGCCAAGCTTCCGGCCAGCGCCGAACAACGCGAACGGTGAAAGACTCGCCAGCACCACGCCGAGCTTGAGATTGCAGGGCCCGAGGAAACCACTCAGGCGATCCAGCATCGCCACGTCCTCGGGCGTGCACATCGAATGCCCGCTGGTCAGCTGCTTGAGCTGATCCAGGCCCCAGAACAGCGGGCTGGTCCCGAATGCGGCCTGCAGCAACGCATCGAGCGTCCATACCGCGACGATGATCGCCAGGCCGCCAAATGTGGTGCGCCGGCCGCGCTCGTTCGCCACCGCCGCCGCCACCAGCCACAGGAACGGCAGGTAGCGCAGATCCACGACCGCTTCGCGCAGCGCGCGCGCGGAATCGACCGCCTCGACCACGGAGATCAATTCGGGCAGCCAATAGGCCAGGAACATCACGCTGGTCAGCGCCCATGCGGGATTGCTGAGCAGGCGGGTGCTGCCACGGAAACGCGCCAGCAGCAGGCGGATGATGGCCGCCAGCGCGCCGAGCACCATCACGCCCTCGGCGAATCCCGGCGTCGGCCACAGCGCGACGAAGGTCAGCACCCACGCCGGCGCCCAGCGCCAACCGTGCGGCGCCCGCTGCGCGTTCTCAGTGATCGGCGATCCGGTGGCGGTCATGGGCGAGTTCAAGATAGGTGGCGAGCGTGGCGTCCTGCATCGCGCGCAGGGTGTAGGCCGGCATCGTAGCCGCTGACGACGCGGGATGCGACGCCAGCAGGGATCGCGCCGTCTGCAGCAGCGCGTCCACGTCGAATGGCGGCACCGCGCCTTGCGGCTGCAGTTCGGCTAGCAATTCGCCGACGCCGCCATGGGCCCAGCCCGCTACCGGGCGTCCCACCGACAGCGCCTCGATGACGGTGCGGCCGAATGCCTCGGGTTTGCGCGACAGTTGCAGGACGAGATCCGACGCCGCATAGGCGTCGGCAATGCGCGCGGTCGGTGGCGTGATCACCAGCGCGTCGCCGAAACCACCCTGCCTGGCCTGCTGCTCCAGTTCGCCGATGTACTGCTCGCGTCCGGCCTCGCGCGCGCCCGGCATCCACAGGCGCGCGTCCAGTCCTCCGGCGCGTAGCCGGCCGAGCAGTGCCACGGCGTCTCCGTGGCCCTTCAACCGGGTTCCGCGTCCGGGCAGCAACAGCAACGGGCCGTTCCCGCCAAGCGCGGGGTGTTCGTCGGTGAACTGCGCGCGCATGGCGCGATCAGGCCATGCCCGGCGTGGGAAGCGTGTCGGATCGATGCCGCGCGGAATCACCCGCAGCTTGCCGGGATCCGTGTGCGGGTAGTGTTCCAGCACGTACCTGCGCACGGTGTCGGAGACGCAGATCACCCGCTCGCCGCGGGTCATGATGGCGCTGTAATAGCCCGGCGAATTGAGGCCATGCACAGTGGTGACGAACCCCGGGCGTTGCGCCGCGGGCATGGCGCCCAACGCCTTCCAGCCCAGCCAGGCCGGCAGGCGCGAGCGCGCGTGCACCAGATCGGGACGCAGGCGCAGGAATAGATCACGCAGGGTGCGCACATGGCGCAGGCTCAGCAGCGACTTGCGGCCGATATCCAGGGTGACGTGTTCGGCGCCGGCCTGTTCCAGTTGCGGCACCAGGCGGCCACCGGCGGAGACGACGATGGCGCGATGTCCGGCCCGCACCAGTGCCTCGGCGATCTCCAGCGTCGATCGCTCCACGCCGCCGGACTCCAGCGCCGGCAGCAGTTGCACCACGGTCAGGCGGGGCATCGGGGCCCGGCGGGGATCAATCGGCGAGGACGAAATGCGAGCCGCAGTACGGGCACTGGACTTCGCCGCCGGGCGCATCCTCGATCGGCAGGTACACGCGCGGATGCGAGTTCCACAGGGCCATCGACGGCAGCGGACAGCTCAACGGCAGGTCGGCGCGGTGCACGGTGTAGCGCTTCTCGGCGTTGGCGGGCGCGGTGGCGGTCTGGCTCATGGCGAGGATGGCGATTCGGGGAAACCGGGGGAAGTTTACCACCGGCGCCGCGACGGGACCGCCGCACGCGGCAATCGGCGCCGGCGGCAACCAGGTTCCGCAAACAAGAACGCCGCCCGGGGAGAGCCGGGCGGCGCGGTGGGAACCGGTCGGGGGAGGGAGATACCGGCCCCCGCGGGACTTATTCCTTCGGCACCATCGCTTCGGTGGTGATGCGCAGCTTGACCTCGTCGCTGACCGCCGGCGCGAACTTGCCCACGCCGAATTCGGTGCGGCTGAGGGTCGCGGTGGCGTCGAAACCGATCGCCGCGCGCTTGGCCATGGCGTGCTCGCCGGCCTTGTTCAGGGTCACGTCCAGCACGACCGGCTTGGTGATGTCCTTGATGGTCAGGTTGCCGGTGACCTTCAGCTTGCCTTCGCCCGCGGCCTCGACCTTGGTGCTCTTGAAGGTGGCGGCCGGGAACTTGGCGGCATCGAAGAAATCGGCGCTGCGCAGGTGCTCGTCGAAATCGGCGACGAAGCTGTTCAGGCCGGACAGCGGCAGGGTCACTTCGACCTTGGAGGCGGACACGTTGTCGGCGTCATACACGATGGTGCCGTCGGCCTTGCCGAAGTGGGCACTGGGATTGGAGAAGCCGAAGTGGCTCCACTGGGCGATCACGTCGGTGTGGTTGGGATCGATCTTGTAGGTGACCGGGGCGGCGAACGCGGAACCGGCCAACGCGAACAGGGCGGCAATCAACAGGGTCTTGCGCATGATGGAATCTCCGGGGGTGGTGGTCATTCGAATACGGCAGGCTTCGTAAAGGCCGGGTCGACGCGGACGGCGCGACCGGCGCTCCGCCGGCAGCCCGGAAGGGGCCTGTCCGAAAGAGGCGATATCGGGCGCATCGGATTCGCCCGGCCGGCCGAATCACAACCCAGCCAGTGTAGAGTGTCCCGACTTTGGCGATCATCCGGGTGTTCCGGAACGGATTGTTTTGACAGGTGGAACAGATGGACCGCCCCGCCCCCCTTTCCGAACCCTTCTGGACGCTCACCGACGGCCACGCCGGCAATGTCCGCCAGGCCGAGGCGCTGGCCGATGCGCTGGCGCCCGGATCACATGCGTCCCACGTCCTGCGGCCGCGCGCGCCCTGGCGCTGGTGGGCACCGCGCCACCTGCCGGGCGACGCCTCGGCCTTCGGCGCGGCGTTCCGGACCGCGCTGGCCTCGCCCCCCCGCGTGGCCATCGGCTGCGGGCGGCAGGCGGCGCTGGCGACCCGGTTGCTGCGCGAGCGTGGCGCCCGGACGGTGCAGATTCTCGATCCACGGCTGGATCCGTCACTGTGGGACTGGGTGGTCGCGCCAGCCCATGACGGGCTTTCCGGGCCCAACGTGCTCACGGTGCAGGGCAGCCTGAATCCGATCGACGACGCCTGGCTGGCGCAAGCGCGCGCCGATTTCACCGCGTTCGCCGATCTGCCCGGACCTCGCACCGCAGTGCTGCTCGGCGGCAGCAGCGCGCATGCCCGCTTCGACCGCAATGCCTTCGAGGTGCTGGCCGGACGCCTGGAGGCGATGCTGGCGCGGGATGGCGGTAGCCTGCTGATCACCGCGTCGCGCCGCACCGATGCGCAGGTCCGGGCCGCCCTGCGCCATCGCTTCGTGGAAACCCCGGGGCTGACCTGGCTCGACGGGCGCGACGGTCCCAACCCCTATCCCGGCCTGCTGGCCTGGGCGGATCGGCTGGTGTGCTCGCCGGATTCGGTCAACATGATCTCCGAGGCCTGCGCCACCCGCGCGCCGGTGTTCGTGTTCGACCCTTCGCGGGTGCGCGGGCGTCCCCGCCGTTTCATCGATGCCCTGCTCGCCCGCGGCCGGATCCGCGCGATGGATGGAAAGCTGGCGCCGTTCGACGTCGAACCCCTGCAGGAGACCGCGCGGGTGGCGACGTTGTTGAGGGAACGACTGGACAGTTAGAGTGCAACTCGCTGGCAAGGACAGGCCCACGGGTCCCGCTCGCGAAATCACGCCCACGAGATCACGCCCCAAAGGACACCCCATGGATCAGGCCGCGCGACAAGCCCTCATCGAACGCTACATCGCCGCCTACAACGCCTTCGACATCGACGGCATGGTGGCGCTGCTGCACGACGAGGTTCGATTCGAGAACCATGCCGGCGGCGAACTGACGGTCGCCACCGATGGCCGCGAGGCGTTCCGCGCGTTGGCCGAACAATCAAGCGGACTGTTCAGCGCGCGCGAGCAGCGGGCAAGCGGCTGGCACTTCGGGCCGGATCGGACCACTGTCGACATCGATTACCGGGGCACGCTCGCCCGGGACATTCCCGGTGGCCCGGTCGCCGGCACCGTGCTGGAATTGAAGGGCCGTTCCGAATTCGGTTTCGTCGGCGATCGCATCGCCTATCTGGCCGATCACGCTTGAATCTCACATTCGGCGCCAGCGGCGATCCACGCCTTAAACCTGTACGCCACTGCGCGCATCCAACCGGTTCCCGCCTCTGGCACGGATGGTGACCGCATGCGCTACGTACACGGACTGGCCGCCCTGCTGCTTGGCCTGATGATCCTGGCCCTTCCGGCACTAAGCCGTGGAGACGACGTCCGGGCGGTGGAATCCTCCGATATCGACCGCTTCTGGCGCGCCTACGATCGCATCATCGCCACGCCGGACGAGGCCGAACGACAGCGGATCCTCGAACAGGACTTCCTGGCACCGGGTACGCCCGGCCTGAAAGCCTTCATGCAGGCCAAGGGTTACGACGCCGCCTGCTATCTGGACGCCATCAGGCGCTATCCGAAGTTCTGGACTTCGGTCCGCGCCGGCACGCTGGCGCTGAAAAAGCGCGGCGACGAGTTCGCGCCGGGAATCGCCCGCTTCCGCGCGCTGTATCCGGCACTGCGCCCGGCCGAGATCTACTTCACCATCGGCTGCCTGCGCTCCAGCGGCACCACGCGGGACGACAAGGTGCTGATCGGCGCGGAACTGGCGGGCGGCGACGCACGCACCGATGTTTCCGAATTGCCGGAACGCATGTCCAAGGCGCTGGACAGCTATTTCCGCAGCGAACCGGGCAAGCAACTGGTGCTGCTGAACGTGCATGAATACGTGCACACCCAGCAGCAGGGCCCCGGTCCCCATCTTCTGGCCCAGGCGATGTACGAGGGCGCGGCGGATTTCGTCGCCGAGCGGATCACCGGGCAGGTTCCCGCGCTGCCGTACATGACCTACGGTCCGCGCAACGAGGCCACGCTCAAGCGCGAATTCCAGCCGCGGATGCATGATCCTGACTGGAGTGGCTGGCTCTACAACGGCCCCGGCAACGCCCACGGCGTCGGCGATCTGGGCTATTACATCGGCTACGCCATCATGCGCGACTATTACCAGCGCGCGCCGGACAAAACACGCGCGCTGGCCGAGATCATCGAGCTGGACTACCGGGATGCCACTGCGGCGCAGGCGTTCCTGGATCGCTCGGGGTTCTATGCCGCGGAGTGATCGCGCGCTCCTGTAGGAGCGACGTGAGTCGCGACCGCGGGCGATCCGTGACCGTCAAATTTCCGGTCGCGACTTGCGCCGCTCCTACGGGGAGCGGGTATCGAAATCCAGATCGTGTGCCGCGAGCACGTGGCGGACGGCGGCGCGCGCGGTGGCGATCGCCGCATTCTCGGGTACCAGCCGCGGGCGTCGATCAAGGGTGCAGGCCAGGCCTTCGGCGAGGAACACCGAATGGGCCTGGGTGAGCGCCTGCGCAATCCGCTCGTCGATACGGCCGGTCGCCAGCAGCGCGGCGATCAGTGATGCGGTGTTGCGCGGCGTCAGCAGCGCCGGCGCCGCACCGGATTCGCGCAGCACGCGGTACTGCAGCAGGAATTCCAGATCGACCAGGCCGCCCTCGCCCTGCTTGAGATCGAAGCGCGCCGCATCGCTGCGATCCAGCTCCGCGCGCATGCGCTGGCGCATCCCGACCACGTCCTCGCGCAGCTTCGCCGGATCGCGCGAGCGGGACAGGGTGGCGTCGCGGATGTCCTCGAAGTCCTGCATCAACCCGTCATCGCCGGCGACGCCGCGTGCGCGTACCAATGCCTGGTGTTCCCAGGTCCAGGCGCGCTCGCGCTGGTATTCGCGATAGCTGGCCAACGACGACACCAGCAGGCCCTTGGCGCCGTCCGGGCGCAGGCGCACATCCACGTCATAGAGCCGGCCGGCGCCGGTTTCCGCACCCAGCAGGGCCACGATCTTCTGCGCGAGCCGCGCGTACCAGCGCCCGGCCTCCAGCGGACGCACGCCGTCGGACTGGGCGTCGGCGGGCGCGTCGTAGAGGAACACCAGATCCAGATCCGAACCGAAGCCCAGCTCTTCACCGCCCAGGCTGCCGTAGCCGATCACCGCGAAACGACCGTCCGGCACGCGTCCGTGCGCGGCGGCGACTTCGTCCTCGGCGGTGCGCAGCACCACCCGCACGACCTCGTCGGCCAGCCACGCCAGCTGGCGGGTGCTCTCGCGTGCCGGCTCACGGTGGTCCAGCGCCGCCATGGCGATGCGGAAACTCAACGCCAGCCGGCGCTCGTTCAATTCGCGCAGGGTGGATTCGGCATCACCGCCGTCCAGCGCGCGATTGCACTCGGCATGCAGGCTCTGCCGATCCGGCAGCGGACCGGACACGCGCGCGTCGAGCAACTCGTCCAGCAGCAGTGGATACAGCGCCAAGCGTTCGGCCAGCAGTGCGCTGCGCGCCAGCACGTCGACCAGTCGCGCCAGCGCGCTGGGCTGCTCGTCCAGCAGCGCCAGGTAGCTGGCCCGGCGCAGGATCGCCTGCAGCAACGCGAGCACGCGCTTGAGCGCGGCATCCGGTTGCGCCGAACGCGCCGCCGCCCCCAGCAGCGCGGGCACGACCCGATCCAGGCGCGCGCGCGATGCGTCGGACAAGGCGCGCACGCCGGAGAAGCGGGCGAAGTCGCGCAGCGCGCCATCGGCGGTGCCCGCATCGGCGAAACCGGCTTCGGCCAGGGTGGACTCGTCGCCACCTTCCGGCAGGGCGCGCCAGTAGTGTTCCAGCGCGCCCGGCGCGGCCTGCCCGCGGCGCGGCGCAAGCAGCTCGGCGAACTCCTGCGCCACCCGATCGCGCTGGCGCTGCAAGGCGACCAGCAGGGCCGGCCAGTCCGGATAGTCGAGCCCGCGCGCGATGCGTTCGCGATCCAGCGGATTGTCCGGCAGCACGTGGGTCTGCGCGTCACGCAGCATCTGCAGGCGGTTTTCCAGCCGGCGCAGGTAGCGGTAGGCCTGGCCCAGCGCGGCGCCGTCGCTTTCGACGACCTGGCGGGCGGCCACCAGCGCGCGCAGGGCCGGCATCAGCCGGCGCTCGCGCAGCGACGGTTCGCGTCCCCCGCGGATCAGCTGCAGCGCCTGCACCAGGAATTCGATTTCGCGGATGCCGCCGGGGCCGCGCTTGATGTCGTCGGCGAGTTCGCGCCGCGCCACTTCCGCGGCGATCGCGGCCTTCATCTCGCGCAGGCCGTCCAGCGCGGTGTAGTCCAGGTAGCGGCGGTAGACGAAGGGGCGCAGGCTTTCCAGCCAGCGCTCGCCCGCCTCGATGTCGCCGGCCACGGTGCGCGCCTTCAACCAGGCGTAGCGCTCCCAGTCGCGGCCTTCGCGCTGGAAATACTGATCCATGCCGGCGAACGACAGCGCGACCCGCCCGGCGTTTCCGAACGGACGCAGGCGCAGGTCTACGCGGTGGGAAAAACCGTCGACCGTCGGCTCGTCCAGCAGTTTGGCCAGGCGCTGGCCGAGCCGGGCAAAATAGTCCTCCGCCGCCAATGCGCGCGCGCCATCGGATTCGCCGTTGTGCGGAAAGGCGTAGACCAGATCGACGTCGGAAGAGAAGTTCAGTTCGCCGCCGCCCAGCTTGCCCAGGCCGAACACCACCAGCCGTTGCACGCTGCCGTCGGCGGCACGGACCACGCCGTGACGCTGGGCGAATTCGGCTTCCAGCGCTTCCAGGCCGATGCGCAGGCAGTTTTCCGCCAGCCGGGTGCTGCCGGCCAGGGTGGCGTCCACATCGTCCAGGCCCAGCACGTCGCGCCAGATCAGGCGGGTGGATTCGGCGGTGCGATAGCGACGCAGTTGCTCCTGCCAGCGCGCGGATTCATCCACCGCCAGGACCGGCGCGGGTGTCGGCGCGGCGCCATCGTCGTGCAGCAGGGCTTCCAGTCGCTCCGGCTGGCGGCGCAGGGTTTCGGTGGCGAAGTCGCTGGCGAGGATCACCCGCCCCACGCGCGCCGCACGGGCAGGATCGGCCAGCAGTTCCGCCGCAACGGGCGAGGACTCGCGCAGGCGGGCCAGGCCGCGTTCGATCAGGGAATCGAGATCGGTATCGGAAACCGGAACGTTGTCATCCATACCGCCGGATTGTGGCATGCCATCCGGGGGTTTGTAGGAGCGACGTCGGTCGCGACCGGAAAGGCGGCGTGCACGCCCGATTTCAATCGCCCGTCCCTCGTCTGCGCACCGAAACGATCGGATGCGTCGGGCGTACGGTCGCAACCGACGTCGCGCCTACACGAGGCCAGGCCGCGCGTCAGGCGGCCAGCGAGAGATCCGGCAAGGTGGTTTCGCGTTGCAGGTCCAGGCCGAACTGCGCGGCCATTTTTTCCAGCAGGACGGGCTTGACCTGTTCCAGCCCGGACGGACCGCCCAGATCGGCCAGCGTGGCGACCCGCAGGCCTTCGTAGCCACAGGGATTGATGCGATGCCACGGCGAGAGATCCATGGCGATGTTGAAGGCGAGGCCGTGGAAGGTGCGGCCATGGCGCACGCGGATGCCGAGCGCGCCGATCTTGGCGCCGGCGACGTACACGCCGGGCGCGCCTGCCTTGCGCTCGGCGTGGATGTTCCATTCGCCGGCGGTGTCGATCATCGCCTGCTCGATTTTGCAGACGTACTCGCGCACGCCGACCTTCATCCGCGGCAGGTCGAACAGCGGATAGGCCACGATCTGGCCGGGACCGTGATAGGTCACCTGGCCGCCGCGATCCACCTGCACCACCGGGATGTCGCCGGGTGCGAGCACGTGCTCGGGCTTGCCGGCCTGGCCGAGGGTGAACACCGGATCGTGTTCGACCAGCCACAGTTCGTCGGGGGTGTGTTCGTCGCGCGCGTCGGTGAAGCGCTGCATGGCCCGCCACACCGGCTCGTAGGGCTGGCGGCCCAGCTCGCGCACCACGCAGGGGCGGCTCACAGCGTCCACTTCACTTCAGGGTGCGAACGCAGCGCTTCGTGCGCGGCGTCGAACTGTTCGCGGCTGGCCGCCTGGAAGGCGATGCGCACCGACACATACTTGCCGTTGGCCGAATGCTTCCAGGTGATGTCCTCGTGGATCACTTCCACGCCGGCCTGGGTCAGCAGCTTGGGGAGTTCGGTTTCCAGGCCCGCGTTGGCGGTGCCCATGGCGCTCAGCTCGAAGGTGCCGGGGAACTGGAAGCCGTGTTCAGGGTTGTCGGACTTGATTTCCATGGCACCGATTATTGGGCCGGGCCGGGTGAAAACCAAGCGCGCGGCCAGCGGGACCGGCGCGGAAACGCGGAAGGCCGCGGTTTCCCGCGGCCTTCCGGTCATGCGATGCGGTGCGGCCTCAGCGGGCCAGCTGCGTCAGGGTGGAGGAGACCCAGCCCTTGTTGCCGAGTTCGTCCTCGACTTCCCACATCACGCCTTCCTTGTTGCCGGTGGGGTACAGCATCATGCCCACGTCCAGATCACGCACGGCCTTGCCGGTGCCCTTGGCGTTGGCGAACAGGCGACCCGGCTTGGTCATCTCCACGGCCTGCTGCGCGCTGGCGGCCGAGGCGTTCTCGGCAACGCCACCCAGCTGGGTGACCAGATCGGTGTAGGCCTGCAGGTAGGCCAGGGTGATGACCTGGCCGATTTCGGTGTTGGCGTAACCGCCCACGCCGGCCGCGCCGACGCCGCTGCCGCCGAACAGGCCGCCGCCCGCGCCCCAGCCCATGTCGGTCTTCTTGGCGTTGCCTTCGGCCATCGCGACCTGCTCGGACGAGCGCACGTCGGTCAGGGTCAGGACCACGTCGGCGGTCTTGCTCTTGAAGTTCAGGCCACCTACCACGGCACCGGCGGTACCGCCGATCAGGCCGCCCAGCAGGCCGGTGATGGCGTTGCCGCTGGCGTTGGAGTTCTGCGAGATCAGATCCGGGACCAGCACGTAGTCGGCCGCCTTGATCTGGCCCTTGCCGATGTTGGAACGGTTGCGCAGCTCACCGTCGGCGGCCAGCGCGCGCTCGCCCATGGCGGCATTCAGGCCCGCGCCGCGGTCCACCAGGGTGAAGCAGCGCGACTTGTTGACGAATACCTTGATCAGGCGCGACGGCGCCGGCAGCTGCTGGCCGGTCCACCAGTTCACCACGTCTTCCGGCTCGATCACCGAGATGGTGCCCAGCGGCTTGGCGCAGGTCGGAATCTGCGCGACCTTTTCCTTGCGCGTGTCCTGGGCGCTCTTGGCGGCGAAGGCGGGCACGGCGATCATCAGCATCGAGGCCGCCAGCGCGGCCTGCTTCAAAGAAATCTTCAACATGAAAAATCAATCCCTGTTTGGTTGAAACATTTGCGGGGCCTGTGGCCCCTCCCCTGCTCCGCCGCAGCCATCCGAATGGCAGCCCGCGGAAGCCGCGATGATAAGCGAATGTGCACCATCTTCCATGCCCCGTAAGTACCGGGATCATTGACCTGGAACGCGAATTCGGCGCACTCCCGGCCAGCGGGCGATAATCGCCAACCCATCCCTATCGGCCCGCCCATGCCTTTCTTGATTGTCAGCGTCCTGTTCAGCGTGCTGGTCGGGGTGCTGCTGAAGCTGGCGCAGCGGCGTGGACTGGGGATGGTGCCGGTGATCCTGGGCAACTACGTGGCGGCCCTGCTGCTTTGTTTCGCAACCCTGGACCCGCCTCTGGACCGCCTGCGCGAGCCGGGCACGCCGTGGCTGGCGCTCGGACTGCTGATGGTCCTGCTGCCGGGCATCTTCCTGGCGATGGCGGCCTCGGTGCGCGCCGCCGGCATCGCCCGCACCGACGTGGCCCAGCGCCTGTCGTTGGTGGTCTCGCTGGGCGCGGCGTTCCTGTTCTTCGGCGAGACCGCCGACACGGGCAAGCTGGCGGGACTGCTGCTGGGCCTGATCGCCATCGCCGGCATCGTCTCGCGTCCGCGTGCGGGCGACGAGGGCGGGACGGCCGCCTCGCGGGCGCGCTGGCTGCTGCCGTTGACCGTGCTGCTGGGCTACGCGGCGGTCGACATCCTGCTCAAGCGCGTCGCGATGGCGGGTACTCCGTTCGCGGCGTCGCTGACCATCGCCTTCGCCGGCGCGCTGACCTGCATGCTGGCGCTGCAAGGCGGGAGGCTGGTCAAGGGAATTCCCCGCCGCGACGGCGCCGCGCTGCTCGCGGGAGGGCTGGTCGGCGCCTGCAACTTCGCCAACATCCTGTTCTACATCAAGGCCCACCAGGCGCTGCCCTCGAACCCGGCGGTGGTATTCGCCACCATGAACCTGGGCGTGGTGGTGCTGGGCACGCTGGTCGGCACCTTCGCCTTCGGCGAGAAGCTCAGCCGGATCAACTGGCTGGGCATCGCCCTGGCGGTGGTGTCGGTGGGGCTGATCGCGATCAGCCTGGGGCGCTGAACCCGTTCGCATCCCGTGGGCCGTCGATGCGGGGGGCTCCTTCCCGGACGGCACAGCGCTTACCTGTGATTCGGAGTCCTCCGATGGCCCCACGCGGTGCCCACGTCTAGATTCCGCCGCACGCAATCCCCGCGCGTCTGGACACCCGCACATGAAGACAACCGCGCAAGGACCGGCGAATGCGCAGCCCGGCATGGAAGCCGGCAGGCCGTCCGCCCTCCCCTGGAACGCGGCGCTGGTCGCCCTGCCCGTCATCGCGCTCCTGATACTGCTGACCCCGTCGGCGGCGCCTCCGATCAGACATGGCGTCGCCGTGTCCCAGGAAGGCGATGCCGCCACGCTGGTCGCCTGGATCACGCACCTGGGAACACAAGTCCTGTTTCTGTGCGGCATGGCCTTTTTCGTCGCGCAACGGCATCTGGAGCGGCATGCCCCGCCGGCTATCGCAATGCGGGGAACCTGTTGGGCGGGTTCGCCATCGCCTATGCGGTGGTCGGCCTGTTCGGCGGCTGGACGCTGACGCGGGGAATGGTCGGCCTGTTCGAGCACATCCTGAACCTGCGCATCCATACGCAGGAAGATGCATGGGAACGCCGGCGGTTGGCGCTCCGGTTGTCACAGCCGCTGATGCTGCTGCTGGGATCGATCTACGTCGTTGGCGGCTGGAAACTCCTGATGTTTTTTTTCCCGCCGTCCCCGTCCCGACCCGGGCGCGTCCGGACCATGCGCGGCGTGCCGCGATCATGGCGGCCTTCGTGATGCTCATCCTGGCGGCCCTGCTGGAGAGCGCCGATTCGCAGTGGACGCCCACCGATTTCGTTCCCTATTCGGAAGACGATCCGTTCCGGACCGTGTATGCGCTGCCCGCCTTGCTGCTCTGGACCGCGCTTCCGGTTTACCTGTGCTTTCGCTGGCCTCACCAGGCCGCGGTGCCGGAAACCCGGCCCTGGAAACTGTTCTGGCTTGGCGCGATGGCATTCGTCCTGTTCTTGTTCGTGCGGGCGTGCATTTACTTCCTCGTTTGGCCGCCTTTCATCCAGTCGCTGTGGGATTCCGGGAACATCGAGGCATTCGCGGGCTACATCGCCCGCCATCCGGGACAATGGCAACACCTGGCGCACGCGCTGTCGCTGCCGCTGCTGCTCCCCATCGTCTGGGTGTGGAAACGCTGGATGTACCCGAAGCCGGAAGCCAAGCGGCCGACTCCTTCCGACTAGCGGGCGCCGGAAGGACTGGCCGGGCATCGCGCTGGCGGTGGTATCGGCGGGGTTGATTGCGCCCAGCCTGGGGAATTGATCCCACCACCTTGCGGAAAGCGACGCCACCTTCGCATCCGCAAGCGACGGCTCGGAATCCTCCTATGGAGAACGACGCAGCCCGGTCTCCATACTCGCTGTTCCCGGCACGTACCCGCATGCTATCCATGCCCTCCCTTCCACGCGCGCCTCGCCAGCTTTCCGCAACGCCTGGCGGCCATCGCGATCGATCTGGCCGTTGCCTTTTGCGTGGGCTGGCTTGCCGTGCTGGCCGCGCACGCCATCGGCATCGAGACTTCGGGCCCCTATTGGGGGTACACGCTGCTCCCTCCCGCACTCTTCCTGATGCTGAAGGACGGGCTGTCGGGAGGACGGAGTCCGGGCAAGATCGTCATGCGAATCAGCTTGGTGAGGAAATCCGACGGTCTGCCTTGCGGACTGGGCCGGTCTTTCGTTCGCAATCTTTTCCTCGCCGACTTCCTGCTCACGTTTGTTGCGGTGCTGGATTGGATGATATGGATGGATTCCACCCAAAGGCTGGGCGACGTCGTTGCCAGTACCACCGTGATCACGCGTGCGGAAGATGCGTCCGATCGTTGATGGCGTCCGGTTCATTCACGTTTCCGCCCCACTCCGTGCACGACACGGCTGCGATCGCGAACGATCGTTCCTGCACGAATCAAGTGCGAGCAACATGAGCCTTCACGCGTGGATCCACGCTGGACGGCTCCTCACGCCGTCATGACTTTCTTCTTCATCACCGCCGTCTTCATCGGTGTGTTCTGGATCTTCATCCTGTTGGCGTGTGCCGGCCTGTTATTCGACTACCCCATGAAACCGCTGGCGCGTTTCCGGCGAATCGAACGCCTGCTGATCTCCGCTTTTCTCCTCTTGATGGGCTGGAAGCTGAATGCAATCGCTTCCGAGGAGATAAACGCAGCCCAGTTGCTCCGGCCACGGGCCAATGTCGCCGGTGAGTTCGCGCTCATCGCGTTCGTCTCGACCCTGCTTGTCCTCGTTGCCATTTGCCTGCATCGCTTTCGCCGACGACGACGCAGGCATCCGGAGGAAAGAAGGCGGCAGGAGGCGTGGAAGGAGGACCGCGCACGCTGGGCGGCCTTTCAGCGGGATGAACGCCTGCGCCGGAAAAACCTGCCGAATCCCAAGCGGCATCGCAGAAGAAGATCCGCCCGCAAGCGTTGAGTCCGATCTAGGAACTTTCCGATGGCTTGCGGTCGCGGTCTCCTCCAAGCTGCGATGCCGCTTCCGGGGAGTCCACCGTTGTCCAGCGAGCCCGTCCGCTTGATATCCATGCCCCCGCCGGTTCGCCGGCATGTCTTTGTCCCCGGCACGCCGGGCGCGATCCGTCTCGCCGGGGTGACGACGCGCGACTACGTCGCCCGAGGACAGCAAGAACGCGAGGCCCGCATCAGGACAGCCGCACCGGAGTACCGGCGGCCATGCGTGAGGAAATGCGCCGCTCGGGTTTTCCGGAGGACCTGGACCCGACCCGTGCGGCTCGCTGCCCGGCGCGCGCGAGCCCCTCTTCACGCCGTGCAGGGTCGAACGTGATTGAAGAATCGACGTCCGGATGCAGGCGGGCGAGACAGCTCGTCGTGGCGGGGATATGGGTCCTGCTGTTCACCAACATCACCCTGGAATGGCAGGCCGGACTTCTTGATCCGGTGACCGGCACTTGCGAAGACGGATTCCGCGCCTACGGGTTTCCCTTTCCCTACGATAAAAAAGATAAAGGAGGGGCATGATGCGTCCCCGTCGTTTGCTTGGTGTACTTGGGTTGGTGGTCTTGACCAGCATGACCAGTTGCACTTCGCTTTCTTCTTCTCGGAGCCCCTCCATGGACAAGACCGGATGGACCACTCATTGCTTTGGTCGCTTTCTGATTGATCTGCCGCCTGACGCGGTAATAAATGCCGGGTACCACCTGTGGGGCGACATTATCGAGCGATTGGATGATACACCTGATGAACTTATAACGAGGATATCCCAGCGGGAGAGGGAGTTACGAGGTCATCAGCATAGGAAGATAGACAAAGGAATGTTCATTCGGCAGATTAACTTTGGCAGTGGAGCTACGGGGTTACTTTCTTGGGACTCAGATGCAAGCCTGGAAATGTATGAGTTGGATTCTTACTTCACATCAAGTCCAACCTGGCGAGCCTATCGCTGGAAAGGGGGCGTATCGACAGACAGAGAACAACGTGGTGTCGAAATATCTACAGAGATAGCCAGGAACATACGTTCCCGTGGACCTAATGAGATCCCCAGCGAGCCGGGTTTTTGCATCGACCAGGCTTATATTGCAGGAGATATTTTTCAAGTAGAGAGGTTTGGAGTGGGCGTCACTTTCCCTGACCACCCCGGCGCGCGCTTTGAATTCCGCTCCTCCACGGGAGCTGAGCTAAACAGCCTTCTTGAGCGAGTCGACGGCTTCGTGCAAAACATGCTCTCCACGTTTGCAGGCATGGAAAGGTTAAGAAAAGGAAAGCATCCTGTCGGGAGCCTTCCTGGAGAGGAATATCTGGTTGCGGGAAGCGATAAGGGGCAGCGCGGCTATACCTTCATGTGGGAGGTTCAAGGCAAGGAGGAATCGCTAACCGAGCCCCATCTTACTGCGGGACTGGCGGTACTGGAACGCAGCAATGAAAACGGTAAACCACCGCCCCCTGCCTTCAAATCGGATAAAGAAGCATTGGAGCTGTGGGACGCCATTGTCGATTCGATCCGCGTGCGCCCGACGCCTTCGTCGCCGCGTGGCGGAACTGCCGTGGTGCAGCCCGCGCGCCCGTGCGCTTCGCTGCCCGGTGCGCGCGAGCCCCTCTTCACGCCGTGCAGGGTCGAACGTGATTGAAGAATCGACGTCCGGGCGTAGCCGGGCGAGACAGTTCGTCGTGGTGGGGGTATGGGTCCTGCTGTTCACCAACATCACCCTGGAATGGCAGGCCGGACTTCTTGATCCGGTGACCGGCACTTGCGAAGACGGATTCCGCGCCTACGGCATTCCTCTTCCCTGGCATGCCAGCGGGGTCGGCTCTCTGAGCCGTTGGGTGTACTGGCCCGGCATGCTGCTGAGTCTGCTGGTCTACGGGTTGATCAGCCCCATCGTGGCTCACGTCGGTTTCCGGTCCGTCGAACGATGGGGCATTCCGGGATGGGGCAAGCGCGTGCTGTCCTGCGCCCTGCTGTTCTGCGCGGTGGCATCGGCCGCGCTCTACGCAGTCCCATTCTTCTTCGCCGAAACGGGCGACCACGAAACGGTGCAGGGATCTTGCAGGGCGCCCCGTGCGCTCCACGTCGGCCCCTTCTTCCGGTGGGAATCCAGATGAGCAAGGCGCCGTGAAACCTTTTGTGCGCCCGTCATCAGGACAAAACCATCACCTGTGCCGAATCGCCGGACGATGCCTCGCCGTGTCAGCGCACGTTGCACCCGGGTTCCTTCTTCGATGGCGCGCGCAATAACCTGCACTACGATAAATCGAGCAAGTCACACGGCAATGTGGCCCGGCTGCATGACCCGCTCGGGCAAGAGCGGCGCGATGGGGAAGGCCGACAATATCGTTGCCGCGAGTACGTCCCCGGTAAAAAACCGCCGACGCGCGAAGCGGCCAGGCACGGCAAATACGTGCGCCGGCTGCACCAGGGCATGGGCAACCCCAGCAGCGGCGGCGGCGGTCCGTCCGGCTTTGGCACGTGCAAACCCAGCCCCTCAGACGTTTCACGGGTTACGCAGCCGCCGCTGCCGTCAGATCGAGATATCGGCCGAAAGGCGTGCGGCTGACGCTTTACTGGAAAACCTGGGCCCGGCGCGCCCTGAGGTGGATGGCATGAAGAAAAACACCGCCGGGAGAGTCTTTTTCATCCACTATCGACATCAGGAAAAAGCAATGACGAAGGAAAAACCGCTCTGGCGGCGTGGCTTGTTGTGCTTGACGCTGCTCTTGCCGACCAGCATGGCAAGCGCCGAGCATCTAATCGCCGAACTGGAGTTTTCCGACTTCTCCTACATCTACCTGGAAGACACGCCGGAAACTCGCGGCTTGTGGACCGAGGTATGGAGCAACGCTCGATTCAGCGCGCATTACGGCCCCGTTTCAGGGGCAACGCATCGTACGCGAAAGCGGCTTCGACTGTTCACCTGCATGCCGGGTGTCACTTGCCTGCCAGGCCCTCACATCGAGGAAAGGCAGGAGAAAATCGTAAAAACGGTTGCCGTTCAAGGGCGGCCGGAGGTTGTATCGGAGCCTGGCGTATGGCCCTTGAAGCTGAGAATCGCATTACCCAACCCACCGCGCTCTTCCTACAAGTTGCTTGGCATCTCGCTGGATGCCCCAACGACGGCCCTGTGGCGGGCCCCTGTTTTCGTAGCATGGGAAAAATCACTGACAAAGAAGGGTCGACGAGTTTACGCAGGCCAGAAGACGTGCATGCAGAGGCTGGATTTCAGCGTTGTGCAGGGTACGAATAGCGGTTATGACTTGGTTGCTCTTCAACTGCCCACTCCGGGCATGATTTCATCCGAATCCATCAGCGCATCGGTTGCGATGGTGCGTGGCAGAGTGATCCTGGAATCGAATCAAGTTGTTCCACTTGAGTGGGATCACGCGCCCCACGACCGCGTTAAAAGTTGGGCCATGGAACACGCAGAAGACATCCAGGGAGGGCAAGTTCCCACCAGCTTCAGGCAGCATCAACCTCCTGTTCGGTTGTCTCCGTTCGAAATCAGCGGACAGGGAGTTATTCCACAAGTTTCCGAACGGCTATCGCCCTGGCGCAACTTGCCTGCAAGCACCCGGGGCTGGTTTTCACAAAATGGTCCCTTGACGGAACTTTCAATTTCCATGAGTGAGCCAGCCGACAAGGCAATCGGTCGTCCTGAGATGGAAAGAAAGGAAACATGGATGTTGTTTGAGGGCAAGGTGGTTCGCTATGGCGGCTCGTTGTCCTATCGGGGCTGGCACCCCGGCTACCCGCCAACAAGCTGGGAATCCAAGTGGGTGGGAGGAAAGAAGTTCTTCGGTTCGGTTACGCAGGACGAGCGCTGGATGGGTGAGGGCGCGTGCGATTCGCCTTCATGCAAGGAAGATTTGGCGACTGCTCAGAGACTGTTGTCCCGAAGCGGCGTCGATTTGCAGGACGAGGCAACGGCGTTGATGCGGCAGGCAACTGTGCTTTCGCCGCAGGACTGATGGTATTTGATCATCAAATCGGCTGCATCTTCGCACTAAATGCCGCCCAAACCAGGAATCAGACGTCGAAAGGAACACCCCAATACGGATTGGTGCGAGCACAGCGGCTGGGTGAAGTGGGACCAGGCCAAACGACAAGCTGCCAAGGAGGCTACCCCGCATGACGATTAGCCGTTTGCCCGACAACGTACACAGCATCCCCTGGCAACTCACCGTCAACGAACGCAAGACCCTCACCTGCGCCGAATCGTCGGACGATGCCATGTCGTGTCGGCGCACGTTGTACCTGGGCTTCTTCTTCGACGGTACGCGCAACAACGGTTCCGGCATTCCCGAATGGCCGGGCACGACCTACATTCCCCTCCCCAGAGACGACCATGTTTAAGACCGCCTGCCATCTCCTGCTGTCGGCCTTGATGGCGATGGCCCTGACCGGCTGCAAGCCCGCCGACCCGCCACCGGCCGTGAAGGCCGACAGCGACATGGTGCCGTTGCGGGTCACTGTCCTGAACTACACCGACCACTACATCGGTGTGGTGTATGTGAACGGCTCCTGGGCCAGCAACGCCATGGCGCACAGTGGTGGCGGTGGCATCGCAGGCTCCGCCGAAGTGCCGCGCAAGCGCGACCCGAACTACACGTTGACCATCCAATGGCGTGACGAAGCGCTTTACGAGAAGGACCGCAAAGCGCTTTTCAAGCGCGAGGTCGCCACCGAGCCCTACCAGCAGGATGAAAAAGGGCGAATGGCCACATTGTTTGTGGCCTTCTTCCCCGATGACGTAATCAAGCTCTATCCCACCTTCGTTGGCCCCGACAATCCCGACTTTCCCGATGGCTTGCTGTCTCCCAAGTCGCAATGCCGCAAAGAGCGCCCCGGCACGGACTGGTGCGAGCACAGCGGCTGGGTGAAGCGGGACCAGGCCAAGCGCCAAGCTGCCAAGGAGGCTACCCCGCATGACGATTAGCCGTTTGCCCGACAACGTACACAGCATCCCTTGGCAGCTCACCGTCAGCGACCGCAAAACCATCACCTGCGCCGAGTCGGCGGACGATGCGATGTCCTGCCAACGGACGCTATACCTGGGCTTCTTCTTCGACGGTACGCGCAACAACCTGTGTCACGACAGGTCGAGCACAGGCAATGCGACCCGTTTGAACTCGTCTTCCGGGAAAAAAGCGCCCCCCGGCCTCCTCGCGTCGCCATTCCGGCGAAAGCCGGAATCCATTTCCGCGCGAGGACGAGCCGCCGCAATGGGTGGGGCGGCTCGCCAGCATGGATTCCATGCTTGCGCTGGAATGACGGGGCATGGGAAGCCGCCAAGAGAGCGAACCTATTGGCCGTTGATCGGATTGACGCGCCAGCCCTCGGCGAACGGCTTCACCTGATAGCCATTGCCAAAGATGTTCGGGGTGAACGGATAGTCGGTGGAGATGATCTGCGCGCCGCTGGACAGCGCCGCATCGCGTCGGCTGACATCGTTCCTGCGGGCCTCGCCGGTGTCGATGTCGGCGCGGCTGCGCACCAGATAGCCCTTGCGCACCAGGTCCGGGATGCGCGCGGTCTGGGTGATGGCGTTGTCGATCATCAGGAACGCGGCGTGGGGCATGCCCGGTTCGCCCTGCACGAAGGCCAGCCGGCCTTCCAGGTTCGGATGGCCTTCCAGATAGGGCGAGAAGGCCGCCATGTTCAGGCCCGGCACGATCATCAGGAACACGAACCTGCCGCGCGCCTGCGACAGGGTCGGCCAGTTGCCCGCCAGTGCGCCGGCCTCCAGGGTGGCGTGGGTGCCGCGCACCTGGTCGGGCACGATCAGCTTTTCGCGGCCGATGATCTCGCCCAGGCTGGCTTCCATCTCGTCGAACGCGCGCGCATCGAACGGCGCGACCGGCGTCGCGTCCGGCAGCGCGGCGGCGAGGTTGGAGAACTTGGGCTCGAGCAGGATGAATACCGGCGTGTGACCGGGATTGTCGTCGGACCAGTCACGCAGCTGGCGCAGGCAGGTCCGGAAGGTCGGACAACTGCTGCGGAAATCGACGTCCGCCATGTGCAGCACCTTCAGCCCCGGCTCGCGCAGCGCGTCCGCATGCAACGGCGCCAGGTCCTTCGCACCCTGCGCCCGCAGCAGGCGATAGGACAGCGGATCCAGGAAGCGCCCGCCATCGTGATCGACGTTGAGGTCCAGTTCCAGGCTGCGCAGCCCCGCTCGCAGCTGGGTGTCCAGCGACGGGAAGCGATACTCCAGCGCCCCCTCCAGATTGGCGGCGAGCGGATTGGGATGCTCGTCCTCCATCTTCTTCCGCATGTCTTCGGGCATGCGCTGCATCATCGCGTCCAGCATCGGCTGCAGGCGCGGCGACATCACCTCGAACACGCGCGGATCGGCCGGCTGGCTGTAGCTGTTGTGGGTGCCGATCACTTGGATCTGGTTGAGGCGCGGTTCGGCCGCACCGGCATCCAGGCCGAGCAGGGGCAGCAGCGCTGCAATGGAGCGAATCAGGATCGTTTTCATCAGCTGTCTCCCCAGCCCTTGATTTGCACGCGGATGCCGAACATGCGCGGATTGGCGCGGATGGAGGTCGGCACGCCGAAGAACTTGCCGCCGTTGCCGACATCGCGCACCCATTCTTCGTCGAGCAGGTTCTCGGCGTAGGCCTCGATCAGCAGGGTGCCGTCTGCGCGCTCGAAGCCGGCGCGCAGGTCCAGCAGCCCGAATGCCTTCTGCATCTCGCTCCGGAGGTTGTCGTTGTTGAGGAAATACTCCGAACGCCAGGCATAGTTGGCATTGCTGAAGAAATCCCAGTTGCCGAAGGCCGGCGCGCGCCATTCCGCCGACAGCGACGCGGTGTGCTCCGGCGCCATCCGGAACACGTTGCCCGAGCGGTCCACCATCTGCCCGTTGACCACCTCGCGGAATTCGTCGTACTGGCTGTGCAGGTAGGCGTAGGCCGCCGAGAGGGTGAGCCGGTCGGTGGCGCGCCAGCGGCCGAGCAGTTCGGCGCCGTAGGCCGAGGCGCGTCCGGCGTTGACCACGCCCACGGTCAGATCGGTGGCACGGGTCTGGAAGTCGGTGTAGTCGTAGGTGAAGGCGGCGGCTTCGAAGTAGAAGCGATCGCCCACGGTGCCCTTGGCGCCGATCTCGTAGTTGAGGATTTCCTCGGTTTTCAGGTCGCCGTAGGTCGGCTGCGCCTGTCCGTTGACCGGCGCGGCGAAGGAAATCTGCGGATAGCCGGCGCGCAGGCCGCGCGATGCGCCCGCATACAGGTTGATGCGGTCGCTGGCGCGCCAGGTCACCGCCACGCGCGGCTGGACCAGGTCGTAGTCGGCGCGGTTGGAGAAGGCCTGGCCCAGCGAGTTGCCCAGGCCGTTGGGCATCGCGATCGGGGCGATGCCGTCCACGGTCGACACCCGCGCCCAGTTGCGCACGGTGTCGCGGTCGTGGGTGAAACGCACGCCGGCATCGACGGTGAAGCGGTCCGACAGATCGTAGGAACCATTGAAGTAGGCCGACCAGCTGTCACGCTGGTTGCGGGTGGAGGTGAGCGTGGAGACGCCGGTGGTCACGGGGCGGCCCATGAATTCGGTGACCGGCGTGGTGCCGCGGGGGAAGCCGGCCAGCAGGTACTGCTCGTTGATGACGTATTCGAACAGGTTGTGCGTGCGATCGTTGTAATAGCTCACGCCGAAAGCGCTGCGGAAGCGTCCGCCATCGTCATAGGCCAGGCGGAATTCCTGGCTCAGGATCCGCTGGTCGTCGGCCAGGTTGCGGCCGATCAGGAACGGATAGGTGGTGCCGTCCACGTCCCACGATTCCTGGAAACCGACCTCGCGCCAGGCGCTGATCGAACGCAGGCTCCAGCCCGGCGCGAACGCCCAGTCGGCCAGCAGGGTCGCGCCGGTCTGGTCGCGCTGCTGCGGCGGGTCGTAGCGGTTCTGGGCGGCATCGGAGAACGGACTGGTGTCGCCCCCCGGCGAGGCGATGTTGATCGCCTTGGTCATCGCCGCGGTGTCGTTGTCGGCCTGGTGATCGAGGATCAGGTCCAGCGAGAAATCCTCGGCCGGCTGCCAGCGCAGCGACGCGCGCGCGGCCAGCATGTCGTCGTCGTTGAGCTTGCCGCCGCCGCCCAGGTTGCGGGCATAGCCGTCGCGATCGCGCTTGCGCGCCACCACACGCAGGGCCAATTCGTCCTTGACGATGGGCAGGTTGATCATGCCGGTGGCGCTGCGCAGATTGTAGTTGCCCAGGATGCCCTCGGCCGACCATTGCAGTTCGGCCGGGTCGGCCTTGCGAGTGTAGACGGCCACCGCGCCGATCTGCGCGCCGCGGCCGTACAGCGTGCCCTGCGGGCCCTTCGCCACTTCCACGCGTTCGATGTCGAACAGTTCCTTCAGCATGCCGCGCGATCGGCTGGTGTCGACGTCGTTGAGGAAGAAGGAAATGCTGGGCTCGGAGACCGCGCCGGCGTTGCCCGCCTCGATGCCACGCATCACGAAGCTCGCCGCGCTGTCGGTCTGCTGCTGCACGAAGAAACCCGGCGTGCGGGTGGACAGGCGTTCGAAGTCGGTGAAGTTCTGCTGTTCGATGGTCTCGCCGCTGAAGGCCGCGATGGAGATCGGCACGTCCTTCAGTTTCTGCGCGCGCTTCTGCGCGGTGACCACGATGTTGTCCAGTTGCACCGCGTCGGCGACGGCGCCGGGATCGGGCGCCGCGGCGGGAACGGCCGTGGCAGCGGGGGGCGCTTCCTGCGCGCAGAGGGGAAACACGGCCGATCCGACGGCCGTGGCCAGCAGCGCGCGCGAAAGGCCGCGCCGCGTGGCGCACTGGGAGGTGCGTGCGGTGGAGGGAAGCATGGTGGAAGTCCGTGGGGGAGGAACGGCGCGCAATCTAGGCAGCTTGTGTTACAGGTGAATGAACGTTCATTCCGAAGTGCATTTCGTTAGACTCCGCCCACCGACGTCCGCCCACCTGCCATGCCCACGAATCCGAACTCTTCCGATGCCACGCGCAGCGAACGCGGTGAAGCGCAGCGCGCGCGCATCCTGGATGCTTCCCGCACCCACTTCATCCAGCGCGGTTTCCATGCCGCCAGCATGGGCGACATCGCCGCCGAGGCCGGCATCAGCGCGGGCCTTATCTATCGCTACTTCCAGAGCAAGCGCGAGATCATCCAGGCGATCATCCGGCAGCACCTGGTGGAGAGCCGGCTCGGCCTGGACAACCTGCCCATCGACAGCACGCTGGTGGACGAACTGGTCCAGGCCTTCCGCATCTGGGGCGATGGCGACCTGACCTCGTGGAGCCCGGTACTGTTCGCGGAAATCACCGCCGAGAGCGCGCGTGACGCCGACACCGCCGCCATCCTGCGGAAATCGGAAAAGGCATCGCGCGACGAGTTCATCGCCTGGCTGGAAAAGCGCGACCGCGCGCGTGGTCATCGCAGCAGCGCCGAAGACCGCCAGGCGCGTGCCCTGATGATGCAATTGCTGGTCGAGGGTCTGATCATCCGTGCCGCCCGCGAACCCGACCATCCCGAGGTGGCCATCCGCGGCGCCCTGGAGAGAATCCTGCCGCTGGTGCTCGCCTCGTGACCTCGCAGGCTTTCAGCGAGCGCGTCCACATCGCCGCGCCGATCGAGCTGGTCTGGCGCGCGCTCACCGATCCGGCGCATATGTCGCAGTGGATGGGAGAGCCGGAAATGCGGGTAACCGTGGAGACCGACTGGCAGGTGGGCGGTTCCATCGCGATCCGCGGGTTCCACCACGTAGCGTTCGAGAATCGCGGCGTGGTGCTGGTGTTCGAGCCACCGCACACGCTGGGTTATCACTATCTGAGTTCGCTGTCGCGGCTGGCCGACGAACCCGGCAACCACACGCACCTGCGTTTCGAGCTGGCGGAAGAGGACGGCGGCACCACGCTCGCGCTGACCGCACACGGGTTTGCGACCGACGCAATCTTCCATCACACCGCGTTCTACTGGGCCGGCACCCTGCACATCCTCAAGACCTACGCCGAGCGCCCGGGCCGTGAATGAGCGGGACGGGCCACCCCCCCCGCCCCCCCCCACCCGGCCAATTTAAACCGTGCGGGGGTTGGGAAAGGGAGTGAGGGGGGTACCCCCG
>NZ_JBYMTI010000004.1:0-132764 GCF_057773145.1 Pseudoxanthomonas sp. 68-E7 | reverse complement strand
CCACAACCCCCCCCCCGCGCGCCGGGGCCTTTTTGGTGGGGGCGGGCCCCCCCCCCCGCCCCCCCCACTCCGGTCCATTTACTCGCTGCGGTCGTAGGAGAACTGGATGCCGGCGGTTCCGCCGGTTTCGATGAACAGGTTCATGAAGGCTGGCACGGTCTGCTGGCGGTTCCAGTCGCGCTGCAGTTCGCAGAACAGCTGCGGCACGCTGATCAGCTTGCCGCCGGCCTGCTCGATCCGGCGCAGCGCGGCCTCGTGCGCAACCAGCGAGGTACCGCCGACCGCATCGGCGACCACGTAGACCTCGTAGCCTTCCTTCAATGCATCGAGCGCGGGGAAGGTCAGGCAGGCCTCGGTCCACAGCGCGGTCATGATCAGCTTGCGGCGTCCGGTGGCTTCCACCGCCTGGCGGAACTCCACGTCCTCCCAGGAATTGATGGTGGTGCGGTCGTAGGTGGGGAACTTGTCCAGCACCTTGCGCAGCTGCGGAATCGGCGGCTTGTTCAAGCCGGTCTTGACGTTGACGGTCGAGTGCACGATCGGAAGACCGTAGGCCACCGCGGCCTTGGAGGCACCGACGATATTGTTGACCAGCAGCTGGCGATCCATCGAGGCGATGGAGTTCACCTGCACGGGCTGGTAGTCGATGATGATGAAAGCCGCGTTCTGCGGGGTGAGCAGGTGATCAGTCTTGGGATCACGGATGGATTCACTGGCCATGGCAAAGCTCCTGTGGATGGTCCGGCAATGCCGGAGGGAAGCATCGCGCCGCCGCGGGGGAGGAGAACGGCGTCGCGATGCGGGAAACGGAACCGGACCTGCCGGCTCCAACGGGTTGCGTTGCTCAGGCGCGCTGGGAATCCAGCGCCTCGTGGGTCTTCTGCACGTCCTGGGCCTTGGTGTAGCTTTCGATCAGCAGCTGGTAGTTCGGGAAAATCTGCGTATAGATCCCGGCCCATTGCCCGGCGTCGTCGCGATGCCAGGTCTTCTGCAGTTCGGACGCCACCGCGGCGGTGTCCATCGGCACCACGCCGGCCTGCACCACCCGCGCCAGGGTGATTTCCTCGGCCATCTTCGAGTAGGTGCCGGAAGCATCGATCACCGCGAACACCTGGTAGCCGTCGGCGACCGCGGCGATCGACGGGAACGCCATGCACACGCTGGTGATGGTGCCGGCGATGATGAGTTGCTTGCGGCCGGTCGCCTTCACCGCAGCGACGAAGTCCGGGTTGTCCCAGGCGTTGATCTCGCCCCGGCGGGCCACGTACTGCGCGTGCGGCGCGGCGGCGTGGATTTCCGGAATCAGCGGGCCGTTCGGTCCCTGCGGCACGGACGCGGTGGTGATCACCGGCAGTCCGGCGAGGGTCGCCATCTTCGCCAGCGCGGTGGCGTGCGCGCGCACCCGGGTGAACGGCATGTCGCCGATGGTCTGGAACAGGCCGCTCTGGTGGTCGATGAGCAGCATCGCGGCGTTGGCGGGATCGATGATCGGCTTGGCGCCGTTGAAGTTGGCGGGAAGGCTCATGGGGAAAACTCCGATGGGGGAGGACGGGCGGTCATTGCCCGGCGAGGGAAGAGGCACCCGCGACGCGGGCGCCTCCGGGGTTCACTGCGCGATCCGGCCGAAGCTTCCGCGGTTGAAGTCGTCGATGGCCTGGACGATCTGGTCCTGGGTGTTCATCACGAACGGGCCGTAGCCGACGATGGGCTCGTCGATGGGCTCGCCGCTGAGCAGCAGGAAGGTGGCGTCGGACTCGGCTTCGACGAACACGTCGGCGCCATCGCGATCCAGCACCACCAGCTGCGCCTCGTGCGCGGTTTGCTTGCCGTTGACGCGCAGCGCGCCCTTGAGCACGACCAGCGCGAGCGTGCGGCCCTCGGCGACCTCGAACGTGGTGCCGTGACCCTGCCGCAGGCGCACGTCCCACACGTCCATCGGGGTGAAGGTGCGCGCCGGACCGTGGTGGTCGCCATGACGACCCGCGATGACCCGCACGCTGCCGGCCTCTTCCGGCAGCGCCACCGTCGGGATGTCGGCGTCGAGCAGGGTCTGGTAGCCCGGCGCGGACATCTTGGCGTCGGCCGGCAGGTTCACCCACAGCTGCACCATGTCCAGGGTGCCGCCGCTGCGGGTGAACTCCGGCGAGTGGTATTCCTCATGGAGGATGCCGGAGGCGGCGGTCATCCATTGCACGTCGCCCGGGCCGATGCGGCCGCCGGCGCCGGAGGAATCGCGATGCTCCAGCTCGCCCTCGTACACGATGGTCACGGTCTCGAAACCGCGATGCGGATGCTGGCCGACGCCGCGCGGATGTTCCGCCGGCTCGAACCGGTACGGACCGGCGTAGTCGAGCAGCAGGAACGGGCTCAGGTGGCGACCGTGGGTCTGGTAGGAGAACAGCGAGCGGGCCGGGAAGCCGTCGCCGACCCAGTGCGGACGCGGGGCGCCGTAGACGCCGAGGACCTTTTTCATGGTGGACTCCCGCCCGGGGGCGCCGGGCATGATTTGCGATGGCGGCCACGTTAGTCCTGGGACGATGGACCCGGTAGTCGGCAAGATTTATCCTCAGAGTCCTACTGGGTGAACGATGACCGCCATGGTCCCGACCGATCTCAATGACCTGTTCTATTTCGCCCAGGTGGTGGACCACGGCGGTTTCGCCCCCGCCGGTCGCGCGCTGGGGGTGCCCAAGTCCAAGCTCAGCCGGCGCATCGCGCTGTTGGAGGAACGCCTGGGCGTGCGCCTGATCCAGCGGTCCACCCGCCGCTTCTCGGTCACCGACATCGGCCAGGACTACTACCGCCACTGCAAGGCGATGATCGTGGAGGCCGAGGCCGCGCAGGAGGCGATCGAACTCACCCGCTCCGAGCCGCGCGGCGTGGTGCGCATCGCCTGCCCGGTCGCGCTGCTGCACGCGCGCGTCGGCGCGATGCTGGCCGATTTCATGGCGGAGAATCCCAAGATCACCGTGCTGCTGGACGCGACCAACCGCCGCGTCGACGTGGTCGGCGAAGGCATCGACGTGGCGATCCGCGTGCGCCCGCCGCCGCTGGAGGACAGCGATCTGATCATCCGCGTGCTGGCGCAGCGTTGCTGGAACGTGGCCGCCAGCCCGCGCCTGTTCGAGAACAGTCCCGTACCGGCGACGCCGGCGGACCTGGCGCTGTATCCCACCCTGGATCTCGGTCCGTTCCACCGCGATCACAGCTGGCAGTTCACCGATCGCCAGGGCACCCTGGCCACCGTCCACCACGAACCGCGCCTGGTCACCGACGACATGACCGCCATCCGCATGGCCGCGGTCGCGGGGGTCGGCATCATGATGCTGCCGACCATGATGATGTGCGACGAACTCGCCGACGGCCGCCTGATCCGCCTGCTGCCGGAATGGCAGCCCAAGCACGGCATCATCCACGCGGTGTTTCCGTCGCGGCGCGGGTTGGTACCTTCGGTGCGCAGCCTGATCGACCACCTCGCGCAACGGTTCCAGGCGCTGGAGGAAGACTGAGCGACGCCGGCCCGGCGGTGACGCGGCATCCGCCGGCATAATCGGGGCATCGCCCACCGTCTGCGCCACGCATGTCGAATCCTTCCCCGCCCTCGCCCGTCGACCTGGCCACCCGCGAAGCCGCCGTGGCGCTGGCCGGCGCGTTCTCCGCCATCACCGGCGAACGACGCGACGAGGCACTGACGTGGCTGGGGCGCGCGGAGGCGCAGGGATCGCGGATGGCCGCCGCGCTGCACGGACACCTGTCCGATGCGGGTCCGGCCAGCGCCTACGAAGCCCACGAGGCGTTCCAGGCCTTCATCCGTGGCGGCGACAACGTGCCGCTGTACCACGCGGTCAGCCACGCGATGGCCCGCCGCCTTGAAAATCCGCGCGTGCGGCGCTTGCTGGACATCGGCGCCGGAGACGGCATGGCCCTGCTGCCCGCGCTGCGCGCGGCGGCACCGGTACCGGCAGAGGTGGACGTGGTCGAACCGCAGGATGGCCTGCGTTCGGCGCTGCAACGAGGATTCGCGGAGGCGGCGCCGGGAAGCCGGCTGTCGGTGCACGGCACCACGTTGCAGGCTTTCGCCGACAGCCTGGATCCCGCCGCGCATTGGGACCTGGCCCAGTCCAGTTTCGCCCTGCAGTCGCTGCCGCCGGACGAGCGCGTCGAAGCGCTGCGGGCGTTGCGCCCGCACGTGGACACACTGGTGCTGGTGGAGTTCGACGTACCCGCGCTGTCCCACGGCAGC
Source organism: Pseudoxanthomonas sp. 68-E7 (assembly GCF_057773145.1). Taxonomy (NCBI): domain Bacteria; kingdom Pseudomonadati; phylum Pseudomonadota; class Gammaproteobacteria; order Lysobacterales; family Lysobacteraceae; genus Pseudoxanthomonas; species Pseudoxanthomonas sp. 68-E7. The sequence goes on along the minus strand of NZ_JBYMTI010000004.1, from coordinate 128,521 downwards.
GACGCCTACTTCCTGTCCGTCGCGCAACGCTACGAGCGCTGCCTGGCGCAGTATGGCGGCGATGCGGATCTGATCGCGCGCGGTTTCCTGGCACCGATGCTGGCCGGCCAACTGCGCCGCGACGTGGCGCCGTCCAACTGGGAGCAGCCGATCGCCGCTTGGCAACGCGAGCTGGAGCAGGCCGGCTACCGCCTGCGCGAAGCCCGGCACCTGCATGACTACAGCTGGTCGCCGGCCTGGTGGCTGGAAGTATCCGCGCGTTGATGCAGCCGGATTCCCGTAGGAGCGACGTGAGCCGCGACCGGGTTCGGGACGCGTCCAGGTAAAGCTCGCGACTTACGTCGCTCCTACAATCGCCTTTGGGAAAACTGCCATCATCGGGTCATCGCGGCGGGGTTCGATCAGGGGGTGGGCGTGGCCTCCCCCGTGCCGCGACGATCTGGAGCCCTGTCCTTGAACCACCCGCTCTCCTCCGGTTCCCGCACCTCGCCATCGGGTGCGATCGCGATCTTCCTGGTGTTCCTGCGCCTGGGCCTGACCTCGTTCGGCGGGCCGCTGGCGCACCTGGGTTATTTCCGCGCTGAATTCGTCCAGCGGCGGCGCTGGCTGGACGAGGATGCGTTCGCCGGCCTGCTCGGCCTGTGCCAATTCCTGCCGGGTCCGGCGAGCAGCCAGCTGGGTTTCGCGCTGGGTTGGCTGCGCGGCGGCTGGGCCGGCGCGCTGGCCGCGTTCCTGGGTTTCACCCTGCCCTCGGCGCTGTTGATGTACTGGCTGGCGCTGCATGCGCCGCGTGCGGCCACCACGCCGATCGGGGCCGCGCTGGTGCATGGCCTCAAGCTCGTGGCCGTCGTCGTGGTCGCGCATGGACTGTGGGCAATGGCGCGCACGCTCACCCCGGACCTGCGCCGCGTCGCGCTGGCGCTGGCGGTGGCCATGCTGGTGCTGCTTGCACGCGATCCCGCCTGGCAGCTGGCCGGCATCGCCTTCGGCGCGCTCGCCGGCGCGTGGTGTTGTCCACCATCGCCCGCGCCCACTGGCGGGATGCCCGCGCTGCGCACATCACGCTGGATCACGCCCGCCTGCGCGGTGCTGCTCGCCGTCGGCCTGCTGTGGGCGGCTTGGCCGCGTAGCGGCGCGCCCGGCCTGGAGGCACTCGCCGCCGCGAACTACCAATCCGGTGCGCTGGTGTTCGGTGGTGGGCACGTGGTGCTGCCTCTGCTGCAGGCCAAGCTGGTCGCGCCCGGCTGGATTGGCGCGGACCAGTTCCTGGCCGGCTACGGCGCGGCGCAGGCGATGCCCGGACCGATGTTCTCGCTCGCCGCTTATCTGGGCGCAAGTATCGACGTGGGCGCGGCGCGACCACTGGCGGCGACGGTGGCGCTGCTATGCGTCTTCCTGCCCGGTTTCCTGCTGCTGATCGCGCTGCTGCCGGGCTGGACCCGGATCGCCGCGCATCCGCGCCTGTCGCGGATGCTGTCCGGCATCAATGCCGCGGTGGTGGGATTGCTGGCGGCGGCGCTGTATCACCCGTTATGGACCGGCGCCGTGGGCAACCGGATCGATGTCGGCATCGTCGCCATTGGCCTGCTGATCGCCTGGCGCATCCGCAGGCCGGCGCTGTGGATCCTGGCGTGGTGCCTGGGCGCGGCATGGCTGGCGGCGGGATGTCCGCTCGCCTGACGCTTCGCGTCAGCGTTCCGATGATGCCAACGGCAACCGGATCTCGGCGACCGTGCCGGCTTCGGGCGCGCGCGACAGCAGTTCCAGGCTGCCCCGCTGCGCTTCCAGGATCTGCCGCGACAGCACCAGGCCGATGCCGGAACCGCCGGCCTTGGTGGTGAAGAACGGCACGAACAGGCTGTCGCTGGAAGGCAGGCCTTCGCCGCGATCCCGCACCTGCACGCGCGCCTGTCCGCCCTCGGGCCGCGCGAACAGTTCGACCGGCGCGTCGCCGCCCGCCTCGACCGCGTTGCGCAGCAGGTTGATCAGCACCTGTTCCAGTTGATCGGCGTCGGCCACCACCCGCAGTTCCGGATCGACATCGACCCGGATGCGCTCGTCGACCAGCCGGCGCACGCGTTCGCACAGCGGCGCCAGCATGACAATCACCGGCTGCGGCTCGGGCAACTTGGCCAGGCGCGCGTAGCCGCCGAGGAACCGCTGCAGGGCCAGGCTGCGTTTCTCGATCAGATCCAGCCCGCCCGCCAAGTCCGCGCGCGCCTCCGGATCGAATGAAGCTCCCGGCGCGGGCAGCACGCGGGTGAGCGTATCGGCCATCGAGGCGATCGGCGCCAGCGAGTTGTTGATCTCATGGCTCAGCACCCGCAGCAGGCGCCGGAATGCCTGCGCCTCCTCGTCGCGCAGCGCGCGTTCCATCGGCTGCACCACCAGCAGGCGGCCGGCCTGGCTGCGGCTGCGCAGCGAGGCGTGGCCGATCTGCCAGCGGCCCTGCTGGGCCGGAAACGCGTGCGGGTGGATGCGACCGTTGGGAATCGCGAACAACGGCGCCAGTCCCAGCGCATCCGCGCCCTGCCCCAGCAGTTCGGAGGCCGGTCGCCCGAGCAGGCGTTCGCCGGCCGGATTGATCAGGCGCAGGCGCCCATCCTGTTCGAACGCGAACACCGCGCCGTCCAGCGCGGCCAGCGTCTTGCTCAGCAACTGCACGCTTTCGTGCGAATCGCGTTGTTCGTCCTGCAGGCGCTGGGCCAGTGCGTTGAAGCGTCCCATCAAGCGCGCCTGTTCCTCGTTGCCGCCGGACACTGCGCCACGCACGCTGTAGTCGCCCTCGCGCAGGGATTCCAGCAGGCCGTCGAGGGTGCGCAGGCGGCGTCCGTCGGCATGCCGCTGCACGCGCCAGATGATTGCGGTCAGCGCCAGTACGCACACGAGCAGCAACCCGGCCTCGCGCGGCGCGGGCGTGCCCAGCGCGAGCACCGCCGCCAGCGCCAGCATCGCCGGCGCGACCAGCCAGACCGTGCGCGCGCGCTCAGCCCGTTTCATCGCCACGCAGGCCGTGCTTCTCCAGCCGCCGGTACAGGCTCTGGCGGGTGATGCCGAGTTGGTCGGCGGCGCGTTGCAGGTTGCCGCCCTGGTCTGCCAGCGCGCGCCGCATCAGCAGCGCTTCGGCCTCCTCCAGGGTCATGCGTTCGGACAGCCGCGGCTCGGCGGCGCCCGGCAGGCGCAACGCGGCGGCATCCAGCACGCCTTCGTCGGCCAGCAGCGCCGCGCGTTCCATCACGTGCGACAGTTCGCGCACGTTGCCCGGCCATGCGTAGGCGAGCAGCGCGCGTTCCGCATCGCGGCCGATGCGCGGCGCCGGGCGCCGGTATCGCGTGCAGGCGGAGGCCAGGTAGTGGCGGGCCAGCGGCAGGATGTCCTCGCCGCGCTCGCGCAGCGCCGGCACCCGCACCTGGAAGGTATTGATCCGGTACAGCAGATCCTGGCGGAATCGCCCGGCCGCGACTTCGGCCTCCAGATCCGCATTGGTCGCGGCGACCACGCGCACGTCCACCCGGCGCGTGCTCGATGAGCCCAGCCGCTCGAACTCGCCGTCCTCGATCGCGCGCAGCAGCTTGGGTTGCTGGTCGATCGGCAGGTTGCCGATCTCGTCGAGGAACAGGGTGCCGCCGTCGGCCAGTTCGAACCGGCCGGCGCGATCCTGGCGCGCATCGGTATAGGCGCCGCGCACATGGCCGAACAGCTCGGCTTCGAACAGGGTCGGCGCGATGCCGCCGATGTTCACCTTGACGAAGGCCTGCGCGGCACGGCGCGAGCCGCGGTGCACGAAGCCGGCCAGCCGGCTCTTGCCGGTGCCGTTCTCGCCCAGCAGCAGCAGGTTGGCGTCGCTTTCGGCGATCCGCGCCAGGTCGTCCAGCAGGCGCCGCATCAGGGGCGATTCGGCGATGAATTCCTCGCCGGCTTCCTGCAGCAGCAGTGCCTGCGCCTGGCCCAGCCGCCGCTCGCTGCGGCGGCTGCGGTCCAGGGCGATGCGGCTTTCCAGCACGTTCAGCACGCGCGCGTTCTGCCAGGGCTTTTCGATGAAATCGACCGCGCCGCGCTGCATCGCCGTGACCGCCAGTTCGATGCTGCCCCAGGCGGTCATCGCCACCACCGGCAGGCCCGGGCACATCGCCGCGATCTGCTCCACCAGCGCCAGCCCCTCCTCGCCGGACGTGGTATCGCGGCGATAGTTCATGTCCACCAGCACGGCGGCGAACTCGTCGCCGCGCAGGCAGCCCAGCGCGATCTCCGGCGACTCCGCGCCGACCATGCCGTAGCCGGCGCTCTTGAGCAGCATGCGCAGCGCTTCGCGCACGTCGGGCTGGTCGTCGACGACCAGGATGCGGGCGCCGGAAGACGGACGGGAAGTCGGAAAGGTGCTCATCCCCGCCAGTCTAGCGTCCGCGCCGCCGCGCGGGCGTCACTCATTGCGCAGCGCCTGCATCGGCGGCACCCGCGCCGCGCGCAGGGCCGGCGACAGCGCCGCCAGCAGGCCGGCCAGGCCCAGCGCGATCACCACCGCCCCGATCGCCCACGGATCGGCGACCTGCACCTCGAACAGGAAGCGTTGCAGGAACCGCGACATCGCCATCGCGATGCCCAGCCCGACCAGCATGCCGATCGCGATCTGCAGGCCGGCCTCGCGCAGGACCTGCCGCAACAGGCGCCGCGGTTCCGCGCCGAGCGCGGCGCGCACGCCGAACTCGTGCCGGCGCGCCGCCACCGCGGTGGCCATCACCGCGTACAGCCCCACCGCCGCCAGCAGCAACGCCAGGCCCGCGAACAGACCCACCAATAGCAGGTTGAGCTTCTGATCACTGGTGGTGGAGGCGACCACCGCGTCCATCGACTCCAGATCCGAAATCGGCTGCTGCGGCACCACCTCGGCGATGGCTTCGCGCAGCGCGCGCTCGGCGCCGCCGCCACCGGCGCCGGCATGCGACTGCAACGCATAGGTCAAGCCGCCGAAGCCACGGATGATCCCCCATGCCGCCGGTGGCAGCTGCGCCAGCGGGGTATACACGATCGGCGGCGGCGGCTCGGCCGGGCCGAACTGGCGCACGTCACCGACGACACCGACCACCCGCATCGGCACGCGCTGGTTGTCGCCGTCATCCTCGATGGTGACGATCTTGCCCAGCGGCGAGTCGCCCAGGTACTGGCGCGCGAACGTGGCGCTGACCACGCAGACGCGCTCGGATCCGGCGGTGTCCTGCTCGCCGATGCCGCGCCCGGCCAGCAACGGCATGCCGAACACGTCGAAGAAATCCGGCGTCATGAAGCGGTACTGCGCGGTGATCGAACGCCCGTCCTGCAGCAGGTAGCTCCAGTTCAGCTGGGTGGCGGTGGGCGGATTGCTGCCGGCGCCGACATGGGCCACGCCGGGCAACCGTTGTAGGCGCTCGATGATGCGATCGGTCTGCTCGACCATCGCATCCACTTCGGCGTAGCGCTCGCGAATCGGCGCCAGGCTGAAGAGGGTGACCGCGCGGCTTTCAAAGCCCATCGGCACTTCCGACAGGCGCTGCAGGGTGCGGGTGAACAGCGCCGCGCCAATCAGCAGCACCACCGCCACCACCACCTGCGCGATCACCAGGCCGCGCCCCAGGCGGCCCGCGCCGCGACTCCAGCCGGCGCGTCCGCCACCGACCAGTTCGCGGGTGAGCTGCAATCCGCGCACGCGCAGCACGCCCAGCAGCGAGGCCAGCAGCGCGGTGGCCGCGCCGGCCAGCAGGGCGAAGCCCACGGCGGTGGGCGTCAACGCGGCGGCCTCGCCGCGGATCCATTCCGGCGGCACCCAACTGGCCATCAGCCGCAGGCCCAGCCAGGCCAGGGCGATGCCGACCAGCGCACCGCCCAGCCCTATCAGCAGGCCCTCGGCCAGCGCCGGCAGGCCCAGCCGCACCAGCGGCGCGCCGAGCGCGACCCGCACCGCGCTGTCGTGGCTGCGGCCCAGCGCGCGCAGCAGCATCAGGCTGGCCAGGTTGATCGCCGCGATCAGCAGCACGCACGCGCCCGCGCCGAAGAACAGCCACAGGGTGTTGCCGGTGCGGGAGGAGAACACGCTGCCCTTCAGCGGCAGCGCATTGGGCGGGAACTCGCGCAGGTGGCGCTGCCATTCCTCGGTCATGCGCGGGTTCTGGCGCAGGACCGCGCCCAGCACGGTGCCGGCTTCGGCCGAGGCCTCGGCCACGCTGACGCCGGGCTTGAGCCGGGCGATGATCATTTCGTTGGTGGAGAGATTGGTGCTGGCCAGGTCCGGCTGCATCGGCAGCAGGATGTCGAACTGCACCGGCCACTGGAACGCGGCCGGCAACACGCCGACCACCTGCGCCGCGCGTCCTTCCACCTGCAGGCTCTGGCCGATGGCGGCCGGATCGGCGCCGTAGTACTGCGACCAGAACGCATGGCTGAGGATGACCGCCTGCGGGCCGTTGGGCCGGTCCTCCTCGGCGTTGAAATTGCGGCCCAGCGCCATCGGCAGGCCCAGGGTGTCGAGGAAGCCGCGATCCACGCGCAAGGATCCCACCACCCGTCCCTCGTCGCCGCGCGCGATGTTGGCGTTGATCGCCCAGCTGCGCAGCATGCCGCTCGACGCCAGGCTGCGCATGCGCTTCACCGGCGCGTAGTAGCCCGGCGCGGCCGAATTCCGCTGGGCGTCGAAATACTGGCCGAGCGTGACCAGCCGATCCGACTGCGGAAACGGCAGCGGCTTCAGCAGCGCCTGGTCCAGCAGCGAGAACACCGCCGTGGTGGTCGCCACGCCCAGCGCCAGGGTCAGCACCGCCAGCAGCAGGTAGCCGGGCCGGCGCAGCAGGCCGCGCCAGGACTGGCGCGCCTCGTTCCAGAGGATGGCGGCGCTCACGACACCGCCTCCAGTCCGGGCAGCACCATGTCGCGCTCGTGGCGCAGGCGTTCGAAGGTGTCCTCGTCGACGATGCGGCCGTCGAGCATGTGCACGATCCGCTGCGCGCGCCGCGCGAATGCCGGATCGTGGGTGACCATGCACAGGGTGGTGCCGTTCTCGTGCAGTTGTTCCAGCAACTGCATCACCGCCTCGCCGTTGTGGCTGTCGAGGTTGCCGGTCGGTTCGTCGGCCAGCAGGATCGCCGGGTTGCCGACCAGCGCGCGCGCCACCGCCACGCGCTGCTGCTGGCCGCCGGACAGCTGTCCCGGATAGTGGCGGGTGCGGTGGTTCATGCCGACCAGTTCCAGCACCTCGCGCACCCGCCGGGTGATGTCGGCGCGGCCGAAGCCGTCGCGGTAGGTCAGCGGCAGCGCGACGTTCTCCTCCACGGTCAGATCGGCGATCAGGTTGAACGCCTGGAAGATGAAGCCGATCTCGCCGTTGCGGATGCGCGCGCGGCCACGCGCGTCCAGGTCGGCGACGTTGCGGCCGTTGAGCCAGTACTCGCCGCCGCTGGGCGCATCCAGCAGGCCCAGGATCGACAGCAGCGTGGACTTGCCGCAGCCGGAGGGACCGGTGATGGCGACGAAGTCGCCCTGCGCGATGTCCAGCGCGATGTCCGACAACGCGTGGGTCTCGACCTCGTCGGTATGGAAGACCTTGCCCAGGTGCTGCAGGCGCAGCAGCGGCGCGGACGCGGCGGAGGAAGACGGAAGGGTGGCGGAAGTCATCGGGGCTCCTGGGGGGAAAGGTCAGCGTAAACGCAGGCGCGGGTACTGCGCCCACTGGCTGGTGTCGGAAAGCACGGCGCGGTCGCCGGGACGCAGGCCGCTACGGATTTCGATGCGATCGCTGGACGCGGCGCCGAAGCGCACCGCCGTCTGGCGCGCCTCGCCGCCGTCGCCGTCCAGCACGAACAGGGTGCCGGGGCTGCCGGGCACGGCCAGCGCCGGGCGCGGAATGCTGACGACGTCGCGCAGCACGCCCAGGCGGATGCGGCCATCGACCGAAAGGTCGGGACGCGCGCCGGCCGGCAACTGGCGGCCCAGATCGGCGTCGATGGTCACGCTGCCGTTGCGCACCGCCGGATCGATGCGGGTGAGCCGGCCCTGCACCACGCCGTTGCGGGTATCCACGCTCACCGCCAGATCCAGCGACAGATCCTTGGCCAGCACCTCCGGCACCTGCAGCCGCGCGATCAGATCGTCCGGGCGCGCGACCCGCGCCAGCTTGGCGCCGACGCTGACCTGCTGTCCGGGTTCGACATCGATCTGCTGGAGGATGCCGTCGCTGCCGGCGCGCACTTCCAGCGACGCGACCTGCTGGCGCGCGATCGCCAGGGTGCTGGCGGCTTCATCGCGCCGCGCCTGCGCCGCGCGCAACTGCGCGGCCATGTTCTGGCGGAAGGCCGACACGCGCCGGGTCTCGATTTCAGCGCGCCCCTGCTGGGTGGTTTCGGTGATCTGCGCCTGGCGCAGTTCGATCTTCGACATCACGCCGGCGGCGTGCGCGCGTTCGTAGGCCTGCGCCTTGACCTCGGCGATGCGCCATTCCGACTCGGCCTGCGCCTGCTGGGCCTGCTGGTCCAGCAGTTGCGAGGCCAGCGAGGTGCGCACCGAGGCGACGTCCGCTTCCGCGCCGGCCAGCGCCGCTTCGGCCTTCTCCAGGTTGGCGGTCAGTTCCGGATTGACCATGCGCAGGATCACCGTGTCGGCGCTGACCCGGCTGCCGGGTTGCACCAGCACCTGTTCGAGGGTGGAGACCGCGCCGGCGGTGATCCAGCGGATGTCGCGCGGCACCAGCGTGCCGGTGGCGCGGATCTCGCGGACCATGTCGCCGCGTTCGGCGGCGCCGATCCACAGGCTGCCGCGCTCCACCCGCGGCGCGGCCTGTCCGACGCCGAACACGGCGATCGCGGCGACCACCGCCAGGAACAGGATGGGACCGCCGACCAGCAGCAGGCGGCGGCGGCGCGTGGGGGAGCGTGAGGGCGAGCGTGCGATGTCCATGTCGTTATACGTGCAGACCGCGTGCCAGCTGCGCATCACGCGCAAGTGCCTGAACCATCGACTTCTTTTGGTATTGCGTGGCGCGCGCCGATGTCCGATACCGGACGATCGACGTCCGCAATCGGGCATCCCGGCCTGCCCCGCCGCCGATGCGCGCGGCGGGCGGACACCCGACAAATCCTTGGGAGAGAAGAAAGACGCTCCCGGTTGTCCGATCCGCATCCCGGCCTAGGATCGAGCCCTGGCCCCGGGGAAAATCCGCACTTCATGTCAGCCACGCACGCGTCACCACGCCGCCCCGCCGCGATCGCCGTCGCGCGGAAGCGTCGCTCCCGCTCCGGTTCATCCTGGTGGGCCGCCTGCCTGATCCTCCTGTGCCTGCCGGCGTCCGCGGCCGACTGGGGCCGGCCGGCCAAGGCCCCGCCGGGTGCGCCCAACATCGTGTTGATCCTGCTCGACGACGTCGGCTTCAGCGATCCCGACAGCCTGGGCGGCGTCTCGCGCACGCCGGCGTTTTCGCGCGTTGCCCGCGACGGTGCGCTGTTCACCAACTTCAACACCACCGGCATGTGTTCGCCGACGCGGGCCTCGCTGCTGTCCGGGCGCAACCACCACGCGGTGGGATTCGGCCGGGTCGCCGACTGGGCCACCGGCACGCCCGGCTACAACGCGGTCTGGAAACCGGAAACGGCGTCCATCGCCCGCGTCCTCAAGGATCACGGCTACAGCACCGCCGCCATCGGCAAGTGGCACAACACGCCGGAGTGGGAAGTCTCGCCCGCGGGGCCCTTCGATCGCTGGCCGACCGGGCTGGGCTTCGACTACTTCTACGGCATCATGAACCACGGCGGCGACAACCAGTGGGAACCCGCCAGCCTGTATCGCGACACCACGCCGGTGGAGGCGGAACACGTCCCCGGACGCGAATACCACCTGACCAGTGATTTCGTCGATCAGGCGATCGGCTGGCTGCACACGCAGGAGGCGGCGGCGCCCGACAAGCCCTATTTCCTGTATCTGGCGACCGGCGCGGTACACGCGCCGCACCATGTGCCGAAAGCGTGGATCGATCAGTACCGCGGCCGCTTCGACCAGGGCTGGGATGTACTGCGGCGCGAGATTTTCGCGCGGCAGCAGCGCCTCGGCCTGCTGCCTGCCAACGCCGAACTGACCGCGCGTCCGGCCGAAATTCCCGCGTGGGATTCGCTTTCGCCGGAAGAGCGCCGCGTGTTCGCGCGGCAGATGGAAGTGTTTGCCGCCTACCTTGCCCACACCGACCACGAGATGGGACGCCTGCTCGATGCGGTGCGTGGTGCGCCCGACGGCGACAACACGATCATCGTCTATGTCGCCGGCGACAACGGCGCCAGCGGGATGGAAGGCATCCACGGCCATATGGATGCCACCGCCGGTCACCAGGCGCAGCTCGCCCATCTGGATGAACTCGGCGGACCGCTGCATTTCAACGACTATTCCTCCGCCTGGGCGTGGGTGGGCAGCACGCCGTTCCAGTGGATGAAGGAAGTCGCTTCGCATTTCGGCGGCCTGCGGGTGGGCATGGCGGTGTCGTGGCCCGCGCGTTTCGCGGCACGTACGCGACCGATCGATCAGTTCTCGCACGCCAATGACGTGGTGCCGACGCTGCTGGAAGCGATCGGCATCGCACTGCCCGGGCGTATCGACGGCATCGACCAGCGTCCGCTGGACGGCGTCAGCCTCCTGCCGTTGCTGGAAGGAAAGGAACCATCGCCCGCGCAGCGGACGCAGTACTTCGAAATGCTGGGCAATCGCGCGCTCTACCAGGATGGCTGGATCGCCAGCGCGCGCCACATGACACCCTGGATCAAGCCCTATCCGGAAGGCTTCGACGCGGATCGCTGGGAGCTGTACGACCTGGAACACGACTTCAGCCAGGCACACGACCTGGCCGCGCGGTATCCGGAAAAGCTGGCGGCGATGAAGCGCGCCTTCGACGAAGAGGCGCGCCGGAACCACGTGTTCCCGCTGGCCAACTACGTCGAAGGCGCCGACCACGGAGCGCCCACGCTGGCGGACGGGCGCACCCGCTTCGATTTCATGCCGCCGTTGCCGCGCCTGCCGGCCAAGTCGCTGCCACGCCTGCCGCGCACCAGTTTCCGCTTCACCGCGGAGGTGGACGTGGGTGCTTCCGGAACGGCCGAAGGCATGCTGGCCGCCTACGGCAGCCGCCTGGGCGGCTTCGCCTGGTACCTGCGCGACGGCAAGCCGACCTTCGCCAACAACGTGTACGGACGCGACCGCGTTCTCGTCTCGGCGGAGCAGGCGCTGTCGCCGGGCATGCATCGGCTGGAACTGGATTTCACGCGCGATGCCTCCGGCAACGGCGGTGTCGTCCGCCTGCTCGTCGACGGCCAGCCGGTGGCGCAACAGCGGGTGGCGCGCCTGGGATCGTCGGTGCTGGGCTCGTTCGGGGTGGGCCGCGCCTATACCTCGCCGATCAGCGATGACTACCGCCTGCCGTTCGCCTTCACCGGCATGCTCAAGCGCCTGAGCCTGCAATTGCGCTGAGCTCCCGCCCCGGATCCCTTCCTTTTTCCGGGCCGGCAGGCCCCCCCTGAACCGGTTTGGCGGTCTGTCCGGCCGGCTTGCCGTTCGTCGGCTCGCGGGGCGATCCCGTTTACATACTGTGTGACACAAAGTACTGTTCGTCAAACGTTACGGGGTGGGACATGGTGGAAGCACGCGACAACCCGGGATCCAAGCTGGAACTGGAGCTGCGGCGCGGGGTGCTCGTGCTGGCGGTGCTGTCGCAGCTGCGTGAGTTCCAGTACGGCTATTCGCTGCGGCAGGCGCTGGCCCAGCGCGGCATGCCGATCGAGGAAGGCACGCTGTACCCGCTGCTGCGGCGGCTCGAAGGCCAGGGGGTGCTGGCCTCGGAATGGCGGATCGAGGACGGCCCGCCGCGCCGCTACTACCGGTTGAACGACGCAGGCGAGGCGATGCTCGCCGAACTGACGGCCTTCTGGAATTCCCTGGTCGGGACCATGGGCGGCCTGCTGCAAGGGGACGGGAAATGAATCCGAACGACGTGATCGATGCGTACGTACTCGATGTGATGCGCCGCCTGCCCGCGCGCGAGCGCGATGAAATCGGGCTGGAACTGCGTGGCCTGCTCGCCGAGATGCTGGCCGAACACGCCGCCGGCGAAGGTCGCGCCGCCGACGATGCGATGGTGCTGGCGGTGCTGCGCGATTTCGGCACGCCGGCGGAAGTCGCCGCGCGCTACCACCCGCCTGGCCTGGCGCTCATTTCGCCGGAACAGACCCGCGGCTTCACGATCATCGCGGTGGTCGGCCTGGTGCTGCAGTGGGCGTTGAGCCTGCCGCGCGTGTTCGACGGCAGCCTGCCGCTGGCCGGCTGGTGGCTGGGTCCGGGCCTGGGCGCGTTCTGGTGGCCGGGCTTCATGATCATGTTCACCCTGCTTGCCGCCTGGCTGCAGCGGCACGGCTGGTTCAAGCCGCGCTGGCGGCCGCAGTCGGTCGATCCCGAACGCGTCAACCGGAGCGCACTCGCCTTCGGCCTGGTGTGGTTCGCGATCGGCGCCGGCGTCGTGATCGCCCTGCCGTGGCTGACACCGCACCTGCCCGGCGCGCTGCCGCGGGTGCTGGCGCTGGATCCGGATTTCCTGCGGATACGCGCCTGGCCGGTGCTGCCGCTGTGGGCGGCTTCGTTCGCCCTCCTGGCCATGGTGCTGGTGCAGGGCCGCTGGTCGCCGCTGGCGCGCACGCTGGAAATCGTGTCCAGCGCCGCCTTCGTCGCGCTGCTGGTCTGGTGGATCGCCGGTGGGCGCATGTTCCAGGCCACGCCGACCGATCAGGCCGCCCGCGGGATACTGGCGCTGATCACGATCTACATCGTGGTGGATCTGGCGGTGCGCCTGCATCGCCGCCGCGCCCGCATCCGCCTGCCTGCTCCCACTCGCTGATTCTGCCCACTGATCCCGCTCACTGATTCTGCGCACTGATCCTGCTCGCTGATCCCGCCGGCTGACCTTGCCGGCGGATCAGGGCCGCCGATCCCGACGGCCGGCTGCGCCGGCCTTTTTTCCTTCCTTCGCAAGGAGTACCACCATGCTTCGCGCGTGTCTGATTTCGTTCGTCCTGATTCCGGCCAACCTGGGGCCGGCCAACATCGCTTTCGCGGGTGAAACTGCCGCACCGACGGCGTTCGTGCCGCCACCCCCGCCTGGCCAGCTCGTCGACATCGGCGGGCGTCGCCTGCACCTGGACTGCAAGGGCGACGCGTCCGGTCCCACCGTGATCTTCGAAGCGGGCCTGTCGCAGTACACCGCCCGCTCCGCCTTCGCCAAGGTGCAGGACGCCATCGCGCCGTTCGCCCACGCCTGCACCTACGATCGCGCCGGCCTGGGCTGGAGCGATCCGGTGGCCGGCGCGCGCACGCAGCAGGACATGGTGGTGGATCTGCACGCGCTGGTCGCCGCGAAGAAACTGCGGACGCCGCTGGTGATCGTCGGCCATTCCGTCGGCGGGCTGCTGGCGCGTTTGTACGCGCATGAATATCCGGATGAAGTCGCCGGCCTCGTGCTGGTCGACGCCAGCCCCGAGCCGTACCTGTTCACCCCGGGCGCGGCGAAGTTCCGCGCGAACCTGACGGCGGAAATCGAGGCCGGATTGAAGAAGGCCCAGGGCGACGGCCCGGTGGTGCCGCTGCCGGCCGAAGTCGAGCCCGACATCGTGGTCGCCTTCCTGCCACGCGTGCTGGCCACCGTGAAGCAGGAATACGAAGCGCTCGATCGGGTGCCCGCCGCCATGCAGCAGGCGCGCGGCTACGGCACGCTCGGTGATCTGCCGCTGGCGGTGATCCGGCGCGGCAAGACCGAGACGCCGCCGAACGCCGAGGACATCCAATGGCGCCAGTGGCAGGAAGATCTGGCGACCCTGTCCTCGCGCGGCTCCCTGGTGGTGGCGGAAAACACCGGCCACGTCATCCCGTACGAGAATCCGGCGGTGGTCGCCGACGCGGTGCGCTGGATCCTCGACGAGATCCGGCGTGACACGATCCGCAAGCCCTGATCGGCCCTGCGCCGCGCCGCGCGACGATCAGCGCGGTGCGCGCGCCTCGAACGCGGTGCGCGGCCGCGCGTGCAGCTGCGCGCTGCGCAGCGCGCCGGGCGACTGGCCGATGATGCGCTTGAACGCGCGGCTGAAGGACGCCTCGGAGTCGTAGCCCAGCCGGTTGGCCGCCACCGCCACCCGCATGCCTTCCTGCGCGATCCAGCGCCGCGCCTGGAACATCTTGATGCGGGCGACGTAGCGCGCCGGGGTCTCGCCGAGCGTGCGGGTGAAGGCCTCGGCGAAGCGCGAGCGCGACGCGCCCATCAGGCCGGCCAGTTCCGGCACGCTCCAGTCGCGTTCCGGTTCGGCGTGGATGGCCGCGATCACGCGGCCGATCGACGGGCAATGCACGGCGGCGATCCAGCCCGAGGAATCGCTGCAACCGCATTCCACCCATGCGCGGATGATGCTGGCGGCCAGCACGTCGGCCAGCCGCGCCATGATGCCGCAGGCGCCGATGCGATCCAGCGAGACCTCGCGCTCCATCGCCTCCAGCATCGCCGGCACGGTGGGATCGCGTTGCGCCAGTTCACCGGCGCGCATCATGTCCGGCATCATCGCCAGCAGCGGATGCAGCGGATCCAGGTTGAAGCGCATGCTGCCGCAGAACATCACGCTGCGTTCGCCGTCGTCTTCTCCCGCCTGCGCATCCGTCCTGACCAGATAGATGTCGTCCGACACCGGCACCCGCGCCAGCGCGTCGATGTCGATCGCCGGCACGTCGGGATCGCTGGCGATCACGTGGAAGCTGCCGCGCGGCAGCAGCACGGCGTCGCCCGGGTTGAGCCGCACCCAGTCGGCGTCGCGCAGCTTCAGCCAGCATCCGCCCTGGGCCACGAAGTGGAAGCGCGCCTCGCGGCTTTCCGGGAAGGCCACCGCCCAAGGCGCGCGCATCACGCAGCGGCCGTACTCCACGCCGTCCAGGCGCAGGCCCAGCAGAACCTGGGTAAGCAGATCGCGTCCGTCGGCCGACGCGGGCCCGGCCTTCACGGGCGCCTTGGCGCGCAAGGCGCTGGACGAATGAGCAATCATTCAGGCCTTTCCGGCATGGAAACGCCAGCATCATACGCCTAATCTGCCGATCCGCCCCCCACAGGCTGCCCCCGTGTCCTCCCCCTCCTGCTCCGATTGCACCGCCGACGCGCTCCTCGACGACGCCGAGGCGCTTTCCCCCGGTTCCCCCGCCTCTGCATCGCCCGCCGACACCGAAGCTCCCGCCCGCTGGGCCGCCGTGTCCTCGCTGGCGCTGGGCGTGTTCGGGCTGGTCACCGCCGAATTCCTGCCGGCCAGCCTGCTCACCCCCCTGGCCGCCGACCTGTCCATCAGCGAAGGCGCCGCCGGGCAGACCGTCACCGCCACCGCGTTGATCGGCGCGATCGCCGCGCCATCGATTCCGCTGCTGACCCGGCGCCTGGATCGCAAGCACGTGATGCTGGCGCTGACCACGCTGCTGGTGCTGTCCAACGCGATCGCGGTCACCGCCGACAGCCTGTGGCCGCTGCTGGCGGCGCGGGTGATGCTGGGGGTGGCGCTGGGCGGTTTCTGGTCGATGGCCGCGGCGCTGGCGATGCGGCTGGTGCCGGAATCGAAATTCCCGCGCGCGATGTCGTTCATCCTCACCGGCGTGTCGGTCGCCACCGTGTGCGCCGCGCCGGTGGGCGCGTGGATGGGCGAACTGTGGGGCTGGCGCAGCGCGTTCGTCGCCGCCGGCGCGCTCAGCGTGATCACCCTGCTGGCGCAGGCGTTCACCCTGCCCTCGCTGCCGCCGATGGCCAATCCGGATCTGCGCGTGCTCGGCCAGTTGTTGCGCCGGCCGGGCGTGCGCATGGCGCTGCTGGCGGTGCTGTTGGTGATCTCCGGCCATTTCGCCGGCTTCACCTACCTGCGTCCGCTGATGGAGAACATCACCCACCTGTCGGTCGGCGCGATCTCGGCGGTGCTGCTGGGCTACGGCGTCGGCGGTTTCTTCGGCAACTTCGCCGGCGGCTATCTGGCCGGGCGCAGCGAACGCACCGCGATCGTATTCGGCGGCACCCTAATCGCGCTGCTGGCCATCGCCCTGCTGCTGGCCGGCCAGTCGATGGCGATCACCGCCATCGCGATCACGCTGTGGGGCTTCGCGTTCGGCGCGTTCCCGGTCGGCTTCCAGATCTGGATCATCCGCGCCGCGCCGGACCAGGCCGAAGGCGCCGGCGGCCTGCTGGTGGCGGCGTTCCAGATCGCCATCGCCACCGGCGCGATCGGCGGCGGCCTGCTGGTGGATCATGTCGGCGCGATCGGCGGACCGCTGTTCGCGGTCATCATGATGACCCTCGGCACCCTGCTGACCCTGCGCCACGGACCGCGCCCGGCCGCCTTCACCGCGGGCGAGGCGATGCCGTCGCGCCAGGGTTTCCACTGACATCACGAGCCGCTCATGTCCACGCCCGCCAACGCTCCGCTCAACCGCCGCATCACCCTCGCCGCGCGCCCGCGCGGCCTTCCGGTGGCGACCGACTTCCGCCTGATCACCGAGCCGGCGCCGGCGCCGGGCGAAGGCCAGGTGCTGCTGCGCACGCTGCACCTGTCGCTGGATCCGTACATGCGCAACCTGATGGACGAAGTCGGGCCGGGCTACGCGCCGCCGCTGGCGCTGGGCGATGTCATCGTCGGCGGCACGGTCAGCCGGGTCGAGGCCTCGCGCCATCCGGATTTCCGCGAAGGCCAGATCGTGCTCGCCAACGCGGGCTGGCAGGACTACGCGCTGTCCGACGGCGCCGACCTGGCTTCGCTCGACGGCCTGCCGCGGCCTTCGCTCGCGCTCGGCGGCCTGGGCATGCCCGGCTTCACCGCCTACGTCGGACTGCTCGACATCGGCCAGCCGCGCGCCGGCGAGACGGTGGTGGCGGCGGCGGCCACCGGCGCGGTCGGGGCGGTGGTCGGCCAGCTCGCGAAGTTGAAAGGCGCGCGCGTGGTCGGCATCGCCGGCGGCGCCGACAAGTGCCGGTTCGCGGTGGAGGAACTGGGCTTCGACGCCTGCCTGGATCGGCGCGAGGGCGATCTGGCCGCGCGCCTGGCCGCCGCCTGCCCCGACGGCATCGACGTGTACTTCGAGAACGTCGGCGGCGAGGTGCTGGACGCGGTGCTGCCGCTACTCAACCTGCATGCGCGCGTGCCGGTGTGCGGCTTCATCGCCCACTACAACGATCGCGACGCCGCCGGCCGGATCGATCATCGTCCGCAACTGCTGGCGACGATCCTGCAGAAGCGCGTGCGCATGCAGGGCTTCATCATCCTGGATCACTACGCGGACCGCTTCGATGCATTCCGTCGCGACATGCGGGAGTGGATCGCGAACGGCGACATCCGGCTGCGCGAGGACGTGGTGGATGGTCTGGAACAGGCCCCGGCCGCTTTCTCCGGCCTGCTGCAGGGCCACAACTTCGGCAAGCTGGTGGTGCGGGTCGCGGACTGAGGCGCCCGCCGTCGCCAATCCGCTATCATCCGCGCACTCCCAGGACAGGAATGCGCGCGTGGATTCGATTCGGGTACCGGTGTCGATCGGTGAACTGGCGGACAAGATCACCATCCTGGAGATCAAGTCCGAACGCATCGCCGATGAAGGCAAGCGCCGCAACGTGATCACCGAATTGCAGGATCTGCTGCCGCTGTGGGAGCCGATTGCCGCTCGCCACGCGTCCATGGCCGATCTCAAGGTGCAGTTGAAACAGGCCAACGAGCGCATGTGGGACGTGCAGGACGCCCTGCGCGCGAAGGAAGCCGCGCAGGTGTTCGACGATGAGTTCATCCAGCTGGCGCGCGCCGTCGCCCGGCACAACGGCCACCGGGTGGGCCTGAAGAACGCCATCAACCAGCAGGGCGGCTCGGCCTTCATCGAAGAGAAGGAATACCGCGCGGAGGGCTGACCTCCCGCGCCGCGACGCCGGCGGGCACGCCCCGCCGGCGCGACGCATCGCCTCCTCGCGGTGATTCGCCCCCGTCACCCGCGCCGGGTTAGCCTGTCGCGATGGACGCCCTGATCAACGCTTCCGCCCGCGCGCTCGCCACCGGCGACGCGCTGGGCGCGCTCAAGCGCATCGCCCTGCGCGAGGACCCGCCGGCGCTGGCGTTGCGCGGCATCGCCATGGCCCAGCTGGGCGAACATCCGCGCGCGCGCGAACTGCTGCGCCGGGCCGCGCGCGGCTTCGGCGCGCGCGAGCCGTTGCCGCGTGCCCGCTGCGTGGTGGCCGAGGCGGAAGTGGCGCTGGCGATGCGGGATCTGGACGCCACCCCACGTGCGCTGGAAGGCGCCATCGCCACCCTGGAAGCGCACGCCGATCACCTCAACGCCAGCCAGGGCCGCTTGATCGCCGCACGCCGGCAGTTGCTGCTCGGCCGTCTCGACGCGGCCGCCGCCACCCTGGCGGCGCTGGCGCGCGGCCGCTTGTCGCCCGCGCTGGCCGCGATCGCCCAACTCGCCCGCGCCGAACTGGCGCTGCGCGGCCTGCGCACCGGCGTGGCCCGGGCCGCGCTGGAGCGCGCCGGACAGGCCGCCACGCAGGCGGGCATTCCGGCGCTGCTGGCGGAAATCGCCGACGCCCGCGGCCTGCTCGCGCGTCCCGCCGCGCGACGCCGGCATGCCGATGGCGAACAGGCGCTGCGGCTGGACGAAGTCGAAGCCCTGCTGGGCTCCGGCGCGCTGGTGATCGACGCCTGCCGGCGCGGGCTGCGCCGCGATGGCGCGTGGTATCCGCTGGCGCGGCGGCCGGTGCTGTTCGCGCTCGCGCGCGCGTTGGCCGAAGCTTGGCCGGACGACGCCAGCCGCGAACACTTGATCGCGCAGGCATTCCGTACCCGCGATCCGGACGAAACCCACCGCGCGCGCCTGCGCGTGGAGATCGGCCGCCTGCGCGCGTTCGCCGCACCGCTGGCGCGCATCGAAGCCAGCGCGCGCGGCTTCGTGCTGATTCCCCACGATGCGCGCGAAGTGGCGCTGCTGGTGCCGCCGCTGGAAAGCGAGCAGGCCGAACTGCTGGCCCTGCTCGCCGACGGCGCGGCCTGGTCGACCTCGGCGCTGGCGCTGGCGCTGGATACCAGCCAGCGCACCGTGCAGCGCGCGCTTGCCGAGCTGGAAACCGACGGCCGCGCGAGGGCAATCGGCCGGGCCCGCGCGCAGCGCTGGGTGGCGCCACCACTGACCGGATTCACGACGATCTTGTTACTCCCCGCCGCGCTGCCGGCTGGCTAGAGTGTTTCCATCGCGCCACGCCCGGCGCATACCGCAGGAATCCAGGCCATGACCCGCACCGCCGTCCATTCCGCCGCCCCCGCCAGCACCGCCGAGATCGTCCGCGAGTATCCGCTCGACCGCGTCGAAGGCGTGCATGGCGTGACCTACGACGGCACCCGCATCTGGGCCGCCACCAACGAGCGCCTGATCGCCATCGATCCGGACAGCGGCGCATCGGTGCGCAAGCTGGAACGTCCCTGCGACGCCGGCACCGCGTTCGACGGCAAGTACCTGTACCAGATCGTCGATTCGCGCATCGAGAAGATCGATCCGGCCAACGGCGAAGTGGTGTCCTCGATTCCCGCCCCCGCCCAGGGCGGCAACACCGGACTGGCGTGGGCCGAAGGCAGCCTGTGGGTCGGCCAGTACCGCGATCGCCGCATCCATCGCATCGATCCGGCCACCGGCGCGATCCAGCGCACCGTCGAGTCCAACCGCTTCGTCACCGGCGTCACCTGGGTGGACGGCGAACTCTGGCACGGCACCTGGGAAGGCGACGAAAGCGAAATCCGCCGCATCGATCCGGACAGCGGCGACGTGCTGGAACGCCTGCAGATGCCGGCCGGCACCAATGTCAGCGGCCTGGAATCCGACGGCGCGGATCTGTTCTACGCCGGCGGCGGTTTCACCGGCAAGGTCCGCGCGGTACGCAGGCCGCGACACGCCGCGTGACGCGCGGCGCGGGCCACTGACCACATTCCGCGCCGCCGCCTCGTAAACACCTGATCGCAGATTGATGCTTTTGCCTTCCCCTTGATCAGCCATTCGGCGGTTGAGAGGCACTTGAGGGAGATTTGCTTTTACCTCCCCCTTTTTAAAAGGGGGATCAAGGGGGATTTGCTCTCCGCGCGAAAAGCAAATCCCCCGGTCGCCTCCGGCGCCCCCCCCTTCTTCGAAGGGGGTTGGATCACCAGACTAATTTTGTTTCCACCTCCCCTCGATCAGCCATTCGGCAGTTGAGAAGCACTTGAGGGAGATTTGTTTTTACCTCCCCTTTTTAAAAGGGGGATTAAGGGGGATTTGCTCTCCGCGCGAAAAGCAAATCCCCCGGTCGCCTCCGGCGCCCACCCCCTTCTTCGAAGGGGGTTGGATCACCAAGCAGATCTGCTTTGCCTACCCCTTAGAAATGCCTTGCTTCCCCCTCGATCAGCCATTCGGCAACTGAAAAGCACTGGAGGGAGATTTGTTTTTACCTCCCCCTTTGTAAAAGGGGGACTGAGGGGGATTTGCTCTTCCGCGCAAAAAACAGACCCCCTCCGCCTCCGGCGCCCCCTTCTTCGAAGGGGCAGCCACCCATCGCAACCGCCTCCCCCCAGCACCGCACCCACCAGGAGAAGACTCATGAACCTCATCGCAGACATCCCCACCACCGCCCCCCGCATCATCAACCGCGAACAATGGTTGAAGGAACGCTTGCAGTTGCTCGCGCGCGAGAAGGAACTCACCCGCCTGGGCGACCGCGTCGCCGCCGAACGGCGTGCCCTGCCGTGGGTGAAAGTCGAGAAGGACTATGTGTTCGATACGGTCGATGGCCCGCGCCGGCTGGCCGAACTGTTCGATGGCCGCCACCAGTTGCTGGTCCAGCACTTCATGTTCACGCCCGGCCGCGAACAGGGCTGCCGCAGTTGTTCCTACATGGCCGACCACAGCGACGGCGCGCTGCCGCACCTGGCCCAGCGCGACACCACCCTGCTGGCGATCTCGCGCGCGCCGCTTGCCGACATCCTGCGCTTCCGCGCGCGCATGGGCTGGAAGTTCCCGTGGGTGTCCTCGTTCGACAGCGACTTCAACTACGACTTCGGGGTGAGCTTCACGCCCGAGGACATGGCCACCGGCGCGGTCGACTACAACTACGCCCACCAATACTTCCCGCATCCGGATGCGCCCGGCATCAGCGTGTTCCATCGCGACGACGACGGCACGGTCTTCCACACCTATTCGCGTTTCGGACGTGGCGTGGAAGTGATGATGGGTACCTACCCGCTGCTCGACCTCACTCCGAAAGGCCGCGACGAAGCCGGGCTGGAGGACACGATGTCGTGGGTGCGCCACCACGATCTCTACGAGCAGGCGGGCGCCAGAAGCACCTGCTGCCACGGCTGATCGCCGGGATCGCGTCGCCATGACCACTCCCTGGCCCTGGCTGGTGATCGCCGGACTCGGCGCCCTGCACGGGCTGCATCCGGCCAACGGCTGGATGTTCGCCGCCGCCCGCGCGATCCACTCGGATCGCGCGGGCCCGGCCTGGCGCGCGCTGCTGCCGATCGCGGTGGGACACGCGGCGGCGATCCTGCTGATCGCCGTCGCCTTCGCCCAGGGATTGAAAGTGGATCCGGAGCTCACCGCGCGCATCGCCGGCGTCGCCCTGCTCGGTCTGGCCGTCCATCGCCTGCTGCGCGGGCACCGCGCGCATGACGGCATCGCGACGCAACGGCTGGGTGCGACCGGACTGGCGCTGTGGTCGGCATTGATGGCCACCGCGCACGGGCTCGGCATGGTGCTGGTCCCGGCGCTGGTGCCGCTGTGCCTGTCCGCCGGCCCCTGGCGCGAATTCGCGGCTTCCGGCGCGTCTTTGCTGCTGCTGGCCGCCGTCGGCGTGCACATGGCGGCGATGCTCGCGGTCACCGGCGTACTCGCGCATGCCGCGTGGCGCGGACTGCGCGCCGGAACCCGTCGCTGGCGAAGCGCGATCTACGCACGCCTGTGGACGCTGGCGCTGGGCGTGATCGGCGTGCTGCTGATCGTGCCACCCCGATTCTGATCGGAGCGGCACGCGCGTTGGACAGGAACCGGACCCGGCCCGCGAACGCCGTTACGGCTGGTCGCCTTTTGCTTTGGCGCGTTTGAGCTTCTTTCCCTTGTTCCCGCTCTTTTTCTGCTGGAGCGATACCCATCGGGCCCGGCTCAGGATGTGGCCGACCTGTTGTTCCAGCGCCTCGAAGCCGGCATGCCAGCGATGGATGGCCATGGTCGGTTCGCGGGTTTCATCGCCGGCGCAGGCGGCGCTGAGGTAGCCCATCAGCTTGAGCTGTTCACGCAGTTGCCGCAGTTGGTAGAAGGCCGGTTCGGGAAACAGGAAGCCGGTCTGGTGCGCGGTGGGCGCGGGGGACGTTGAACGCATTGGCGGTACTCCATTCCGTAGAAAAAACCCCTCCTGTCTCGTTGCAGGAGGGATGCCGGGAGCTAGAAACCGCAAACAGTCGGCCAGGTGTATTTCCCTTTCGGGTGTTGTATTAGCCCACTCCCGGCGCATGAGACGCGCCGGAAAATTATGCCCCAATGTGAGTTCGGACATAAAAAATCCACCCGTTATGGCGGTGGGCACCACTGTTTGTGGAGGTTCTAGCTCCGGCGACGAGTCTGCCGCCGTGCCCAGGCGCGTTCAATGCTTTGACGTTCAATGTTAGGCGGATGACGACGCGGCACCACGCGGCATCACGCGCGTGCGCCGCGCTCGTGTGGAGTCGCGGCACCGCTTCCCACTTGTCGATACCTGCCGTCGTCGATGCCTAGCCCGGATTGGCGCCCGCATCCGCACGCGATGTCCGCCTGCCCAGATACGGCAGCGCGAACAGATACAGGCCGGTGATCATCAGCAGGATCAACGGAAACAGCGCCATCAACCCCACCCACGTGGATTGCTTCTGCATCGCCAGGGCGACGAGATTGGCGAGGACGGTCAGGGTAAAGATGATCGACAGCCAGCGGTGGAACTGGCGGATCCACTTGTTCATCGGGATTTCCTCTGGACGTGGCCCGGGACGCCCCGGGCGGGCATGCATAGGCCGGACGATGCGGCGCCGCGCGGTGTCGCCGGACACCGCGCGGGTCGAACGGATTTCAGTGCTTGCCGCGTCGGGATTCGATCATCTTCCAGCCGTTGCCGGACGGGTCGCGGAAGTTCGCGTCGACGTTGCCGTAGCGCTCCTCCGGCGGCTGGGTGAATTCCACCCCGCGCGCGCTCAGGTCTTCATAGGCCGCGCGGCAGTCCTCGACATCGAGGATCAGCGGCGGCATCGCGCCCTTGGCGACGATTTCGCGCACGGTCTGCACGGTGGCCGCGTCCAGCAGCGGCTCCTGCGGCTTGAACAGGCCCAGTTGGAAGGACGGCTGATCCGGATGCTGCACGGTCAGCCAACGGTAGTCGCCGCCGTTCACGTCGGTATGGACGCGAAAGCCGAGCTTGCCGACGTAGAACTCCAGGGCTTCGTCCTGATCGCGTACGTACAGCCCAACCACTCCAACACCCTGACTCATGTGACCTCCGGTTTCGATGGGGCGGTCTTTGTAGCATCGGCCTCCCGCCGCCGCTTCTCCGAAACTGCGATTGTCATGGCGGGCCGGTGCGCGGCGCTGGCGTAGCAGGCGGGCATCCGCCGCGCCGCCTCGCGGGCGGCCTGCTCGCGCGCGCGGATTTCACTCGGACTTTCGCCGGTGATGTCGCGGAAGGTGCGGCCAAAGGTGCCCAGGCTGTTCCAGCCGGTGTGCAGGGCGATGTCGAGGATGGGAAGTTCGGTGTCACGCAGCAGCGCCCTGGCGCGTTCAATACGACGGGTGAGCAGGTAACGGTGCGGCGGCACTCCGAAGGCATCCTTGAAGCAGCGCGCGAAGTGCGCCTCCGACACATGGCTGACCTGCGCCAGCCGCGACACCGGCCAGTCCTCGTGCGAGGCCGCGTCCATCCGATCCTTGGCGCGCAGCAAACGGCGCAGCAGGTCCGGATCCTGGCCGCCTCGCAGCTGTCGGGGTTTCTGCTCTCGCCCGCCTTTGCCGGGGGCCGGTCCGGATGCCTTCATGGGATCTCACGCCATCGCGCCGGGGCGAACCATACTCCAGCCGGCGCCCTTCCGGCAGCCGGCGGTCCGGCAACCCGCTGTCCGCGCGGCGAGACCGGCGACGCTACGGTGCCGCGCCCAGGTACCGCTGCGCCGCCAGCCGGCCCACCTTGCTTCCCATGTCCTTGCCGACCTCGGTGGACGTGCGGAAATGGACGCCGTCGAAGATCCGCGCCTGCGAGACCTCGTCGACGAACGCCTCGACGCTGGTCCAGCTGTGCTCGATGCCCGGCGCGCTCTCGCTGGTCGTGGCCAGGCGGGGCATCGGCTCCTTGCCCAGTTCGGCCGCCAGCACCGTTCCCACGGCGCTGCCGATGGTGCAATGCGCGCACGGGTACTCCGGGTGCATCGGCGTATCGATCAGCGGCACCCAGCCCGCGTCGGGTTCGGTGGCGTCGTTGCCGTCGCGATCACCATTGCGGATGGCGGTCACCGGACGCCAGAACTGGTAGTGGTACTTGGCGTCGAACACGGCGATGGCCGCATCGTCCATGGCCTGGGTGACGGCCATCAGCAGGCGCGCGTTGCGCGAGGCATCGCGCCCGGGCCGTTCGGCCACCGAATACACCACGCCGTAATAGATCGCCGGAAACGAGGCTTCCCAGAATCTGGCCTGCTCCAGCTGCGCCGGCGTGCGCTGCCGGCTCTCGCGTCCGCCCAGCGCCTTGATCTCGTTGTAATCGCGCGCCCAGGCGACGCTGTCCAGCGTCGGCGGCGGCACCGGCCGGAACTGCGACGCCGTGGCCATCAGCCAGGGTCTGCGCTGGGGCCATTGGGGAACGGCGGGCAGGACGGTAGGCACGTAGACGCCCGGGCTGGTCGCGGGCCGGTAGCGCTCCGATGCCAGCGCGCCATCGTCCTGGCGGAACGCCAGCACCGCGGCCGCCGCGCGCGTGCCCAGGGCGATGCCGTCGCGCTTGCCCTCGCCTTCGGCCACGGAGGCGAGCGCGTCGCGGTACGCGGCCTCGATCGCTTCGGCCTGCTTCGGCAACAGCTCCATCAACGCCGCGCGGTTGGCCGCCGCCACCGCCGCCTCCACGGAGGCGCGGGCGATATGCGGCGGCGTCAACGGATCGGCGGGATAGCGCCGGGTGATGGCGTTGACCGATTCGTACACGGAGGTCTGCACCAGCGCCATGATGCGGTTGGCCACGGGTGTCCCCGGCTTGGCCTGGGCCACGATCCTGGCGGCCGTGCGATTCCAGTCCGTGATCACGTCGGCACGGGCTTCGGCGGACGAAAGCGCCAGCATCACCGACAACGCGAGTCCACCTGCCTTCGGAAGCCTGACCATGCGCGTCCTCCTCACCGGGATTGATGTGGATCGCAACGCCGCGACCCGGGGCGAACGGCCAGGCTGGGCGACGAATGGCGCCCCGGATATCGCCTCTCCCCGCCGCACGCGCCAGATCCGGGATTACGGCAAGCGTCGTGGCGGCCAGGGAGCCCGGCAAGCCACGTATCCGATAGCTCGTCCACTACCCACACCCAGAAGAAGAACGCATCCTGCTGATTGCGCGCGCCGGCGCACCGCATGTAGCGCCGGATTGACCCCCGGGCATGTCACGACGCGCCTTGCCGCACGTCAGACGGTCATAGGCAGGCGTCCGTCCCACCACTATTGCTCAATCGGATGTATCGCATGCTCATCCCCTTCTGGTTTCGAACCTCCCGTGGACTGGGCTATGGCGTCACCGCGCCGACGCTGGAAGTTGCCGAGCGCCTATTGGCCAGGCACGGCCTGCCGGAACCCGGCGTGGAGGTGATCGAGGTGATCGCCGGAATCCGGTTTGCCGATCTGGACGCCGGACACGTCGCACCCAATGCCGGTCCCCTGCAGATCCAGGGCGTCTGGTTCCCCCGGCTCAACCTCTAGATTTCGCCGGAAGTCGGGTCTTTCCGATCTGGCGGCCGACCTCGTTCCTCTGGTTGGCGAGTCCTGCTCAAGGGCTTGACTGACAGTCGTACGATATATATCGTACGACCCATCTTATGACACACCTGGAGTGTGCGATGCGCCGTCATCACCCCCAACATGACCGCCGCGAAGAGGATTGCGGCGGCGATTTCCCCTTCTCCGAACGCTTTTCGCCGTATTCCCTCTGGCAGGCCATCGGCCGTCGCCATGGCGGCCGCGGCGGTCATCGCCACGGTCCCGGCCCCGGCTTTCCCGGCGGCTTCGGCGGTTTTGGCGAGGACGGCCTGACCCGTGGCCGCAAGTTCAGTTCCGACGATCTGCAACTGCTGCTGCTGGCCCTGCTGGAAGCCCAGCCCAGTCACGGCTACGAGCTGATCAAGGCCCTGCAGGCCCGTTCCAACGGCTTCTACAGCCCCAGCCCCGGCATGGTCTATCCGGCCCTGACCTACCTCGAAGAGCTGGGCTACGTGGACGTGGAGGCCGAAGGCAACCGCAAGCGCTACGCGCTGGCGGCGCCGGGACGCGAGCACCTGGAGGCGAACCGCGAGCGGGTCGAGCTGATGCTGGCCAAGCTGTCGCACATCGCGCGCAAGATGGATTCGGTGCGGCGCGCGTTCGCCGGCGAACCGCCGGCCGACGTGGACGAAGGCGGCTGGGTGCCGGAACTGGTCCGCGCCCGCCACGCGCTGAAGCATGCGCTGGTGCGCCGCGATGGCGTTCCGGCGGCGGAGCAACGACGCATCGCCGCGATCCTGGAACGCGCCACCCGCGAGATCGAAGGCGGCGAAGACCGCTGAGCCCACGCTTCCTCCGCCGCCTCCGGGCGGCGGAACCGCTTC
This sequence comes from Pseudoxanthomonas sp. 68-E7, assembly GCF_057773145.1. NCBI lineage: Bacteria > Pseudomonadati > Pseudomonadota > Gammaproteobacteria > Lysobacterales > Lysobacteraceae > Pseudoxanthomonas > Pseudoxanthomonas sp. 68-E7. The sequence goes on along the minus strand of NZ_JBYMTI010000004.1, from coordinate 101,630 downwards.
ATTCCTCCCCCATGAGGTTCCCCATGCCAGAAGCTGCCAACCGGACGGTCATGCGCGTCCGTCATCCCCTCAAGCTGCGCTTGTTGCAGGTCGCGCGCGTGCACGACATCACCCCGCACCTGCGCCGGGTCACCCTGGTGGGCGAGGATCTGCAGGACTTCGTGTCCGCCTCGTTCGACGATCACGTCAAGCTGTTCTTTCCCGCGCCGGGCGAGGAACGCCCCGAACTGCCGGCGCTCGGCCCCAACGGCGTGGAATTCCGCGAAGGCGCGCCGCGTCCGGTGATGCGCGACTTCACCCCGCGCCGCTACGACCCGCACGCGCGCGAGCTGGATCTGGAATTCGCCCTGCACGACGCCGGCCCCGCCACCGACTGGGCCGCGCAGGCGCGGCCGGGCCATTGGCTGGGCGTGGGCGGTCCGCGCGGTTCGCTGGTGATCGGCACGGGCTTTGACTGGCATCTGCTGATCGGCGACGACACCGCGTTGCCCGCCATCGCGCGTCGTCTTCGCGAGTTGCCGGCCGGCGCGCGCGCGATCGCGGTGCTGGAGGTCGCCGACGCTTCCGCACGCCTGGCGTTCGAGACCCGCGCCGATCTGCAGATCGTCTGGTGCCATCGCGAAGACGCCACGCCGGGCGTTCCGCCGCTGTTGTCGGCGGTGCGCGCGCTGGCGCTGCCGGACGGTGACGGTTATGTCTGGGCCGCCGGCGAATCCGCCGACATCCGCGCCGTGCGCCAGCATCTGGTCGGCGAGCGCGGCATCGACAAATCGCGCATCCGCGCCGCCGCTTACTGGAAGCGCGGCGCGCCGGGTGTGCACGAAAACCTCGAAGACTGATTCCCTTTTTCCCCTGTTCCGGTCCCCACGACCGCAAGGATGCTGCATGTATACGTTGAGTGCGCCGCACGAGCGGCGCCTGTTGTGGCTGCTGATGCTGACCCAGTTCACCCTCATCATGGATTTCATGGTGATGATGCCGCTGGGTCCGCAGATCATGCAGGCCTTTCACATCACTCCCGCCGCGTTCGCGGCCGCGGTGTCGGCCTATTCCTGGTGCGCCGGCCTGTCCGGCCTGCTGGCCGCCACCTATATCGATCGTTTCGACCGGCGCAAATTGATGCTGGTCGTGTATGCGCTGTTCGCGCTGTCCAACCTTGCCTGCGCGCTGGCCGACAGCTATGCGCTGCTGCTGGCCTCGCGCGCGTTGGCCGGCATCAGCGGCGGCGTGCTCGGCTCCATCGTGATGGCGATCATCGCCGACGTGATTCCCGGTCCGCGCCGCGGCGCGGCCACCGGCACGGTGATGATGGCGTTCTCGCTGGCCTCGGTGCTGGGCGTGCCGGCCGGCGTGCTGCTGGGCGCGCACTACAGCTGGGCCGCGCCGTTCTGGCTGCTGGTCGGGCTGTCGGTGGTGATCTGGTTCGCCGGTTCGCGCGTGCTGCCGCCGCTGGATCAGCATCTGGCGCGGCAGGCGGTGCCGTGGAGGCAGGCGTTCCCGGAGCTGTTTGGCCTGTTCACCCGGGCGCGCTACCTCAACGCGTTCGTGCTGACGCTGCTGCTGATGGTCGCCTCGATGCTGGTGATTCCGTTCATGTCGCCGATCCTGGTGGCCAACCACGGCATCGCCCCGGACCAGCTGTCGTGGCTGTACATGGTCGGTGGCGCGGCGACGTTCTTCACTTCGCGCGCGATCGGCAAGCTGGCCGACCGGCATGGCAAGCATCGGGTGTTCCGGGTGGCGGTGCTGCTGTCGCTGGCGCCGATGCTGTTCGTGACCCACCTGCCGCACATCGGCTTCGTCGCGATGCTGGCGTTCTTCCCGTTCTTCATGGTGCTGATGTCCGGCCGCATGATTCCGATGCAGGCGCTGCTGACCACGGTGCCGGCGCCCCACCAGCGCGGCGCTTTCCTCAGCGCCAACAGCGCGGTGCAGGCGATGGGCACCGGCTGCGGCGCGTGGCTGGGTGGATTGATGCTGTCTTCGCCGACACCGACCGGCCCGATCAGCGGCTATGGCACCGCCGGCTGGGTGGCGGTGGCGCTGTCCCTGATCGCCATCGCGTGGGTGGGACGGGTGAGCGCCGACGGCGATCGTCCGCAGGCGCCGGTCGCGGAAACCGGGCGGGAACCGACGGAGCCGGAGCCGGAACCGGCGGCGCTGGCGCAGGGCGAAGGCTGAGCGCCCGCCCCGCCGCCCGACATCATTCCCATGACCTCGCCCTCCTCCGCGTTCTCCGATGCCGACGCCGTGGCGCGCTACGCCGAAGGCCCGCCGCGCCTGGTGCCCGGTTTCGCCGACCTGCAACGGATGGCGGGAATCCTGCTGGCCGAGCGCGCCCCCGCGGACGCGAAGGTGCTGGTGCTCGGCGCGGGCGGCGGGCTGGAACTGAAAGCCTTCGCCCAGGCGCATGCGGGCTGGTCATTCACCGGGGTGGATCCGGCGCGGCCGATGCTGGATCTGGCGGCGACCACGCTCGGGCCGCTGGCCGCGCGGGTTGAATGGATCCACGGCGTCATCGACGACGCACCCGAAGGCCCGTTCGACGCGGGCGCCTGCCTGCTGACCCTGCATTTCCTCGACGCGGTCGAGCGTCTGCGGACCCTGCGGCAGGTTCACCGGCGCCTGCGCCCTGGCGCGCCGTTCGTGGTGGCACACGCGAGCTTTCCGCAGACGGGCGAACAGCGCGAGCGCTGGCTGTCGCGCTACGCCGCCTTCGCGGCGGCATCCGGCATCGACCCGGCGCAGGCCGAAGCCGGACGCAGCGCCATCGATCGGCACCTGCATCTGCTCACGCCCGACCAGGACGAGGCGATCCTGGCGGAAGCCGGCTTCACCGGCGTCAGCCTGTTCCACGTCGGCTTCACCTTCCGCGGCTGGGTGGCCTACGCCTGACGTCGATCCGGTCGCACCGTTGGCCCCCGTCGTCCCGCCGTTCGTCCCTGCGCCCCGCGCTCCATCCCTTCGCTTCCCCTCGCCACGCAGGCTGCATGCACACTCCCGCCGCAACGACACGGGAGTGGACACATGACGGGCAAGGCGTGGTGGACGTGGATGGGCGGCATCGCCCTGGCACTGGCGGGTGCGGGCAGTCGCGCGGCGGACCCGGGCGACTGGTCCAGCTACGGCGGCGCACCCGGTGGCGGCCAGCATTCGCCGCTCACCCAGATCACTCCCGCCAATGTCGGCCGCTTGCGCATCGCCTGGTCGTTCCGCACCGGCGAACTGGGCGCCGGCCTGCCGGATCCCGAGCGGCGGCGGTTCGAGGCCAATCCGCTGGTGGTGGGCGGCCGCATGTACCTCAACACCGGCACCGGCATCGCCTTCGCGCTGGATGCCGCGACCGGCCGCGAGTTGTGGTCGTTCAACGCGAAGGTGGCGCGGACCAAGCGCTACAGCGATCCGGCCTCGCGCGGGGTGACCTACTGGCGGGATCCGCAGGCCGCCGAGGGCGCGGCCTGTCGCGAACGCATCGTCTACGGCACCCTGGACGCGCGCCTGATCGCGCTGGATGCGCGCGACGGCAAACCCTGCGCGGGTTTCGGCGACGCGGGCACGGTCGACCTGCGCGCCGGCATCACCCTCCACGACGAGCCCGACAGCGAGTGGCGCAACTACGCGGTGACCTCGCCGCCGGTGGTCGCCGACGGCGTGCTGGTGGTCGGCAGTTCGGTCGGCGACAACCGCGCGCACGCACTGGAAGAAGGCGTCGTGCGCGGCTACGACGCGCGCAGCGGGCGGGAACTGTGGCGCTGGGATCCCGTGCCGCGGGATCCGGCCGAAGCCGCCGCGCGCGGCTGGCAACCGGAGCAGGCGCGCACCGTGGGCGCGGCCAACGCGTGGGCGCCGCTGTCGGTGGATCCGGCGTTGGGCCTGGTCTACGTGCCGACCGGTTCGGCCAGCCCCGACTACGCCGGCGCCGAGCGCCTGGGTGAGAACCGCGACGCCAATTCACTGGTGGCGCTGGATCTGCACAGCGGCCGGCGGGTGTGGGCGCAGCAGCTGGTGCATCACGATCTGTGGGACTACGACCTGGCGTCGCAGCCGGCGCTGGCCACCGTGCAGACCGCGCAGGGTCCGCGCGAGGCGGTGCTGCAGGCGACCAAGACCGGCTTCCTGTTCGCGTTCGATCGCCGCACTGGCGAACCGGTGTTCCCGATCACCGAAGTGCCGGTGCCCGCCTCGGACGTCCCGGGCGAACAGGCGTGGCCGACCCAGCCCATGCCGGAACCCTCGCTGCGGCTGGCACGCCACGCGCCGCTCACGCCGGAGGACGCGTGGGGCCCGACGCCCGGCGAACGCCGCGAGTGCGCGCGGTTGATCGCGGGCATGCGTTCGGAAGGCATCTTCACCCCGCCCAGCGTGCGCGGCACCATCGCCCTGCCCGGCTGGGCCGGCGGAGTGAACTGGGGCGGCATCGCGATCGATGCGCAACGCCAGATCGCGATCCTGCCGGTGTCGGATCTGCCGATGCAGGTGGCGCTGATTCCACGCAAGGCGTTCGACTGGGACAAGGACGACGCGTTTCCCGAGCAGGAATTCAACAGCATGGACGGCACCGGTTACGGCATGCGTCGCGGCGTGCTGGCCTCGGCGCAGGGAACGCCGTGCGTGAAGCCGCCCTGGGGCCGGGTGGTGGCGGTGGATCTGCGTGCACGCAAGGTGCTGTGGGAACGCCCGCTCGGCACGCTGGAGGAAGAGCTGCCGTGGCTGCCCTTGAACATCGGCATGCCGGTGCTGGGCGGCGCGGTCACCACCGCCAGCGGCCTGACCTTCATCGGCGCCTCGGCCGACGCGCGCTTCCGCGCGCTCGACAGCGCGACCGGCAAGGTGCTGTGGGACGCCAAGCTGCCGGCCGGCGGACAGGCCACGCCCTCGGTGTACGCGGTGAACGGCCGCCAGTACGTCGTGATTGCCGCCGGCGGTCGCGAAGGCCTCGGCCCGATGGGCGACTACGTGATCGCCTACGCGCTGGACGGCGAAGGCGAGGAAGTAGTGTTCCAGCACGGCGTCGCGGTGCGGATGAGCGTGCTGGGCGCCGGCGGGTTGCTGGTGCTGGGCGGCGTGTTCGCGCTCTGGCGGTACTGGCGACGCCGACGCGCAAAGCGCGCTGCCGCCTGACGCACGATCATCGCACCGCCGCGCGAATGCGGCGCTGCGATGCACCCAGCGCTACCGTTCCGCCCAGCCCAGGCCTTCCGGCGAGCCATCCGGATGCGAGGCCCAGAACAGCCGGTTGCGCCCATCCGGGCAGTCCGTGCCCTGCGTGTACGCCACCAGCGCACTGTCTTCGGCCGCCATGTCCGCGCTGTAGCAGCCACCGTGGGAATCACGGAACCGGTAGCGTTGATCGCCCAGTTGCTGATCCGCATCGATGGCGACGTTGGCCCGGCGCTCCAGGCGGGTGTAGTAACGAACCACGCCGGGGCGCGAATGCGCGCCGTTGCGGGTGAACGCCTGCTGCAGATCCAGTGATGCGCCGTGGTAGTCCAGCACCAGCGGATAGGCGAAGGTTTCCGTGTCCTCGGCCAGCACGGTGACGCCCCGGGTCCGCCGGCTGATGCCGGTGATCGTGCTGTCCAGGCGTACCTGCAATCGATAGTCGTCCTGTTCTCCTTCACCGGTGCCCAGCGCGTCGGGCATCAGCCGGTTGTTGAACGCCAGGCGCTGCTCGACACGATGCTGGATGCGTCCACGCGATGTTTCCGCGTAGCCCTCGATGACATGGCTGTGCGCGAATGTCGTGGTCACCGTGCCGCCGACCCGGCCGGTCGCGGCATCGCGCGCCAGCGAGGTGTCGACGATGGGATCCAATGACGCCCCCGCCAGGGTATTGCCGGTGACCGCGCCGGTGATCTGCGGCGTGCCGGCATCGCGATAGACCAGCAGCGTGCCGGTGAGGTCGAAGGCGGTGATGGTGCCGCCGCTGACCATGGACAACGCGACCTTGTGCGGCTGGCCATCGCTGAGCTTGCCGGCGAACGGCGACAGATCCACCCGGTAGGGCATGAAGTTCAGCGCCAGCGGCGGCGGCGCGGGCTGCGCCAGCCGTGGACCGCGATCCGGATTGACCTGCGGATACAGGCGCGGAAACACCGCGGCCAGGCCAGCCGGTTCATCGTCGATGCGCACCAGCACCTGCCGGAAACTGCCGCCGCGACAGCCCTGGCTGGGCAGATCGCCTTCCAGTCCGCGCCGGTTGGGACCGATCGCCAGCCGGCTGGCGAGTTCGGGGAAGGCGCTCATCGCCGCATCGGGCATGCAGGTGAACCAGAACAGGTCGTTGCCGTAGCTTGGATGCGCCATCACGTCCAGGTAGGCGCGTTCGACATTGCGCGGCAGGGTCAGCGTCGTGCCCACCTGATTCGCGGGCGTGCTGACCTGCTGCCAGCCGTTCGACGTCAGCGGATGGACTTCATCCGCCACGCGCGGGACGCGGTTGACCGGCGTCGGCGGATAGAACAGCAGCGTGGCCGACGCGTAGAAGGGTTGCTGGAAGTCCGGCGGGTAGCGCGGCGAGGCGCGGGCTTCCAGGGTGCCGTCGCCCGGTTGCGCCAGCAGCGCGCTGTAGTCGGTGACGTCGCGCTCGACCCGCCAGTGCGTCGGCACGTCGTTGTCCTGGCCGCCGCCACTGTAGAGCGGGACACCGGACAGCGACACCTGCGCGAGCATCAGGCCGTCCAGATAACTGGCGGGCGCGTCGTTGCGGAAAGACACCTTGAGGATCACCTTCGCCCACGGCCCCGGGCATTGCGCGGGAGGCGCATATGGAAAGACGCCATCGCCGTTGAACCAGGCGATACCCGCTTCCGGCAACGCGGCGTCGCGGAACAATTCAACCACGCACGGCGTGCCCGACGGACGCGGCACCGGCGGTCCGATCAATACCGTGTCGCGGGTGCCGGCGGGCGGTATGGCGGTCGCGACGAGATCGAGCGCCTCCCCGGGCGCGGTCCTCGCAGGTGCGAGCGTCGCCGGTGCATGGCTCGCATCGGCGGAAGATCGCGGCAGTGCGGCCGCTCCGCCCGCGCCCTGCGCGTACGCGCCCAGGAAGGCAACCGCGATGGCGGCGAACAGGATCAGGCCCAGCGAATGGCGCGTTCCACGCGGCGAACCGGTCATGGCGCGATACCTCGTGACGGGATTGCGCGGCGGAGCCTAGCAATGCGCGCGTGTAGGCACGGGTCACGTCTTCGAACAGGGCGCAGAGGCGATCGCGGCGTTCACGATGGCGGGCTCAGGCATTGGTTCAACCGTTTTCGCCGTCCCGACTTCTTGCCTGCTTCACACAACCGCCCTGTTTGCTCCATGTTCGCCTCGCACGCTGGGGACACCTCTGGAGGGAGACCCGATCATGGCCGCAGACACGCAATACCCCCGTGGTCCGCACCTGCCCGGCTGGCGCCTGCTGATGTGGGGCGGCGCCGCGACCTTGTTGTTGCTACCGCTAATCGCCATGCAGTTCACCGACGAGGTGGACTGGACGCCGTTCGATTTCGCCGTGTTCGGCGCGATGCTGGCGCTGGCCTGCGGCACCTGCGAACTGGCGGTGCGGCTGAGCCGGGGCAATCGCCTGTATCGCATCGGCGCGTTCCTCGCCGTCGCCACCGGTTTCCTGCTGGCGTGGGTGAACCTGGCGGTGGGCTTCGTCGGCACTGAACGCAATGCCTACAACCTCTGGTACGCCGGCGTGCTGGCGGTGGCCGTGATCGGCGCACTCATCGCGCGTTTCCGTCCGCGCGGCATGGCCGCCACCTTCACCGCCGCGGCGATCACGCAGGCGGCGGTCGGCCTGGTCGCCCAGATCAATGGCATGGCGCATCCGTGGCTGGCGACGGTGGCGTTCACTGCATTATGGCTGGTGTCGGCACTGCTTTTCCGCGCCGCCGCGCGGTCCGGCACGCATACCCTGCCTTGACCCCGCGATCGACCGGCGGGCGTCTGACGAACGGCGAAGGAAGCGCATGGATTCCAGTGGCAGAATCCAGCCACCGGACCGGAACGCCATACAACAGGAGCAGGCGAGACTCCCGTGAACAGCGAACGCCTGGAACGCATCCGCGACGGACGCACCGATCTGGTCTTCGAGCACATCGCCGACGGCCAAGCGGCGACCGACACCGACGCCCATGGCGTCCGGCTCATCCGCTGGTGCGCCTACTACGGCGATGCCAGCGCCGTCCGCTTCCTGCTCATGCATGGCGAAACACTCGCCTCGCTCGGTGACAACCTCGGCTTGGGCGATGCCGTCTTCCACGGCCACTGGCCGCTGTGCCAGTTCCTGCTCGAACAGGGCGCGAGCGCCGACCATGTCGTGCCCGAAACCGGCGAATCACTCCCGCATCTGGCACTGTGCAAGGCCAACCGTCCGGCCTACGACCTGATCCTGGAACTGCTGCTCGCGGCAGGCGCGAATCCCGATCGCGCCACCCTGCCCGGGGTGGAAACCGGCGGTTTCATGCGCGATGTCCGCACCCGGGGCGAGACGCCGCTGCATCGCGCGGCGGCGTTCGGCAGCGAGAAGGCCATCGACCTGCTGCTGGCGGCAGGGGCGCGCGTCGATGCGCGCGATCGCAATGGCGACTCGCCGCTGGGCTGGGCGAGCTGGCACCTGCGTCCCGACGCCATCCTGCGCAAGCTCTGCTTCGGCGATCACTTCATCCACCCGGCGCGCAATTCCACCTACGACCACGGCACCGGTTGGGGCGCGATGGGCGTGGGCCGGCCACACCTGCGCACTCGCCCATGAGGTGCCGCTAGCGCAGATCCATGCCGGGCTGCCAGCCACTGCGCGCCAGGAACTGCCTGGCGTCGCGCAGTCCGATGATGTCGCGCAGCGCCTGGCGCTTGTCGCTGGCGTTCCGGTAGTAGGCTTTCACGATGCGATAGCCGACCCAATAGCCGAGGTCGCCCGGATTGCCGGGCTTGCTGTTGTAGATCCAGTCGGACAGATCGCGCTTGTCCATGTCCGCCTGGAACTTGGTCTCGATGGCCTTTTCCAGGCCCTTCGTGTTGTGCTTGAGATGCAGGTAGGCCACCTCGCCGGAAATCAGTTCGCCGACGAATTCGGCGGCGCCTTCCATCAGCGCGCTTTCCAGCACCGTGGCCTGTTCGGTCTCCACGAACGCCGGCAGCTGCTGGACGTGTACATACTCGTGCGCGATCACGTAGACGAAGCGGTCCTCCACGTCGGGGTTGATCCAGTCGGTCGCGCACAGCGCCTCCAGGCCGATCTGCACGCCGGTATCGGCGCTGGCGGTGCCGACCGGCTTGCCGCGGCCCACTGCGATGGTGACCGCGGGCACGCGTGCCTCCGGATACAGCTCGACCAGCTTCTGCAATGACGCCTTGAGCCGGGCCCTGCTGGCGGGCAACACCGCCATGCAGCGTCTGGCGTCCACGTAGACCTGCGGGTTCCTGGCCAGGTTGGCGGCGATGGCCTCGCCGGTGATCCGGCGTGCCTTGGCGAACTGGTGCAATCCCGCGGAGCCACCGTCCAGATAGTCCCGCTGCAACTGCTCGGCGGTCGGCTGTCCCTGGGTCCGCTCGTACAACCGGTAGAAGCGATCGACATCGCTGATGTCGATGACCGGCTCGTTCGCCTTCGGCGCATCGGCCGCGCCCGCGGGCAGCGGCAGGCCGCCCAGCACCATGCACACCACCATCGCCTTCAATGCCACGCGCATGTTCCATCACTCCGGGGGGAATGACGCCACGCTACGGACTGCGACCGTGGCGGAACAATGGCCGTTGGTCACCCTGACTCCCGGCCCCCGCGCGGGAACGTCATCGTTCCGGCAAACGCTCGACGGTCATGGCCTTGCGCATGCGCGCGATCACGCCATCGTCAGGCTCCACGTCGCTGGCCGCGCGTTCGGCATAGATCAGCATGAGTTCCTTGCGCTGCGCCGCGTCCGGCAGATGCACCAGGCGGACGAAGGCCATGTTTTCCGGCAAGCGCAGGTTCGCCGCGGCGATGAGTTGCTCGACCTGCTCCAGATCCGAATCAGCTGGCGCCGAAGTACTCAGGGCTCGTCCCCAGGTATCCAGGTGAAAGTCCAACCCGTCCACCGTCAACAGGCGCGACTTGGCGTAGTCGCCGGCGTGCGTGAGTTCCGGGCGGCTGGGGATGTAGCCCTCCGACTGGATCCAGTACAGGCGTTCCACCACGCCCTGCGCATTCTTCTGCACGTACAGGTGACGATCGCAGTCGGCATACCCGTACAGGACCCAGCGCCGATTGCCCAGATAGTGGGCGGCCGCCGGAACGTCGATTCGCGCGGGCGGTTCGAACGATTCCACGCGGGCGCCGCTGGCCCGAAGCCGGGGTTCCACCGCGCCGGCGCCCGTGGCCAGCGCCGCCAGCAGGATCAGTCCTGACACGCCAGGCAGAAAACGCCGGGCATACCGCTGCACAACCAAATGATGCGGGTTCATGTGCGCACCACCGCGCGACGAAAGGGAACCAAGGCATCGTGGTGGCGGCCTCTTGCGTCGGCATGTGCCGGAAGTCTTCGGGTCTTCCTGCCACCCGGGGCAGCCGAGGTCGCTTGCGCGGACGCACGCCGACAGGGGTACCGTGTCGTTTCAGCGCAAGCTGGCGAGAGCACACCCGCTCAAGTACAGGCCGACACCGAAAACCGCATGCGTGACCAGGCTGTGCAGGCGGGCTTTCGCCGGATTGGGCGTGCGGCGCGCGGCGATACCCGCGCCCATGCCTGGCTGCATCAACAGGAACGGTGCGACCACGCTGCCGATGCCGACGATCAAGGCCGGCGCGAGCGTGGGCCGATCACGCCAGGTCGATCCCCACAGCGCCAGCAGGATGCCCGCGAAGGCGACGCCGGTGAGCAGGTGCACCACGATGCCGATGGCCTGCTCGCCGCGCACCGGCGGCGTCGCGGCAATCGGCGCGTGGCGGAAACGGCCACGCGGAAGATACGCCACCCAGCGCCCGACCCAGGCGTAGTTCAAGCCCGGCAGGCCGAGCCAGCGGCGACGCAGCCAGACCCAGGCATCCATCAGCGCGGTGGCGCCCAGGCCAAGCACGATCGCATCCATCACGAAATCCACGGCCGGCGTCATGGCGCCACGCCTCCGGCATGCGCATCCACCTGCCAGCAGGCGGCGGTGAAACGGATCTCGGCGCCATGCACGTACGGCTGGAACGCCTCGCGCATCGCCGCGATCACCCGTTCGCGCGTGTCGGCATCCGCATCCTGCAGGACCAGCCCCACCTGGCCGAGGCGGGTGATGTAGGGCACCAGCATCGACTCGGGCAGCGAGCAGGGCAGGTTGAGCGGATGGATGCCGATGTCACGCCAGCCCGCATCGTCCAGCACCGCGTGGATCCGTTGCGGATCGGCGAACGCGAACTGGCCGGGGCCATCGGCACGACGCCCGGGCAAGGCGACCCACGGCGCGGCGGCGCGTTCGGCGGTGGTCATGAAGGGATTGTCCGCGGGCCCCCGCCAGGCCACGAAACGCAGCCGTGCATCCGCCTTCGCGGATCGGCGCAGGTTGGCGAATGCCGCCACCGGATCGCCGAAGAACATCACGCCGAAGCGCGAAATGATCCGATCGAAATGAGCCGGCGGGAACGGATGCACCTGCGCATCGGCCTGGATGAAGTCCACGCGCAGGTCCTCGCGGCGTGCGCGCTCGCGTGCCAGCGCCAGCATCGGCGCGGAAATGTCGACGCCCACGCATTCGCCCTGCCCTCTCGCCTGGCGCGCCATCGCCAGGGTGGTGGCGCCGGTGCCGCAACCGACATCCAGCACGCGCGCGGCGGGCACGTCATCCAGCGCCTCCCGCAGCACCGCGATGAAGGGATCCAGCATCGCATCCAGCAGGGCCTGATAATCCACCCACGCCTGCCCGCCCACGCCGTTCCAGAGCCTGGCCTGCTCGTCCGCGATCCCGGTCGTGTCCATGGTCAGCCGCACCCGCTTGTGTCCGCAAAGGAGGAAGCGCACTCTGCAACTTCAAGTCGACTTGAAGTCAAGCCCATGCAGGAACTGGATATCGGCCAGGTGGCCGAACGCACCGGCGTAGCCGCTTCGACCCTACGGTACTACGAGGAAAAAGGCCTGATCCGCGCCATCGGTCGGCACGGCCTGCGACGCGTGTTCGACGCCCGCGTGCTGGACCAGCTGGCGCTGATCGCGCTGGGCCGCGCCGCCGGCTTTTCGCTGGACGAGATCGCCGGAATGTTCGGCGCCGACGGCCAGCCGCGCATCGATCGGAAGCGCCTGCTGGACAAGAGCGACGAGCTGGATCGCACCATCCGTCTACTCGGCGCGATGCGCGACGGCCTGCGCCACGCGGCCGCCTGTCGCGCGCCCAGCCACATGGAGTGCCCGACGTTCCGGCGGATTCTCAACACAGCTTCGATGCGTGCACTGAAGGGAACGATGGGTTCGCCATTTTCCCGGCGTGGACGAAAAGTCCCCGAAAGATGATGGAGTCCGTCAAACGACCAGTAACTGAAGTCCCATGAGACCATGTGATTTCAGCTGTTCATCAGCAGAACTAGCTCAGCGTTCTCGCGGCCTCTTGATGTGAAAGTGGCTGTTGTGAACTTCGTCGTAGCCAAGGCGCTCCTGCGGAAAGCCCCATGCCCCCAGCCCCGCATCAAATCGGTGACCGGGAACCGTCAACACGCCGTCGACCAAAAGGCTTCTGGCCCAACCGTGAGGCAATCTCACTCCCCCAACAACATGCGCGCTTCCCACGGAGTAGTAAACAGCCTCTGCATCGGTCGTGGTCAGAATCTCGGCAAATCTTGCGCGCGTCTGGGAAATCCAGGCCAACACTCTTGTCCTGTCATTCGCGGCTTCCTGTTCTGGCAATGAAAGGACTCGGATCACCGCACGACGAAGCGCGACGTAGTTGTCTTCGCCCCTAATAGCCCCCGGAAACTGGTATACGTGGTACAGGTCGATATCGGTACCGACATCGTGCGTCTTGTGGCCAATGTCGCTTCCATGCTCTCCGGAGATATCGTCGATCCGGGTCAGCAACCTTCCATGTCGGTCGATGTATTCCCACGTGCGTGCCGATAGCCAGTCATCGCCCCCCACGTCGCGCATGCCGTAGCGCCGCTCGGGAACCCGCCATGCCTCCTGCATGCGCCACAAGGCCCGCCTGGGTGCGCCGGATGCTTCTGCGGATACCTGGTTTCCGTCTGGCATCTCCGCTTCGACGGTGAACTTGTGGTAGATCGTGTGCGCCGGTGGGGGAACGGTATTGATGCCACTCCCGGAGTGAAGCGTCACCCGGACCCGAACCGTATCGTCGTCAACCATGCGTACGTTCTGGCCGATACCCTCGTCCAGTACCAGGCCGCCCCGCATGCTGCCGCTGCCATGCTCAAGTTCGGCACGGACGCGGGTAACCCTGGCACCAGCGGGCTTGTCCAGTTTCAATGAATACCACCGGGAGATTTGATTGTTTTCTCCCTGGAACGGGATGCTGTAGGTCGCGTGATCCCCCTTGGTTTTCGAGAGATCATCCGGTACGACCTCGGTGATTATCATTTCCCCAAGGTCCTCACCCAGGCTCGCATGCACGACCGTGGGAAGAAGGCTGTCTGCCACATTCATCGCCGTGGCCGTCAATATAAGATCGGCCGTTCCATCCACAGTGAGTGACCCCACGTCGAAGTATTGACTGATGTATCCCGTCGTGCCGTCCGCGCGCCACGCGGGCGCTCCCCGGAGTTGCGCATTGACATTGCTGCCGATGGTGAACAGCTGGCCTCCCCCCTGATTTGCGGACAAGCGCAGCGACCAGGTGTCGTTGAATACGCTTTGCTTCTGCACGTAATCCGGATACTCGGCAGTGGAGACGTTATATCGGAGCAACACCCGCTGTGTCCCCCGTGGGATCGTCAATGTCCGGGAAGCCGTCACCGGTTGACCCGCCCTGGCCGCTCCGACCCGCAGACTGATGCCTCCTGATTCCATTGCGTCGGTTCGCTCAAGAGGCTCGACAGCACGATGCAGGCGCCTCCTGGCCTTGTCTTCTTCCGCGTCGCGCAACCACTGCCCGCTTCCGTCCGGAACACTCCTGTTGGGCGATGCCAAGGGCACCAGCTCATACTGGGCATGGCCCGCCAGGATATCCTTGGGATGCGCCATCAGGACCTTGACCAGGCTGGATTGACGCAGGAAGAACATGGCGTCTCCATGGTAGTGGAGCCCCGCGTCGATGGTCATGCCTTTCAACGTGGCGTTTCCCAAGGGGACCGGCCCGAACGAGACGGCGCCCGCGGCATCGGTGGTCCGGGTCAAGGTCAGGTCCGTTCCCATCAGGTTGTAGGTGACCTCGATGCCCGCCACCGGCAGGGATGGATTAGACGGCGGCGCCTCCAGTACCACGTTGAGTACGTGCTGGCCGAGATACAAGGGGTGGTATCCGCCTAACGTGAAGCCGAGCGCATCCACCCCATTGACGCTCAATCGAAGGCTTCTGCCTGCGTATGGCGCGATGGCCTTCCTGATGACGTCCATCGTCACGGGATACAGGCGACCTTCCGCATCCACCCGGAAGTCGTCCGTCAGAAAGGCCAGCCAGTTCCCGATGTCGTCCTCCAATTCCACCTGCCCCACATGGTCGACCGGTCGCGGCACGCCGCCTTCCAGCAGGGTTATCGTGAAATCGTTGGCATCCATGGGAAATATTCCGTTTTTTACAGAGCTGATGGAAATCTCTGCCGGCGAAACCACTTCCTTTCCATCGTCCAGGATCAGTTGCAGCGGCACGGTCTTTCCGGCCATCGCCTGCACCGTGGCGGTGGCGATCGCGCTGGATGGAACGATGGCCTGGACGGTGACCAGTCCAGCGGGAACCTCCAGCCGCGCCCGTCCATCCGTGTCCGTCGATTTGAGGTAGGTTCCATCCACGAACAGATAGACTTCATCCCCCGCGCGGTCGCCCCTTCCATCCGGCCTTGTTTCGTTGAAACGGAAGACTTCAACATCGAGGAGGGTCCGCTTGGGCGCTCCTCCCCTCGCGACGCACTGGCGCAGTTCATCAATGAACTCATGGACAATCTGCTTGCTTTCGGCGGAGTTTCCTCTCACCCCATTGCTCCCGATCACCAGATCGAGCTTGTCCAGCGCTTCAATGGCCTGAGAGGGCTGCTTCGATTTCCAGAAGATGCTCCAGGCCGCATTCAGATGGGCGGTGAGGCCTTGCTGCGCTCCATGACCCTTTATCTCGCTGGAGACTGCGATCTTCGCGGCGTCGAACTCGGCTTTGCAGCCGGACTCCTGAGCTTGGCCTGGGTTGGCATGGGCATCCCGCTGAAAGGGGAACATCAGGATTGCGCCGACCAATACCAGCGCCACCCCCTTCCCCAAGAATCTTGATGAACCAGACCTCGCATGACGTTCTTGCATGTGTTTCCCCTTGCGCTTCAAGAATTCCCTTTTTTGCCCAGGTCTCATCGCGAGGATTGCTGGGCGGCCAGGAGGCATTTGAAGCACAAGGATTGGTCTGGGCGGGGAGCTTCATTTGTTTTTTCAGAGCATTCCTAGTGACGGACTGCCCGGATTCGAGCAATGATCCACAAGGAACAATTTCCACACTCCTGTCTTCAGCAGATCAGAACCGCTGATTCCCCACGCAAAAAGAAGCCGGCTTGCGCCGGCTTTCCTGTTCATTGCATTGGGCGCACGGAACTCAGTCCGACTCCCACCACATCCAGAACGCATCCCACAGGCGCTTGAAGAAGCCGGCTTCCTCGACGGCGTTGATCGCCACCAGCGGGGCCTGGGCGATGACCTTGCCGTCCAGGGTGACCTTGACGTCGCCGATGGCCTGGCCCTGGGTGATCGGCGCGACCAGGGTCTTGGGCACGTTCATGCTCGGCTTCAGGTCGCCGTAGCGACCACGCGGCACGCTGACCAGCATCGGCTGGGCGACGCCCAACTGCACTTCCTTGGCCTGGCCCTTCCACACGCGCTGGCTGGCGATGACCTTGCCCGGTTCGTAGAGGCGATGGGTTTCGTAGAAACGGAAGCCCCAGTTGAGCAGCGCCAGGCTGTCGTCGGCGCGCTGCTTCTCGGAGGTCGAACCCATCACCACCGCGATCAGGCGCTGGTCGCCGCGCTTGGCCGAGCTCATCAGGCAGTAGCCGGCGCCGGAGTGGTGGCCGGTCTTGATGCCGTCCACGCTGCCGTCGCGCCACAACAGCAGGTTGCGGTTCGGCTGGGTGATGGTGCCGACGGTGAATTCCTTGATCTTGTTGAACGCGTAGGTTTCCGGGTAGTCGCTGATCAACGCGCGGCCGAGCAGGGCCAGATCGTAGGCGGTGGAGTAATGCTCCGGCGCCGACAGGCCGTGGGCGTTGACGAAGTGCGAGCCCTTCATGCCGATCTTGGCGGCATAGTTGTTCATCAGCGAAGCGAAGGCTTCCTGGCTGCCGGCGGCGTGTTCGGCCAGCGCGATGGCGGCGTCGTTGCCCGACTGCACGGCCATGCCCTTTTCCATGTCCAGCAGCGGCGCGGTCTTGTTGACGGCGAAACCGCTGTAGCTGCCGTCGGTGCCGGCGCCGCCCTCGCGCCAGGCGCGCTCGCTCATCATCACCTGGTCATCGGGACGGATCTTGCCGTTCTTCTGCTCGGCGGCGAGCACGTAGGAGGTCATCACCTTGGTGATACTGGCCGGCTCGACGCGCTGGTCGTAGTTCTCGCCCGCCAGCACCTGGCCGGTGATGTAGTCCATCAGCACCCAGGCGGTGCCCGCCGGCTTGGGCGGCGGCGGAATGGCGACGGACTCGGCCGGCGGGGCGGCGGGCGCCGGCTGCGGCGCCGGGGTCTGCGCGATCGCCGCGCCGAAGGCGGCGGTGGCCAGGGCGGCCAGGGCGAAACGGAACTTCATCTGCTGCGAACTCCTGACTGGGCGCGAGGCCCGTTCGACGAAAACGACATTTTAGGCAGGCATCGGCGGCTGGGAATCCCGCCGGGGCCGGAAACAGGCAAAAACAGGCGAAAAATCCGCCACGCGGCTCAGTCGCGGACCAATTGCGGGCGTCCGAAGCCCAGTCTGGCGATGCGGCCGGCCAGTTCATCGGCGCCGGCCGGGTCGGTCGCGCCGACCCGCAGCCGCCACAGCACCCGTCCATTGCTCTGCACATCGCTCAGGCTGGCGCCGGCGATGCCCGCCGCGACCAGCCGGGCCAGGGCCCGATCGGCGTTTTCGCGGCTGGCGAAGCTGCCCACCTGCAGTTGCAACGGCGAGGCCAGCGCGCGCGGAGGCACGCCGGGCGTGATCGCCGCGCCCGCGGACGCGGTGGCGGGCGCCTGCGCGGTCGCGCGGGCGGGCATGGAAGTGGCGGCCGTCGTCGCATCGGATGCGCCCGGCGCACGCGCGTTCGCCGTCATCGACGCCGGCTTGCCGGTCGCCACGCGCACGCCGTTGGCCTGCATCCAGGCATCGAAGCGTTCGGCGCTGGCGGGGTTCCCGGTATCCGGAATCACTTGGTAGCGGTGGCTGCCGCGCCGATCCCGATCCACCGTGGCCACGACCGCGGCGTTCGCGGCGTTCGCAGCGTTCGCGGCGGCGGCGGCAGGCGCGGCGGTCGGCGCGGGGGTCGAAGCCGGCAGCTTCTCGACCAGCGCGTCCATGCCGCTGCTCGCCGGCGCGGCCGGCGTCGGCCTGGGCGTGGCGGCCTGGGCGCGGCCTTCCTCGCCCGGCGTCAGCGCGCGCACTTCCACCCGGCCGGTGCCGCGCTGGGTGATGCCCAGCTTGTAGGCGGCGGCGTAGCTCAGATCGATCACGCGGCCGTCATGGAACGGCCCGCGATCATTCACCCGCACGATCACCGACTGGCCGTTGTCGAGGTTGGTCACCCGCGCGAAGCTCGGCAGCGGCAGGGTCTTGTGGGCGGCGGTGAAGGCGTACATGTCGTACACCTCCTGGTTGGAAGTGCGGCGGCCATGGAACTTGTTGCCGTAGTACGACGCGGTGCCCTGCTCCACGTAGCCGTCGACCTTGTCCAGCACCCGGTACTTCTTGCCCAGCACCGTGTACGGCGAACGGTTGCCGATCGGCGAACGCGCTTCGGCGGTCA
Organism: Pseudoxanthomonas sp. 68-E7; assembly: GCF_057773145.1. Classification (NCBI taxonomy): domain Bacteria; kingdom Pseudomonadati; phylum Pseudomonadota; class Gammaproteobacteria; order Lysobacterales; family Lysobacteraceae; genus Pseudoxanthomonas; species Pseudoxanthomonas sp. 68-E7. The sequence continues at coordinate 83,551 of NZ_JBYMTI010000004.1, read as the reverse complement.
CCCTCGGCTCGGCGATGCAATCCAGGTCCGGCAGGTGATCCGGCGTGGTATCGGAGACACCCGGCTTGTACAGGCCACCGGCGGTGTAGTCACCGCGCGTGGACGGGTCTTCCTGCGCCGGGGCATAGAAGGAACAATCCTTGCCGGTGGCGGAACCGCGGCCAGGGTGCGCGGTCGAGGATCCCGGCTTGCCCTTGCTCGACAGCGGCGGGGGAACCGGCTTCTTGGGCGCCGTGCTGCAGGCCGCCAGGCTGAGGGTGAGCAGCGCGGGCAGCAGCCATTTCATGCGGGTGGAATCTCGCGGCCGGCGATGGCCTGGGACAACTGGTACACGGCCATCGCGTACATCTTGGAGTTGTTGTAGCGGGTGATGGCGTAGTAGTTCTGGAAGCCCAGCCAGTACTGCTTGCCGGCGCTGCCTTCCAGCGACACCAGGGTGGCGGTGGCATCCGGCGCGACCGGCTCCAGCGGGCGGTAACCACGCTGGGCCAGATCGGCCAGCGTGTAGTCGGGGGTCCAGGTATCCGGATTGAATTCGGGATAGCCGGTCTGCAGTTCGGCGCGCGCCACCACCGGGCCACCGGGGACCCAGCCACCGCGCTCGCCGCCCTTCTTGCGGAAATAATTGGCAACCGAGGCGAACACGTCGTCGACGCTGTTGAACAGATCGCGACGGCCGTCGCCGTCGCCATCGACCGCGAATTCGCGGTAGCTGGACGGCATGAACTGGCCCAGGCCCATCGCGCCGGCGTAGCTGCCGATCAAGGTGGTGATGTCCAGCTTCTCCTCGCGGCCCAGCGCGAACAGCTGCGCCAGCTCGTCGCGGAAGAACAGCTCGCGGCGCTGTTCGTAGGCGGCGCGCTGGGGATTTCCGCTGCGCGGATAGCGGAACGCCAGCGTGTACAGCGCATCCAGCACGCGATGCTTGCCGGTGTAGCCGCCGTAGCTGGTCTCCACGCCGATGATGGCGACGATGATCTCCGCCGGCACCCCGTAGGCCTTTTCCTCGCGCGACAGCGCGTCACGGTGCTTGGCCAGGAACGCCTGTCCGCCGCTGATGCGCGCGGCGGTGATGAAATTGGGCCGGTACTCGCTCCACGGCTTGACCCGCTCGGCCGGGCGCGACATCAGCGCGATCACGTCGTCGCGGAACACCGCCTGCGACAGCACCGAGTCGATGTACGTCGGATCGACGCCATAGCGCGCCGCGGTGTCGCGCACGAACTTGGCGCGCGCGGTGGCGAAGTCCTCCACCACGATCGGTACGTCGGCCACGCGCTCGACCGATCCCTCCGCCGGCGTGGCGGCCGTGGCATCAGGCCGGGGTGACTGGGCTCCGCTCGCCGCGGGCGCGGCGGTCGGCGGGGTCTTCGGCGGAGTCGCGCAGGCAACCAGGCCGAAGGTGATCAGGCAGACAAGGGCGCGTCGAATCATCGGGCGCGAGGTTAGCACGCTCAACGCCGGGAATCGTGAATGTTTGTGCGGCGGGGATTGGGGATTCGGGATACGGGATTCGCAAAGGCAGAAGCAGCGCTTTTGCTGTTCACGAATCCCCAATCCCGAATCCCCAATCCCCGCCCTCAATACCCATGCACCGGCCGGTGCGCGCGCACGGCCATCACCAGGCCAAGGCCGGCCAGCAGGGAAACCGCGGACGTGCCGCCGTAGCTCAGCAGCGGCATCGGCACGCCGACCACCGGCAGCAGGCCGGAGATCATGCCGCCGTTGACGATCACGTAGACGAAGAAGGCCAGGCCCAGCGAGCCGGCCAGCAGGCGCGAATAGGTGTCGCGCGCCTCGATCGCGATCCACAGGCAGCGTCCGACCACGAACAGGTACAGCGCCAGCACCACCGCCACGCCGATCCAGCCGAACTCCTCGGACAGCACCGCGAAGATGAAGTCGGTGGTGTGTTCGGGCAGATAGTTCAGGTGCGACTGCGAGCCCTGCCCCCAGCCCTTGCCGGCCAGGCCGCCGCCGCCGATCGCGATCTTGGACTGGATGATGTTCCAGCCGGTGCCGAGCGGATCGTTTTCCGGATTCAGGAAGGTCAGGATGCGGTCTTTCTGATACGGCCGCAGGAACCAGAACCACGCCACCGGCGCGGCCGCCGCGACGCTGCCCACGCCCACGCCCACCCACCACCACGGCAGGCCGGCCAGCAACAACGCGAACACGCCGCTGGCCGCCACCAGCATGCCGGTGCCGAAATCCGGCTGCAGCAGGATCAATCCGGTGGGAATGGCGATCAGCACGCCGGCCACGATCACCGTCCGGATCCGCGGCGGCAGCGGCTCGCGATGCAGGTACCAGGCCATCATCATCGGCAGGGTGATCTTGAGCAGCTCGGACGGCTGCAGGTAGAACACCTTCAGGTCGATCCAGTGGCGGCCATGCTTGCCGGTGCCGATGAACAGCACCAGCAGCAGCGGCAGCAGCGATGCCGCGAACACGCCCGGTGTCCAGCCACGCAGGCGCACCGGCGACACCCGCGACAGCGCCCACATCGCCACCAGCCCGACCGCGAAGCGCGCGCCCTGCGCCAGCAGCAGGCGCGAACCCAGATCCTCGCCGCCGGCGCTGTACAGCACCGCCAGCCCGATCGCCATCAACGCGCCAAGCGCGCCCAGCAACGGCCAGTCCAGGGTGCGCAACAGGTAGCGCAGCAGATCGATGGCCCAGCGCAGCAGTTCGATCATGGCGTGCGTCCCGGCGGCGGAGCGGGCGCCGGCGATGGCGCGGCGGGCGTGGACGCGGATGTGCCGCCCGTCGCCGGTGTCGTGGCGGGCGCCGCGGCATTCCCCGGCAACTGCTCGGGATCGCTGCTGGACGCGTCCGGATCGTCCACGCCGTCCGGCATCTTGCCGAGCATGAAGGCATCCAGGATCTTGCGCGCGATCGGCGCGGCGGTGGTGCCGCCGTAGCCGCCGCCCTCGACCGCGACCGCAATCGCGATCGCCGGCGCGTCGGCCGGGGCGAAGCCCACGAACAGCGAGCGATGGCGCAGGTGCATGGGCAGGCTCTTGGGATTGATCGCGGCGGTGCCGCGCCGGCTGATCACCTGCGCGGTGCCGGTCTTGCCCGCCATCAGGTAAGGCGCGCCGCGCGCCATCGAGGCACCGGTGCCGCCCGGCTGCATGGTCGCCATCATGCCTTCGCGCACGACCTGCACATTGGCCGGGGTCGGGCTGATCGGCATCGGCGTGGCCACCGGCAGCGGGGTCCACGCGGCGTCGAAACCGGTGCGCTGGTCCCGCACCAGGTGCGGCTGGCGCAGGTTGCCGTCGGCGACGGCGGAGATCGCCCGCACCAGTTGCAGCGGGGTGACCTTCCAGTCGCCCTGGCCGATGCTGATGTTGACGGTGTCGCCGGGATACCAGCGTTCCTTGCGGCTCTTGGCCTTGTACGCGGGCGACGGCAGGATGCCGCTGATCTCGCCGGTCAGATCGATGCCGGTCGGCTGGCCGAAGCCGTAGCGGGTCATGTAGTCGTCGAAGCGCTCGATGCCCAGATCCAACGCCAGCCGGTAGTAATAGGTGTTCACCGACTGAGCGATCGACTTGCGCAGATCGGTCCAGCCGTGGCCGCCGCGATGCGCGTCGCCCCAGCCGCGGCTGGTGCCCGGCAGGTAGAACATGCCGGTGGACAGCACCTTGTCCTCCGGCCGGCGCATGCCGCTGTCCAGGCCGGCCAGGGCGATCAGCGGCTTGAGCGTGGAGCCGGGCGCGACGCCGCCCAGCACCAGCCGGTTGAACTGCGGGCGCGAGGGATTCTCGTTGAGCGCCTTGAAGTCCTTGCTGGAAATGCCGTTGACGAACAGATTCGGGTCGTAGCTCGGCAGGCTGACCATCGCCAGGATTTCACCCGTGCGCGGATCCATCGCGATGGCCGAGCCTTCGTGTTCGCCGAACGCGGCGACCAGCGCCTGCTGCAGTTTCAGGTCCACGCTCAGGCACAGATCGGTGCCCGCCACCGCCGGCACCCGGCCGACCACGCGCAGCGCGCGTCCTTCCACGTTGGTCTCGACCTTCTCGTAGCCGACCTTGCCGCGCAGCGCCTCGTCGTAATAGCGCTCCAGTCCGGTCTTGCCGATATGGGTGAGCGCGGCGTTGCCCTCGCCCAGCACTTCCAGATCCTTTTCATCGATGCGGCCGACGTAGCCGATGATGTGGGCGAACAGATCGCCGTAGGGATAGCGCCGGGTCAGGTAGGGCACCAGTTCCACCCCGGGGAAACGCCAGCGGTCCACCGCGAAGCGGGCCATCTCATCTTCGCCCACGCGCAGCTTGAGCGTGATCGGGCGGAACCCGCGCGCGCCCTTGCGGCTGGCCTCGAAGCGCTCGATGTCCTCCGGCGCCAGGGCGATGATTTCGCCCAGTTCCTTGATCAGGCGCTTGGGATCACCCGCCTTGTCCGGGGTGACGTCCAGGCGGAAGGCCGGCACGTTCTCGGCCAGCAGCACGCCGTTGCGGTCGTAGATGGCGCCGCGTCCCGGCACCACCGGCCGCGGCTTGATCCGGTTGGCCTCGGAGCGGGTGGCGTACTCGTCGTGATCCAGCACCTGCAGCTTGAAATACCAGCCGGCCAGGCCGATCAGCGCCAGCGCCACCACCACGAAGCCCAGCACCGCGCGGCGCCGGAACTGCTCGGCCTCGGCGTGCGGATTCTTGGCGGCGCGGCGACTGATCATCGCCGGCTCAACCGCGCCGGCCCTGGCGCAGCATGTCCAGCAGCACGTAGATCAGCGGCCACAGCAGCATCCCCAGCAGTGGCGCCCACCAGTAATTCCAGGGCAGCCGGGGTTCGCCGAGCAGCCAGTGGATCGCGGCGTCGACGATGCGGTCGTTGAGCAGTAGGCCGCCAATCGCCAGCGCCTGCTGCGATACCGGGAAGAAGCGCAGCTGGAGGCGGAAGCGCTGCAGGATGAAGGCCATGATCACCAGCCGCAGCGCCTGTTCGCCGAGGAGGCTGCCGAACATCACGTCGGCGATCACGCCGACCGCCATCGCCACGCCCAGGCCGGCGCGTTCGGGCGTCTCGATCACCCAGTAGGCCAGCACCAGCGCCAGCCAGTAGGGACGCAGCGGCTGCAGCATTTCCGGCAGCGGCAGCAGGCCCAGCAGCAGGGCGGCAACGAAGCTGAGCGGCAGGATCCAGCCGCTGCGGATGCGGCTCATCGCGTGGGCTCCGTGGCCGGCGTGGCGGGTGGCGGCGTGACCGGTGCGTTCGCGGCGGCATTCGCCGGCGTGCGGGCCGGGTTGGCGGCGGAGGCGGCGTTGGCCGGCGAAGCGCCCTGTGGGATTCCGGTGGCGCGGTTGCCCGCGGCGGTGTGGCTGCCGGTGGGCGCCGCGCCCATGGCGGCGGTGCCGGCGGAAGCGGGTCCGGTCGGGGTGGAGACGGCGGGCGCGGCGGGCACCGTGGCCGGATCCACCGGCGCCGCGCCGGGCCGGGTGGCCGGCAGCGGCAGGCGCAGCGGTGGCGCCGAGCGCAGCAGCAGGACATCGCGGCCGCGATCCAGTTGCGCGGCGGGATGCAGGTCGCCGACCAGGAAGGCGTGGCTGTCGTCCGGTCGCAGCGCGGTGATGGTGCCGACCGGGAATCCGGCGGGGAAACGCCCACCCAGGCCGGAGGTGACCACCACGTCGCCAACCTTGACCCCGCTGTTGAGCGGAATGTCGGCCAGTTCCAGCAGATCGCTGCGGCCGCGCCCGTAGGCGATCAGGCGCACGCCGCTGCTGGCCACCACCACCGGCACCGCGTGGTCAGGATCGGTGAGCAGCAGGACGATCGCGTGCGCCGGCGTGACCTGGATGATCTGGCCCATCAGGCCACCGGCGTCGATGACCGGCTGGCCGACCCGCACGCCGTCGCCGCTGCCGGCATCGAGCACCAGGCGCTGGCGGGTCGGATCCAGATCGATATCCAGGATCGGCGCCAGCTGCACGTCCAGGCCGCGGCTCTCGGCCACCCCCAGCAGCGCGCGCAGCTGCATGTTGTCGGCCGCGGCCGTGCTGAGCCGGGTCAGGCGGGCATTGGCCACCAGCAGATCGTTGCGCAGCTGGCGGTTCTCTTCCATCAACCGGGTGCGGGTGACCGCGTCATCCTTCACCCGCGTGCCCACGCGGCCGGGCAGTCCGGCCAGCCACCACAGCGGTTGGGTGACCACGCCGACCTGGGCGCGCGCCTGCGACAGCCAGCCGCCGCGGTGGTCCAGCACGATCAGGGCGATCGCCAGCGCCAGGTACCCGAGCAAGCGCAGGGTACTGGCGACTTCTCCAGGGCGCGAGGCGATGGGTGGACCGGCGTAGGGAGGCATCAGGGCCGGGAATCGGGGGTGATGGATCGGGAATGCCGGAACGCGCGCGGGCAGCGTTCCGGATCGTGGGTTTCAGAGGTTGCAACTGCCGGATGTCGCCCCGGCGGACAGGCGCGGGAAGCGGGAACTCGGCAGGAACAGACTTCCATTCTCCGTCCCCGGTTCCCCATCTCCTGCCTCATTCCGGCGCGAAGAACTCGTTGCCGTGCATGTCGACCAGCTCCAGGGCGCGGCCGCCGCCGCGCGCCACGCAGGTGAGCGGATCGTCGGCCACCTGCACGTGCAGGCCGGTTTCCTCGGAAATCAGGCGATCCAGGTCGCGCAGCAGGGCGCCGCCGCCGGTGAGCACGATGCCGCGCTCGGCCACGTCGGCGCACAGTTCCGGCGGGGTCTGCTCCAGCGCCAGCTTGACCGCGCTGACGATGCCCGACAGCGGCTCGTGCAGGGCTTCCAGCACCTCGTTGGAGTTGATCTTGATCATCTTCGGCACGCCCTCGGCGAGGTTGCGGCCGGAGATTTCCATTTCCTGCAGTTCCGGCTGCGGGTACGCGCAGCCGATTTCCAGCTTGATGCGCTCGGCGGTGGCCTCGCCGATCAGCATGCCGTGGTTGCGGCGGACGTAGTTGGTGATGAACTCATCGAAGCGGTCGCCGCCGATGCGGACCGACTGCGAATAGACGATGCCGTTCAGCGAGATCACCGCCACTTCGGTGGTGCCGCCGCCGATGTCGATGACCATCGAGCCGCGGGCCTCGGTGACCGGCATGCCGGCGCCGATGGCGGCGGCCATGGGTTCCTCGATCAGGTACACGTCACGGGCGCCGGCCTCCTCGGCCGATTCCTTGATGGCGCGGCGCTCGACCTGGGTGGAGCCGGCCGGCACGCACACCAGCACCCGCGGGCTGGGACGCAGCACGCGCGACTTGTGCACCTTCTTGATGAAGTACTTGAGCATCGCCTCGGTGTAGGTGAAGTCGGCGATCACGCCGTCCTTCATCGGCCGGATGGTGGTGATGTGGCCGGGGGTGCGGCCGAGCATCTGCTTGGCCTCCGCGCCGACCGCCGCGACCGAGCGGGAGCCACCGATCGCCCGGTCCTGGCGCACCGCCACCACCGACGGTTCGTTCAGCACGATGCCCTGTCCGCGTACGTAGATGAGGGTATTGGCCGTGCCCAGATCGATGGACAGGTCGTTGGAGAACATGCCGCGGAGCTTTTTGAACATCGGGGAGTGGGTCCTGCTGGTGGCGGATCGCGCAGCGGGGCTGGCGATTTTTTGGGCACGAAACGAAGTCGGCTAGCCTAGCAACCCGCCTGTGCGCGGGCAAGGAAAAATCTCGTGAAAACGCGGGAAAAACACGCATGACGAGGACTCGGCGGACAGGAAGCGATACCGCCGGCGCTCCCCGCGTACGGTTCGCCGCGGACGGATCAAGACTGGCCCCGCGCCGCCTCAGCCGGTAACCTTCGCACCGGTCCGCCCGAACCGGGGTGGCCGTCCCGTTTTTCTTGACCGGCCAGGCACGGCCGGCCGCCGCCCACCCGCCGAGCCTTGCCGATGTCCGCACTGATTTGTGGTTCCCTCGCCTACGACACCATCATGGTGTTCCCGGACCAGTTCAAGAACCACATCCTGCCGGACAAGGTGCACATCCTGAACGTGTCGTTCCTGGTCCCGCGCATGCGCCGCGAGTTCGGCGGCTGCGCCGGCAACATCGCCTACAACCTGAAGCTGCTGGGCGGTGATCCGATCCCGATGGCCACCGTGGGCCAGGACTTCGGCCCGTACCGGGAATGGTTCCAGGAACAGGCCATCAACCTGAGCCAGGTCAAGGTGATCGAGGAACTGTTCACCCCGCAGGCCTTCATCACCACCGACCACGACAACAACCAGATCACCGCGTTCCACCCGGGCGCGATGATGCGCAGCTACGAGAACCACGTGAAGGACGTGCCCGGGGTGACCTTCGGCATCGTCAGTCCGGATGGCCGCGAGGGCATGCTGCAGAACGCCGCCGAGTTCGCCGGGGCCGGCATTCCCTTCATCTTCGACCCCGGCCAGGCGATGCCGTTGTTCAACGGCGAGGAACTGCGCCAGTTCATCGAGCTGGCCGACTACGTGACGGTCAACGACTACGAATCCAACCTGTTGCAGGAGCGCACCGGCTGGAGCGAGGCCGACATCGTCAAGCGGGTCAAGGCCTACATCACCACCCGCGGCCCGCACGGCTCGCAGATCCACACCCCGGACAAGACCTACGACATCCCGCCGGCGCACGAGCGCCGGGTCACCGACCCGACCGGCTGCGGCGACGCCTTCCGCGCCGGCCTGATCTACGGCATCGAGAAGGGCTACGACTGGCTGACCATCGGCCGGATGGGCAACCTGATGGGCGCGCTCAAGGTCGAGCATCCCGGCACCCAGAACCAGCGCTTCGACTTCGAAGAATTCAACGAACAGTTCAAGCAGCAGTTCGGATATTCCCTCTGATCCGGCTGATCCGGCGGATCTGACCGATCCGGCAGGGCCCGGCCGGGGCGACGGGATGAAAACCGTCACCCATCCGGCGTAAGGTGGCGGCAAGGGCGGGTACCACCACTGCCCATGCAAGGCGGCAATGGCAGGAACGCAAGACGGACGGCCCCGCGAGGGGAACCCACAGGACAGCGCCCCGGCGGTCCCGCCCTCCCGTTTTTCCCGCGTTTTCCACGCGTTCGCCACGGCGGCCGGCATCGGCCTGATGGTCCTGGCCGCCTCCTGGCTCGGCATCCTGAGCCGCCCCGAGCACCAGCTCGCCTCCTTCTGGCCCACCAATGCCCTGCTGCTGGGCGTGTTCGCCCGCCGACCCTCGCTGGCGACCCCGCTGGGCTGGCTGGCCGCGGCCGCCGGCTATCTGGGCGCGGATCTGCTCACCGGCGGCAGCCTGTCGGCGACCCTGCGCCTGACCGGCGCCAACCTGGCCGGAGTGGCCGTGGGTTGCCTGCTGTTCCACCGCTTCCGCCGCGAGGACCTGGGCCTGCAGCGCGCGCAGTCGATGCTGCGGGTGCTGATGGTGTGTGCCGGCGCCGCCCTGGCCGCGGCGGTGTCCGGCTGCCTGATCGCGCGTTCGGTGATCGGCGCCGACCTGCTCCAGGCCATCGGCATCTGGTTTTCGGCCGAACTGGTCAGCTACGTGGCCCTGGTGCCGGTGGTCCTGCTGCTGCCCTCCCCGCGCAGCCTGGGCCAGGCCTGGCGCGGCCCGCTGGCGCGCTTCCTGCATGAACCCGGGCACCGGCTACCGGCGCTGTCCCTGCTGGCGACGGTGCTGCTGGGCGTGGCGGTCGGCGGCCCCGGCGCCATCGCGTTCCCGGTCCCGGCCCTGCTGTGGTGCGCGCTGAGCTATCGCCTGTTCACCACCGCCAGCGCGACCGCGCTGCTGTGCGTCTGGACCCTGGTGGGCATCGCCAATGGCTGGATCGACCTGCACGTGCAGGACGACATGGCCGCGATCGTGTCGATGCGCATCGGCATGGCGCTGGTCGCGGTGGCGCCGCTGACCGTGGCCGGCGCGCACGCGGCCCGCAACCGCCTGCTCGACGCGCTCAACCACGCCGCCAACCACGATGCGCTGACCCAGACGCTGAGCCGCGGCGCCTTCGAGCGCCGGGGCCAGGCCGCGGTCGAACGCGCGCGGGCGCAGGGCGGCGCGGTCGCGGTGCTGATGGTCGATCTGGATCACTTCAAGGCCATCAACGACCGCCATGGACACGCCGCCGGCGACGCGGTGCTGGTGGCGTTCGCCGAGCGTGCGCACCGGTTGTTGCGCGAAGGCGATCTGCTGGGCCGCTTCGGCGGCGAGGAATTCGCCATCCTGATGCCGGGAGCCGGCGAACGGGACGCGCTGCGGCTGGCCGATCAGTTGCTGCGGGTATCGGCGCAGCCGTTCGAACTGGATGACGGCCGCCGGCTGGACATCACCATCAGCATCGGCCTGGCGATGCAACCACCGCTGGCCGCCGGGGAACCGCTGGAACAACTGCTCAAGCACGCCGACCACGCGCTGTACCAGGCCAAGTTCAACGGCCGCAACCGGATGGAACGGGCGTTGTCGTCGCCGGCACGGTAGGCCGCCGTCCGGCAAACGCCGGGCGGCCTGCGTTGCTCAGTCCCAGCCGGGCATCTGGCTGCCATCCAGGCCGCCGGTCTCGAACATCGCCTTGCGGGTGCCGCCGGCCTTCACCGGGAATTCGATTTCCAGCACCCGGGTCTTGCGCGCGAGTTTCCACAGCGCCTTCTGGTCGGTGATGAACATGGCGATGGCCTCGTCGGTATCCGGGCGCCACGCGTCCATCGTGCGCGCGGGCGCGCCATCGGCGGTGACCTTGACCTTGCAACCGCCCGCACAGCGGAAATCACCGGCCTGCAGCACCAGGTAACTGCTGCGCTTCCACTTGGGGTGGTCGCGGAAGATCAGCTGCACCGGCTTGGCGCCGCTGCCGTCCACGTCCACCGGATCCTTGCCATGGATGGCGGCGGTGCGCTGGGTACCGCCATCGGCGGCGATCTGGGCGTAGTCCCACAGCGCCTGCAGGCGGCGTTCCTCGCGCGCGCCCTCGGCCTTGGCCTTCACTTCCTCCAGCAACGGCTTTATCCGCGCGGCGGCCTGCGTGTCCGGATACTGATCCAGCAGGGCGACGCCGTGGATGCGCGCCATGTCCCAGTCGCGCGACGCCTGCGCGGCATCGAATTTTCCGGCCAACTGGTTGGCCGATTCCTCGTTGGCGGCCGCCTGCGCCTGCGCGGCGGCGCGCTGCTCGGCCTCGCGGTCACCGCAGGCGGACAGGGCCAGGACGCCGGCAAGGACGGGAACGATCAGGATGCGTTTCATCGGGGGACTCCATTGCGTATCAGGTAATCGACGGCGGCGGCGACCTCGTCGGGACGCTCCATGATGGACATGTGGCCGCAGTCGGACAGCCGCACTTTAACCGCCTGCGGGATGCGTTCGCCGTAAAGGTCCAGCGCGCTGGGATCGATCACGCGATCCTGCGCGCACCACAGCAGCAGGGTCGGCTGGCGGATGCGCGCGGCGGCCTGGCCGGGCAGGAAAGCCTCCGGTCCGCGGCCGATCCGATCCAGCACCGCCTGCTCGAACGGCGCCTGCGCGCGGCGCCAGTCGATGACCGCGCGCGAGGCCGGCCAGGGAATCAGCGGTTTGGCTTCCTCGCGATGGAACACCGTATCGAGGTAGCGCCGTAGCGAGGCTTCATCCCGCACCGCGAACGGGTTGTGCCCGGCCAGCACCTGCTCGCCGAACACGTTGTCGCGGAAGCGCACGCCGGCGGCGTCGACCAGGCCGACACGATCCACCAGATCCGGGCGGTCCGCCGCGGTCAGCGCGACGATGCCGCCGCCCATCGAGTGTCCCAGCAGCACCAGCGGGCTGCCGGGGCGACGCGCGACCCGGGCGATGAATGCCGCGACCCGCCGGTTCTGCGCGTCGAAGCCATAGTCCTCGCCGGGCTTGCGCTCGCTCGCGCCCCAGCCCGGCAGATCCGGAATCACCACCCGGTACTGGCCCGCCAGGCGTTCGGCCAGCGGATACCAGTTCTCCTTGCTGCCGGTGAAGCCGTGGATCATCACCAGCGTCGGTGCCGCCGGATCCTTCGCCTCGCGCTCGACATAGGCCCAGCGATGTCCGGCCACCTCGACCTCACGCGGGGACAATCCGGCCGACCAGCGCTGCCGCGCGAACTCCGCGCGCACCAGGACCATCGGATCGCGCCAGACCCACAGGGCCAGCGCGCAAACGAAAACGGTCGCCACGATGGCGACCGTTTTCCAGGAGATGCGCCGGCGACGCATCGCTTACTTGCTTTCGCCCGCCTTGGCCTTGGCCAGCAGGGCCTCGACCGACGCGGTGGTGATCGGGTGGTAACCCGGCTTGGCGCGGGCGAAGCTTTCCTCGGCGAAGGCCAGCCCGTCCGGGGTTTTCACCAGTTCCTCGTAGATCGGCATGATCAACTTGCGGCGACCGACGCGCTCGATGAACTTGCCCAGCTCCGGACGCGCGTCCAGGTAGCCGCTGCGCACGGCGAGCGGATACCAGCGCATGGCGATCTCGCCGTTCTGGGTACCGGTGAAGTGGTAGGCCTTGTCCAACTGCGCCAGCTGCTCGACGGTCAGCTTCTCGCCCATGCCGTTGATGAAGTTCACCCACTGCTGGGTCACCCAGCCCGAGGTCACCTGCGGGTTCGGCAACTGGCCGCTGCCCAGCCACGCGATGCGCGCGGTGTCGGTGCTGGAGAAGCCGCGCGACTGCGCCTTGGCGGCGAACGCCGGAATGCCGGGTTCATTGAGCCAGGCATTGAGTTCGGCCTCGGTCACCGCGTTCGGGTTCTTCGGCAGCAGGTTCTTCTTCAGGTAGTCGACGAACTGATCGGTGGTCGCGCTCTGGAAGGCGTGATCATCGAACCAGCTGCGCAGGAATGGATCGAAGGCGGCGCGGCCGAAGCGCTCTTCCAGGAACTTCAGGAACCACGCGCCCTTGACGTAGGCGACCTGGCTCAGCGAATCGTCCGGATCGCGATCGGTCAGCGGTGGCAGCGCCAGCGCCTGATCCGCAGGCGACATGTTCTTCACTTCGCCCAGCAGTTCGGTCTGGTCGATCTGGCGCTCCATCTCGGCCAGTTCCTTGCCGTACAGCGCCTCGGTGATGCGGTCCTGCACGTAGGTGGTGAAGCCTTCGTTGAGCCAGATGTCCTTCCAGCTGGCGTTGGTCACCAGGTTGCCCGACCAGCTGTGGGCCAGCTCATGCGCGATCAGCGAGACCAGCGACTTGTCGCCGACGATCACGGTCGGGGTGGCGAAGGTCAGGCGCGGATTCTCCATGCCGCCGAACGGGAACGACGGCGGCAGCACCAGCATGTCGTAGCGTTCCCAGCGGTACGGGCCATACAGCGACTCGGCCACGCCGATCATCTTCTCGGTGTCCTCGAACTCCTTCGTGGCCTTCTCGACCATCGCCGGCTCGGCCCATACGCCGCTGCGGTTGGAGATCGGCTTGAAGGCCAGGTCGCCCGCGGCGATCGCCAGCAGGTAGGACGGAATCGGCTGCGGCATCTTGAAGCTGTAGTCGCCATCGCGCGGCGCGGCCGGATCGTTGTCGGCGCTCATCAGCACCATCACGTCCGGACGCGAGGTCACGTGCGCGCTGTAGGTGAAGCGCACGCTCGGGGTGTCCTGCAGCGGCACCCAGCTGCGCGCATGGATGGCCTGCGACTGGCTGAACATGAAGGGCAGCTGCTTGCCTTCGGTCATCGACGGTTCGAGCCACTGCAGGCCGGACGCCTGCGGCGAGGTCTTGTAGGTGATGCGCACGTGCGCGTTCTGCGCCGGCGCCTCGATGGTCAGCTTGCTGCCGAAGATCCTGTCGGCCTGGGCCAGGTTGAACTGCAGCGGCGCCCAGGCGCCGGCCGCGTCCTGGCCTTCGACCTTCTCCACGCCCAGGTCGCGGGTGTCCAGCACCAGTTGCCTGGCGGCCTTGTCCTTCCACTCCAGCGTGTAGCTGGCGGTGCCGGCCAGTTGCCTGTTGTCGAAGTCGACCGCCAGGTCCAGCGCGAGATCCTTGATGACGACCTTGCCGGGTTCGGCGTAGGAGCTTTCATCGTGGCTGCGTTCGGTCTTCACGGCGGTCGGCGCGGGCTTGGCGGCGGGTGCCTCGGGGGCGGGGGCGGATTCTTGGGAGCAGCCGGCCGCCAGCACGGCGGCGCAGGACAGGGACAACATTACGGCGCGCATCAGGGATTCCTGCGTCAGGGAAGCGCGCAGTTTACCTGCCCGCCGCCGGGATGCCTTGATGCGGCGCAGCTTGGGGTGGCTCCAAAGGCAAATCCCCCTCGGTCCCCCTTTTTCGCTTTCAACCGCCGAACGGCGGGTCAAAGGGGAGGAAAAGCCGGCCATTGCGAGCACATGACGATGTGATACCCCCTTTTTCCAAAGGGGGAGGAAAAGCATGGCTTTCACTTCCAAATGCACCGCCGCCTGGTCAGCCCCCCCTTTGCAAAAGGGGGCGGGCACCCGCGCCAGCGGGTGTCGGGGGATTGACCCGCCATCCGGCTGTTGAGGAGCGCTTGCCCTTCGCGCGGAACCTGGCTCCCCCTTCCATGAAGAGGGAGGACCGCCTTACACCCGATAACCCGTATGCACCGCGACGATGCCGGCGCTGAGGTTCTTGTAGCTGGCGCGGGCGAAGCCGGCTTCGTCCATCATCGCCTTCAGCTGTTCTTGCGGCGGATGCTTGCGGATGCTCTCGGCCAGGTACTGGTAGCTGCCGGCATCCCGGGCGAACAGCTGGCCCAGCTTCGGCAGCACCTTGAACGAATGGAAGTCATAGACCGGCTTGAACCACTCGGCGGTGACTTCCGAGAACTCCAGCACGCGCGCCTGGCCGCCGACCTTCAGTACCCGGTGCATCTCGCGCAGCGCCGCGTCCTTGTCGGTGACATTGCGCAGGCCGAAGGCGATGGTGACCAGATCGAAACTCTGGTCGGGAAACGGCAGCGCCTCGGCGTTGCACTGGACGTAATCCAGCCCGGACACCAGCCCGCGATCGGTCATGCGGTCACGCCCCACCGACAACATGCCGGCGTTGATGTCGCCGAGCACGATCTCGCCGGTCTCGCCCACCCGGTCCTTGAGCAGCGCGGCGATGTCGCCGGTGCCGCCGGCCAGATCCAGCACGCGGTCGCCGCGCTTGACCTGGCAGGTGCCGACGAAATAGCGCTTCCAGACCCGGTGGATGCCCAGGCTCATCAGGTCGTTCATCAGGTCGTACTTGCCTGCGACCGAGGTGAACACCTCGCCGACCAGTTTCTGCTTGTCGCGGGCGGCGACGTCGCGGAAACCGAAATGGGTGGTGCCGGATTGGTAGGGGGATTCGCTCATGGGACGGATTATCGCACCGTCGGCGGCATCTTGCCGGCGCGCCCGTGGGACAATACCGTGGTGACAACGCCATTCGTCTTCCAGAGGATGCCGACCCGCCCGTGAGCAGCCGCTACGTCCCCCGCGAATGGCTGCCGCACGAGCGCCCCACCTTCCCCGGGTCGCCCTCCACACCGCTGCACCCGGTCCGCCGCCGCATCCAGTTCGCCATCGTCGGCGTGGTGGTCGCCCTGACCGGTGGCCTGAGCAACGCGCTGGTCACCGCCAACCTGCTGAACCTGCAGGGCACCCTGGGGGCCTACGCCTGGGAAATGGCGTGGCTGCCGGCCGCCTACGTGATGACCAACGTCTCGGCCAACCTGCTGCTGGTCAAGTTCCGCCAGCAGTACGGCCTGCGCCTGTTCACCGAGATCTTCCTGGTCCTGTATGCGCTGATCGCCTTTGCCCACCTGTTCGTGAACGACCTGGGCTCGGCGATCGCCGTGCGCGCCGCGCACGGCCTGGTCGGCGCGGCGCTCAGCACCTTGGGCCTGTACTACATGATCCAGGCGTTCCCGGCGCGGATGCGCCTCAAGGCGGTGGTGATCGGCCTGGGCCTGAGCCAGCTGGCGCTGCCGCTGGCGCGCCTGTTCTCCACCGAACTGCTGCAATACGGCGAGTGGCGCGGCCTGTACCTGTTCGAACTGGGGTTGGCGATCGTGGCGCTGGCGTGCGTGCTGGTGCTGAAGCTGCCTCCCAGCGATCGCACGAAGGTCTTCGAGAAACTGGATTTCCTGACCTTCACCCTGTTCGCCGGCGGCGCGGCGTGCCTGGCCGCGGTGCTGTCGCTGGGTCGCTATCTGTGGTGGACCGAGAATCCGTGGCTGGGGGTGGCCCTGGCGATGGCGATCGTCCTGCTGGTCAGTTCGGTGGCGATCGAGCACTACCGCAGGAATCCGCTCATCAACACGCGGTGGCTGGCCAGCGGCACCATGCTGCGGCTGGCGCTGTCGATCCTGCTGATCCGCATCGTGCTGTCCGAGCAGAGTGTCGGTGCGGTGGGTTTCATGCAGAACCTTGGGCTCAACAACGACGAACTGCACACGCTGTATGCCTGGGTGCTGGTGGGTTGCGTGGCCGGCATCGCGGCCAGCGCGCTGCTCATCCGCCCGCAGCACACCGCCCAGCACCTGATGTTCGCGGTGCTGCTGATCGCCACCGGCGCGTTCATGGATGCGCATTCGAACAACCTCACCCGTCCTGCGCAGATGTATGTCAGCCAGTTCCTGCTGGCGTTCGGCAGCACTTTCTTCATCGGCCCGGCGATGATCAGCGGCATCGGCGCGATCCTCGCCCAGCCCGGCAACCTGATCAGTTTCGTGGTGCTGTTCGGCATGACCCAGAACATGGGCGGCCTGCTCGGCTCGGCGCTGCTGGGCACCTTCCAGGTCATGCGCGAGAAGTTCCATGCCAGCCAGCTGGCCGAACACGTCACCCTGCTGGATCCGCAGGTGGCGGCGCGGCTCCAGGGCACGGTCGCCGGCTACGCGCACAACGTCGGCGATCCCTCGCTGCGCAATGCCCAAGGCATGCGCGCGCTGGGCGCGACCGTCACCCGCGAAGCCAATGTGCTGGCCTACAACGACGTGTTCCTGGTGGTGGCCTGGCTGGCGATCCTCACCCTGCTCTGGATCTACGCGGATCTGTGGTGGCGGCGGTTGAATCCACCCACCCCGGCCGCGCCCTCCACCGCGCCACCTTCTTCTCCTTCACCGCAACCGACGCAAGCATGAACACAGCCGCCTCCGCTTCTCCCGACGCCGAACCGGCCGCCCGCCGGGCCGCACGTCGCCGACGCCGCCTGCTCGGCCTAGCCGGTTTCGCGCTGCTCGCCCTGCTGGGCGTGGGCATCGTGCTCTATGCCTGGCAGCTGCCGCCGTTTACCAGTGCGCTGCAGACCACCGAAAATGCGATGGTGCGCGGACAGACCACGCTGATCAGTCCGCAGGTCAGCGGCTATGTCACCGAGGTGCCGGTGCAGGATTTCCAGCACGTACGCAAGGGCGCGCTGCTGGTGGCGATCGACGATCGCATCCATCGCCAGCAACTGGATCAGGCGCGCGCGCAGTTGCAGGCCGCCGAGGCCAATCTCGCCAACTGGACCCAGCAGCACCGCAGCGCCGAGGCCAACGTCGCCCAGAGCCGCGCGGTGATCGCCAGCAATGCCGCGCAGGAGCAGCGCACCCGCTCGGCGCTGCGCCGCGCCGATCAACTCGCCCACGAGCGGCTGCTCTCGGAACAGGATCGCGATACCGCCTTCGCCGCCAATGCGCAGGCCGAGGCCAACCTCAGCCAGGCCCGGGCGGGGCTGG
The DNA here is from genome assembly GCF_057773145.1 of Pseudoxanthomonas sp. 68-E7. Taxonomy (NCBI): domain Bacteria; kingdom Pseudomonadati; phylum Pseudomonadota; class Gammaproteobacteria; order Lysobacterales; family Lysobacteraceae; genus Pseudoxanthomonas; species Pseudoxanthomonas sp. 68-E7. The sequence continues at coordinate 65,958 of NZ_JBYMTI010000004.1, read as the reverse complement.
AAGTCGCCCGCCAGGGCGTGCGCAGCGTCGACGTCAACCACGCCGCGCTGGAAGCGGCGGTGGCCAGCGCGCGCGCCGCGGTGCAGCTGGCGCAGATCAATTTCGACAACACCCGCATCCACGCGCCGCGCGACGGCCAGCTCGGCCAGGTCACCGTGCGCCAGGGCGCTTACGTCACCAACGGCACCCAGTTGATGGCGCTGGTCCCGGACACGATGTGGGTGATCGCCAATTTCAAGGAAACCCAGATGGCGCAGGTGCGGCTGGGCCAGCCGGCCAGCTTCACCGTGGATGCGCTGGGCGGGGAACGCCTGCGCGGACGGGTGCTGGAAATCTCGCCGGCGACCGGCTCGGAGTTCAGCGTGCTGCCGCCGGACAACGCCACCGGCAACTACGTGAAGATCGCCCAGCGCATTCCGGTCAAGATCGCGATCGATTCCGGACAGGCCGCCGCGGCCCGGCTGCGCCCGGGCATGTCGGTGGTGGTCAGCGTGGATACCGCCGCCGCCCGCTGAAACACAGGCATCAGCGGATCCGGCGGCGATCCCGGAATGGCGCGCGTCGCTGCAGCGCCGGACGCGGACTGATGCGGTGGTTCCCGACCGCCGCGGGTGCCTGCGAACTGGCCGGCGGCGTGCCCGTGCGCGGGCGCAGGGGACCGCCGGTGACCTGCCCTCCCGCGGTGAGCGTGACCAGGAACCCGCGCGCGGTGGCGCCGTCCACGCGCAGCCGATAGCCGCCATTCGGCGAGGACCAGGTCTCGCCGACCTTGAACATCGAGCCTTCGTTGTTGGCCACGTTCGCCGGCGGGAAATCGGCATCCTCGCTGTAGGCGGTTCCGCCACGCACGCGATGCACGATCACCGCGGTGCCGGCGAGTCCGCCCTCGTAGGCGCCGGCCCGGTTGCGCGCCTCCAGCGTGTAGGAAACCGTGAAGGCGGGATCGATCTGATCCGGCGTGTTCAGCACCACCAGCTGGCGGCCGGTGCCATCGGCCAGCGCCGCGTACTCCAGTTCGAACTGCCAGCTGCCACTGAGGCCATCGGGTACTACCCATTTACGCGCGCTGGCCACCCAGCCCAGGCGGTCCCGCTGGATCATGTTGATGTGCTTGGGCCGCGTACCGTAGACCGGGTCGGCGACCGCGTTGCGCCAGCCATCGCTCATCACGTCCCACGGATTGTCGTAGGTATCGTCGTCGCCATCCGAGTTGTCCGAATGCGGCAGGCCGTAGCCATGTCCCATCTCGTGCGCCAGCGGCGCCAGGTTGGCGAACGACCACGGCGGATTCCAGGTCGCGCGCGGGCATCGGCGCGCGCCATCCATCACCGCGCATGCGCCGCCACCCCAGGCATAGCCGTCCAGATCGCCGTTGAACATCATGTTGATGCCCTGCACGCCGGTGAAATCGACCTGCGCGTCCGCCGCGGCGACGCAATCCTGGAACAGGCTGTCCAGGTTGGCATCGTCCTTGCCATCGACGGTGGTCACGTAGCCGGATCTCGGCTTCGGCAGCGTGAACCAGCCATAGGCGGAGCTTCCCGCCAGATTGATCTGGCCGTAGGAAACCTCGCTCCAGTAATGCCCCAGCTGTCCCACCGCATTGCCGTACTGGCTGGTGAAGAACGCCTTGTCCTTCTGTTCGGTGGCGATGTCGGAGAACTTGCACATCACGGTCACCCAGCGGGTGTTGCCCATCACCGCGGCGGCGGCGGACACCTGCTTGCCGCCAAGCACCGGCGCCGCCTGGGCCAACCCGTCCGCGGGCACGATCGCGTCTGCGAACCGTTCCCTGGCGGAAACCCCCTGCATCCGGGTCGGCAGCGACACCGCAACCCGACGGTTGGCCAGCGCGTATAGGTCCACCGCGGCGCGTTTCGCCTGATCGGGATCCAGCGGAATGCTGCGGCCGTCATCGGCCAGCAGCACCGCGCGCAGGCGCGCCGGACGCGCGATCCGTGGCCCCGCCACCGGCGCGGGATCGCCCCAGTGCAGGGCCAGGCGGCCCTGGACGATGGTGGTATCCGTGGTTTGCGCCCGCGCGTCCGCCGCGCCGAAGGCGGCTCCCGCCATCGCGAGGCAGGCGAACCACGCGGCGTGCCAGCGCGACGATAGATTCCGGTGTTCCATGCGGCTCCCCTTTTTTTCCCGGCATTCCGGTTGCGGCCAGACGGCGCGGGGCCCCACGCCCGCTCCGATGGCCGAGCATGGCAGTATCACGCCCAGCCCGCCACCCGGAATCGTCCATGTCCATCGACTATCGCGCATTGCTTGAGACCGCCATCACCGAAGCCCGCCAGGGCCTGGCCGAAGGTGGCATCCCGATCGGCGCGGCGCTGTACCACGACGATGGCCGCCTGCTCGGCTGCGGCCACAACCGGCGCATCCAGGAAAACGACCCGTCCGTGCATGGCGAGACCGACGCCTTCCGCAAGGCCGGACGCCAGCGCCGCTATCGCGACACCATCATGGTCACCACCCTGGCGCCGTGCTGGTACTGCAGCGGGCTGGTACGCCAGTTCAACATCGGCACGGTGGTGGTGGGCGAATCGGTGAACTTCCGCGGCGGCATCGACTGGCTGCGCGAGAACGGCGTCAACGTCATCGACCTGCAGAGCGAGGAATGCATCGCCCTGCTCGGCGACTACATCCGCGCCAATCCCGAAGTCTGGAACGAGGATATCGGCGAGGATTGATCGGTCGCTATGCCTGGCGCGGGGCTCTCCCCAGCATGCGCCCGTCGCGCGCGTTGAGGCGCATTAGGTTCAGTTGGATCAGGCCCACGGCGAGTTCGAATATCTGGACGAGTTGAAACACCCCGTCAAGACGGCCCGTCGACGCACGGTAGTGCAGGAACCAGGCGGCGGGAATCAGCAGCAAGGCTCCGTTGGCAGCCAGAATCATCATGCGCTTTTTCTTTCCGGAGAGAATGCTGCCCCGGCGCCGTTTCGCCAGAACCCGCCCTGTTCCACCCAGTGCGGCCATCGTCACTACCAGCAACGGAGTTCCGTAGAGCGCGATGGTGCGCTTGACCATCGCCACTCCGTCGGGGTACCTCGCGAGTTCGGCCACGACCGACGAGCACCAGAACATGGCGACCAGGAGTATCGCCAGGACACTCACCCCCCGATGGATCATCCTGATCACGCGCGCCGTCCCCGTACAGGCAATGGCGTCACCGCCAGGCGCTCTTCCAGCGCTTTCAGGACCCGAAGCGCCACTGCCAGTTCCCCGGCATCCAAGCCGGCAGACAGCGCTTCCGACCAGTTTTGCTCCAGCGCCATCGCAGCGTCGTATACGCGATGCCCCGCGCGGGTCAACGCATAGAGCGGTGAACGTTCATGACGAGGATTATCGCCTGGCTGAATCCAACCCTCCTGCATCGCAAGGTTGAGTTGTTTCTGAACGCCTTGGCGGGTAACGCCCATGGCGGTGGCAATCTGCGGCGCGGTCAGCGGACCGTCGGCCAATGCAATCGCTCCAAGAACCTGCCACCGCGCACTCGTGAGCTGCAGCGGAGCAACCAATTCATCGCCTTTTTCCAGCAGGCGTGCGTTGACGCGGAACACCGACAGCATAATGCCGGTAAGGGGATCGATAACGGCGGCAGCCATGGTTGTATCGCGGAAACCAGTAATGACAACCAGTTTCCATTAATGGAAACTGGTTGTCAAGTTACATCGGCTCGGCTGCCCTGCTCATTTCAAGGCGGTGGCACCTTGTCCATGCCTGACCGCCTGGATCATCCAGCGGTGCAGCCACTCATGGTGGCTGCGCCAGCCATCGTCGTCGAACAGCACGAACCAGCCCAGTTGCAGGCGACTGCGGCCGGTGTCGTTGCGCGAAACCAGCGCCAGCCGCCGACGCGGATCCACCAGCAGGAACTGTCCGCCCCAGCCATCGGCCCAGAACGTGCCGGCGTCGCGATCGATCCACCACAGGTAACCGTAGCCGTCGAACGGCGGTGGGTCGGCCACCGCCGACCACAGCCGCGCGCTTTCCTCCACCCACGCCGCCGGAATGATCTGCCGGCCACGCCAGCGCCCGCCATCGGCATACAGCATGCCGAAACGCGCCAGATCCGCGGCCGACATGAAGATCACGAACTGGCGATGCTCCGAATGACGGGCCTGTTCGTAGATCACATGTTCCGGCTTGAACATGGTCATGCCGGTCGGCCGGGCGATCCATTCGTACAACGCCTGGCCGATGCCCAGGCCGGTGCGCCGCTCGAAAATCACCCCCAGCACGTTGAAGTCCCAGTTGTTGTAGTAGAAATGCTCGCCGTGCCGGTGTGAGCCGCGGCGCGGACGTCGGTCCTTCATCGCCTGCACCTCGCCCGCCGCCTCCAGGTAGATGCCGGATCGCGACATCAGCAGATCGCGCACGGTGGCCTGCTTCTCGGTGGCGGTCAGCGGCACCACCGCGTCGTCGATGCCCAGCTCGGCCAGGGTCTGGTCCAGCCGCAGATATCCCTTGGCGATGGCGATCCCGTACAGCGCGCTGAGCAGGCTCTTGCGCACCGAATGGGTGTTGATGGGCAGGTCCGCTTCTCCCCACGCCATCAACTGCCGTCCCTCGTGCAGGGCGACGAAGGCATCGAAGCGGGTCTCGTGGACCAGGAACGCGTGCGCCTGCGCCAGCGCGCCCGGATCGACCACGCGGGCAGGCGGCAGGGAAGTGGCGAAGGCGTTGCGCTCCCCGGTGCGGAACGGCGGAAGGGCGGCCACGGCGACGGCCAGCGAAAGGCAGGCGGACAGGCCGATGACAACGGCCTTCCAGGGTCGGATCTTCATCGACGGGACTCCCGAATGGACGCCGGCAGTCTCGCGGCCCCCGCGCCGGCCGGACAGATGAAGGAAGCCACCGGGCGCGGTGACGAAAGTCATCGGTTGCATCGCGCGCCTTGTCACGACGCCCCGCCGACGCGAAGCTAGCCCGCATGGACCAGACCTCCACCCTCCGCAATCCCGCGCTGGCGGTGGCCGGCTTGCTGGCCTGGGCCGCGGTCGGGCTGGAACTGTGGATGCGGCCGGTGATGGCCAGCACCTTCCTGGTCGATCCGTCCGCCGTCACCGCGCTGGTGCGGACCCTGCACCTGCTGTTCGGTGTCCTGCAACTGGTGTTCCTGTGCCTGCGCCTGTCGCCGCAGGCGCGCCTGGCCGTGGCGGCGCTGCTGGTGCTGGACGCGCTGCTGCTGGTCGCCTCGTACCGCTACAACTCCGCCGCCGCGCTGCTGGTGGTGCCAATGGTGGAATTCGCCTACCTGCTGGGCGTGCGCGCGCTGGCCGTGGTCTTTGTCGCGGTCAACCTGGCGCTGCTCGGCGTGGTGCTGGCCTTCCGCGGCATGGATGCGCCGTACACCCACGTCGGCGTGCACGCGAGCCTGCAACTGTTCGCCATCCTGCTGGTGCGGTCGATGCAGAGCGCCGAGCGCGCGCGCGCCGCACTGGCGCGGACCCATGCCGAACTGCTCGCCACCCGCGGCCTGCTGTCCGAAGCCGCGCGCGGGCAGGAACGCCTGCGCCTGTCGCGCGAACTGCACGACGTGGCCGGCCACAAGCTCACCGCGCTGCGCCTGAACCTGGCCGCGCTTGGCCACAACCGCCGCCTGGACGTGACCGAAACGGTGGCGCTGTGCAGCCGGCTGACCGAGGAGCTGCTGGACGATCTGCGCGGCGTCGTACATCAATTGCGCCTGCACGACGGACTGGAACTCGGCCCCACCCTGGCGCGGATGGCGGCGCCGTTCCCGCGTCCGGACGTGCATCTGGAAGTGGAACCCGATGCGCGCGTGCGCACGCTCGAACAGGCCGACGCCATCCTGCGCGCATTCCAGGAAGGCCTGACCAACGCCGCGCGCCACGGCGAGGCCAATCATCTGTGGGCCCGGTTGTACCGCCACGACGGGTACCTGGTGCTGGAGCTGCGCGACGACGGCCACGGCATCGACGCGGACGCCGCGCCCGGCCACGGCCTGGGCGGCATGCGCGAGCGCCTGCACGCGGTGGGCGGCGCGCTGGCGTTCGGACCCTCCGATGGCGGCGGCTTCCTGCTGCGCGCGAGCGTGCCGGTGTGAACGCGCCGACACCCATACGCATCGCCCTGGCCGACGATCAGGCACTGGTGCTGAGCGGCCTGAAAGCGTTGCTCGGCGGTTTCGAACAATTCGAAGTGGTGGCCGAAGCCACCGATGGCGAAGGCCTGCTGGCGGCGCTGGACGGCAAGCCGGTGGACGTGGTGCTGTGCGACGTGCGCATGCCTGGCCTGGGCGGCCTGGAAGTCTGCGCGCGCCTGCGCCGCCTGCCGGGCGCGCCGCCGGTGATCCTGCTGACCACCTTCGACGATCCCGGCCAGGCGCTGGCGGCGGCGCGCGCGGGCGCGCGCGGCTACCTGCTCAAGGACGCCTCGCCGCTGGAACTGGTGGAAGCCATCGAGGACGTCGCCACCGGCCGCCAGGCCATCGCGCCGGTGGCCACCGACGCCATCCGCGAGCGCTACACCTACCGCGATCGCGTGCCGCCGTCCGGGCAGTTCAACCAGCGCGAAATCGACATCCTGCGCCTGCTGGCCGGCGGCTATACCAACCGCGAAATCGGCCAGGTCATCCACGTCACCGAGGGCACGGTGAAGAATTACCTGACCGAGGTGTTCGACAAGCTCGGCACCCGCGATCGCACCCGCGCGGTGCTCAAGGCGATCACCCTGCGGATCATCTGAAGCCCGCCGCCCTCCGCCGTCATCCGGGCAACGTCGAACGCAGACCCGGACTGAACAATCGTCGTGGCATAGTCCGGCTCCCACCGGCGCCCCGCCCGGTGCCAACGGCGGTCACCGGCAACATCCTCCAACCAAGGGAGTCGGCTCATGAGCAGCACACCCACCCTCGTCCTGGTTCATGGCTTCTGGGGCGGCGCGGCGCACTGGCGGAACGTCATCCTCGAACTCGCGCGCAAGGGCCACGACCGCATCCGCGCGGTCGAACTCCCTCTCACCTCGCTGGCCGACGACGCCGAACGCACGCGCAGGATGGTCGCCCAGCAATCGGGAGCGGTACTGCTGGTCGGGCACTCCTACGGCGGCGCGGTGATCACCGAAGCCGGCGATCAACCGAACGTCGTCGGCCTGGTCTACATCGCCGCCTTCGCGCCGGACGCCGGCGAAAGCCCCGGCGGCATCAGCCAGGCGCACCCTCCTGCCGCGATCGCCAACCTCGCCCCGGACAGCGACGGCTACCTGTGGATCCAGGACGACAAGTTCCACGAGAGCTTCTGCCAGGACCTGGACGCCGACGACGCCCTGGTCATGGCGGTCACTCAGAAAGCGCCGCTGGCGAGCACCTTCGGCGATACCGTCACCGCGCCGGCGTGGAAGAAGAAACCCAGTTGGTACCAGTTGTCGACCCAGGACCGCATGATCCATCCGGACAACCAGAAGCGCATGGCCGAGCGGATGAATCCGCGCACGCTGCTGGCGCTGGACGCCAGCCACGCCTCGCTGGCCTCGCAGGCCGCGGCGGTGGCGGGATTGATCGACGAGGCGGCGCGGGCGGCGGATTGACCGGTTCGTCCCGGTTTCCGGTTCCCGCAAACGAAAACGGGCGGCGCATCCGCACCGCCCATCGCGAAGATGGCGCGACCGTCGTGGACGGTCGCGATTCCGCGCTTACAGGATGTACCGGCTCAGATCCGGGTCCTGCACCAGTTCGCCCAGGTGCGAATCGACGTAGGCGCGGTCGATGGACACCGCCTGGCCGTCGCGATCCGGCGCCTCGTAGCTCAGGGTGTCGAGCAGGCGCTCCAGCACGGTGTGCAGGCGGCGCGCGCCGATGTTCTCCTGGCGCTCGTTGACCTGCGCGGCGATCTCGGCGAGGCGGTCGACCGCGTCGTCGCTGAAATCCAATGCCACGCCCTCGGTCCGCATCAGCTCCACGTACTGCTTGGTCAGCGCGGCCTTGGGCTCGGTCAGGATGCGGATGAAATCCTGCTTGGACAGCGCCGACAGTTCCACCCGGATCGGGAAGCGGCCCTGCAGCTCCGGAATCAGATCGCTGGGCTTGGCCAGATGGAACGCGCCGGACGCGATGAACAGGATATGGTCGGTCTTGACCGTGCCGTACTTGGTGCTGACGTTGGATCCTTCCACCAGCGGCAGCAGGTCGCGCTGCACGCCCTCGCGGCTGACGTCGCCGCCGCCGACGTTGTCGCCGCGCTTGGCCACCTTGTCTATCTCGTCGATGAAGACGATGCCGTTCTGCTCGCAGGCCTCGATGGCGGCGGCACGGATGTCGTCCTCGTTGACCAGCTTGGCGGCCTCTTCCTCGATCAGCTGCGGGCGCGCGGCCTTGATGGTGACCGTGCGCTTGTGGGTCTTGGCGCCGCCCAGGTTGGAGAACATCTGGCGCAGTTGCTGGCCCATCTCCTCCATGCCCGGCGGGGTCATGATGTCCACGCCGACATTGGCGGCCAGTTCCAGCTCGATCTCGCGCTCGTCCAGCTCGCCGTTGCGCAGCATCTTGCGGAACTTGATGCGGGTGTCGTTGTCCTGCGCCGACGGCTCATGGCGCGCGGCTTCCGGATCGAAGCCCACGCCGACGCTGCGGCGCGGCAGCAGCGCGTCGAGGATGCGATCCTCGGCGCGTTCCTCGGCCTGGGTGCGCACCCGCACCTTGGCCTGTTCGCGGTACATCTTGACCGCGGTGTCGGTCAGATCGCGGATGATCTGCTCCACGTCCTTGCCGACATAGCCGACCTCGGTGAAGCGGGTGGCCTCGACCTTGACGAACGGCGCGTTCGCCAGCGTCGCCAGGCGACGCGCGATCTCGGTCTTGCCGACGCCGGTGGGGCCGATCAGCAGGATGTTCTTGGGCATCACCTCGTTGCGCAGCGCCTCGGGCAGCTGCATGCGCCGCCAACGGTTGCGCAGGGCGATGGCGACCGCGCGCTTGGCCGCATGCTGGCCGACGATGTGCCGGTCCAGTTCCTGCACGATTTCGCGCGGGGTCATGGTGGAAGATTCGGGATTGGCCATGGGGGATTCGTGATTCGTGGGAAACAGGGAAGGAAAGCGGCAATGGGAGGGTCGAGGTACGGATCCGCTTTCGCGAATCCCAAATCCCGAATCCCCAATCCCGGACTAGAGCTCTTCGACGACTACGTTGCGATTGGTATAGATACAGATATCGCCGGCGATGTTCAGCGCCTCGACCGCGATCGACTTCGCGTCCAGTTGGGTATGCGCCAGCAGCGCGCGCGCGGCGGACAGCGCGTAGGATCCGCCGGAACCGATCGCGATGATGCCGTCCTCCGGCTCGATGACATCACCGGTGCCGCTGATGATCAACGAGGTTTCCTTGTCGGCCACCGCCAGCAGCGCTTCCAGCTTGCCCAGGCGACGCTCGGTGCGCCAATCCTTGGCCAGTTCGACGGCGGCGCGCTGCAACTGGCCGTGCTTTTCCAGCTTGGCCTCGAACAGTTCGAACAGGGTGAAGGCATCGGCGGCGGCGCCGGCAAAACCGGCCAGCACCTGGCCGTCGCGGCCCAGTCGGCGCACCTTGCGCGCATTGCCCTTCATGACGGTATGCCCCAGCGTCACCTGCCCGTCGCCGGCCACGGCGACATGACCGTCGCGGCGGACCGAAATGATGGTGGTGGCGTGGAACACGTTGGGATTCTGGCTGGGGTCCATGGGGGCCTCCGGGGGGTTCTCCCTGAGGTGGGGACGCCCGGGGGTGGATCAAGCGTGACTTTTGGGGAGGGGCTCAGCTCCCTTGACCAGCCATTCGGCTGTTGAAAGCGAAGAAGGGGGCGGGCGCCCGCGCTAGCGGGTGACGGGGGATTTGCTTTTGGCGCCAAAAGCAAATCCCCCTCAGTCCCCCTTTTGCAAAGGGGGAGGCAATAACAGCTTATGCGAGAAATAGCCCCCTTTTTCAAAGGGAGAGGCGAAGCTCACCGCTTCCGCTTCGCTCTCGGATGCGCCGCGTCATAGACCTTCGCCAGATGCTGGAAATCCAGATGGGTGTAGATCTGGGTGGTGGCGATGTCGGCGTGGCCGAGCAGTTCCTGCACGCCGCGCAGGTCGCCGGAGGATTCCAGGATGTGGCTGGCGAAGCTGTGCCGCAGCATGTGCGGATGCACGTGCTTGAACAAGCCCTGGCGCTGCGCCAGTTGCTTGAGCCGGATCTGCACGGCGCGCTGGGAGATCGGGCCGCCGCCGCGGCCGGGAAACACATGCGCCTCGTTGGCGCCGCCCTGCTCGGCACGCCACGCCTCCAGCGCGTTGCGCGCGTGCGAGCCGACCGGCACCTTGCGTTGCTTGCTGCCCTTGCCGAGCACGGTGACGAAGCCGGACGCGAAATCCAGATCGCGCCAACGCAGCGCGCACAGTTCGCTCAGGCGCAGGCCGGAGGAATAGAACAGTTCCAACAGCGCGCGGTCGCGCAGGCCCAGCGGCACGTCGGTGGGCACCTCGACCAGTCGCGTGGCCTCGTCGGCATCCAGCACCTGCGGCAGCTTGCGCGGCGCCTTCGGCGCGCGCAGCGCGGCGGCCGGGCTGGCGGTGATGCGTCCGTGCTTGAGCAGCCACTGATAGAAGCTGCGGCAGGCCGACAATCGGCGTTGCAGGCTCTTGGGCGAGAGGCCGCGACGGTGTTCGCTGGCGACGAAGCTGCGCAGTTGTTCGGTATGCAGGCCCACCATGTCGGCGCCCTGCTCCGTCGCCCAGGCCGCGAGCGCGATCAGATCGCGCCGATAGGCGTCCAGCGTGTGCGCGGACATGCGTCGCTCGATCTGCAGGTGGGCGAGGAATTCGTCGATGGCGCCGCGGGGTTCGCCGTGGCCGGCCTCACCTTGGCGAGCCGCCGGTGCGGGTTCGATATTTGACTTGTGCTGACGGGCCCTGCTCATCGCTTACCGCGCTTGCGTCCTGCGCAATGGATTCCAGCATACGCTGGAACGACGGGGTGAGATACGCCGCGCGAATCTCGCCCCGCCCCATGAATTCCAACGTCGTCATCCCGGCGGATGCCGGGATCCATCGGGCTTTTGCCCTTGTGTCCCCTCCACGCGGAACCGGCCGAACATGGATTCCAGCTTGCGCTGGAATGACGCTCGGGGATGCGCAGGGAGTCGGGACGCCGTGCCGCTCAGGCCTCGAAACGCTTCAGCGCCGCGGTCAGCGCTTCGCCCATCATGCGCAGGAACAGCGTGCCCATGCCGGGATAGAAGCGATTGCCGTCCAGGCTGCCGACCGCGACCAAGCCCACGCCCGGCAGCGGCAGCAGCGCGGAGGACTGCACTTCCTCCGCGCGGGCGGCGTACAGCACCACGTTCTTTTCCGGCTGCAGGCGGCCGCAGATCGGCTCGCCGTCCTTCAGGCAGTCGCGGAACGGCGCGAGAATCGCATTGCCTTCGGCGATGATCTGCAACCACTCCGCGTCCTCCAGGCCGGCGACCGGCTTGAGCAGCACGATGCTGACGCGGTCGCCGTTGAAGTCCTCGGCCAGCGAGGCGGCCATCGCGCGCAGGGTGTCGGCGGCGTTGTTCTGCTTGAGCAGCGACAGGGTCAGCTGGTGGGTGCGCACCGCCAGCCGCTCGTTTTCCTGAGCATTGGCGAACAGATCGCCCAGGCGCTTGGACAGTTCGCGGTTCTTGTCGCGCAGCACTTCCAGCTGGTAGCTGGCCAGCGAGGCGGTACGGCCGTCGTCGCGCGGGACTACCATGCTCAGCGCCAGATCCGGAAACTGCTTCAGAAAGGTGGGGTGGCGGCGCAGCCAGGCGGCGATTTCGTGGGCACCCAGCTTCTCGTTCTCGTTCATGCGTTCCATTCCCCTTCGAATACGAATGCGGTCGGGCCGGACATCACCACTTCGGCATCGTCGGCCGGCCATTGGATGTACAGGTCGCCGCCCGGCAGCGAAACCGTCGCCGCGCGATCGATGCGGCCGCGCTTCATCAGCACCACCGCCGCGGCGCAGGCGCCGCTGCCGCAGGCCAGGGTTTCGCCGACACCGCGCTCGTAGACGCGCAGGCGGACGTGATCGCGCGCGAGCACTTCGGCGAAACCGACATTGACCGACTCCGGAAACCAGTGCGACTGCTGCAGCGCCGGTCCGGCCCGCAGCACCGGCGCGTCGGCCACCGAGGCCACCTCGATGACCGCGTGCGGGTTGCCCATCGACACCGCCCCGAAGCTCAGGCGCAGGTGCTCGTCGATGCGGGCGTCGTATTCGCCCTGGGCCTGATCGAAACCGGCCAGCGGAATCCGCGCCGGCACGAACTCCGGCACGCCCATGGCGATGGCATAGCGATCACCGCCCAGATGCTCGACGTCGTGCGTGGTCAGCGGGCTGTCGACCCGGAACCGTTCGCCGCTCGCGGTCCCGTCGCGCATCAGCCAGGCGGCCACGCAGCGCGCGCCGTTGCCGCACTGCTGCGAGGTGGAGCCGTCCGAATTCCAGATCCGGTAGGACGCCACCGCGCCGGTGCTGCGCGGCGGTTCGATGGTGAGGATCTGGTCGCAACCGACGCCGAAATGGCGGTCGGCCAAGCGCGCGGCGAGTTCGGGCCCCGGCGGTGGGACGTCGCCGCGCAGGTCGAGCACGACGAAGTCGTTGCCCGCGCCGTGCATCTTGGTGAAACCCATCGACGAGGCCGGAGGCCGCGCGCTCATGGCGTGCTGGGCGGGTTGGCCGGCTCGGTGGGTTCGGCGGGCGGCGTCGCGGTGTCGGTCGAATCCGCCGGCGGGGCCTGCGTGCCTTCCGCAGCCGGTTCGACCGGCGCCTCGACCGGCGCCTCGGCCGGGACTTCGGTCTCCGGCGCCGGCTTCTCCGGCAGGAACAGCGGGCCCTTGGCGCCGCAGGCGGCGAGGAGCGCCATGGCGATGGCGGCGGACAGCAGGCGGAGCGATCGGTTCATGCGGCGCAGTATAGCCAGCCGGGGATGAATCGGAATGACGTCAGCGCGGTGGTTCCGGGCGCCGCCACAGCCAGGTGGCGACCACCGCCATGCAGCCGATGGGAAGCAGCACCATCCACAGCCGGTGCGAACCGGCGATCAGCATCACCGCCAGCAGGATCAGCGCGCAGGCCAGCATCGCCCAGGTCGCCGCCCACTTGGCCCGCCGCGACACCGCGCCATGGGCCTGCCAGTCACGGATCATCGGCCCGAAGCGCGGGTCCGTCATCAGGTAATGGTGCAGGCGGTCCGACCCGCGCGAGGCCGCGTAGGCCGCGATCAGGATGAATACCGTGGTCGGCAGCCCCGGCACGAAGATGCCCAGGATGCCGGTGCCCAGGCTGGCGTAGGCCAGCAGCCACCAGGCCCAGCGGAAGCGGCGCGAGGAAGCCGGCGGAGGCGTGTCGTCGTTCACCGGCACCTTTTACCGCATGTGGGCGGATTGCGTCAGCCGTCGGGTGACACAGGCCATGCGGGCGTCCAGTTCCATCGAGCGATTTCAAGGTGTCGCGGATGCATGGCCGCCATCAGGTTGTCGGGCATCACGTGCGGATTTCCTGGCCAGTCGCGTCTTGTCGGCGAGCGAGGGAGGCACTCGGGCGTTTGGATGGCGGGTCCTGTCCTGATCCCGGCGCATCGATGTCACTGGCTCGGCCTGCCCCCGCCCCAACCCTCCCCCGCAAGCGGGGGAGGGAGCCGCTTTTTTCCGGTGGCGGAGAAATGAGCGAAGAGAAAGAAAGCCCCTTCCCCCGTTCACGGGGGAAGGCTGGGATGGGGGCGAGCAAAGAGAGGAGCATCGATTGAGGCAGACGTTGCAGCGTTCGCTGCCTGCTCCTGGCCCACCGACGTCACCGATGCCGGCCTGCCCCCACCCCAACCCTCCCCCGTAAGCGGGGGAGGGAGCCGCTTTTTTCCGGTGGCGGAGAAATGAGCGAAGAGAAAGAAAGCCCCTTCCCCCGTTCACGGGGGAAGGCTGGGATGGGGCGAGCGATGTACCAACCGCTCGACAAACCAGACACAAGAAAAGAGCCGGGCGTGGCCCGGCTCTCCTGCAAGCATCACGATGAAGCGCGGTGGGTTACTTCACCGCGGTGTCCGCACCCAGCTGATCCAGCACGAACGCGTAGTACTCCGACATTTCCTGGTAGCGACGGAAGCGGCCGGACTTGCCGCCGTGGCCGGCTTCCATGTTGGTGCGGAACAGCACCGGCAGCTTGCCGGTGTTGACGTCGCGCAGGCGGGCGACGTACTTGGCCGGCTCCCAGTACTGCACCTGCGAGTCCCACAGGCCGGTGCCGACGAAGATTGCCGGATAGGCGTGCGACTTGAGGTTGTCGTATGGCGAGTAGGTGACGATGTAGTCGTAGAACTCCTTCTTCTCCGGATTGCCCCACTCGTCGTATTCGTTGGTGGTCAGCGGGATGGTCGGATCCAGCATGGTGGTGACCACGTCCACGAACGGCACCTGCGAGACGATCGCGCGGTACTTGTCCGGCGCCAGGTTGGTGATCGCGCCCATCAGCAGGCCGCCGGCGCTGCCGCCCATCGCGGCGACGCGGTCCTTGGCCGCATAACCTTGCTTGACCAGCGCGTCGGTGACGTCGACGAAGTCGGTGAAGGTGTTCTTCTTGTGCAGCAGCTTGCCGTTGTCGTACCAGGCCCGGCCCATTTCCTGGCCACCGCGGATGTGGGCGATGGCGTAGACCATGCCGCGATCCAGCAGGCTGACCACCGGACCACTGAAGCCCGGATCCATCGACGCACCGTAGCTGCCGTAGCCGTACTGCAATAGGGCGGCGGTGCCGTCTTTCTTGAACCCATTCTTGTAGACCAGCGACACCGGCACCTTGGTGCCGTCGCGGGCCTCGACCCACACGCGCTCGGTGGTGTACTTCGTTGCGTCATAGCCGATGACCGGCTGCTGCTTGAGCTGGCGACGCTCCCCGGTCTTCGTGTTCAGTTCATAGGTCGTGGCCGGCGTGGTCATCGAGGTGTAGCTGTAACGCAGCCAGTCGGTGTCGTGCTCGGAATTGACGTCCAGGCCCATCGAGTAGGCCGGCTCGTCGGCCTTCACGTATTCCTCCTTGCCGTCGGCGCGCAGCAGGCGGATCCGCTCCAGGCCCTCGGAACGCTCGCTGATGGCGGTGAAGCCGTCGAACAGTTCGAAGCCCTCGATGTAGACCTTGTCGCTGTGCGGCACCCACTCCTTCCACTGGTCGCGGGAAGTGGCGCCATCGGGCGCGGTCATGATCTTGAAGTTCTGCGCGTTCCAGTTGGTGCGGATGACCCAGCGGCCGTCCAGGTGATCGGCGCTGTATTCGACGTCGCGCTCGCGTGGCGCGAGCACGGTGAACTCGGCCGGATTGGCGGCCGGCGCGCAGCGCGACTCGGACGAGACCGTGCTTTCCACGCCGATGCAGATGAATTTGTCGTCGCGGGTGCGGCCGATGCCCATGTAGAAGCTGTCGTCCTTCTCCTCGTAGACCAGCACGTCCTGCGAGGCCGGCGTGCCCAGCACGTGCTTCTTCACCCGTACGGTCAGCAGGGTCTCGGGATCGTTCTCGACGTAGAACAGGGTCTTGTTGTCGTCCGCCCAGACCAGGTTGGGCGACACACCGGTGATCTGGTCCGGGTACAACTCGCCGGTGGCCAGGTTCTTGAACTTGATGACGTACTGGCGGCGACCGACCGCGTCCTCGGCGTAGGCGAGAATGCCGTTGTCCTGGGTGACCTCGTAGTCGCCGACGCTGTAATAGCCCTTGCCTTCGGCCAGCGCGTTGACGTCCAGCAGCACTTCCTCGGCCGCTTCCATGCTGCCCTTGCGGCGGGCATGCACCGGATAGTCCTTGCCGGTCTCGAAACGGGTGTAGTACCAGTAGCCGCGCTCGCGGTACGGCACGCTGCTGTCATCCTGCTTGATGCGGCCGACGATCTCCTTGTAGAGCGCTTCCTGCAGCGGCTTGAGCGGCGCCATCAGCGCGTCGGCATACTCGTTCTCGGCCTTGAGATAGGCCAGCATCTCGGGGTTCTTGCGATCGTCGTCGCGCAGCCAGTAGTACTCGTCATTGCGCTCGGCGCCGAACGGTGCCTTGACCACATGCGGCTTCCTGGCGGCATCGGGCGGCGTGAGGTCGGCGGCGGCGGAAGCGAAGTGAGCGGTCATCAGTACGGTCGCGAACAGGAGGGAGGTCGTTTTCATGGATGGGGTCCGTTCCGGCGGGATGCAATGGTCGGGCGATCGGGGTTGGCGGCGGTTGCGTCACGGCCGCGGGTTCGCCCCCATCCGCCCTTCGGGCACCTTCCCCCGCACGCGGGGGAAGGAAACTGTCCGGCCTTCCCGTGAACGGGGAAGGCCTTCATGCGCTTGCGCTTACTTGGCCAGCTGTTGCCACAGGAACGTGTAGGCCAGCGCGCTCATGTGCGCGGCCTGGGCGTTGTTGGCCGCGCCGCCGTGGCCGCCTTCGATGTTCTCGTAGTAGCGCACGTCCTTGTTGGCTTCCAGCATCTTGGCCATCATCTTGCGCGCGTGGCCGGGGTGGACGCGGTCATCGCGCGTGGAGGTGGTGAACAGGGTCGCCGGATAGGTCTTGGCCGGATCGAACAGGTGGTACGGCGAGAAGGTCTTGATGTAGTCCCAGTCGGCCGTGTCCGGATTGCCGTACTCGGCCATCCACGATGCGCCGGCCAGCAGGTGGCTGTAACGCTTCATGTCCAGCAGCGGCACCTGCACGACGACCGCGCCGAACAGTTCCGGATACTGGGTCAGCATGTTGCCCATCAGCAGGCCACCGTTGCTGCCGCCCTGGGTGCCCAGGCGCTTGGCGGTGGTGATCTTGCGCGCGACCAGATCCTGCGCGACTGCGGCAAAGTCCTCGTAGGCCTTGTGGCGGTTGGCCTTCAGCGCGGCCTGGTGCCAGCGCGGGCCGTACTCGCCGCCGCCGCGGATGTTGGCGACCACGTACACGCCGCCCTTCTCCAGCCAGCCCTTGCCGACCGCGCCGGAATAGGCCGGCGTCAGCGAGACTTCGAAGCCGCCATAGCCGTACAGCAGGGTCGGGGTGTTGCCATCGAGCTTCAGGTCCTTCGGGCGCACCACGAAGTAAGGCACCTTGGTGCCGTCCTTGGAGGTGGCGAAGTGCTGTTCGATGACGTCCTTGGAGCCGTCGAAGAACGCCGGCATCGTCTTCAGCTGTTCCGGCTGCTTGCCGATCTCGGCCAGCGACAGGGTGGTCGGGGTCAGGTAGTCGGTGGCGGTCAGCCACACCGCGTCGCTTTCGTCCGCATCGACCGCGCTGACACCGAGGGTGCCGAACGCGGGCGCGCCGACGAACGCGCTCTTCTTCCAGCCGCCTTCGCCGGGGGTCAGCACGCTGAGCTTGTTCTTGACGTCCTCCAGGACGTTCAGCACCAGGTGATGGCGGGTGAAGGTGAAGCTGGCCAGCGAGGTGCGATCGGTCGGCTCGAACAGCACGTCGAATTCGCGCTTGCCGGCCATGAAGTCATCGATCCTGGAGACCAGCAGCGAACCGGCCTTGTAGGTCTTGCCGCCGACGGTCCACGGCTCGCGCAGTTCCAGGGTCAGCCATTCGCGGAACGCGCCCTTGTTGACCGAGTTGGGCACATCGATCTTGACCAGCTTGCCGTCCGCGCCGCGCAGGAACAGTTCGTCGTTGTAGAACGCCAGGGTGCGGCTGACGAAGTCGCGCTGGAAACCCGGCGTGTCGTCGTGGAACGCGGCGATGTACATGTCGTCCGGCTTGCCTTCGTAGACCACGCTGGCCGCCGACAGCGGGGTGCCGCGCTTCCACTCCTTGACGATGCGCGGATAACCGGAGGTGGTCATGCTGCCTTCGCCGAAATCGGTGAAGACGTAGACGGTGTCGGCGTCCTTCCAGCCCAGGCCGCCCTTGGCTTCCGGACGATAGAAGCCGTCCTTGAGGAAAGTCTTGGTGGTCAGGTCGAATTCGCGGGTCTCGTCGGCGTCGGCGCCGCCGCGCGAGAGCGCGATCAGGCAGCGGGTGTAGTCCGGCTTGCGGCAATCCGCGCCGTGCCAGACCCAGTTCTTGCCCTCGGCCTTGTTCAGCGCGTCCAGGTCCAGCACGGTTTCCCACTGCGGCTGCGGCTTGCGGTATTCCTCCAGCGTGGTGCGGCGCCACAGGCCGCGCTCGTGCTGCTTGTCCTTCCAGAAGTTGTAGTAGTACGGGCCGATTTTCTGCACGCCCGGAATCTTGGCGTCCGAATCCAGGATGGCCAGGATGCTGGCCTCCAGTTCCTTGAACGCCGGCGTGGAAGCGATTTCCGCCTCGGCCTTGGCGTTCTGGGCGCGCACCCAGTCCAGCTGCTTCTGGCCTTCCACCTCTTCCAGCCACGCGTAGGGGTCGTTGGCCACGGTTTTCTGCTCCTGGGCGTGGCCGCTGACGGCGGCGGCGGCAAGGCCTGCCGCCAGGCAGGCATGGACGAGCTTGGACATGAAGGAAACTCCGGATCGAAGACAATTCCTTCACGCTAGCACAAGTCCGCGACCGCCCTCCCCTGTCGAACGTCAGTCCGGCCAGGGCGGGCCTGGCCGCTCAGGCCGCGCGCAGCCAGGCGGCGCGCGGAGTCCGGACCCGGCGCCGCGCCTGCGGGCCGCTGCGTCGGCGCCCGGCCTCGCGGTGCCTCGGCCATTGCGGCAGGCGGAAGCGGTGCAGCGCCCACCAGGCCGCCAGCGGCATGCCGACCAGCCACAACGGCGCCCACCCCAGCCAGGGGATCTGCCCGCGGGCCAGCGGGAACAGCAGCACCAGCGCCAGGCCAATCGCAACGACGCGGCGCAACAACCTTTCGAGCTGCGGGTCCGGCGCGCGGGACAGGCGGGCGTCGGCGGAAATCGAATGTACAAAGTCGCGCATGGCAGGGCTCCGGTGGACAGGGCTCCAGCCTGCCGCGCCGCCTTCTCACGGGCTGCGACGCTTCGCGCCGGCCGGAGATTCTCGCCTTCATGCCGATATGCGATATTCGCGTTGCCCGGCGTTCCCGCGACGGGTCGCGACGATCCATCACCCAGGAGTCCTGCATGTCCCCATCGCTGTGCCGTCTTCGCGCCGTCCTGACGTGCGCCCTGATTGCCGCGGTGACTGCCTGTGCCAGCCAGAGCGAAACCCGGCCGATGGGCCTGGAGACGGTGCAGGCGGCGGAGATCGACCTGCCGCGCTTCATGGGGACGTGGTACGTGACGGCGCACATTCCGTACTTCGCCGAGCGTGGCCACGTGACCGGACGCTACGAGTACACCGCCCGCGAAGGCGACCGCATCGGCGTGCGCTACCTGCATCGCGAGGGCTTCGGTGAGCCTGAACAGGTCCGCGAAGCGCGCGCCTCGGTGAAGGGCGGCAGCGGCAACCGCGACTGGACCCTGTGGTTCGTCGGCGTGGTCCCGGCCAAGTTCCACATCCTGGAGGTCGCGCCGGACTATTCCTGGGCGCTGATCAGCTATCCCGAGCGCGATCTGGGCTGGATATTCTCGCGCTCGCCGGACATGGACGATGCGCTCTACCAGCAGCTCATCCGCAAGATGCGCGACTACGGCGTCAACGCGCGCCAGCTCGTCCGCGAGCCGCAGACCCCGGCGCAGGTGGGCCAACCGGGCTTCGCGGATCCGAAGAATCCCTGAATCGGGAATCGGGAATCGGGAATCGGAGTCAGGTTCCGCTTCGGCTCGCCCTCGACCCGCCATTCGGCTGTTGAGGAGCGTGGGAAAGGGGGACCGAGGGACTTAAGGGGAATTGACCGTCCGGGCGCCGGGAGGCGTTTGTTTCCTGCGCGAAGAGCAAGCGCTCCTCAACAGCCGAATGGCGGGTCCATCCCCCGTCACCCGCTTCGCGGGTGCCCGCCCCCTTCTGCGAAGGGGGCTATCGGAGCGATCTTTCTCCGCCACCGTCGCTGCGGCACGGTGGTTGACCTGCCGTTCAAAGCGTTTTTCCGTGCCCGCCGCTCAGCGCTTCTTGTCGTAGTTGGACAGCGCCAGTTCCAGCAGCGACTTGGCCTGCTCGCGCAGCACCGACGGTTCGACGATTTCCGCGTCGGCGCCGTAGTGCAGGATGTCCATCAACAGCTCGCGTGAAACGCTGTAGGGCACCTTCAGTTCATAGCGGCCATCCGGCAACAGGCGCCCTTGTTGCTTGGAATGCCATTGCTCGTCGGCGACCCAGCGCGCGGCCTTGGGGCTGAACAGGATCGTCGCCCAGCCCTTGGGCTCGCCGGAGAAGATGCCGTAGCTCGACGCCAGGTGCTGGTTGAGATCCTCGTTGGACAGATCCTGCGCCGCATCCTCCAGCAGGCGGGCGCCGCCGACGCGATCCACGGCGAAGCTGCGCAACGCCTTGCGTT
This sequence comes from Pseudoxanthomonas sp. 68-E7, assembly GCF_057773145.1. NCBI lineage: Bacteria > Pseudomonadati > Pseudomonadota > Gammaproteobacteria > Lysobacterales > Lysobacteraceae > Pseudoxanthomonas > Pseudoxanthomonas sp. 68-E7. The sequence goes on along the minus strand of NZ_JBYMTI010000004.1, from coordinate 45,637 downwards.
CGTGATCCCAGGCGTCCAGGTACCAGTTGTCGCGGTAGTGGGTGATGCGCTGCGGCGAAACCGTGCGGCGGGTGCGCTCGTCCGTGGAACGGGCGCGGTATTCGAATGCCAGCTGCTTGCGCTCCAGCACCGCCGAGGCCACCGTGCGGAAGCTGGCTTCGTCCAGCCGGCGCCCGCGGTGCGGAATCACCCGCACCCGGTCCACCGGCCATTGCGAGACGCCGGCATGATCGGCAAGCAGGCCCTCGATGCGCTTCTGCAGTGGCGCCAGCGCGCCGGACAGCACGCCGCCGCCGGTGCGCACCAGCAGCTGCTGGGCCGCCAGCAAGGCGTAGAGTTCTTCCGAACTCAGCCACAGGCCGGGCAGCTCGAACCGTTCGCCTTCGGCCGCCTCGTAGCGGAAGCCGGCTTCGCCGTCGCCCTCGATGGGCGCCATCAGCGCATCGCGCAGGTATGCCAGGTCGCGGTAGACGGTGGCGCGCGAGCAGCCGAGTTCCTCCTGCAGGCGCTTGACCGTGACCGGGTAGCGCGACGCCTTCAGGATGCGATGCAGGGCGGTGATGCGTTCGATCTTGTCCATGCCATGATTATGGCCGAGCCGTGGCCGTTTTCGCCGCCCGGTTCGCTTGGGAATATGCACCGCCCGGGCCGCTTGGGCCCGTGCGGTGCCAGGGGCCCGGCGCGCGGACGCGCCGCCCGGACTCCCCCAACGCACGGACCCAAGCGGCCACTGTTTCCGTACTCTGGAGCCCGCCATGTCCCTCCCCCGCGTGTTGTCCTCCCGCCCGGCCGGATGGCTTCCCGGCCTGCTGCTGGTCGTTGTCGCGACCGGCGCCTGCTCCCGGCAGCCGGAACCGGCGCCAACCGCGACCGCGGCCAAAGACGTAGCGGCGCCGGCGCCCGCGGCGCCGACGGTGGACGCGCTGGCCGAGGTCACCGCCTCGATGGAGCGGTTCCTGGCCGCGCGCAGTTTCCATGCGGTGATGACCGTGGAAGGCAGCCAGCCGATGCAGAACGAGATGGACTTCGTCGCGCCGGATCGCTATCGCATGATCATGCCGGTCGGCACCCAGGTGATCATCGGCGACACCATGTACATGGAGATGCACGGGCAGCAGACGAAGGTGCCGATCCCGGAAGGCACGGTCAGCCAGTGGCGGGATCCGATGAAGATCCGCGAGAACCGCAGCGGGATGTCCACCGAGTTCCTCGGCGAGGAAAACGTGGACGGCCAGCGCGCGCGCCGCTACCGGGTGCGCCACACCCAGCCCGAACCCGGTGAATTCCTGTACTGGATCGATCGCGATGGCCGGCCGCTGCAACTGCGCCACAGCGGCGAGACCGCCAGCGGTCCCTACACCATGACCCTGGCGTACTCGCGCTTCGACGATCCCGCCATCACCATCGAGTCGCCCTAGCCGATCGCGGCGGGCGCCTCGCCTGCGCGGTCACGCTGCGCCAGGTATTCGCCGAAGGCATAGCCGGAACCGGCGATGGCGCAGGCCAGCGCCACCATCAACAGACCGATTGGGATCTTCCTGGGCATGGCGAGCACCCGTGTCCGGCCGGCGGAAACCGGCATCGTCCGGATTCCGCCGGCGCGGCGCGATGGCGGGAACGTCCGGACGTCATGCCCGTGCGGATGGTCATGCGTAACTCCTGTTTAACCCGCGCACGGCCACACTCCGGGACCGGGAAGGGGGAGCGACAGGATTGTCCGAACGCATCAAGCACAACGGCATCGCCGTGCTCGTCGTCGTTTCATTGCATGCCTTGATGGTGAGCCTGCTCTGGCGCCTGCCGACGACTTCCGACGCGACCGCCGCGCGCGAATCCGGTCCGCGCATCCGTTTCCTGCCGCGCGAAGCGCCGGTGCGGACATCGGAACCGATCCGCGCCGCGACCGCGACATCCCCCCGCCCCGCGCGTACTCCCGCGCCAACGCCGCCGACCGGGTCCGCGCAGGCGGCGGTCCAGGTCGCCGACCCCGATCCGCTTCCCGCCTCCGCGGCCGATCTCCTCGCCCAGGGCGCGGCCTGGGCGAACGCCTCCGCGCCGAAGCCGGACTTCGGCAGCAATCCGTTGCGCCAGCGCCACGCGCGCCTGCCCGGCGGCGATCGCCCGGGTCGTTTCGTGATGCACCGTTCGGTCAGCCCGGAACAGGTGGTCAGGTTCATCGGCCTGCTGTTCGCCGGGCCGGGTTACGACACCGATCCCTGCCGGCGCATCCGCCAGAACGTGGACGGCCTGATGACCGACCTCAGCGACCCCGGCCGCGAGCAGTTGGGCCGGGAACTGGATGAATACGCGTTCCGGTGCATGCGTTGAACGCCCTATCCGCCCGGAAGTGCGAAAACGTGAAACTCACCTGATCCGGGGGCGTCGGGACGCGACAAATGTGAATAAAAGCGTGGCAGAATCGGACACGAATCTGAATCCAAACAATCACTTGCCTTGAGGCAAGGGGTTTGGATTGTTATCCTGTAACCGTTTTCGACGTTCACACGGCGCTGACGCCGCAAGCGCGTCCCCGCCCGCCGAGGCCCTTCATGCCCCGTCCCAACCTGCTCGCCCTGTCCCTCTCCCTGCTGTGCCTGGCCGGCGCGCCGCTCGCGCATGCGCAGGACGGCATTCCACAGGACGACAACCTGAAAACGGGCAGTGCCGCCTCCGCCGCCAAGGCCAAGGCCGGCGGCGCGGTGACCCAGAAGGAATCCCTTGCGGTCAGCCACAAGGGACCGGCGCTGCCGGTTCCGCCGCCGCGTCCCGACACCGGCGTTCCCGCCGAACCGCTGCAGCCCAGTTCGCCCTGGAGCGGCGGTGGCGAGCTCGGTTTCGCCTCGGCCCACGGCAACAGCAGCACGGAAAGCCTCAATGCGCGCCTGGATCTGAACTACGCCGATGGCGGCGCGTGGAAATACAGCGGCAGCCTGTCCGGCCTGCGTGCCAGTTCCGAATACAAGTCGACCCAGGCCGACGGTTCGGTCAAGCGCGATCGGCGTACCACCGCCAACCGCTACACGCTGACCGGCAACGGTGCCTACCGGACCGACTCGCGCGGCACCGTGAACACGTCGCTGCGCCACGAGGAAGACGATTTCGGCACCTTCAGCCGGCAGACCTCGGTCAGCGTCAGCTATGGCAACCGCGTGGTCGATGGCGATCGCACCCAACTGGATCTGCAGGTGGGTCCGGGCTTCCGCCGCGCCTACGACACCCTGGAAGAGCGCAACGAATCCAGCGTGATCGGACGCGGCCTGGTGGATCTGCGGGTATCGCTGAGCGAGAACACCGAACTGGTCAACAAGCTGCTGGTGGAATCGGGCGAGTACAACACCTTCGCCCAGAACGATCTGGGCCTGTCGGTGACGATGAACTCGCACCTGGCGCTGAAAGCCGGCTGGCAGGCGCGCCACAACAGCGATGCCGCCGAGAACCTCAAGCGCACCGACACCCTGACCACCATGAACGTGGTCTACAAGTTCAAGTAGAGCGGCGCGTGCTCCGCTGACGCGATACCGGAGTTTGCTTCACCCATCGCGGTGTCGACGGTGTCTGCTTCTTTTCCGTATTCGATCGGTCGGCGTGAGCAACTGCTTTCCCCACTCCAGCGCGCAAATCCCCCGTCACCCGCTGGCGCGGGTGCCCGCCCCCTTTTTCCAAGGGGGCTAACTGCTTCCCTGCTTCCCCTTTTGAAAAGGGCCGGCTGCTTTTTGCCTCCCCCTTTGCAAAAGGGGGACCGAGGGGGATTGCTTTTCAGGCTGGCGCCACGCCGGGCGCGCCTGCTTTCCCCACTCCTGCACGCAAATCCCCCGCCACCCGCTGGCGTGGGTGCCCGCCCCCTTTTTCCAAGGGGGCTAACTGCTTCCCTGCTTCCCCTTTTGAAAAGGGGCCGGCTGCTTTTTGCCTCCCCCTTTGCAAAAGGGGGACCGAGGGGGATTGCTTTTCAGGCTGGCGCCACGCCGGGCGCGCCTGCTTTCCCCACTCCTGCACACAAATCCCCCCGCCACCCGCTGGCGTGGGTGCCCGCCCCCTTTTTTCCAAGGGGGCTAATTGCTTCCCTGCTTCCCCTTTTGAAAAGGGCCGGCTGCTTTTTGCCTCCCCCTTTGCAAAAGGGGGACCGAGGGGGATTGGCTTTTCAGGCTGGCGCCACGCCGGGCGCGCCTGCTTTCCCCACTCCAGCGCGCAAATCCCCCGTCACCCGCTGGCGCGGGTGCCCGCCCCCTTTTTCCAAGGGGGCTAACTGCTTCCCTGCTTCCCCTTTTGAAAAGGGGCCGGCTGCTTTTTGCCTCCCCCTTTGCAAAAGGGGGACCGAGGGGGATTTGCTTTCAGGCCAGCGCGGCGTCGAGCAGTTCGCCCGCGCCATGCGCCAGCAGTTCGGCGGCGACGGCCTTGCCCAGTTCTTCCGGAAACCGCGACGATCCGCTGCCGTCCGCGCGCACCGCCCGGCCATCCTGCGCCGACCCCACCAGGCCATGCAGATGCAGTTCCGCGCCATCGGCCGACAGTGTGGCGAAAGCCGCCACCGGCACATGGCAACTGCCGTGCAGGGCGCGGTTCATCGCCCGCTCGGCCTCCACGCAGCAACGGGTGTCGGCATCATCCAGCGCGGCGAACAGCGCGATGGTCGCGGCATCGCCGGCACGGCATTCCACCGCCACCGCGCCCTGCGCGGGTGCGGGCAACCATTCCGGCGGCAGCAGGCGCGCGCGGATGCGCGCGTCGAAACCCAGCCGTTGCAGTCCGGCGCAGGCGAGCACGATGGCGTCGTATTCGCCGGCGTCCAGTTTCGCCAGCCGCGTGTTGACGTTGCCGCGCAGATCGCGCAGCTGCAGATCCGGGCGGCGCGCGCGCAGCTGCGCCTGTCGGCGCAACGACGAGGTGCCGACGATCGCGCCCTGCGGCAACGCGTCCAGATCCTCGTAGCGGTTGGACACGAAGGCGTCGGCCGCGTCGGCGCGCGCCAGGATCGCGGCCAGCGCGAACGGCGGCTCCAGATCCATCGGCACGTCCTTCAGCGAGTGCACCGCGCAATCGGCCTCGTCGCGCAGCATCGCCACTTCCAGTTCCTTGAGGAACAGGCCCTTGCCGCCGATGGCGGCCAGTGAACGATCCAGCACCTCGTCACCGCGGGTGCTCATCGGCACCAGTTCCACCTCCAGGTCCGGGTGGGCGGCGCGCAGGCGTTCGGCGACGTGTTCGCTCTGCCAGAGGGCGAGCGGGCTCTTGCGGGTGGCGATGCGGAGTTTCATCCGCGCATTATCCCGCACCTCGCGCCGGCGGGCACGGCCGGGGCGTCAGAGGTGGCGCACGGTCTCGCGCAGGCCGGCCACGCAGCGGCGGCTGACTTCCAGCGGCGCCTTGCCGTGGCGCAGGATGGCCTGGACATGGCCGTCGCCGGCGCGCTTGAGTTCCACCAGTTCGTGCCGTGCCACCAGGCAGTTGCGATGGATGCGCACGAAGCGGTCGCCGAATTCCTCTTCCAGCGACTTCAGCGATTCCTCGATCAGATCCTCGCCGCGCGCGTGGTGCACCACCACGTACTTCTCCTCGGCCTGGAGGTAGTGGACCTCCTCGATCGGGATCAGCCGCAGGCTGCCGCGCATGCGCGCGCACAAATGGGTGCGGACCTGGCGGGCGGGCCCGGCCTGCGGGTCGTGGCCGTTGCCATTGGCCCGGCCGGCCACGAACATCCGCGCGCGCTCCAGCGCCGCGGACAGGCGCTCGGCGCGGATCGGTTTCATCAGATAGTCGATCGCGGCGGCCTCGAAGGCCGACAACGCGTGCGCGTCGTAGGCGGTGCAGAACACCACCGCCGGACGCGGATCGAATGCCGCCAGGTGACGCGCGGTTTCCAGTCCGTCGACGCCGGGCATGGCGATGTCCAGCAGCACCACGTCGGGCCTGTGCTCGGCGCAGGCCTGCAGGGCTTCCACCCCGTTCTCGGCCTCGGCCACCACTTCCACGCCGGGCTGTTCAGCCAGCAGCGCGCGCAGGCGCTCGCGGGCCAGCGGTTCGTCGTCGGCAATGACTACCTTCACGGCACGAGGTTCCTCTCGTTCGAACGCCAGGGACGTCTCCACCGATGTTAGCCCCCGTCGTTGCGGACGTCATCCATGGCGAAGAATCGCGGTTTCTCCGGTTACAACGCGAAAACGCGCGACATCCAGTCACCGAGATCGCGGATTTCCTCCGCGCAGACCTGGTGGGCCATCGGATAGCGGTGCCAGTCCACGGCAAATCCCATGGCCTGCAGGGCCTGCGCGCTGCGTTCGGCGTGCACCAGCGGAATCACCGGGTCGCCGATGCCGTGCGCCATGAATACCGGTTGCCGCGTCGCGGCCGTGTCGAGATGGCGGTGGGCCGCCTCGGCGCCGGGCAGGTAGGTCGACAATGCGATCACCCCGGCCAGCGGCAGCTTGCGCCGCAGCGCCGCGGACAGCGCGATCGCGCCGCCCTGGGAGAAGCCGGCCAGCAGCAGGCGCTCCGGCGCGATGCCGCGGGCGAGCTCGCGCGCGATCAGCGCATCGACCTGGACCAGCGATGCCTCGATGCCGTCGGCGTCCGCGCGGGTGGCGAAGTCCATCCCGACGATGTCGTACCAGGCGCGCATGCGCACGCCGTTGTTGATGGTCACCGCGCGCACCGGCGCATGCGGGAACACGAAGCGCAGCGCGGGCCAGTCCGGTCGCACCAGTTCGGGCACGATCGGCGCGAAATCATGGCCATCGGCGCCCAGGCCATGCAGCCACAGCACGGACCAGGCCGGCGCGGCGCCGGTTTCCTGTTCCACGGTTTCCAGCAGTTCGGTGACGGTGTCGTTCATGCCGCCATTGTCGCCGTACCGCCGCACCGGTGCCAGCGACCTACTGCGGTGGCAGCCGGAACCGCACGGTGCGCTGCCAGGCCTGCGAGCGCCCGGTGGCCTCGAAACGCCAACGCGATGCCACCGCCACCGCGGCCGCGTCGAACACGCCCTGCGGCTGCGCCGCGGTCAGGCGCACATCGCCGACGCTGCCATCGGGACGAATCACGAACGCCAGCTCCACTTCCCCTTCCAGCCGGTTGCGCAGCGCCGGCAACGGATAGCGTGGTTGCGCGTCCTGCAGCAGGCGGGGCGCCGATGGCGTGGCCGCACGCGCCGGTGCCGGCGGGGGCGATGCGGTCGCAGTGGACACCGGGGCCATCACCACTTCGTCCGGCGTGGGCCGTTCCAGCGTGGTGGGTGGCGGCGATGCCGTCGCGATCCCGGACGGGCGCGGCGGCTGCGCGGATGCCGCTGGCGACACGGCGGGTGCGGCCGGTGCGTTGGGCAACGGGATCGCGGGTGGCGCCAGTACGGTTTCCGGTGCGGCCGGCAGTGCCGTCAGGCCTGCCTGCAGGCGCGGCAGGGCCGGCGCCTGCGGATCCAGTCGACGCAGCAGTTCGAACAGGCGCGCGGCCTCGATGCCATCGCGCCGCTCCAGTGCCTGTCCGGTCGCGATCAGCAGATACGGCTGGAGCTCGGTCAACGCCGCCCGGATGGCGATGTCATCCGGCCGCCTGGCGCGCGCGGCCAGATAGAACTCCACCGCATTGTCGCCCGCCGGCGCGTACAGGCGCTGCGCCTGCAACGCCTGTGCGGCCAGGCGCAGCAGCTCGCTGTTGTCGATGGCGCCATCCGGCGACACCGCGGGCGCGGATGCCTGCGCGGAGGGTGCCGACGTCACCGCCACGGGCGCTGACGGCTGGCAGGCGCCAAGCGCCAACAGAACGGGAAGGATCCGGTAACCGCGTGATTTCATCGTGTGACTGCCCCCTGAGCGGGCGGCAGAGTACGCGGCGCGGATGACGGAACCGCGTCAGCGCGGTGATTGCCGCGCTTTTTTCCGGAACGGGTCCGGAATCAGAGATCGAACGCGAGCAGATCCCGCCCGGTCGCGGCACGGACGACGCGCTGGTAGACACCGGTGCCGCCACCGCCGTTGGTCATCACCACCAGTCCGCGGCGACGCTGCGGATCGCCCAGCGTGAAGGTTTTGTAGCGGCCGGCGTTGGCGCCGCCATGGAAGAACCAGCGCGTCTGTCCGTCGATGCTTTCCAGGTTCCAGCCCAGGCCCTTGTCGAGCCAGCCCGCGCGCAACGGCATCTGCGGCGCCAACATGGCCTGGCGGGTGGTTTCGCTGATTTCCCAGGAACCGCGCGATGGGCGTGACATGACATGGGCGATGAAGCGCGCATAGTCCTGCACCGGCCCGCGCAGGCTGGCGGCGGCATTGGCCAGGAGATCGCCCGGCCACACGAACATGCCCTCGGGCGCGGACGCCCGTGCCTGCGGCAGCGCGCGCACCGCGTCGTCCCAGGTCCATTCGCGCAGCGGCTTGCCGCGCGCCTCGGCGAGGGGTTGCAGCAGCGACCATTGCCGATGGAAGGTCTGCACGGTCGGCGTGGTTCCCGGTGCGGGTTGGCCGATCACCGAGTGCCGCGCCGCGTGCGCGTTCCAGGTGTAGGTGCTGGCCCGCATGCCGGCCGGTTCGAACAGGTGCCGCCAGGCCAGTTGATCCAGGCTTTCTCCGGTGACGGTCTCCGCCACCTGCTGCAGCCAGTAGAACGCCTCGCCCGAATAGTTCACGCCCTGGCCCGGTTCGGCGAGCGTCCGCAACGGTTCGCGATCCGGATGCTCGCGCCAGTTCGGCAGGCCGCTGCTGTGCCGCAGCACATCGCGCACCGTGATCCGATCCAGGCGCGGATCGTCCTTGGCCAGGTAGTCGGGGCGATGGTAGTGGGCCAGCGTCTGGTCGAGCCGCAGCAGGTTGGCGTCGACCAGTTGCAGGACCATGTAGGCGAACACCGGTTTGCTCAGCGAGGCGCATTCGAACACGCTGTCCGCGTCCACCGCCGTGCCGGCCGACGTGTCCGCGATGCCGACGGCGCGATGCCAGGCAACCTCGCCGTCCTCGACCACCGCGATGCCCAGGCCCGGCACGCCGAAGGCGCGCATCCATTCCGGCAATCCGGCGAGGAACGCATCGGACGGAATCCACGGATGGTCGTATTGCGCCGGATCCGCCGCGCGCAGCGGCGAGGGACGCAGCGCCGCGAGCGCCGCGCCGGCCACCGCGGCTCCCAGGAAAGTGCGTCGGCCGAGCATACCGGCGGGCCCCTCATGCATGTGTACCGCTCCCCGTGGTCAACGGACCGATTGGATATCAGTCCGCGCCAGTGGGCAAGCCGGCTCATTGCCGGGGTGGCGCTCCGGATGCGACCGGCGCGCCCAGCGCGCGCAGTTGGTCGACCGCATTGCGGTTGCCGGGATCGCGTTCCAGCGAGAGGCGGTAGTTGCGGATCGCCGCCTCGCGATCGCCACTGATCGCATAGGCTTCGGCCAGCGTGTCGAAGGTGTTGCCGCTGCGCGGATACAGATCCGTATTGAGCTTCAGCACCGCCAGGCCTTCCTTCACCTGGCCATCCTGGACCAGCCGATAGCCCCACGCGTTGAGATCGTCCTCACGCAGCGCGTAGCCAGGATCCTTGCGCTTGAGATCGGCGACCACCGCCATGCCCTGCTCCCAGCCACGCGCGATCAGCCCGCTCCGCAGCGCCTTGACCCGGCGCGGCAATCCACCGCCGTTCTGCACGCTCAGATCCGGCACGTAGAAGCCGGCGATTTCGTCGATGAACTCCTCCGGGTTGGCGCCGGCCAGGTTGGTCAGCACCACCACCGCCAGGTGATCCTGCGGATACACGAAGAACGCGGAACGGCGACCGCCGATGCCCGCCACCGCCGGATGGTCCTCGCGATCAATCCGCGGCCAGCCCGACGCCCAGGAGGTGGCGCGGCCATCGTTGAACCGGCCCGGCGCCCACAGCTCGCGCAGGCTGCCGGCATCGAGCAGGCGACCGCCCTGCAGGGCGATCAACCAGTTCGCGACGTCGGTGGCGGTGGTGTTGATGCCGGCGCCGGTGCGCAGCATGCGCGGGAATTCGTCGAAAGCGTGTTCAAGCGCGCCCGGGCTGGAACCGGTGGCGCCGCCCGCATAGCGATACGGCTGCGCGCGGTGCGGGGTGACGTCGCGCGAATCGCCGAATCCCGCGTGGACCATGCCCGCCGGCGCGAACTGGCGCTCGGCGATGAAGCGGGTGAACGGCATGCCGCCGAGCGAATCGATGATCCGTCCCAGCAGCACATAGTTGGTCTGGTTGTAGCGGTAGGCCGTCCCGGTGGGGAAATCCATGGGCAGTTTCCGCACGGCGTCCCACGCCGCGTCCTCGCCGCCCTCGCCCACCAGCCCGCCGGTGCCCTGCCCGCGTGGCGGCACCAGGATGTCGGGCAAACCGGAGGTGTGGTTGAGCAATTGCCGGACGGTGATCGGCTGCCAGGCCGGCGGCAGGCCATCCAGGTAGCGCGACACCGGCGCGTCCAGCGACAGCTTGCCGGCCTGCGCCAGTTGCAGGATCGCCACGCCGGTGAAGGTCTTGGTCGCCGAGTTGATCGAGAACACGGTGTCCGGGGTCACCGCGATGTCGTCCTGCAGGTTGGCCTTGCCGTAGCTGCCGGAAAACACGATGCGGCCATCGCGGACCACCGCGACCTGCATGCCGGGGATGCGCCGGCGCGCCATCTTCTCGTGCAGGTAATCCTCCAGCCCCGCCGGCGCCGCCGTCGTCGCGATCGGCGCGGGCTTCGCGGAAGAGGTGGCGGTGGAGGCCGAACCACCCGCGGGCGCGAGGGCGGTGGACGACATCTGCCACAGGGTCATCCATGCGGCGAACAGCAACGGCAGGGTTCTCATGCGTATCCCGATCCAGTGGCGCCCCTTTCCCGGGCAGCATCCGGTTTCGATGCGGGCCGAAGCCGAAAGGTTGCAGCGGCGCGGAAAGAAACGGACCGTCCCCTCGGACGGCCCACTTCCTCCTGGATGCGGGAGGTGCCGGAAGCGTCGCAGCGGATCAGGCCACCGGCACGCGCGGCGGGAACGTCAGCCGAACAGGCGCATCACCAGCCAGTTGATCGCACCGCCGCCCAGCAACAGGAACGCGAACAGGCTCAGTGCCAGCAGCAGCGGCTTCACGCCGGCCTGGCGAATCGCGCCGGCGTGGGTGCGCAGGCCCAGGGCGGCCATCGCGGTCGCCAGCAGGACGGTGTCCAGCTGGACGATCACCGACACCCACTGCGTCGGCAGCAGGTGCAGCGAGTTGAACAGGCTGACCACGATGAACATCACCGCGAACCACGGGATCATCAGCTTCGGCCGCGCGCCGCCGGCATCGGTGCCGGCTTCCGCGCCGAGGCGCGCGGACAGGATCAGCAGGAACGGCGCCAGCAGCATCACCCGGATCATCTTCTCGATCACCGCCACCGAGGCGGCGGTCTCGCTGACCGCCTTGCCGGCGACCACGACCTGCGCGACTTCGTGGATGGTGGAACCGGCATACACGCCATAGGCGTGCGCATCGATGCCCAGGTGCGGATACAGCGCCGGATACAGGAACATGCCCACGGTGCCGAACACCACCACCGTGGCCACCGCGACCGCCACCTTGTGCGCCTGCGCCTTCACCACCGGCTCGGCCGCCATCACCGCCGCCGCGCCGCAGATCGCGCTGCCCGCGCCAATCAGCATCGAGGTTTCGCGATCCAGCTTGAACAGGCGCGTGCCCAGCCACACCGCCAGCAGGAATACCGAGGCCACGACGATCACGTCGATCACCAGCCCGGCCATGCCGACCTGGGCAATGTCCTGCACGGTCACGCGGAAGCCGTACAGCACGATGCCCAGGCGCAGCAGGGTGCTCTTGGCGAAATCCACGCCCGGGGCCGTGCGCGCGGCGATGCGCGGGAACACGGTGTTGCCGGCGACGATGCCCAGCAGGATCGCGGCGGTCAGGGCGCTGATTCCCCAGCCCTGCACGGTCGGCAGGCTGGCCATCCACAGTCCCGCCGCCGCCAGCAGCGCGGCCAGGCCAAGCCCCAGCCACCAGCCGGACTGGCGATGCGGAGGGACGGACACGGAGGACATCGATTGGCTGGACATCGGGAAACCGGAGGACTGACGGGAGACAAGGGCGGGACAAATCCGCCGACGGACGGCACCTTAGTCCCGCCCTTGGAATGAGTCCAATGCATATAATTCCCTCATGCATGAATAATCCTCATTCACTTAACCTCCATCTGCTGCGGGTGTTCGTCAGCGTGGTCGAGCAGCAGGGCTTCTCGCGCGCAGCCGAGACGATGTTCATCACCCAATCGGCGGTCTCCAAGGCGGTCCGCGAGCTGGAACACCAGCTCGACCTGCCGCTGATCGACCGTGCCCCCGGCGGCGCGCGCGGCATGCGCGGCATTCGCCTGACCGAAGGCGGACAGGCGCTGTACGAGCACGCGCGCGGCATCTTCGCGATGGAGCGGATCGCGCTGGAGGACATTCGCGAACGGGTCGGCCTGCGCAAGGGCGAGCTGCGGATCGGCGCCAGCACCACGGTGGCCGGCTACTGGCTACCGGTGCACGTGGCCGGCTATGCCCGCCGGCATCCGGACATCCGCACCCAGGTGATGGTCGCCAACACCGCCCAGATCGCCCAGGCCATCATCGACTGCACGGTGGACGCGGCATTCGTGGAAGGGCCGGTGGACGATCCGCGCATTGATCGGCGGGTCTGGCGCGAAGAGGCGCTGGTGGTGATCGCCCCGGACGATCTGGGTGCCAGCGGCAACCGGCTGGCCTCGGCCGCCAGCCTGAGCGAACAGACCTGGCTGCTGCGCGAGGAAGGCTCGGGCACGCGCCGGGTGGCCGAGCGCCTGCTGCAGGCGCACGGCATCACCCCGAAGCACCAGGTGGAAATAGGCAGCAACGAGGCGATCGCCCGCGCGGTGGCCGCCGGCGCCGGCGTCGCCATCCTGCCCTCGGTGGTGGTGGAGGATCTGATCGCGATGCGCCGGGTGCGCACGCTGTCGCTGGACGGACAGGCCGCGCTGAGCCGTCGCCTGTATCGGCTGGAGCTGCTGAACCGGAGGCGTTCGCCCGCGCTGGAGGCGTTCCTGGCGCAGCTGCCGGGCAACTGAACCGCCTGCCTTCATCGCGCGTGCACGGCGGCATGCTGGAATCCAGGCGCAGGTTCCGCCGGCACATGCGAATGAAGACACGCCGCAAACGCGCCTATCCGCTGGACGACATCCGCCGCTTCCTCGAACCCGGCCCGGTGGTGCTGGTCAGTTCGGCCCATGCCGGCCAGCGCAACATCATGACCCTGGGCTGGCACATGATGATGGGCTTCGAGCCGGCGCTGTTCGCCTGCTATCTCTGGCGCGGCAACCATACCTACGGGCTGGTCCGGCGCAGCCGCGAATGCGTGATCAACCTGCCCGGCTCGGACCTGCTGGACGTGGTGGTCGGCATCGGCAACTGCAGCGGCGCGCAGGTGGACAAGTTCGAACGCTTCGGACTCACCGCCGGCCGCGCCAGCAAGGTGGGCGCGCCGCTGATCCGCGAGTGCCATGCCAATTTCGAGTGCCGCCTGTACGAACAGCGCCAGACCGATGCCTACCACCTGTTCATCTGGGAGGTGGTGGCCGCGCATGTCGCCGCCTCGCCGCGCCTGCCGGAAACCGTCCACTACCGCGGCAACGGCGAGTTCATGATTTCCGGGCGCACCCTCAGCCGCCGACGGGCCTTCCGCCCGGAGAACCTGTGAAGCCCGTTCGTGGGAGAGATCCGGGTGTGGGTGAATCGGCGCTGCCCTGTCCGCTGCGAGCGGCCCCCATCCCAACCTTCCCCCGCAAGCGGGGGAAGGGGCGGTGTCCGGGGTCGGGGCGTCTTTGGCTTGCGGTCGCGGTGGGCGGATGGTCCAACGTTGGCGGATTGCACAACGACGCACCGATACGGCCCCCTCCCCCGCGTGCGGGGGAGGGCTGGGGTGGGGGCGAACGGCGCTGCCGTGTCCGCTGCGAGCGCCCCCCATCCCAACCTTCCCCCGCGAGCGGGGGAAGGGGCGGCGTCCGGAGTCGGCCGCCTTTGGCTTGCGGGGCGGTGCGCCGTGCGCGGATGTTCCAACGTTGGCGGATTGCACAACGACGCACCGATACGACCCCCTCCCCCGCGTGCGGGGGAGGGCCGGGGTGGGGGCGAAACGGCACTGCCGTGTCCGCTGCGAGTGGCCCCCATCCCAACCTTCCCCCGCGAGCGGGGGAAGGGGCGGTGTCCGGGGTCGGGCCGCCTTTGGCTTGCGGTCGCGGTGGGCGGATGGTCCAACGTTGGCGGATTGCACAACGACGCATGGATACGGCCCCCTCCCCCGCTTGCGGGGGAGGGCCGGGGTGGGGGCGAAACGCCACTGCTGCGTCCGCTGCGAGCGGCCCCCATCCCAACCTTCCCCCGCGAGCGGGGGAAGGGACGGTGTCCGGGTTCGGGTCGGTCTTTGGCTTGCCGGGGGTCGCAGTGCGCCATGCGTGAATACGTTCCGACGTTTGCGGATTGCCAAACGACGCGCGAATACCCCCACCGCGCACGAATTTGATCGCAAGGCGCGGAGTGTCGGCTAGGCTGGCGGGAACCAAGATGGCGTCGTCCCCACGACACGCCCATTCGCCATGAACACACCCATTTCTTCCCGCCGGCGCCCGACGGTCGCTGCCACCGCCATCCAGGACGATCCCCGCTGGGCCGCATTGCGCGCCCGCGACCCGGCCGCCGACGGCCGTTTCGTCTACGCGGTGAAGACCACCGGTGTCTGGTGCCATCCGGGCAGCCCCTCGCGCCTGCCGCGTCCTGAGAACGTGGAGTTCTTCGACACCCCGGAGGCTGCCGAGGCGGCCGGGTACCGGCCCAGCCGCCGCGCCGCCGCCGATCGCACGGCGCTGGCCCGCCATCACGCCGACCTTGTCGCCCGCGCCTGCCGGCAACTGGAGAACGCCGAGGAAGAAGCGCCGCTGGCGCAGCTGGCCGAAGCCGCCGGCATGAGCCCCTACCATTTCCACCGCGTGTTCAAGTCGGTGACCGGCGTGACCCCCAAGGCCTACGCGCTGGCGCAGCGCGCGCGCCGCATGCGCGAGGGCCTGGAAGGTGGCGCCTCGATCACCGACGCGATCTTCGACGCTGGCTTCGGATCCAACAGCCGCTT
Organism: Pseudoxanthomonas sp. 68-E7; assembly: GCF_057773145.1. Taxonomy (NCBI): domain Bacteria; kingdom Pseudomonadati; phylum Pseudomonadota; class Gammaproteobacteria; order Lysobacterales; family Lysobacteraceae; genus Pseudoxanthomonas; species Pseudoxanthomonas sp. 68-E7. The sequence continues at coordinate 30,544 of NZ_JBYMTI010000004.1, read as the reverse complement.
CTACGAAACCTCCAACCAGCGCCTGGGCATGCGCCCGAAGGACTGGCGCGCCGGCGGCGCGAACGCCGAGATCCGGTTCGCCATCGGCCAGTGCTCGCTCGGCGCGATCCTGGTCGCGCGCAGCGAGCGCGGCGTCTGCGCGATCCTGCTGGGCGAGGATCCGGAAGCGCTGGTGCGGGACCTGCAGGATCAATTCCCGCGCGCCCACCTGATCGGCGGCGACGCCGGCTTCGAGGATTGGGTGGCGCGTGTGGTCGGTTTCGTCGAAGCACCCGGCATCGGCCTGGACCTGCCGCTGGACGTGCGCGGCACCGCCTTCCAGGAGCGGGTGTGGCAGGCATTGCGGCAGATTCCGCCGGGCAGCACCGCCAGCTATGCGGAGATCGCCCAGCGCATCGGCATGCCGCGCGCGGTGCGGGCGGTCGCGCAGGCCTGCGGCGCCAACCATCTGGCGGTGGCCATTCCCTGCCACCGCGTGGTCCGCAGCGACGGCGCGCTGTCCGGCTACCGCTGGGGCGTGGATCGCAAGCGCGAACTATTGCGACGCGAAGGCGCGGCGTGACGCGGTTCCGGGCGTGTCCCGCCCGGCATGCTACGTTCGCGCCCTCTCCATCACGAGGACGCGGCATGCGGACGATGTGGACACGCGCGGCCAGCGCGATCTGCCTGGGACTGATGATGCTGCCGGCGGCGGCGGCGAGGTCGGACACCCCCTCCCCGGCCGCGGGCGAGCGCGCCTTCGCCGACGTGGATCCCTTTATCGGCACCGGCGGCGAGGGACATACCTATCCCGGCGCGACCGTCCCCTTCGGCATGGTCCAGCTGAGCCCCGATACCCGCATCCAGCCGCGTAAGGATGCCTACGGCTGGGCCGCCGGCTATCGCCACGACGACCACACCATCGTCGGTTTCTCGCACACCCATTTCTCCGGCACCGGCCATTCGGATCTGGGCGACGTGCTGCTGATGCCGATCAGCGGCGAAGTGAAACTGGAACGCGGCAACCCCGATCAGCCCGGCAGCGGCTACACCTCGCGCTTCAGCCACGACGGCGAGACCGCGCAGCCCGGCTACTACGCGGTGACCCTGGACGACTACGGGGTGCGCGCCGAACTTACCGCCACCGCGCGGGTCGGCGTGCACCGCTATACCTTTCCACGCGGGAAACCCGCCCACGTGCTGATCGATCTGCGCACCAGCCTGTACGACTATCCGGGCAAGGTGCTGTGGTCGCGGCTGCGCCTGCGACCGGATGGCACCGTCACCGGTTTTCGCGAAACCCGTGGCTGGGCGCCGGGACGGCAGCTGTACTTCGCGCTGCGGTTCTCGCGCCCGATCCAGGGCCGGCAACTGCACGACACCGAGCAGGACGTGGCCTACAAGGGCTTTCCGCCACCGGGTGAAAAGGATCCCCGCCAGCGCGCGCAGATCGAAGGACGCCAGATCGTGGCCGCCTTCGATTTCGCCGACGCGCAGGGGCCGCTGCTGGTCAAGGTCGCGATTTCGCCGGTCAGCGAGGACAACGCCATCGCCAACCTCGACGCCGAAGTGCCCGGCTGGGATTTCGACGGCGCGCGCGCCGACGCGCGCCGGCTGTGGACGCAGGCGCTCGGCGCAATCGACGTGGACGCGCCGCAACCGCAGCGCCGCAGTTTCTACACCGCGCTGTACCACGCGCTGCTGGGCCCGACCCTGTTCATGGACAGCGACGGCCGCTATCGCGGTCCGGACAACGCGGTGCACCAGGCCAAGGGCTTCACCCACTATTCGACGTTCTCGCTGTGGGACACCTATCGCGCGCTGCATCCGCTGCTCACCCTGGTGCAGCCGGAGCAACGCAGCAACGATTTCGTGCAGTCGCTGCTGGCCGCGCGCCGGCACAGTCCCTACGGCGTGCTGCCGGTGTGGGCGTTCCACGGCCAGGAGACCTGGTGCATGATCGGCTACCACGCGGTGCCGGTGATCGCCGACGCCTACATGAAGGGCATCCGCGGCTACGACGCCAACGAGGCACTGGAGGCGATGGTCGCCAGCGCCAGCTACGGTCCCTATGACGGGATCGCCCAGTACCGCGAGCTGGGCTACGTGCCGATCGACGAGGAAGGCGAGGCGGCTTCCAAGACACTCGAATACGCGTTCGACGACTGGACCATCGCGCGGATGGCCGAAGCGATGGGCCGCAAGGACGTCGCGACCGAGTTCAGTCGGCGCGCGGCCAACTGGAAACACGCGTTCGATCCGGCCACCGGCTTCATGCGCGCGCGCAAGCGCAACGGCGCGTTCCGCGAGCCCTTCGATCCCGCCGCCAGCGGTTACGGGACCGACTACACCGAGGGCAATGCCTGGCAGTACTCCTGGTACGTGCCCCAGGACGTGGCCGGGCTGGCGCGGGCGCACGGCGGCGAAGACCAGCTGCTGGCGCGACTGGATGCGGTGTTCGACGCCAAGGTCGATCCGAAGATCTTCGCCCACATGGAAGACATCACCGGCCTGATCGGCTGGTACGCGCACGGCAACGAGCCCAGCCACCACGTCGCCTACCTGTACGCGCATGCCGGCCAGCCCTGGCGCACGCAGGCGCGACTGGGCGCGATCATGGCGAGCCAATATGCGCCGCGTCCGGATGGACTGGCCGGCAACGACGATCTCGGCCAGATGTCGGCCTGGTACGTATTCACCGCGCTGGGCTTCTATCCGGTCGCGCCGGCCAGCAACCAGTACGTGATCGGGCGGCCGTTCCTGCCGCGCGCCACGCTCAACCTGCCCAACGGCAAGCGCTTCACCGTGATCGCCGAGGGCCTGGACGAGGCGCATCCCTACATCGGCGGCGCGACCCTCGACGGCAAACCGCTGGACCGCGCCTACCTGGAGCATGCCGAAATCCTCGCCGGCGGCGAGCTGCGCTTCACGATGCAGGCGGAGCCGAACCGCCAATGGGGGCGCGAGGCGCGCCCCTACTCCATGAGCCGCTGAGGGACGCGACGCGTCCCTGTTTCACGAGTCGCGGATTCACGAGCCGTTGACTCGCGATCCACCAGGCCGGTACGCAACGCGGGGCTTCAGAAGCCCCGCGAGAACCCCACCATCACCGTGGTGCCGCCATCGGCGTCGCGATCGATCAAGGGGCTGTCACGCAACGCGGACGGCAACCGGCGGTACTCGGCGCTGGCGATGAACAGCCACTTCTCCGCGAACGGGCGCAACACGGTCAGGCTCGCATTGGGCACGGTGGCGCTGCCGGGCCGGTAGCGCACCACGCCGCGCGCGACTTCCTCGTCCAGGGTGCCGTAGTAGTAGTCGGCCAGATCCGAGGACAACCAGCGCACGCCAACGCCGGGGGTGAGTTGCCAATGGCCGGCCTGGAACGGATGACGATACGCGAGCGACGCCTGGTAGCCCTCGCTGGTGCCGGTGACGTCGGCGCGCGCGTCCAGTTCCAGTTCGCCCGCCGCGCCGCGCCAGCGTGCGCTCATGCCGACATCCAGGGCATCGTCGCGATCCTCCAGCAGCCGGCGATCGATGCCGCGCTCCGCCAGTTCGGGAATGCCGAAGTCATCCGCGTCGATGCCATCGAAGCGGCCGGCCACATAGCCATCCAGCGCGAAACCGTCGCGCGAGAACAGGTGGGCGCCCGCCTGCACGCCGCGCCAGAAGAAACGCTCGCCTTCGTAGGAGACATTCGGGAACACCAGCGTGCGACTGTCCTCGCCGGCGTAGACGCCTTCGCGACTGGCGACCGCCAGTCCGACCCGCCAGCGTGAATCGGAGGCCTGCCCCGCCTCGCGATTGGATTCGGAGACGACCTGCGCCGATACGGGCGCGGCGGCACTGGCGAGCAAGCCCAGGAAAACCAGGGGACGGAACGGCGACATGCGGACTCCTGCGGAAAGGGCGTGGGGGACACGCGGGTCCGGCACGATAGGCATGTCCGGTTTAATCCGGTTTTAATCCGCCGCCGAGTCATCAACGGAACCTTCTCCGGGTTTTCACGGAATGGTCATGCCCTTCCTGCCGACAATCGCTGCAAACCCCACGGAGTCCGCCCATGGAATACCTTCGCAGTTCCTACGGCAGCGCCAGCCTGGAGCGCGCGAGCCAGCAGGTCGCGGCCTGCCTGGCCCGCGATGAACTCCCGGACATTCCCGAGGACTTCGAGGCCTTCAGTCGGCAGGACTTCCAGCGCCGGATACGCCTGCACCCGGATCTCGCCTGGAGCGATGCGTGCCGGGCCTATGCGCTGGCACTGGCGACCCATGCCAGCCACGCTGGACGCACCGACGCGGAGGTCGAGGGTGAACTGGAGATCCGCTGGGACACGCTGCCCAATCCGCCGGTATCGGCCTGGCCGGTGGCGCGCATGCTGATCCACGAGGCCTGGCGCTGGTTGTCGCAGCAGGATCCGGACAGCGCACCGCGGCGAAACGGCTAGATCGTCCGAGGTCCGCTCAGACCGGCGGCGGTGCCTGGCGCTCGCCCGACGTTGCGCGCGGACGCGCGGTGGCGGGTATGCGGCAGGCCTGCATGCGTCCGCCCATGCGTTCCCACACCGCGGCCACGATCGTCAACACGGTTTCGCGATCCAGGCGTTCACCCGGCGGCAACTGGCGCTCGTAGGCGCCTTCGATGCGATCGCCCAGCGCGTCCAGTGGCTCGCGATGCCATTGCAGATAGAGATCGTAGGCGAACCTGAAGGTCGGTTCGAAGCGGCGGAACGCCTCATGGTCGCGATGCCCGGGCATCGGGCCGAGATGCTGCCACCGCTGCAGCTCGGCCTCGACGTCGATGACTTCGCACTTGCCTTCCTGGGTGAGTCCTTGCAACAACATCTCCTTATGCCTCCTTGGTCGGCGGACACCCCCAATATCCGCGCGCAACATGACAGGAACAGCAGGAACAACGCATTTCACGACCGGAGACCGGTCGCCGGATGGACCGTTCGTCGGAAATGCGCGGTGAAGAGGCGGGACGCATCATGGTCGAGCCCGGTATCGGTATCGTGGTCACGCTTTTCGACCCATGCCCCTTCACCGGAGTCGTCCCATGCTGAAGAAAGTGGCGTTCACGATGTATCCGATCCGCGATGTCGCGCGCGCCCGCGATTTCTACGAGAACGCGCTCGGCCTGCGGGCCGGTTCGGTCGGCAACCAGGGCGAGCAATACTGGCTGGAATACGATCTGCCCGGTGGCGGTTGCCTGGCGCTGACCAACTTCATCGAGGATCAACCCAGCGCCAGCGCCGGCGGCACGATCGCGTTCGAAGTGGAGGATCTGGATGTCCTGATGGCGCAGTTGAAAGCGCGCGGGGTCGCGTTCCGCAGCGACGTCATCCACAGCCCGGTATGCCGGATGGCCGTGTGCGAGGACAGCGAAGGCAATTCCATCCTGCTGCACCAGCTCACGCCGCGCGCGAACGGATGATCCACCGGTCGCGCGGACGCGAGCGCGGGATTCAGTATTTGAGGTTGAGCTCCGCGACGTGCGCGCGATTGGCTTCGTACAGTTCCTGGAATTCCTCCTCGGTCAGTTCGTCGGAGGCATAGACCGATACCGGCTCCCAGGCGTGATCGGTCGGCAGTGGCGTGCGCGGCCCGGCCTTGCGCGACAGCACGATGCCGCGGCGCTCGACCAGATCGGGAAGATCATCCCAGCGCTCGCGCTCGAAGTCGTTGGTGCCGTACAACAGGATCACATCGTTCATCGCTTCGCCATCGCTTGCTCGACCGGAAGCTGCAAGTCTAGAAGGCCGTGGCGTGTTTGCAATGGCTCGCGCGCAAAGCAGCGTGCCAATGGTGGCACGCGTTTCCGGTCACGCCGGCCGTGTGCGCGCCATCATCGCTTGCAGCAGGCTGCCCGCGAGCATCGCGGCGACGAAGATCAGCGCGCTGTCCACGCCCGCGGCAGCCCCGACCAGCGCGGGACCCGGGCAATAACCCGCCAGTCCCCAGCCGATGCCGAACAGCACCGCGCCCGTCACCAGCGGCCGATCGATGGCCCGCGACAGCGGCAGGCGGAAGCGATCATCCAGCAGCGGGCGCGGACGCCGCAGCACCCAGCGGAAAGCGACGAGGGTGGTGATGACCGAACCGGCCAGCACGAATGCCAGGCGCGGATCGAAGTCGCCCGCAAGATCCAGGAAGCCGAGCACGATGTTCGGATCGGTCATGCGCGACAGCGCCAGTCCCGCACCGAACAGCGCCCCCGCCAACAACGCCGCGAACCAGCGGGTCATGCCGTGCCTGCCAGCAGGTGCCGGCTGACGTACACCGTGGCGATCGCCGAGCCCATGAACACCATCACCGCGACCAGCGAACGCAACGACAACCGTCCCAATCCGCATACACCGTGACCGCTGGTGCAGCCGCTGCCCAGGCGGGTGCCGAAACCGACCAGTACGCCGGCCAGCACCAGGATCGGCATGCTCGCCGGTGATGCCACCGCCTGTCCGGTCAGTGTCATCACCAGCACGCCGCCGCCGGCCAGGCCAAGCAGGAACGCGATTCGCCACCCGCGTTCGCCCGCCGCCCGGTTGGCCAGGCCGTTGACGATCCCGCTGACACCGGCGATGCGACCGTTGAACCACAGCAGCGCGGTGGCGGCCAGGCCAATCAGGACGCCGCCGGTCAGGGCCGACCAGGGCATCACGGGGCACGCCCCAACTGATTGAGCGGCAGGCGCAGGTAGGCGATGCCGTTCGCATCGGCGGCCGGCAGCCGGCCGCCGCGGATGTTCACCTGCAAGGCCGGCAGGATGAGCCGTGGGACCGGCAGGGTCGCGTCGCGCGCTTCGCGCAGGGCGACGAACGCTTCCTCGCCGCGCTGGTTGCCGACATGGATGTTGCCTTCGCGCTGCGCCGCCACGCTGGTCTCGGCACGCGGCTCGCGCCCGGATGGATAGTCGTGGCAGAGGAATATGCGGGTCTTCGGCGGCAGACCGAGCAGGGTCTGGATGGAGGCATACAACTTGCGCGCGTTGCCGCCGGGAAAGTCGACCCGCGCGGTGCCGGTTTCCGGCGCGAACATCGTGTCGCCGATGAAGGCGGCATCACCGATCACGTAGCTGAGACTGTCGTCCGTATGGCCCGGGGTGGCGATCACGCGCACCGCCATGTCCCCCACGTCCAGGCGCTCGCCATCGCGCAGCAGGCGATCGAACTGGTGGCCGTCGGCGACGAAGTCGTCGCCCAGCCCGAACAGGTCCTTGAAGCGCGCCTGCACCTGCACGATGCCTTCACCGATCGCCAGCGGCGCGCCCAGTACCTCGCGCAGGTAGCCACCGGCGCTGAGGTGATCGGCATGGGCATGGGTTTCCAGGATCCATTCGACCTTCAGATCATGGCGGCGGACGTGCGCCAGCACCGCATCCGCCGACGTCGTGGCGGTACGCGCGCTGGCGGCGTCGTAGTCCAGCACCGGGTCGATCACGACGGCGGCGCCGCCGTCGGTGCCGGACACCACATAGGTGAAGGTATTGGTATCGGCGTGGAAAAAACTGTCGACGCGAGGACGGACGGGGGAAATGGGCATGGTCCTGTTCCTTGAGTTTTATTAAAGTATTTGCTAAATTAGCATTGACTTAAATAACGATCAAGCCATGGCGTCTCCTACCGATATGCAACGCATGACCCGGCACGCGGAGGACGCGGCCGCCTTGTTGAAGGCGCTGGCGCATCCGGCGCGGCTGCTGGTGATGTGCCGCCTGCTGGAAGGCGAAGCCAGCGTCTCGGATCTGCAGGCGCTGTCCGGGCTGTCGATGTCCGCGCTGTCCCAGCACCTGGCGGTCCTGCGCGAAGCGGGGCTGGTGGGCAACCGGCGGGTGGCCCAGTCGATCCTGTATTCCCCGCTGCCCGGACCCGCGTTCGGGGTCATGCAGGCGCTGTACGATGCCTATTGCGCGCCGGCCACCCGCGCGTCGCGCACGCGCCGCGCTTCCCGCTGATCACAGCCAGCGGCGGACACGCCCGCGGTAGTCGCGATACGCATCCGGAAACCGCTCGGCGAGCACGCGCTCCTCCGGCCGGATCTGGAAGCGGATCACCCATGCCATGTAGAAAACGACGCCGGCCAGCGCGAGCGGATGACCGAGGCTGCTGGCCCAGGCCAGCAGCAACAGCGCGTGGCCCAGGTACATCGGGTTGCGGCTGAAGCGATAGGGACCGGCCACCACCAGTTGCCGCACGGCCTGGGGGCGCAACGGATTGACCGTGGTGCCGGCGCGGCCGAACCACCATTTCGGCACCCCGTTCAAGGCCAGCCCGATCACCGCCAGGGCCGCGCCCAGCCATCCCGCTCCCGGCCACGCCAGCCGCAGTCCAGGCGACAGGCGCGCCAGGCCCCACATGAGGCAGGCGGCGATCAACAGGACGATGGGCGGCGGAACGCGGGTTTCGAGGGCGCGGAGCATCGGGGATGGAGGTATCCGGGACAGGGCGGGCGGGGTGGGGCCGGACGAGCCCGTTCCCGCCGGCATTTCTATACCAGCATTTCCAGCAACGCACACACCGCCTGGCGCTTGCGCACCGGCATCCGTCGCAACAGCACCAGGACCCGTGCTTCCACGTCATCGAGTACCTGCCCGGAAGGCGCGACCGCGGGTACTTCGAACACGGGATGGTTGCCGGCTTCGCCGCGACCGGTCGCCAACCACTCGAACGGTACGTGGGTGGCCACCGCGATCAAGGTGAGGTGTTCGAGGCTGGGATGGGTGCCGCCCTCGCGCTCCCATTGTGTGACGGCGCTCCGCTTTACGCCGGCTCTCTGCGCCAGTTCCGCCTGCGAGAGGTTGGCCAGGACGCGCGCGCGCCGGATGCGCAATGCCATCGGAATCATCAGGAACTCCTTTCCCGCTGGGACCAAAAGTCAGTGTTGCTGCCCCACAAGTGACACTGTCCAAAACTTGACCGGTTCCGCTTGCCTCCCCTCTCGCCCCAATGTCCGCGGGCGCGAAATCAAATGACCGGCAAGCGTCTCTTACTGCATCTGCATTTCCTGCGCGTTGCCAAGGCAACGCTCACGGATTAGTAACGACGCCGGGGAATGTAACGACAGCGCGCCCATCTATCAACGGCATTCGTCGCACTGTCCGCACACCGGAAAGATCGCCGCAGGCGTAATCCGGAATCCAAGAAAACGAAAACGATTTCAGACGGACTTGTACATCGACTACGGGGGGTAGTTTGATGGATACGAAGGGCTTCGTTCGGCTTTTTTTCCGCCGCGTCATCCTGGCCACGCTGCTGGCCATCACCGCGTTCGCGATCGTCCCGGCGCCGTTGAAGGCGCAGACCGGCTGCACCACCGGCGCCTGCATCTCGGCCGGACCGCGACTGGTCTCGGTGGACAGCACCCAGGGACCGGTGCTCAACCTGCTGCTGCAATCGCTGCTGCCCGGCACCACGGTCAACGTCTCGGTACTGGACTGGAACGCGCTGGCCGGTGCGGACATCAACCTCAACGCGTTGATCACCCAGCTGGGATTGAACCTCGGCATCAGCGACACCAGCCAGGTGCTCAACACCGACATCACCCTGGCGCAGTTGCAGCTGGCGATGGCGCAGGTGCTGCAGGCCGACGGCCAGACCGCCGCCGTCAACGCGTTGAACGCGCTGCCGCTCAACTTCGCCGGACTGACCGGCCAGATCCGCCTGGCCGATCTGCTGCAGATCAGCTTGCCGCAGGGTTCGCTGGCGGACATCGATCTGGACGTGCTGGATCTGGTCACCGGTTCGGCCCAGCTCTACAACTTCCGCAACGTGCTGACCACGCCCACGCCGATCGCGGTCAACACCGCGGCGCTGGGGCTGACCGGCGTCGCCAACCTTCAGCTGTGGCTGCAGGTGGTGGAGCCGCCGGTGATCGTCTGCGGTCCGCAGGGCACTTCCTTCCACAGCAGCGCCATCCGCATCAAGCTCAATGTCGACGTGCTGCAGGGTTTCAACACCCAGGCCATCATCAACGCGCTCAACGCGGCCGGCCTCGGGCTGGCCAACATCACCCTGACCGCCGACGTGCTCAAGCTCCAGTTGTACGCCGACGTCGCACGCGCCGAAGGCACGATCACCGCGATCGACTACGTCGCCGGCGCGGTGACGTTCCAGGCCCGTCCCGGCCTGGTCAACTTCTACATCGGCACCATCGCCGACAGCATCTTCTTCAACCGCTCGCGCGTGGTGACCAATGCCGACGTGTCGCCGGTGGTCATCAACAACCTGCAACTCGGTTTCCGCCTCAACCTGCTGGGCGTCGGCCTGCTGGACGTGCAGGTGCCGCTGACGGTCACCGGCCGCGCGGCCGCGACCGGATCGCCGGCACTACAGAATTTCACCGTCAATGCGCCCTATCCGCAGACGCGCACCGCCAGCAGCGGCACCGTCAGCGCGGGCACGCTGATCGTGGATCTGCTCAACAACCTGGACATCGAGGTCAGCCGGGGAACGCCGGTGGTCACCCTGAATCCGCCATTCCCGCTGCCGCCGGTGGTGATCGCGCTGCCGGACGCGCTGGTGCCGATCCTGGACACCATCGTCGATACCGTGGAAGCCACCCTGCAGGGCGCGGTGGTGCCGCTGCTGCAACCGGTGCTGACCGCGTTGCTCGGCGGACTGGTCGACAACCTGCTGGCGCTGCTCGGCATCCGCGTCGGCAACGCGGTGTTCACCGTCGAAGGCGTGAGCCGTTCCTGCGTCGCGACCCTGGCGCTGGCCAAGATCCTGGCGCCCACCACGGATCCGGGCCGCTTCAATCTCAGCATCAGCCAGGGCGCCACCACGGTGGCCTCGGCCAGCAACGTCGGCAACAACGGCAGCACCGCGCCGGCGCTGACCACGCCCGGATTGAGCTACGACCTGGCCGAGACCGCGGGCACCGGCACGCTGCTGGACAGCTACACCACCACCTGGGCATGCACTGATCAGAACGGCACCGCGATCAGTTCCGGCAGCGGCGCCAGCTTCAGCCTGACCGCGCCGGCCGCCGGCCCCAATCCGGTCAGCATCACCTGCCGGATCACCAACAGCCGCGCATTCCGTTCCGATGTCTCGGTCACCAAGAGCGACGGTTCCGGCACCTACACGCCCGGTGGCAGCGCCAGCTACGTGATCACGGTGTCCAACGCCGGTCCCGACGCGGTCAGCGGCGTGGTGGTCAACGACATCCTGCCCAACGGCGCCCGGCTCTCCGCCCCCTGGACATGCGTGGCGATCGGAGCGGGCAGCAGTTGTCCTGCCAACGGAGGCGCTGCCGGCGACGCGGCGATCAGCCTGAGCGTGAGCCTGGATGCGACGGGCACCGCGACGATCACCGTCCCGGTCTCCTTCAGCGCGGACCCCGCGGCGTACTGACCGCACGCCACCGATGCCCGCGGCATCGCACCGAACCCACCTGCACGCCCCGCTTGTCCGCGCACCCGACGCCGCAAGCCACCGCGAGGAACACCGTATGGACACCCGAGCGCTATCGACATCCAGGACCATGGTTCCGCCGCGCACCGGCTTCCGGCGCGTGGCGGGCGGCGCGGTGGTGCTGTTGGGATGGCTGTTGGCCGCCACCGGCGCGTCCGCGCAGACCTATCCGGCCAACCTGGGCAACACCGCCACGGTGACGCTGCCGCCGACGGTGACCGACCCGCAACCGGGCAACAACAGCGGCACCGATACCAACGCGCTGGCGGCCGAGGCCGCGCTCACGCTGGACAAGACACTGCTGAGCGCTTCCCCGGTCGTCACCGGCGGCACGGTCACCTATCGGCTCACCCTGACCAACGCCGGCCCCTCGGCCGCACTCGGCGCCACGCTCGCCGACACGGTTCCCGCGGAACTGGGCAACGTCGGCTGGACCTGCACGGCCAGCGCCGGATCCAGCTGCGGCGCCGCCAGCGGCACCGGCAATGTTTCCCTGGTCGTCAGCCTGCTGGCGGCCGGCACCGTCACCGTCGACGTCACCGGCACCGCACCGCCGACCACGCCTTCGACCATCGGCGCCAATACCGCCACCGTCACCCTGCCGCCGGGCACCACGGATCCCGATCCCGGCGACAACACCGACAGCGTGCCGCCGATACCGGTGGCGGCGCGCCCGATCGTGGCGGTCGACGACAGCGCCGGTCCGGTCAACGGCATCGCCGGCCAGGCCAACGTGGTCAACGTGCTGGCCAACGACACCCTCGGCGGCGCAGCGGTAATCCCCGCGCAGGTCATCTTCACCCCGACCAGCACCGCACAACTGATCGTCAATGCGGACGGCTCGGTGGACGTGCCGGCCGGCACCGCCAATGGCAGCTACACGACCGGCTACCAGATCTGCGAAGCCGCCAATCCCGCCAACTGCGATACCGGCGTGATCACGGTGACGGTCAATTCCGCCGCGACCATCGACGCGGTCGACGACCCGCTGCCACCGCAGGCGGCCGGCAGCATCGCGCTGACCGAGAACGTGCTCGGCAACGACACGCTGGCCGGCGTTCCGATCATTCCGGCACTGGTCACGCTGACCTCCACCCCGAGCGGCCCGCTGACGATCGCCGCCGATGGCGCGGTGACACTGGATCCGGCCGCGACGCCTGGGACCTATTCGGCGACCTACCAGATCTGCGAAACCGCGGTTCCCAGCAACTGCGACAGCGCCACCGCGACGGTGCGCGTGGTTCCGCCGATCGACGCGGTCGTCGACGTGGCCGGCCCGATCAACGGCGCCACCGGCGCGGCCTCCCTGCTCAACGTGCTGGGCAACGACAGCGCGGGCGGCGCCACGCCCGCTTCGCTGGCGACGGTGAGCCTGGCCGGCGCCGGCACCGCCGCGATCGTCTTCAACGCCGACGGCACCGTCACCGTGCCGCCCGGCACCGCCGCCGGCACGCACACCGCCAGCTACACAATCTGCTACCTGGACGCGCCGACGGTCTGCGACACCGCCAGCGTCCAGATCACGGTGGTGACCCCCGGCACGCTGGTCGCCAACGATGACGCCTTCGGCGGCATCAACGGCGTCACCGGCAATCCCAACGCCGGCAACGTGCTGGGCAACGACACCCTCGACGGCAATCCGGTGACGCCGGGCGACATCGTGCTGATGCCCACCAACGCCGGTCCGGTCACCATTGCCGGCGACGGCACGGTGGGCATCGCGCCGAACACGCCGGCCGGCGTCTATACGCCGAGCTACCAGATCTGCGAAGCGGCGGTGCCGGACAACTGCGACACCGCCACGGTGACCGTGACGGTCTCGACCATCGACGCGGTGACCGACGCGCTCGGTCCCGCGCCGGCGGGCGGCAACGCGGGCAACGTGCTGACCAACGACTTCGTGGACGGCGCGCCCGCCACGCCCGGCGCGGTCACCCTGACCCAGACCGGCGGCGGCCCGGCGCTGACCATCGCCCCCGATGGCACCGTCACCATCGCGCCCGGCACGCCCGCCGGCCCGCTCAGCGGCGGCTACCAGATCTGCCAGGTCGCGCAGCCGACGATCTGCGACAGCGTGACGATCACCGTCACGGTCGCGGCGGGCACGCTGATCGCGGTCGACGACGCGCTCGGTCCGGTCAATGGCGGCACCGGCGGCGCGGCCGCCGGCAACATCCTGGACAACGACACCCTCAACGGCGCGCCGGTGACCGCGCCGCAGGTGACGGTGACGCCGCACGACGTCGCCCCGATCACCATCGGCACCAACGGCACCGTCTCGGTGGCCGCCGGCACCGCGGCCGGCACCTATACCGCCACCTACGATCTGTGCGAGGTCATCAATCCGGGCAACTGCGACACCGCGACCGTGACCGTCGCGGTCAGCACGCTCGACGCCGTCGACGACACCCTGGGGCCGGTCAACGGCGGAATCGGCGGCAGCGCCGGCAACGTGCTGACCAACGACCGCCTCGACGGCGCGCCATTCGCCACCACCGCGGTCACCCTCGCGCCGTCGAATACCCCGCAGCTGACCATCGGCGCCGACGGCAACGTCACCGTCACCGCCGGCACCGCCGCGGGTACCTACACGGCCAGTTACCAGATCTGCCAGGTCGCGGCGCCGTCCATCTGCGACACCGCCAGCGTCAGCGTCAACGTGATCGCGGACGCGGCGCTGAACGCGGTCGACGACGGTTTCGGTCCGATCGACGGCGCCACCGGCAGCACCAACGCCGGCAACGTGCTGGACAACGACACCTTCAACGGCGCGCCGGTCACGCTCGCCGACGTGGTGTTCACCCCCAACGCGGCTTCGCCGGTGAACATCGACGCCAACGGCGTGGTCTCGGTACCGGCCGGCACGCCCGCCGGCGTCTATGGCGCCAGCTACCAGATCTGCGAAGCCGGCAACCTGTCCAACTGCGACAGCGCGCAGGTGACGGTCACCGTGCAGGTGCTGGCGGCGATCGACGCGGTCGACGACGGTCCCTACGTGGTGAACGGCGCCACCGGCAATGCCGGCGTCGCCAACATGCTGGGCAACGACATCTTCAACGGCGCCGCCGTGGCCCCGGGCAGCGTCACTCTGGCCAGCACCGCTGCCGCGCCGCTGGGCATCGACGCCAGCGGCGTACTGTCGGTCGCCGCCGGCAGTCCGCCGGGCCCGCTCAGCGCCACCTACACGATCTGCGAGACCGGCCACCCGGCCAACTGCGACACCGCCACCGTCAATGTGACGGTGGTGGTGGTGGACGCGCTGGACGACAGTCTCAACCTGGGCAACGGCACGGCCGGCGGCATCGCCGGCAACGTGCTCGGCAACGACAGTGTCGATGGCGCCACCGCGACCGTCGCCAGCGCCACCGTCAGCGCGACCGCGACCCCGCCGCTGAGCGTCGACGCCAACGGCAACGTGATCGTCGCGCCGGGCACGCCGCCCGGCAGCTACCCCATCGCCTACACGCTCTGCGCCATCAGCGCACCCGCGATCTGCGACACCGCCAGCGTGACGGTGAACGTGCTCGCCGGGCCGTTGCCGATCAGCGCGGGCTACGACAGCGGCTCCGCCGCGGGCCGCGGCGGCGGCACCGCGATCGCCAGCGTGCTGGCCAATGATCGGTTGGACGGCGTCGCGCCAGCTCCGGCCAGCATCGTCCTCACCCAGGTCGCCGCACCCGCGCATCCCGGCATCGTGCTGGATACCTCCAGCGGCGCGGTGACGGTGGCCGCCGCCACGCCGGCCGGCAACTACACGCTGCAATACCGGATCTGCCAGGCGGCCGCGCCGGCGAACTGCGCCGATGCCAGTGTCGCGGTCACCGTCAATCCCGCGGCGGTGAACGCGATCGACGACCCGGCCGGGCCGGTCAGCGGCCTGGCCGGGGCCACCGGCGTGGTCAATCTGCTCGCCAACGACACCCTCGATGGCGCCACCGTCGCGCCCTCCGAGGTGGGCTTCACCGTGCTGTCCGCCGACACACCGCTGACCGTGCAGGCCGACGGCCGGGTGGACGTGGCGCCGAACACGCCCGCCGGCAGCTACACCGTGACGTACCGGTTGTGCGAACTGCTCAATCCCGCCAATTGCGATCAGGCCACCGTGACCGTGCAGGTGCAGGCCGCCGCGATCGATGCGATCGACGACAGCGCGCCGACGCCGGTCGGATCCGTGGCCGGCGGCCAGGCGATCGCCAATGTCGCCATCAACGACCTGCTCAACGGCATGGCGGTGGATCCGGCCCAGGTCGAACTCAGCCAGACCGCCAGTACCCACGCCAACGTGCAGTTGCAGGCGGGCAGCGGCGCGGTGACGGTGCTGCCGCGCACGCCGGCCGGCACCTACACGGTGACCTACCGCCTGTGCGAGCGCCTCAATCCGGCCAACTGCGACACCGCCGTCGCCAGCCTGGCGGTCGCCCTGCCGGCCATCGATGCCCAGGACGACACCGCACCGCCGATCCCCGGTGGCACGGGCGCCACCGGCGTGCTCAACGTGCTTGCCAATGATCACTACGACGGCGGCGCCGCGGCATCGCCCGCGGTCATCCTCGCGCCGCTGACGCAGGGGCCACTGACCCTCAACGCGGACGGCAGCGTGGACGTGGCGGCTGGAACGCCGGGCGGCAGCTACACGCTGACCTACACGCTGTGCGACGCGATCAACCCGGCCAACTGCGCCACCGCCACGGTCACCCTCGTGGTCAACGCCACCGCGATCACCGCCAGCGATGACGCCGGCCAGACCCCGCAGGGCACCGCGTTGGTGATACCGGTACTGGCCAACGACACCTATGCGGGCGCGCCGGCGGATGCCACCCGCGTGCAGGTGCAGAACCTCACCACGCCCGCTCACGGGGTGGTGGCGGTCAATGCCGACGGCGGCGTGACCTATACGCCGACCGGCTACTTCAGCGGCGACGACAGTTTCCAGTACGACGCCTGCGAACGGGCCGTGCCCACCAACTGCGCCACCGCCACGGTCACCGTCACCGTGCTGGCGAACACCGTCACCGCGGTGGATGACCAGGCCCGCGCGCGCCAGGCACCGGTGACGATCCCGGTGCTGGCCAACGACACCGTCGAACATGCGCCGCTGGATCCGGCGTCGCTGAGCGTGATCGTCGCGCCCGCGCACGGCCAGGTGGTCTGCGCGCAGGGCGTGTGCACCTACACCGCCACCGCGCGCTACGTGGGCCTGGACCGGTTCGAGTATCGGGTGTGCGATGTCTCGGTGCCGACGCCGGTCTGCGCACAGGCGGCGGTCGAGATCGAAGTCGAGGCCGTACCGGTGGTCCTGCGCCTGGGCAAGACCGCCGCGCAGCGCAGCGCGCGCGTCGGTGATCTGGTGCGCTACACGCTGCGGATCGACAACGTGGGCGAGGCCGATGCGGAGCAGGTCAGCCTGTTCGATCGCCTGCCCGAGGGCTTCGTGCTGGTGCCCGAATCGCTGCAGGTCATCGACGGCGATGCCGCCGGCGCGCTGTCCAACGCACGCCCGCTGCGGATCGGCGCGCTGGACATCGCCGCCGGCCGCAGCGCCACCGTCATCTACGTGCTGCGGGTGGGCGCGGGCGTAGGACCGGGCGTGCACACCAACCGCGCCATCGTCCGCGACGACGAAGGCGCCGCGCTGAGCAACGAAGCCACCGCCGACGTGGAAATCACCGGCGATCCGCTGCTCGACGACAGCCTGATCATCGGCAGCGTCTTCCACGACGCCAACGCCAACGGCCGCCAGGATCCGGGCGAGCGTGGCCTGCCGGGCGTGCGCCTGGGCACGGTCGAAGGCCTGCTGATCGAAACCGATCGCCATGGCCGCTTCCACCTGGCCGGCATCGATGGGGGGCGCTGGGCGCGCGGACGCAACTTCCTGATCAAGGTGGACGCGGCGACGCTGCCGCCGGGCAGCCGCTTCACCACCGAGAATCCGCGCGTCCTGCGCATCACCCCCGGGGTGCCGGTGCGCTTCGATTTCGGCGTGCAGGTGCCCGGCATGCCGCTGGGCGGTGGCACCGGCGAGGTCGATATCGATCTGGGCCAGGTGTTCTTCGCCAGCGGCAGCGCCGAGGTACCGGCGGAACACGCGCCCCTGTTCGAGCGGATCGCCCAGCGCCTGCGCGAGGACGACGGCGGCCGGGTGATCGTCACCGCCCAGGCCGACGGACTGGCACTGGCCTTCCATCGCGCGGTCGCGGTGCGCGCCGCGCTGGACGCGCGGCTGGACGCCGGACTGCGCCAGGCCACCACGATCGAATTGCGCACGCAGGTCGACGGCCTGACCGCGCTGGTCACGCTGGATCAGGACATCGGCGTGGGCAACCTGCTGTTCGACACCGACAGCGCGGCCATCCGTTCGCAGTACCGGCCGCTGCTGGAGGCCATCGCGGAGCGGATCGAACGCGGGCCCGAGGTGATCGTGAGCATCACCGGCCATGCCGACGCGCGCGGCACGGAAGAACACAACCTGCGCCTGAGCCGGCATCGCGCCGACGCGGTCGCGGCGGCGCTGGCCGCGCGGCTCTCGCCCGCGGCACGCACGCGCCTGCGGGTGGAAACGGGACCACCCACACCCACCGCCGCGCGCGGGAAAGGACGCTGAGGGGACATGACCATGGATATCAGCAAACACATTCCCCGCCGTGTGTTCCTGGCCGCGTTTGGCCTGTCGCTGGCCGGCGCCGCCGCGGCGCAGACGAGGCCGGCGGGTGCCCCCGCATCGGCCCCGTCCGCCCCGCAGGTGCAATGCGACGCGCAGGGGTGCCGCAACGGACAGGGCGCGCTGTTCCGGATCAGCGCGCATGGCGAGGGTCAGCCCGTCGCCAGCGGCGACGACGCGGGCGCGCTGCAACGGAACCGGCGGGTGGAAACCGTGACCGCGCAGACCTATCAGGGCACCAGCCAGGTGCTGGCCGAGGGACAGGCCAGCATCAGCGGGCATTTCACCGTGGATCTGCCGCAGGGCGGCACCCTGTGGGCCACCGAGGATCCGGCGCTGGGCCAGCCCATCCTCAACGTCCAGGCCGGATCGCTGGCGCCGTTCGAGGATGGCCGCATCACCCAGCCGGTGCGCTTCCACGCCTACAGCAACTACGCCGCGTTCTACGACCAGTTGCAGGTGATGATCTATCGCGGCGACGACACCGATCGGGTGACCCCGCTGGCCACCGTCACCCTGCCGGTCGGCGCGGTGACCGATGCGCGCTGGGACGGCGCATTGCCGGCCGGGCTGCGCCTGCAGGCGGGCGACGTCCTGCAATACGTCGCGCACGCCCGCGCGCCCGACGGCAGCTTCGATGAAACCCATCCGCGCCGCATCCAGCTGGTGACGCCCGGCGACTACGCGCGTGGCGCGCAGGTGCTGCGCGACGAGGTGCAGCGCAGCCATGCCGACACCCTGGACGCGGCCACCGCCGAGTCGACGCAGATCATCGAGTCGATCTACGGCAAGAGCGATCTGCGCCTGCGCAACATCCCGGTATACGGATCCCGCGTTCGCATCCTCGGCCGCGACATTCCCGAAGGCATGCAGGTGGTGATCGACGGCCAGGGTTTCCCGATCGACCAGGAACGCAAGTTCGTCGCCGAGTTCCTGCAGCCGGTCGGCCCGCATCGCTACCGGGTGCAGGTGAAGTCGGCGCAGGGGCTGATCGCCGACACGCCGCTGGACGTGGATGTCAGCGGCCGCTACGCCTTTGTCACCGCGCTCGCGGATCTGACCCTGTCACGCAGCAGGGCCAGCGGCGGGCTGGATGCGCTGGCCGGCGACATCCGCCAGGACGATGGCTTCCTGCGCGAGGGCCGGCTGGCCTTCTATGCGAAGGGCAAATGGAAGGGCCGCTACCTGCTCACCGCGCAGGCCGACACCTGGGAGAACGAACTGGATCGGCTGTTCGACGGCTTCCTGGACGCGCGTCCGACCGACATCTTCCGTCGCCTGGATCCGGATCTGTACTACCCGGTGTATGGCGACGATTCGCGCACCTGGCGCGACGTCGACACCCAGGGCAAGTTGTACCTGCGCCTGGACTGGGATCAGAACCAGGCGCTGTGGGGCAACTACGCCACCGGCTTCACCGGCACCGAGTACGCGCAGTACAACCGCGCCCTGTACGGCGCGGCGCTGAACTGGCGCTCGAACGCGGCCACCGCGCTGGGCGATCCGCGCAGCCTGCTGAAGGTGTTCGGCGCCGAGGCGCGCACCGCGCTCGGCCACACCGAATTCCTCGGCACCGGCGGCAGCCTGTACTACCTGCGCCACACCGATGTGCTGCCCGGTTCCGAACAGGTGGTGATGGAAGTGCGCGATCCGACCACCGGGCGGGTCGAGGCGCGGGTGAACCTGCGGCCGGGCGTGGACTACGAGATGGATGATCTGCAGGGCCGCCTGTTCCTGACCCGCGCGCTGTCGCAGATCACCCGCGAGAACGTGCGCGCCCTGACCCGCGACACGCCGCTGGACGGCTATCGCCAGGTGCTGCTGGTGGACTACGAATACGTGCCGTCCGGTTTCGATTCGGACGACGCCACCGTCGGCCTGCGCGGTCGCCAATGGCTCGGCGATCACGTCGCGGTCGGCGCGACCTATGTCGACGAGAACCGCAGCGGCGACGACTACTCGCTCAGGGGCGCGGATCTGACCCTGCAGGCCGGGCGCGGCACCTACCTGCGCATGGAAGCCACCCGCAGCGAATCCACGGTCGCGCCGATCTTCTATTCCGACAACGGCGGCCTGAGCTTCATCCAGCGCAACCCGGTCGGCGGCGCGCGGTCCGGCGACGCCCGCATGGTCGAGGCGCGCGTGAACCTGCAGGAACTGGGCTGGACCCGCCGCGAATGGTCGATGGGCGCCTGGTGGCGCGACGTCGACGCCGGCTTCTCGATCGGCCGCCAGGACACCGGCCTGGCGATCGAGGAATACGGCGCGGAATTCCTCGGCCATCTCAACGACGACTTCAGCCTGTACGGACGCTACAGCCACGCCTCGCACGGCGCGCAGGAACTGGAGCAGACCCAGCTGACCTTCGACTGGCAGCTGACCGAGGACGGCCGCTTGGGTGGCGAACTGCGCCACCTGAGCGAACGCGACGGCGGTCGTGACGCCGACGCCACCCTGCTGGCGCTCAGCTATCGCCAGCGCTTCGGTGACAAGTGGGAACTCTACGGCGTCGGCCAGTACACCCTGGACGACGACGATGGCCGCTACGACCGCAACAATCTGCTCACCCTGGGCGGAAAATACCTGTTCGGCGATCGCTCCAGCATCGGTGCGGAAGTCAGCAGTGGCAGCCGCGGCCACGGCGGCAAGCTGGACGCGGAATACCGCCTGAGCCCGGACCACACCCTGTACGGCGCCTACCACTACAGCAGCGATCGCACCGAGCGCGACGGCCTGTTCGACAGCGCGCTCCAATCCGGCTGGACGCTGGGCCAGCGCTGGCGCCTCAACAACCAGGTCAACGTCTACAACGAGAGCCAGTACCTGCGCGACAACCGCCGCGACGGCGACGGCATCGTCCACACCTTCGGCCTGGATTTCCGGCCCGCGCCCGGCTGGAACCTCGGCTTCACGGTGATGGACGGCGAACTGGACGCGCGCGACGGCCGGGTCGATCGGCGCGCCTACAGCGTGAGCGGCGGTCGCACCGATGCGCGCACCGACTGGTCGAGCAAGCTGGAATACCGCCGCGATCGCGGCGCCGAACAGCGCACCCAATGGGTGACCACCAACCGGCTGTTCTACCGGGTCGACGAGGACTGGCGGCTGGCGCTGCGCGCCAACTACGCCGACACCAAGGACGATCTCAATCCCGCCGCCGGCGCGCGGCTGGCCGAGGCCAACCTGGGCTTCGCCTGGCGCCCGCACGACAACACCCGCTGGGCCGCGTTCGGCAAGTACACCTACCTGTACGACCGCGCTTCGCCGGGCCAGGAAGAGGCCGATCAATACGACCAGCGCTCGCACGTGCTGTCGTTCGAAGGCACCGCGCAACTCGACGACCGCTGGCAGCTGGCAGGCAAACTGGCCGGGCGCTGGGGCGACTACCGGATGGGCCGCGGCGGCGGCGCCTGGCTGGACAGCCGCACCGACTTCGCCGCGCTCCAGATCCGCTATCACTTGATTGGACGCTGGGACGGCCTGGCCGAATACCGCTGGCTGAAGGTCCGCGACGGTGGCGACCGGCGCGGCTGGCTGGTCGGTCTGGATCGCCAGATCCGCGAGAACTTCAAGGTCGGCGTGGGCTACAACTTCACCGACTTCAGCGGCGATCTCACCCAGCTCGACTATCGCCACAAGGGCTGGTTCCTCAACATCACCGGGTACTACTGACGTGCGGTGGGCGGCCTGGTGATCCCCTCTCCAGCCAGCCGTCGCCGCACGTCAGTTCCGCTGATGGTTCGCGGGGACGCGAACGAAACGCGGATTCGGCTTCCTGCTTCGCTTGCGTGGGAGGCTTGGGTGGAGCGGGATCTCTCCTTGCCGCTTATCCCGCCGAGAGCGCCCCCATCCCAACCTTCCCCCGCACGCGGGGGAAGGGGCGGACGCGGCAGCCGGCTCTATCTTTAGCTTGCGGCGAAAAAGCGGACGATTCACCCATACAACTCCTGCCTTCATGGTTCGCAGGAAAACGAGCGAATACGGAATGGGCCCCCTCCTCCGCTTGCGGGGGAGGGCTGGGGTGGGGGCAGGACGTCTCCATTACCGCTTATCCCGCTGAGAGCGCCCCCATCCCAACCTTCCCCCGCACGCGGGGGAAGGGGTGGACGCGGCAGCCGGCTCTATCTTCTGCTTGCTGCGAAAAAAGCGGACGATTCACCCATACAACTCCTGCCTTCATGGTTCGCAGGAAAACGAGCGGACACGGATTGCACCCCCTCCTCCGCTTGCGGGGGAAGGGGCGGACGCGGCAGCCGGCTCTATCTTCTGCTTGCGGCGAAAAAAGCGGACGATTCACCCATACAACTCCTGCCTTCATGGTTCGCAGGAAAACGAGCGGACACGGATTGCCCCCCCTCCTCCGCTTGCGGGGGAGGGCTGGGGTGGGGGCAGGATCTCTCCGTACCGCTTATCCCGCCGAAAGCGCCCCCATCCCAACCTTCCCCCGCACGCGGGGAAGGGGCGGACGCGGCAGCCGGCTCTATCTTCTGCTTGCGGCGGAAAAGCGGACGATTCACCCATACAACTCCTGCCTTCATGGTTCGCAGGAAAACGAGCGGACACGCATTGCGCCCCCTCCTCCGCTTGCGGGGGAGGGCCGGGGTGGGGGCAGGATCTCTCCGTACCGCTTATCCCGCCGAGAGCGCCCCATCCCAACCTTCCCCCGCACGCGGGGGAAGGGGTGGAAGCGGCGGCCGGATCCATCTTCTGTTTCCGGCGAAGAAAAAACGACCACGGATTCGGCTCAATCCTCCGCTTGCGTGAGAGGACTGGGCGACCCATCCACGCTCAGCGTTCCGGGCGGCGGATAACCTCCGGGCCGGCGCCATGCGCTTCGCGTGAATGGCGCAGGAAGACGATGAAATCCGCCGCCGGCAACGGTCGCGAGAACAACCAACCCTGCGCGTAATCCACTCCGCGCGTCTTCAGATAATCCAGCTGCGTGGGCGTCTCCACGCCTTCGGCGACGATATGCAGATTCAGTTCCTGCGCCATCTCGACGATATGCGCGGTGACCAGGCTGGTGGCCGTGTCCAGGCCGATGGCGTCGACGAAGGATTTGTCGATCTTCAGTGCGTCCAGCGGCAGATCCTGGAGATGGCGCAGGCTGGAATAGCCGGTGCCGAAATCGTCGATGGCCACCGAATGGCCGGCCGCTCGCGCCTGCGCCAGGGTCACCCGCGCCGCCTCGATGTCGATGAAGCCGCGTTCGGTCGCCTCCAGCCAGATCTGCTCCGGCCGGATCCGGGTGCGTGGCAGCGCCTGTTCGAGCACACGCAGGAAACGGCCGCTGCGGATGTCCGCCGCGCACAGGTTGATGGCGATGTGCAGCGCCCGGTCGGCGGCCAGTTCCGCTTCCAGATCACCGACGATGCCATCCAGCACCTGATCGGTGAGCGCTTCGATCAATCCGCTTTCCTCGGCCAGGGGAATGAACTCGTCCGGCGGAACCAGCCTGCCCTCGTGGTGCCGGCGCACCAGCGCCTCGGCACCGACGCAGGCGCCGCTGCGCAGATCCATGATCGGCTGGTAGTGGACGATGAACTGCCGGCGCCGCACCGCGCGCTCCAGTTCGGCCAACGGCGACAGGCGCTGGCGGATCAGCCGGATCGAGAGCGTGGCCAGCGCCGCCAGCACGATCAGCGCCAGGGGCAGCAGTTTCAGCAGATCCGTGCGCAGGCGCCCGGTGGTCCCGGCCAGCGGACGGGTGGCGATCGCCTGCCAGCCATCGCGACGGGACACGCCATACAACTGGCCCGCCGCCGTGCCGCTGGAATCCTTCGTCCACCGCGCCAGCAGCGACGCCGTCGATGGCGTGCTGGCGGTGAGCAGGTGCTCACCCGGCGCGCGGATCGCGATCCGCACGTCGTCCTCGGCCAGCACGTCGAGCAGCCGCTCGGGATTGACCAGCGCGCTGTAGTCGCCACGATGCAGCACCAGCATCGGTGGTGCGTTGCGGATGCGCGGCTGCACCCGCGTGCTCACGCCGATGCCATCGGCGGTGGTGAATTCGACCACGGCGCGGGGAACGTGATCGCGCAGGTCGCCCCATGAACTGCATCGCAGCCGGCCATCGCGGAAGTAGGCCACGTCCTCGGCCGAACGGGTGCCGAGGGTGGCTCGGCGCAGCTCCTCGATGTGCCGGGATGAACACGGCGCGGCGGTGGAACGCGCGAGTTCCTCGAATGCTGCCCCGACCTCCACGAATGCCTCGCGGGTATGTCCGAGCGCGCGTTCCGCATGCCGCTGCAGCTGTGCCTGCTCCTGGCGCAGGCCGGACTGCCAGCCCAGATAGCCCATTCCCGCGAGCGCGGCCAGGCTCGCGGCGATGGCCAGCCCCACGCCCAGCAGCACTACACGTTCCCTGTACATGCAGCCTTCCGGTCGCGGCGAAGGCAACAGGTTAGGCCGCTGTCCCCGCCCTGCCAACCACGCGGCCGCGCGCGACCATGGAATCGAACCTCACCGCGTCGCCGGCAGCGCGTAAGCCACCCGGAGCACATCCATGCCGCCATGCTCGTCGCGCTTTCCGGAAAACAGCAGCCGATCCGGCTGCGACCAGTCCAGCATCGGCGCGTAGCTGTCGTGGCGGGGATGATTCACGCCATCGGCCAGGCGTTGTCCCGCCGCGTATCCGCCCGGCCCGGCGGCGGCGACGTAAAGGTCCACGCGGTCGCGTCGCAGATCCGCCGCGCGGCTGAACACGATGGTGGCGCCGTCGCCGAGGAAGGTGGCATCGAACTCGTCGGCGACGGTGTTGATGCTGCCCGGCAAACCATGCGCCGGGGTGAAACCGTTGCCGTCCCGCGCGGCGAGATACAGATCCTGGCGACCGGCACCGCCGGCGCGATCGCTGGAGAACAGCAGGCGGCCGCCGTCCGGCGAGAGCATCGGCGCGAACTCGTTGCCGGCGCTGTTGACCGTCGGCCCCAGCCATTCCACCGCGCCGAACCCGTCGCCCGTGACCGCAACCCGATACAGATCGTCACCGCCCAGGCCGCCCGGCCGGTCCGAACAGAAATACAGCTGGCGCCCATCCGCCGAGAACGCCGGATCGAAATCGCGGCCCGCGCTATTGAACGGCAACGGTGCCGGCACCGACCAACCCTCGCCCGTGCGGCGCGACATCCACAGATCGTAGCCACCCGCGCCGCCCGGCCGATCCCGGCTGAACCAGATCGCGGTGCCACCGTCCGGACTGAGGGTCAGGCGTATTTCGCTGAAGGACGTGGATACGACCCCCGGTGCGAAACGCTCGACCTGACCGGTGATCGCCAGCGCCGGTGGTTCGCCACCGCCGGCCAGCGCTGTCCACAGGAACATCGCCATCCATCGCATCGTCATCACGGTCGCCTCAGCCCATGCGGGTGAAATCGCTGATCCAGTCGGTGTCCCAGCTCGTCCCGCCGTCGCTGGAACTGGCCTGCTCCCAGCGCGCCGAACGCGGCGTGATCCGCGACCAGATCACCCGCGTGCGGATCGCGCGGTCCTGGACGATCTCCTCGCCGGTGAATACGCCCTCGCCGTTGCGGAACCGTCCCCGCAGCGGCGCGCCGATGCGATCCGGCATGCGTCCGTCCAGCCACCAGCTCGACCATTCGCCCTGCGCCGGATCCCACGCGCGTATGCCCATGCCGCGCAAGTCGCCGTCCGGCATCCGCATCAGGTTGTCGCCGACGTTGCCGAAGCCGCCCAGCACCGGCCAGTTGTGAAACGTGCCGTCGAATTCGTCCCAGCGATCCGCGCGCGACAGGCGCGGGCGGCGCTGGTGGCGCACCTGCCAGCGGCCGGTCAGGAAATTCCAGTCGTCCGGCGCGTCCGCCAACCGCGGCAGCGGCGTGGGCTCGGCCGCCGTGCGGGTGAACCAGTTGCGCCAGTTGACTTCCCAGCTGCCGCCGCCGTCGCCGGAGAACGCCTGTTCCCACCATGGCCGCGCGCCATGGATGTCGTGCCAGCGGAAACGCATGAGGATCGGCTTGCCACGCAGGGTGTCCTGCCCGATGAAGCTTCCCCCGTCGCCGCTGAAACCGCCGCGCACCGGCGGCTCGATATGGCGGGGATTGCGCGCGTCCAGCCACCAGATCGCCCATTGGCCGGAGGCGGCATCGAAGGCGCGAATGCCCAGACCGCGATAGGTGCCGCCGGGCAGTTCCATTTCGTTGTCGTCGATGGTGCCGAGTCCATCCAGGGTCAACCAGGCCGCGCTGCGGCCGCCGAACGACTCCCACTGATCGCTGCCGGCCAGCCGCTCCTTCAACCGGCGATGCCGGACGTCCCAGTTGCCGACCAGCCAGCGCCAATCCGCGCGCGGGTCGGCCGGCCGCGTGCTGGCCTGGGCGCCGGCCGGCGTGGGCCAGGGCAGCGCGCAGGCCGTGCCCGCGGCGAACGCCAGCAGTACCCGGCGGCGTTGCGCATCGAATTCGAGGGAGGTGGCGTTCGGCATGGCGGTCCCGGCGGTGGCAGGAAGATTCACCGCCATGCTGGCGCGCCACGGCGCACGTTGACCACGCGAACCTCGGTGCCCAGACTAAGCCGCACTTATGGTCGGTGAACCCCATCGCTTTCCGTCGCTAGCCGCCATCCGCGCCTTCGAGGCGGCCGCGCGGTCGGGCAGCTTCGCGCGCGCGGCCGAGGAGCTGGACACCACCGCGGCCTCGGTCAGCTACCACGTGCGCCGGCTGGAACAGCAGATTGGCGCGCCGCTGTTCCTGCGCGGCGCCAACCGGGTGCAACTGACCGAGTCCGGCGAAATCGTCGCCCAGGAAGCGATCCGCGCATTCGCCGCGCTGCGCGCGAGTTTCAGCCGCGCGGCCGCGGTCAACGAGGCGCGCCTGTCGCTGACCACCCTGCCGACCCTCGGCGCGAGCTGGCTGACCCCGAAACTCGGCGGTTTCCGCCGGCGCCATCCGGACATCGCGATCGAGCTGGATCTGTCGGCCCAGGCCGAGGATCTGAGCGGCGGCCGTTTCGACGCGGCGATCCGCAATGGCGACGGGCAATGGCCCGGCCTGCGCAGCGTCGAACTGTTCCCCAGCATCTTCATGCCGCTGTGCGCGCCGGCGCTGCGCGAGGCCGCCGCCGATCTGGCGAGGCCGGAACGATCGTCGCCGGTGCCGCTGCTGGGCCGGCCGGACTGGTGGGCGCTGTGGTTCCGCGGCGTCGGTGCCGACACGCCCCTGCCGCCCGAACGCTTCGCCACCCAGTTGTCCGCCGAACACCTGGACATCGCCGCGGCCATCGCCGGCCAGGGCATCGCGATCGGTTCGCCGCTGCTGTTCCATGACGAAATCGCCGCCGGCCGGCTGGTGCCGGCGCATCCGCACGTCGCCGGCGATGGCCGCGCGTTCTGGTTCACCTATCCGGTGGCGCGACACGCCAGCCGCAAGATCGCCTGTTTCGGCGAATGGCTGGAAGGCGAGGCCGCGCGGGCCCGCGAAAGCGCGCGCGGCTGGCTGCGCGCGGCGCGCTTCCCGGCCGGCTGAACCACGCGTCGGCTCAGGGCGTGGTGGCCTGGCGCCGATCCAGGCGGTCGCGCGGCGGCGGCTGCACGCGCAGCGCCTGCAGCCGGCAGACGTCGACGTTCTCGTAGACCATGCGCCGGCCGGTACGGAAGGTGAAGCGCACGTCGTAGCGGCATCCGGTCCCGCGCAGTTCGACGGTCGAGGAATCCCCGCCGCCGCGCACCGTTTCGCCCAGGGGCACTTCCTGGAACGCGCCGCTGCCGGGTTCGGCCACTTCCAGCCGGTCGATGCCGTCGTGGGCGCGGTTGACCAGCGCCAGGTAACGGATCCCGGTCGACGCCGCGGGCTCCGAAGCGGATGCGGTGGTCGCGGAAAGGATCATCAGTGCCGCGACGAGCGCGGCCATCGGGAAGGAATGACGCTGACGCATGGTGGAGTCTCCGGGGGCAACCGGCCGCCGCCATGGCCGCCGTTGCGTGCATCAGGCGGCGTCCCGCGCACTCCCGGCAACGGATGCGGGACGAATCGTCGTGGCCGTGTTCCCAATCGTAGTGAAGCGCCCCTCGCTTTTTGTTTGCGCCGAAGTGCGCTTAGGATGCCCTGCCCCTTTGCCAGCCGCCCGCCGCGATACCCGCATGAAGATCCGCCTGGGAACCATCGAAATAGGACTGGCCCGCTACCTGGCCCTGTGGCTGCCGGTGACCCTGGTGTTTGTCGTGCAGGGCATCATCGACGACCTGGCCTCCGGCCAACTGTGGGCGCTCACCGACTATCTGCGCTGGTCGATCATCGTCTGGTACATCTGGGCCGCGCTGGCGCCGTGGGTGTTCCGGCTGGCCGAACGCCATCCCGTGCAGCCGCCGTACCGCGCCGGGCCGCTGCTGTTCCATCTGTTCGCCGCCAGCGGCCTGACCCTGCTGTCGATGGTGGCCGGCGCCTTCATCTCGACCTTCTTCGAGCCCAGCTCCTTCGGCGAACAGCTCTTCCAGTTCTTCACCAAGTACATCACCATCGGCGTGGTGACCTATTGCGCGCTGGTCGCCATCCAGCACTCGCTGCGCTTCCAGGCCGAAAAGGCCCGCCGCGAGCTGGAAGCCAGCCAGCTGGCCACCGAACTGGCGCAGTCGCGGCTGCAGGTGCTGAAGACCCAGCTGCAGCCGCACTTCCTGTTCAACACCCTGCACGCCATCGTCACCCTGCTGGACGAGGACAAGGTCAGCGCCGAGGACATGCTGCTGCGGCTGAGCGATCTGCTGCGCGCGTTCCTGGAGGACTACGACGGCCAGGAGATCACCCTGCGGCGCGAACTGGCGTTGCTGGATCTGTACCTGGGCATCCAGCGCAAGCGTTACGGCGACCGCCTGACCACCCAGATCTACATCGCTCCGGACACCCTCGATGGCGCGGTGCCCAGCCTGCTGC
The DNA here is from genome assembly GCF_057773145.1 of Pseudoxanthomonas sp. 68-E7. Classification (NCBI taxonomy): domain Bacteria; kingdom Pseudomonadati; phylum Pseudomonadota; class Gammaproteobacteria; order Lysobacterales; family Lysobacteraceae; genus Pseudoxanthomonas; species Pseudoxanthomonas sp. 68-E7. The sequence continues at coordinate 1,608 of NZ_JBYMTI010000004.1, read as the reverse complement.
TGCAACCCATCGTGGAGAACGCCATCCGCCATGGCATCGGCCAGCGGGTGGGCGCCGATCGTGTCGAGATCGAGGCGCGGCGCGAAGGCGATCAGCTTCTGCTGGAAGTGCGCAACGGCAACAGCACGCTGGAGGAAGGCGGCAGCCCCGGCGGCCACGGCATCGGCCTGTCCAATACCCGCCTGCGCCTGCGCGAACTGTACGGCGAGGACGCCGATCTGCGCCTGGACATGACCTGGCCGCAGGGCGTGGCCTGCCGCATCCGCCTGCCCTACCGGCCGCTGGAGGAACTGGACGACGTGCCGGAGCACGTGCCCGCATGAGCATCGGCGTGCTGGTGGTGGACGACGAGCCGATCGCCCGGCATGCGATCGTCCGCCAGCTGCGCGCGGATCCGGACATCGAGTTGCTGGGCGAATGCGGCGACGGCGCCTCGGCGCTGGCGGCGATCCGCGCGCAGTCGCCGGATCTGGTGTTCCTGGACATCCAGATGCCGGCGATGACCGGCATCGAAGTGGTCGACGCGATCGGCCAGGCGCGGATGCCGGCGATGGTGTTCGTCACCGCCTACGAGCAGTACGCGGTGAAGGCGTTCGAGGCCAACGCGGTGGACTACCTGGTCAAGCCGTTCAGCCGCGAACGCTTCGCGGCGACGCTGGCGCGCGCCAAGGAGCGCCTATCGGCCGGTCGCGCGCCGAACGGCGGCGAATCCCGGCGGATCCTGCAGGCACTGGAGGACCTGCGCCAGCGCGACGCCTGGCTGCAGCGGATTCCGGTGCGCGTGGACGAGCACGTGGTGCTGGTGCCGGTGGACGACATCGTCTGGATAAAGGCCAGTCGCAACACGGTGGAACTGCACCTGGCCGATCGCGTGCACGAGCTGCGCGAGACCATGTCCACCCTGGCCGAACGCCTGGACCCGCGGCACTTCGCCCGCATCCACCGCTCGGCGATCATCAACGTGCGCCGGGTCAAGGCGATCCATCCATGGTTCAACGGCCACCACGTGGTCACCCTGGACACTGGACAGGAACTGCGGATGAGCCGTTACCAGCACGAAGCCTTCCTGCGGCTGGTGACCACGCGGCAGGCGGAGCGATAACGCGCCGCCGCGCGGTTCCCGCCGGCCCCTGACCGGCTCAGCGCGTGCGCTGCGAAGGATGAGGCAAAGCGACCGGCTGCGCGGGTGCGGGCCGCGCCGGGGCGTTCTTCTGGAGCGCGCGCACGCCCTTCGCGGGAGAGACGGGCGGCCGCGACGGGAGCGCGCCGGTGGTTCGTCCCTGCGATGCGTCCGCGAGCCGCGCGTCCATCGCATCGTTCCGGATGGCGAACACCGACACCGCTTCGCTGAGCAGGCGCGCCTGGTCTTCCATGCTGCGCGCGGCGGCGGAAGCCTCCTCGACCAATGCGGCGTTCTGCTGGGTGGTCTCGTCCATCTGGGTGATGGTCTGGTTGACCTGCTCGATGCCGGCGGACTGCTCCTGCGAGGCGGCGGCGATTTCGGCCATGATGTCGGTGACCCGCTGCACCGAGGCGACGATTTCACCCATGGTCGCGCCGGCCTGGTTGACCAGGTTCGAGCCGGTGGCGACCTGGTCCACCGAGGCT
>NZ_JBYMTI010000003.1:602500-605000 GCF_057773145.1 Pseudoxanthomonas sp. 68-E7 | reverse complement strand
TACTTTTCGCAAAAACTTAAAGTCTCACTTTAGGTTTTTGCAGCAAGTGATCATTGAAAATCGAGTGCCTGCATAAATAGAAAACCCCCAGCCTTGAGGCTGGGGGTTTTAGGGGTAAAGCCCCTGGCGATGACCTACTCTTGCATGGCTTAGGCCACACTACCATCGGCGCAGCTGCGTTTCACTTCCGTGTTCGGGATGGGAACGGGTGGGACCACAGCGCTAATTTCACCAGGGAGACGGTTGGAGCGTCGCCATCCATAAGGATGAGGCGCCAGTCTCACATAGGGTCTTGTGACGTAGCGGGCATTGGATTCTCATCGACGCTGCCGTCGAGTCCAAGGCCACTTGAGGTTATATGGTCAAGCCGCACGGATCATTAGTATCAGTTAGCTCAACGCCTTGCAGCGCTTACACACCTGACCTATCAACCACGTAGTCTACATGGTTCCTTCAGGGGGCTTGTGCCCCGGGAAGTCTCATCTTGAGGCGCGCTTCCCGCTTAGATGCTTTCAGCGGTTATCGCTTCCGAACATAGCTACCCGGCAATGCCACTGGCGTGACAACCGGAACACCAGAGGTTCGTCCACTCCGGTCCTCTCGTACTAGGAGCAGCCCCTCTCAAACTTCCAACGCCCATGGCAGATAGGGACCGAACTGTCTCACGACGTTCTGAACCCAGCTCGCGTACCACTTTAAATGGCGAACAGCCATACCCTTGGGACCGACTACAGCCCCAGGATGTGATGAGCCGACATCGAGGTGCCAAACACCGCCGTCGATATGAACTCTTGGGCGGTATCAGCCTGTTATCCCCGGAGTACCTTTTATCCGTTGAGCGATGGCCCTTCCATACAGAACCACCGGATCACTAAGTCCTACTTTCGTACCTGCTTGAGCCGTCGCTCTTGCAGTCAAGCACGCTTATGCCTTTGCACACAGTGCGCGATGTCCGACCGCGCTGAGCGTACCTTCGAGCTCCTCCGTTACTCTTTGGGAGGAGACCGCCCCAGTCAAACTACCCACCATACATGGTCCCCGACCCGGATTACGGGCCTAGGTTAGAACGTCAAGCACATCAGGGTGGTATTTCAAGGTTGGCTCCACCACAGCTAGCGCCATGGTTTCATAGCCTCCCACCTATCCTACACAGACGAACTCAACGTTCAATGTAAAGCTATAGTAAAGGTTCACGGGGTCTTTCCGTCTTGCCACGGGAACGCTGCATCTTCACAGCGATTTCAATTTCACTGAGTCTCGGGTGGAGACAGCGCCGCTGTCGTTACGCCATTCGTGCAGGTCGGAACTTACCCGACAAGGAATTTCGCTACCTTAGGACCGTTATAGTTACGGCCGCCGTTTACTGGGGCTTCGATCAAGAGCTTCGCCTTGCGGCTGACCCCATCAATTAACCTTCCAGCACCGGGCAGGCGTCACACCCTATACGTCCACTTTCGTGTTTGCAGAGTGCTGTGTTTTTGATAAACAGTCGCAGCGGCCTGGTTTCTGAGGCCCTCTTCAGCTCAGCTGCGCATGCAGCCACCAAAAAGGGCGCACCTTCTCCCGAAGTTACGGTGCCATGTTGCCTAGTTCCTTCACCCGAGTTCTCTCAAGCGCCTGAGAATTCTCATCCTACCCACCTGTGTCGGTTTACGGTACGGTCTTCGTGAGCTGAAGCTTAGGAGCTTTTCCTGGAAGCGTGGTATCAGTGACTTCGCTCTAATGAGCTCGTCTCGGTGCTCGGTGTTAAAGGAACCCGGATTTGCCAAAGTTCCACACCTACCGCCTTTCCCCGGGACAACCAACGCCCGGTACACCTAACCTTCTCCGTCCCTCCATCGCACTCACGCGAGGTGCAGGAATATTAACCTGCTTCCCATCGACTACGGCTTTCGCCCTCGCCTTAGGGACCGACTAACCCTGCGTCGATTAACGTTGCGCAAGGAAACCTTGGGCTTTCGGCGTGCGGGCTTTTCACCCGCATTATCGTTACTCATGTCAGCATTCGCACTTCCGATACCTCCAGCAGCCTTCTCAAGCCACCTTCGCAGGCTTACGGAACGCTCCTCTACCGCGCACACATAAGTGTGCACCCCAAGCTTCGGTTCAGTGCTTAGCCCCGTTAAATCTTCCGCGCAGACCGACTCGACCAGTGAGCTATTACGCTTTCTTTAAAGGGTGGCTGCTTCTAAGCCAACCTCCTGGCTGTCTGTGCCTTTCCACATCGTTTTCCACTTAGCACTGAATTTGGGACCTTAGCTGTGGGTCTGGGTTGTTTCCCTTTTCACGACGGACGTTAGCACCCGCCGTGTGTCTCCCATACAGTCCGTCTTGGTATTCGGAGTTTGCCATGGTTTGCTAAGACGCGATGTCCCGCTAGCCATAACAGTGCTCTACCCCCAAGAGGATACATATGAGGCGCTACCTAAATAGCTTTCGAGGAGAACCAGCTATCTCCGGGTTCGATTAGCTTTTCACTCCTAATCACACCTCATCCCCT